>VGDM01000026.1 GCA_016869715.1 Alphaproteobacteria bacterium
GTCCAGAGTGTGCCGACCGGGCCAAAAAATCACTGAAATTGGCTGTGCGTAGGCGCAGGCAGCGTTGAAAACATGCTCACAAGACAAAATGACGATGCTCAATGACAACTTTTCAGCAGCCTGCTAGTGCCCCGGCGAGGAACAAAACACCCAACCCCGCCGTCAGCACCCTGCCCGCCCCGCGCTGCTGGCGCCACAGCGAAAGCGCGCAAGCCAGCGCCGCCAGAAGCAGCAGATAGAACAAGTGCCGCGCCTAATCCGCAACCTTGAGCATGATCTTGCCAATATGGGCACTGCTTTCCATCAACCGATGCGCCGCCGCTGCTTCGACCATCGGGAAGGTCTGGAAAATGCGCGGGCCTGCCTTGCCCGCTTCCAACAACGGCCAGACCTTGGCAGCCAAGGCTGCCGCGATCTCCCCTTTCTCAGCCGTTGTGCGCGGGCGCATGGTGCTGCCTGTGACCGTGAGCCGCTTGACCATGATCGGGCGCAGATCAGCTTCCGTCTTGAAGCCACCCAGAAAGGCGATAACCACTAAACGCCCATCGCGCGCCAGGGATTTCAGGTTGCGTGCGAAGTAGTCGGCACCGACCATATCCAGGATCACATTGACACCCTTGCCATCGGTCAGGCGCTGGATTTCCTCGGCGAAATCATGGGCGCGATAGTCAATTGCGGCATTGGCACCCAATTCGAGGCAGGCAGCGCATTTCGTCGCATTCCCGGCGGTGGTGATGACCCGCGCGCCAAAAGCCTTGGCCAATTGAATGGCGGTCACGCCAATGCCTGAAGACCCGCCATGGATCAGCACTGTCTCCCCGGCGGCAAGCCGCCCATGGCCGAACATATTGGCCCAGACGGTGAAATAGGTCTCCGGCAGGGCCGCGGCGTGCAGAGCATCATAGCCCTTGGGCCACGGGAACGTTTGCCCTTCAGGCGCTGCGCAATATTCGGCATAGGCGCCACCATTGGTGAGCGCACAGACACGGTCCCCGATCTGGTAGCGCATGACCGCCGCGCCCAGCGCCACCACCTCACCCGCGCATTCCAGGCCGATGATGGGCGAGGCCCCGGGTGGCGGCGGGTAGCTGCCCTCACGCTGCGCAACATCCGGACGATTGACGCCCGTTGCCAGGACACGGATCAGCACCTCATCCGCCGCCGGGGTGGGCAGCGCGGTTTGCGCAGGAACCAGAACCTCCGGCGCACCGCCCTTGCCATGGTCAATAAAAAGCATGGTCGCGGGTAGTTGGGTCATGCTCCTGGTCCGTTAGGTGCGTGATAAAGCGGGCGAGAGCTGACCCCCGCCCGCGCGGCATTAATTCGGCTTAATGCCGGCAGCGCGAATGATCGGCTCCCACTTAGCCATCTCAGACGCCAGGAAGCGCGCGGTGCTTTCCGGCGTGCTGTTGGTGGTGACATCCATGGTCATATCCGCGAGCCTATTCTTCACGCTCTCCTGCGACAGCGCGCGATTATAGGCGGCATTGATTGCCCGCACCGTCGCAGCAGGTGTGCCAGCCGGCACCAGCGCCATATGCCACGTATAAGCCTCATACCCCGCAACGCCGCCTTCAATGAAGGTCGGCAGATCTCGCGCATAGGGCATGCGTTCCCTGGTGCTGATGGCAAGCGCGCGCAATTCACCGCGCTGCATGTAGGGCAGCGCCGCCGCCGCGACATCCAGCATGATCGGGATGCGCCCGGAAAGCACTTCCGGCATCGCCGCCGATGACCCTCGGAAGGGAATGTGATTAGCCTTAAGCCCACCCGCCATATGCAGGAACAGCTCACTCGCCAAATGTACCGCGCCGCCATTGCCGCTGGACGCGTAATCGTACTTGCCCGGGTTCTTGCGCAGCAGGTCAATCAGTTCCGGTAGGTTGCGCGCCGGCAAATCCTTATTGACCAGCATGATCATCGGGATCTGACCGATATAGGCAATAGGCGTGAAGTCCGCGACCGGGTCAAAGGGCAGGCGATCAAACAGTGCACGCAAACAGGCATGGGCGATGGTGGTGTAAAGAATGGTCAGGCCATCCTTCGGCGCCTTGCTGACAAGATCCGTGCCGATCACCACACCCGAACCGGTGCGGTTTTCGACTACAAGGCGGGATGGCAGGAATTTCGATTTCTCATCGGCCAAAAGGCGCGCCGGTACATCGGTCGGGCCACCAGCCGCGAAGGGCACAATGATGCGGCCCGGGCCAGAAGGCCAAGCTTGTTGGGCCAAGGCAGGCTTGGCGAAAGGTGCCAGCGCAGCGGCGCCAGCCAAACTGAGAACATCACGACGTTGCATGGAAATCCCCCGCTTTGACTAAGAAAGGCTGAAATGGGCGCGACGCGTCACCAATTCCAGCCCCTGCCCCACCTATCCGCCAAATTCCGCACGAATGGCGGCGGAATGCTCACCAAGTCGCGGCACCGGCCCGAGACTGCGCGCGCCATCGGATAGCTTCGCCGGCGGTGCACCGACCTTGATCAGGCCTTTTTCGGTTTCAACCGCAACGCGCCTCAACGCCGGGTGGTCGCGCAGGCCGCCGCAATCATTGATGAAACCAAAGGCCGTATTGGCGCGGCGTAACTTGGCCGCGCACTCTTCCCGCGTCAGCGTCGCGAACATTTTGCCGATATGGCCATCCACCATGGGGCGATTGGCGACGCGTTCATTATTCGCGCGAAAGCCCTCACGCTCAGGCAGATCAGGTTCATCCAGGAATTGGGCGCAGAAGCCGGCCCATTCGCGTTCATTCTGAATGGCGATCAACACATCCGCGCCATCCTTGGTGGTGAAGGCGCCATAGGGGCAGATGGAAGGATGCGCCATGCCTATACGGGGCGGGTTTCGGCCCGTGCCTTCATATTGCAGCAGCGGCACCGTCATCCAATCCGCCATGCCATCGAATAGCGAGGCAGCAATGCCCTTGCCCTTGCCGGTAATGCCGCGATCAATCAGCGCTTCCAACACCGCAGCATAGGCATGCATGCCGCAGGCGATATCGCAGGCCGAAACCCCAACGCGGCCAGGACCCTCTGCGCGGCCAGTGACGTAAGCCACACCACTTTCCGCCTGCACCAGCAAATCATAGGCCTTCATCGCGGCGTAATCGCCTTCCTCACCATAGCCCGAAATATCCACGGTGATCAGGCGCGGATAACGCGCGCGCAATTCCGCCGAACCAAAACCCGCCCGCGCCATGGCGCCTGGGGCGAGGTTCTGGATGAAGACATCTGCCTTGGCGATGAGCTTTTCGAGCAGCGCCTTGTCTTCTGTCTTCTTGATATCAAGGCAAAGGCTTTCTTTGCCGCGATTAAGCCAGATGAAATAGCTCGATTGCCCATTCGCTACCGCATCATAGGCGCGGGCGAAATCGCCTTCCTGCCTTTCGATCTTGATGACGCGCGCCCCGGCATCCGCCAGCCGAGACGCGCAATAGGGGGCGGCCACCGCCTGTTCCATCGAAACGACGAACAGGTCCTTCAAGGGCTGAGAGGCCATCAGTAGGACCGCGGCATGCCGAGCACATGCTCGCCCACATAGCTCAGCACCAGGTTGGTGCTGATCGGCGCTACCTGATAAAGCCGCGCTTCGCGGAACTTACGCTCCACATCATATTCCTCGGCAAAGCCGAAGCCGCCATGGGTTTGCAGGCAGGCTTCCGCCGCCGCCCAGGCCGCATCGGCGCCGAGCATCTTGCCCATATTGGCTTCCTCACCGCAGGGGAGCCCCGCTTCGAATTTCTCGAGGCCCTTTTGGATCAGCGCTTCGGCCGCGCGCATCTGCGCATAGGCCTTGGCGATCGGGAATTGCACGCCCTGATTCTGCCCGATCGGGCGGCCAAACAGCACGCGCTGCTTGGAATAATCCACGGCCTTGTTGATAAACCACTTGGCATCACCAATGGTCTCAGCCGAAATCAACAGGCGTTCGGCATTCATTCCATCCAGGATATAGCGGAAGCCCTTGCCTTCCTGGCCGACCATATTCTCCGCTGGGACTTCCATATTATCGAAGAAGACCTCGCAGGAATTATGGTTCATCATGGTGCGGATCGGACGGATGGTTAGACCATTGCCGAGCGTCTTTTTCATATCCACGATGAAGGTGGAAAGCCCATCGGTGCGCTTGGCCACCTGATCGCGCGGCGTGGTGCGCGCGAGCAGCAGCATTAGATCGGAATGCTCTGCCCGGCTGGTCCAGATCTTCTGGCCATTGACGATGTATTTGTCGCCCTGCTTTTGCGCGAAGGTGCGCAGGCTCGTGGTATCCGTACCGCTGGTCGGTTCCGTCACCCCAAAGGCTTGCAGGCGCAATTCGCCAGTGGCGATTTTCGGTAAATACTTCTGCTTCTGCTCGGGGCTGCCATGCTTCAGGATGGTCCCCATGATGTACATCTGCGCATGACAGGCAGCGGCATTGCAGCCGGTTGCGTGGATTTCTTCCAAGATCGTAGCGGCAGCGGAAAGCGGCAGGCCAGAACCGCCATATTCTTCCGGGATCAATGCCGCCAGCCAGCCGGCATCGGTCAAAGCCTTGACGAATTCACTCGGGTAGCCGCGACGCGTGTCGAGTTCGCGCCAATACTCACCAGGGAAGCGGGCGCAGAGCTTGCGCACCTCCTCACGAATTTCGGCATGGGCTTCCTGGGAATGCTGCATATCCATCGATCTTGCTCCGGTTTGACCCCCGAATAGGGCTGCCAGCGTGGGCTTGCAAGATGACGGGCGGCTTCAATCCACGGTCGCGCCGGAACGCCGCACCACCTCGGCCCAGCGGGCGATATCGCGCGCCAGGGTTTCGCGGAATTGCTCGGGCGAATTGGGCGCGGCGGGGGGCGTGATGGCCTGATCCTGCACAAGCCAAGTGCGGAATTCGGGCGTTGTGATGATGCGATTCACCTCGGCATTCATGCGCCGCAGGATCGGTTCCGGCAGGTTGGCCGGGGCGAGGATGGCGTACCAGGTGCTGGTATCCATGGGCGGCGTGCCGCAAGCCTCGGCGACCGTGGGCACATCCGGCAACGCCGCAAGCCGTGCGGGGCTCATCACCGCCAATGGCCGGACCTGGCCCTGGCGGATCCGCCCCATGGCTGCGCCGGATTGGTTGAAGAACAGGTCCGTATCGCCCGCAAGCAAGGACGCCATGGCGCCCGGCTGGCCGCGATAGGGCACATGCAGCAGATCAAGATTGACCGTGATGGCGAATTGCACGCCAGCGAGGTGGGTGGAGGCGCCATTGCCGGTGGACCCAAAGGAGACCGCCTGAGGCCGTGCCCGCGCCGCTGCCAACACCTGCGCGCAATTCTGGAATTGCGGGCGCTTATCGGTGCTGACGATCATGACATTCGGCACATCGCCGAGCAGCACCACGGGCGTGAAATCCCGCTGCACGTCAAAGGGGAGGTTCTTGTAGAGCGTGGCGTTAATCGCATGCGTGCCCGCCGTGCCGAAATAGAAGGTATAGCCATCTGGCCGGGCCTTCGCCACGAAATCAGACCCAATATTGCCGCCAGCGCCGGTGCGATTATCCACCACCACCGGCTGGCCAAGCGCGCGGGAGAGCGGTTCCGCCAGGCGCCGCGCATAAATATCCGTGCCGGCCCCATTAGGAAAACCACCCATCAGCGTGATCGGGCGATTGGGCCATTCGTGCTGGGCCAGGGCGGGCGAAGCGATCAGGCCGGCCATAAGGGCCGCAAGCAGACGAAAGCTCATGGTTTGAAACTCCCCGGGATTGTTGGCAGGCAGCTTAACCATCTAAGCTCCGGGAATGAACACCCCAAATGCAGCGCCGCGCATCGCGCGTGGCGGTAAATCCATCTATGGCGCGCCGCTTGGCATATTGATGCTGGAAGCGCGCTTTCCCCGTATCCCCGGCGATATGGGCAATGGCGAGACCTGGCCCTTCCCCGTGCTGTTTCGCGTGGTGCCGGGGGCGACGCCTGAGAAGGTTGTGCTGCTGGGGGCCCAAGGGCTATTGCCGGATTTTATTGCTGCCGCGCAGGAATTGGTCCATCTGGGCGCCGAGGCCATCACCACCAACTGTGGCTTCCTGTCGCTCTTTCAGCGCGAATTAGCCGAAGCGGTGCAGGTGCCGGTAGCGACATCATCCTTGATGCAGGTGCCCTGGGTGCAGGCAACCCTGCCGCCTGGCAAGCGGGTTGGCGTGATTACCGTCAGCAAGCAATCACTGACCCCCGCGCATCTGGACGCCGCCGGTGTTGCGCGCGATATACCCTGTGTCGGCACGGAAGGCGGGCGCGAGTTTTTCCGCGTCTTGATCCGAGCTGATCAGCGGGATATGGACATTGTTTTGGCCACGCAGGATATCCTGGATGCGGGGCAAGAATTGGTTGCGCTGCATCCGGATATTGGCGCGATTGTGCTGGAATGCACCAATATGCCGCCCTATGCGGCGACGCTCCGTGAAGCGCTCGGCCTGCCGGTCTTTGATATCTATTCCATGATCAGCTGGTTCCATGCCGGGCTCAGGCCGCGGCGCTTCGGGTGAAGCGCCGTTCCAATATTGGCGCCAGCCCGTTACGGCCCGCCAAAGAGCGACATCAGGAATTGCGGCGCCTGATTGGCGATGGACAGTGTCTGGCTGCCAAGCTGCTAGCGAATTTGCAGCGCCTGGAGCCGCGCCGATTGGCGCGCGAGATCAGCATCAATCAGGGTACCCAGCTCACCTTCCATGGAATCAAGCTTGTCCCGGTTATAGACGACTTGTGCGTCAATATAGCGCGCATCGGA
This sequence comes from Alphaproteobacteria bacterium, assembly GCA_016869715.1. GTDB lineage: Bacteria > Pseudomonadota > Alphaproteobacteria > Acetobacterales > Acetobacteraceae > Neoroseomonas. Next base: position 6,754 of record VGDM01000026.1, read on the forward strand.
GCCCAACCGGTTCATGGCGTTATTGATGGTTGTGTTCACAAAATGAAAATCGCCGGTGGTCTCCTCAAGCGCGGCGCGTGCATCCGCTGCATCCGCAAAGGGGCCGGCCGCCACAATGAAGTTGAAATCGGGCCCCAAGGCTGCCAGCGTGGAAAGATTGGCGGTTTCGGTTGATTCGCCTCTTGACGTCACGACGTCGTCGGTGGGCGAAGTGCCGGTCAGCAGATTGTGGCCAAGATAGCGGGCATCGGCAAGAAAATTTTCTACCTGCGTGCGCAGCTGGTCGTTTTACTGATTGTATTGATCGCGCGCGGAATCTGCCAACGTGCCATCAGAGAGGCGCGTGAGGACGCTGCGGATTTCGATCATGGTCTTTGAGACCTGCTGAAGCGCCGTAAGCGAAACATCCAAAAGCCCACGCAGGCCGCCCAACTGCTCATTGACGGTGGTAAGGGCAGCGGTATCGTCCTTGATGGACTGTGCTACAGCGAAGGCGCCACCGTCATCTTTGGCATCGGCGACGCGATAGCTGGTGGAGATGAGCTTTTGCATTCCCCCAAGGCTTCATTGGTGCGGTTGAGTGACTGCAGCGCCAACATGGCGCCGAGGTTGGTATTCACGGAAGAAAGGCTCATGAGATTTTTTTCCCCAGCAGAAACCAATTTTTGGTCGCAGATCATTTAAAGATGAAAAGTATAAAATTTGATGAATTATCGCAGATAATTTATTGAGAAAAAGGTATTTTGCATAGTTATGGAAATTCCTGACATTTGTGTCGCGGGCAATTCGGCATCGGCATTGCACGACCTTGAAGCAAGCTCTCACGGAAGCCGATTGCAGCGTGATCCATTTTGGATCGGGCGCTGCGATCATGCCGCGTGAGAGCCTCCTTCAGGAATGAAGCCAGCCTTGAGACTGGATTTGCATCAGCGCCCCAAAAGTAACAGCAGGGCTTGTGGCGCCTGGTTGGTGATGGACAGTGTCTGAGTGCCGAGCTGCTGACGGATTTGCAACGCCTGAAGCTTCGCCGTTTCCTTGGCGATATCCGCACCAATCAAGGTGCCAAGCCCACTTTCAACCGCGTCCAGCTTGTCCCGATTGTAGCTGACCTGCGCATCAATGTAGCGTGCATCCGCACCCAAACGGTTGAGCGCATCGTTGATGGCGCCATTCAAATCGCTCCAATCCCCGGTGATGGCCAATTTCGCGCCTGATGCGTCAGTAGGCGCGGCGGTGACCAGAAAGTCTGTGACGCCGTCAAAGGCTGCAATGGTGAGTGTTGTGCCAGCCTCATTCCTGATGGCAACGATATTCCCGCCGCCGGACGTGGCCACAGTAGAGAGCGCACTGCGGGCATGGTAAGCGGCGTCTTCGATAAATCGTTCTACCTGCGTACGCAATTGGCCGAACTGCAGTTCATATTGATCGCGCTGATCATCACTGATGGTGCCAACGGCAAGGCGTGTCAGCACGGTCCGCAATTCCACCATGGTCCTGGAGACTTGCAGGAGGCCCAGCAGGGTAACGTCAATCACGCCCTTAAGACCGCCCAATTACTCATTGGCGGCCGTCAATCCCGCGATGTCGCCGCGGACGGATTGCGCGACAGCAAAAGCGCCGCCATCAGCGTTGGCATCGGAGACACGATAACCAGTGGAAACGCGCTTCTGCACGACACCAAGCGCATCATTGGTCCGGTTCAGGGACTGAAGTGCGGTCATCGCCGGAAGATTGGTGTTCACCGAATTCAAATTCACGGGATTTTCCCTTCGCTGCGCCCGATTTTCGGGACACCCTGAATTTCTCAGAGGGAGATGAAAAAGCGGTGAAATAAGGCATTGAAAATACGCGTTTTTACTGAAATTCGGTAATGATGCGTTCGCTTGCTTGAGTTTTCTCAATCAAGAATGGAAACAGCACTAGCGCCGCCACGCCAAAAAAATCGAGGGGACATGCCCCTCGTTTTCTGAACCCCGTAGCGGCCCAATGGACCACAACGCTGGCTGCTTCAGTCCTTCATATTCACGGCCTGGCGGCCGCGCTGACCATCGCGCACTTCAAGCGCGACTTTTTCGCCTTGCTGCACATCCTGCTTGCCGGCGCGCTGCAGCACCGATGAATGCAGGAAGACATCCTGGCCGCCATCTTCCGGCGTCACGAAGCCAAAGCCGCGGACCTGGTCAAACCACTTGACCGTGCCGGCGATGTCATAGGTCGGGCCGCCTTCATCGCGGTTGAATTCGCGCCGCGGCGGACGATCCCCGAAATCACGACGCGGGGGACGATCCCCAAAGCCGCCGCCGCCGCCGAAGCCGCCGCCGAAGTCACGGCGCGGGGGACGATCACCGAAACCACCGCCGCCAAACCCGCCACCACCACCGAAATCACGGCGCGGGGGGCGATCACCGAAATCACGGCGTGGGGGACGGTCCCCGAAATCGCGGCGTGGGGGACGATCGCCAAAGCCGCCACCACCGCCGAATTCACGGCGCGGCGGGCGCCCTTCGCCACCACCTTCGCCCTTCTTCAGCTGCATAATCCGCGTGATCAGGCGCCGGCCCTGCCGGTCAGACCCAATCTCGCATACCAGCTTGTCGCCGGTATCTGGCGGCTCAATGCCTGACTCTGTCAGGGCAGAGGCGTGAAAAAACACGTCCTGCCCATCTGGTCCCAGTACGAAGCCGAAGCCTTTACGGGAGTTGTACCACTTCACCTCGGCCTCGATCGGCCCGGTGCTATCCTGGTGCTCGTTTTCAGGAAACACTGTTTGACTATCCACACATAAATGACCGCAACGCGCGGGATGCAACGCTGGTAATTGGCAGCATGACACTTCGTTCCATGAAAAGCGAGAAAAATCTTAAGTGAAGCGTGCGAAAGGCTACAAAAACGCCATGAATCGTCGGGTGTCGAAGGCCGCGATGGGAATAGGCGGCGCCCGGCCAGTGAGCAGCGCCGCGACTACCTCGCCGGTCCGGGCCGCGCCTACCAGCCCGGTATGGCCATGGCCAAAGGCATGGATCACATCCGGCGTCGCGCGGGATGGACCAAGGCAGGGCATGCCATCGGGCATGGATGGCCGATGGCCGAGCCAGAATTTTACCCGCTCCGCAGGCAGGTCTCGCGGCAGGCCAGGAAAGCATCCAAGCAAATGTTTTTTCAGTATTTCTGCCCGCTGCCAATTGGGCGCGGCAGCAATCCCGGCAATCTCTACCTGCCCTGCGCAGCGCAAGCCGCGTGCCGTCCGCATGATGGACATTTTCCCGTCTGAGGGCATCAGCCCGTGGCGGGGCACCACTTCCGGATCGCTAATCTCGGCGTGGTAGCCGCGTTCGCTCTCGAGCGGCACATCATCCCCAGCCGCCCGCGCCAGCGGCTTGGAATGGGCACCAGCGGCTATCACGGCGGCATCGCAGGCGACCTCCCCCAGCCCTGTCGTCACGGCATGCAAACGCCCGGCTTCAATGCGGAAACCGGTGGCGCGGTCGCGGTGTAGCTTGGCGCCCTCGGCTTGGGCTAGGGCAATCAGGGCCGCGACATAGGCGCCAGGGTCGGTGCAATGCCCGCCCTCATCCACGAAAATCCCGAAACCATAGCGGCGGTCGAGTTCCGGTTCGCGTTGCCGAAGCTCATCCGCGTGAAGCTCAATCCAGCGCACGCCGACCTGGTGGCGGATGTCCCAGGCCTTGCGCTCAGCCTCAAACTCCGCGCGGGAGGGGTAGATATACATCAGCCCCCGCCTTTCGATCAGATGCCCAACTCCGGCCTGTTCAGCCAAAGCCTGGTGCAGCCGAGGCGCATCCTGCACCAGCGGGCGGAGCGCCCCCGCCGTCTTCGCCACATCTTCCCACCGCCAGCCGGAAGCCAGATAGCGGATCAACCAGGGTGCGACCTTCGGCAAATAGCGCCAGTGTATGGTGAGTGGCCCCAGCGGGTCCGAGAGGAATTTCGGCAGCTTCTTCCAAATGCCCGGGACCGCCGGCGGGATTACCGACATGGGGCTGAGCCAGCAGCCATTGCCATAGGATGCCGCCTGTTCCCCCCCGGGCTCTCCGGGATCAAGGATGGTCACCCGGTAGCCTTCCTTCAGCGCCGCAAGCGCCGAGGCCGCGCCAACCGCGCCGGCGCCAATCACCACGACATGCCGGGCCATGTTCAGCGCGCCCGGCTCTTGGCGATGGCTTTGACCGGGCCGGATTGCACGGGCTGGCCGCTCAAATACTTGTTCAGAAAAAACAGCCGGTCCTGACCCCAGAGGAAAAGCTCATCACAAACAAAGGTGGGGGCGCCAAAGACGCCGCGGGCGATGGCGTCGCGGTTATTGCGCTCAAACTCTGCCTGGACGCTGGCACTTTCCTCTTCCCGGTGCAGGCTTTCGCCGGGCATGCCCTCTTCCTCGGCGATGGCGACGCGGACGCGTGGGTCGGCAATATCGCGGTCCTCCAGCCAAAGCGCAGTGAGCAGCGCATGGGAAAGCCGCATGGCATCCATGCCGCGCGCAGCGGCAGCCATCACCATATGCCCGGCCTGGCGCTGATCTGATGGCGGGTAATGTTTGGGCTTCAGCTTGATTGGGATGCCTAGATGCATCGCCCAGCGGTCCAGTTCCAGCGCATGGTAATCCTGCCGCGGTTCCGGGCGGCTGCGGAGCGCAATGCCCCCCGTATGCGGCTGAACCAGGCGGAAATCATAGGGCCGCAGCACAAGATTGGCGCCGTGGCGCTTGATGATTTCGAATAATTGCTCGCCGCCAAGATACATCCAGGGGGAAGAGAGCGTGTAGAAGCATTCGACAGTTTTGCTCATGGCATCAGCCTTTCGCCACACGGCCCGGATCGGTTTGCGCCAATAGTGAGACATGGGCAGAGACAACGCGCCAGCCCTGTTCCGGAATGCGCACCATGATTTTGGTCTCGCGCCCCACCAAGCCACTATCAAGGCGATGATATTCCAGATTGGTGGCCGCGAAATCGCGCCCGAAGGTGGTAATGAGGATCTTCTTCTGCGCGCGGGGCGCATAGGATTTAACGCTGGCACGAAAGGCGCGAATGGCGTCAATGCCGTAGAGCAATTCCGTGATGCCGTAACGCACCACGCGCGGATCATCCCAGAAGGAGCTGTCTAAAACCGCCGCATCATTGGCGGCGATGGCGGCTTCATATCGGTCGAACACCGTGCGAACCTCGGCGATGGTATCGGGGTTATTGATTTCCATGGCGACCCTCCCGCGACTTGCCTTGCAATCATGGCCCAGAAGCGCGGCTTGGGCCAGCGGGGGCGTGCCCAAAACGAAAATGGCGACCCGAAGGCCGCCATTTGTATCGGGTAAAGAGAAGGCGCTTCAGCCGGCTGCCGCTATCGCGCGCTTGGCCATCACACACACCAGATGGGCGCGATATTCGGCGCTGCCATGGATATCGCTGTTCAGCCCATCAGCGGATTGGGCAATGCCGGCCACCGCATCGGCGGACCAATTGGCCGCCAGCGCCTTTTCCATATCTGCCTGCCGGAACACGCAAGGCCCGGCGCCATTCACGGCAACCCGCACCCCGCCCGCACCCTTGGAGACGAAAACACCCGCCATGACATAACGGCTGGCCGGGTTCTTCATCTTGGCATAGCCGGCTTTCTCCGGGACCGGGAATTCCATCGCCACCAGAATCTCATCCGCCGCTAAGGCTGTCGCGAACATGCCCTGGAAGAAATCATCCGCGGCGATCTTGCGCTTATTAGTATGGATGGTGGCGCCAAGGCCTAGCACCGCCGCCGGGTAATCCGCTGCCGGGTCGTTGTTGGAAACCGAACCGCCAATGGTGCCTCGATTGCGCACCTGCACATCGCCGATATGTGAGGCCATATAGGCCAAAGCCGGAATGGCCGCCTTCACTTCCGCGCTATTGGCAACTTCAACATGGCGTGTCAGCGCGCCGATGATGATGGCATTACCTTCACGGCGAATGCCCTTCATTTCCGCAATGCCGGACAAATCCACCAGCGCTGAAGGCTTGTTCAGCCGGTGCTTCAGCGCCGGAATCAGCGTATGCCCGCCAGAGACTGCCTTGGCATCCGGATCAGCCAGAAGCTTGGCAGCATCGGCAAGGTTGGTAGGCTTGTGATAGGCGAAATCATACATGGATCTTTTTCCTTATTCTGCCGCCGCGCGGCGGCCGCTATTGATAATCTGCCAGAGCTTCGCCGGGGTTGCCGGCATCTCAACATGCGTCACGCCATAATCGGAAAGAGCATCCACCACCGCATTAATCACGGCAGGCGGGGAGCCAATCGCCCCCACTTCGCCGCAGCCCTTCACGCCAAGCGGGTTATGGGTGCAAAGCGTGGTGTGGGTCGCAACCGAAACGGGCGGCAGATCATCCGCCCTCGGCATGGTGTAATCCATCATGGAACCGGAAAGCAGCTGGCCATGCGCGTCATAGACGCAGGTTTCAAGCAATGCCTGCCCGATCCCCTGCGCGACACCGCCCTGCACCTGGCCTTCCACGATCATCGGGTTGATCACGCGCCCGACGTCATCCACGGCGGTGAAATTCACCACCGCAACGCGGCCGGTATCGGGATCAATTTCCACTTCTGCGATGTGGCAGCCACCCGGATAGGTGAAGTTTTTTGGGTCATAGAAGGCGGTTTCTTCCAGGCCCGGCTCCAATTCCTCGATCGGGTAATTGTGGGGCACATAAGCGGCGACGCTGATATCCACCAGGGCCTTGGTCTTGTCCGTACCCGCCACGCGGAAAGTGCCGCGTTCGAATTCGATATCATCCACCGACGCTTCCATCAGATGCGCCGCGATGCGCTTGCCCTTGGCGATGATTTTATCCATCGCCTTCATCATCGCGCTGCCACCAACGGCAAGGCTGCGCGACCCGTAAGTGCCCATGCCAAACGGCACCTTGGCGGTATCGCCATGCACGATATCAACCTGCGCCACCGGCACGCCGAGCTTATCGGCGACCAGCTGCGCGAAGGTGGTCTCGTGCCCCTGGCCATGGCTATGGGCACCCGTCAGCACCGTAACGCTGCCGGTCGGATGCACGCGAATGGTACCGACCTCATATAGACCAGCGCGGGCGCCAAGGCTGCCAACCACGGCGGAGGGCGCGATGCCGCAGGCTTCCAGATAGGTGGAACAACCAATGCCGCGCAGCTTACCGCGCTTGGCCGCTTCGGCACGCCGCGCCGGGAAGCCGGCCCAATCAGCGGACGCCAAGGCCTGGTCAAAAGTCGCCTGGTAATTGCCGCTGTCATATTGCAGCGCGACCGGCGTTTGATAGGGGAATTGGTCGGGCTGAATAAAATTCAGCCGACGGAGTTCCACCCGGTCAATGCCGGTTTGCTTCGCCGCCACATCCATCAGGCGTTCCAGCAGGAAGGTCGCTTCCGGCCGGCCGGCGCCCCGATAGGCATCCACCGGCACGGTGTTGGTGAAAACGGCCTTCACTTCGCAATAAATCACTGGCGTTGTATAAACGCCCGCAAGCAGCGTCGCGTACAAATAGGTCGGCACGCAGGGCGCGAAGGTGGACAGATAGGCGCCCATGTTGGCCTGGGTGGAAACCCTCAGGCCCAGGATCTTGCCATTGGCATCCAGCGCCAATTCGGTGCGGGAGACATGGTCCCGGCCATGCGCATCCGACATGAAGCTTTCGGTGCGATCCGCGGTCCAGCGCACCGGGCGGCCAAGCTTGCCGGCGGACCATGTGACAATCGCTTCTTCCGCGTAATGGTAGATCTTGCTGCCAAAGCCGCCGCCAACATCAGGCGCAATCACGCGAAGCTTCGATTCCGGCAAATGCAGCACATGGGCACCCATCAGCAGGCGAATGACATGCGGGTTCTGGCTGGTGGTGGTCAGCGTATAATCGCCCGTGGCGCGATCAAACTCGCCCACTGCGGAGCGCGGTTCCATGGCATTCGGGATCAGGCGGTTATTCACCAGATCGAATTTCACGACATGCGCGGCACCGGCAAAGGCAGCATCCACCACGGCCTTGTCGCCGATATGCCAATCATAGCAGAGGTTCCGGGGCACACCATCATGAATGGCGGCGGCACCGGGCTTCAACGCCGCTTCCATGGTGGCGGCGGCGGGCAGCACTTCGTAATCAACCGCAATGGCTTCGGCAGCATCGCGCGCCTGCTGGCGTGTCGCGGCGATGGCAACGGCCACCGGGTCGCCCACATGCCGCACCTTTTCATGTGCCAGCACGGGATGCGGCGGTTCGGCCATGGACGAACCATCCTTGTTGTGGATTTGCCAGCCGCAGGGCAAGCCACCCACGCCATCTTTCGCCATATCGGCGCCAACATAGATTTCGACGACACCTGGCATGGAAGTGGCTGCCGAGATGTCCACTGATTTGATGCGGGCATGGGCATGCGGGCTGCGCAGGATCCAGGCATGCAATTGCCCGGGCTTATCCGCATCATCCGTGTAAGCGCCGCGCCCCTGCAGGAAGCGGAAATCCTCCTTGCGGCGGACGCTGGCACCGATGCCTTCAAACGGTGTCACCACGTTCATGTCTATCGCCTTTCATATTGTTTCGGAGCGGCCTTTGGCGGACCGCCTTACCAGGGCTTTCGCCCCTATCCATTAGTCGGCTGCGCGCGCCATCTCGCGGCGCTTGCCCTGCATCACTTCCGCCGCCGCCGCGATGGCCTTGACGATATTATGATAGCCCGTGCAGCGGCAAAGATTGCCTTCAAGCCCTTCGCGGATTTGCTGTTCCGTGATGCCATTCGGGTGCTTGTTCACAAGGTCAATCGCGCTCATCACCATGCCCGGCGTGCAGAAGCCGCATTGCAGCGCGTGGTATTCGCGGAAGGCTTCCTGCATCACATGCAGTGTGCCATCGGCATCCGCGAGGCCTTCAATGGTGGTCACATTCGCGCCATGGCACATCACCGCGAGCGTCGTGCAGGATTTCACGCTCTCGCCATTCACATGCACCACGCAGGCGCCGCATTGGCTGGTATCGCAGCCGACATGCGTGCCGGTCATGCGGAGCTTTTCGCGCAGCATTTCCACCAAAAGCGTGCGACCTTCAACTTCGGCGGTATGGGTTTGACCATTCACGGTCAGTGTCACCTGCGGCATAGCGCGTCTCCAAATTATGTTTTGCCCGGACCCTTAGCCCAGGATGTTCAACCCTTAGCCTCACCTGTGAGATGGGGCTTCGTCAAGCTTTTCAAGATGAAATTTTGCCTGCTGAAGGCGCCCCACCGCAAGGGGGCGCCCACCTGCTTCAGTGTTTTGCGATCAGCGCCGCTCCCTTGGCCCCGGCTAGGGGGTTTTCCGCCGCCGGGAGGTCATGCAAATGGCAGGCGGACCAATGCCCGGGCTCGGTCTGGTAGAGCGCGGGTTCATCCTGCCGGCAACGATCAAACGCATAGGGGCAGCGCGTGTGGAAGCGGCAGCCCTTGGGTGGGTTGATAGGGCTCGGCACATCGCCCTTAAGGATGACGCGTTCGCGCTGCGCGCCTGGCTCGGGCACCGGCACGGCAGATAGCAGCGCTTCCGTATAGGGGTGCTTGGGCGCGGCGAACAACTCCCGCTTCGGTGCCACTTCCACGATCTTACCGAGATACATGACCGCCACGCGATGCGTCATATGCTCCACAATCGCCAAATCATGGCTGATGAACAGCAAAGCGAGGCCGAGATCCTTCTGCAAATCCTGCAGCAGATTCACGATCTGCGCCTTGACGGACACATCCAGCGCCGACACCGCCTCATCGCAAATAATCAGATCAGGCTCGGCGGCGAGCGCACGGGCGATGCCGATGCGCTGGCGCTGCCCGCCCGAGAATTCATGCGGCCAGCGCCGAACGGCGTCACGCGGCAGGCGAACCCGGTCCATCAGATCGCCAACGCGTTTTTCAAGGTCAGCGGCATCCTTGGCCAGGCCGAAATTGCGGATCGGCTCCGCCAGGATATCGCGCACCCGCATGCGCGGATTGAGCGAGGAATAGGGGTCCTGAAATACCACCTGCATGCGCCGGCGGAGCGGGCGCAGCGTGGCCGCCGGCATATCGTCAATCCGGGTGCCATCCAAGGTTACCTGGCCGCCCGTGATGTCAAACAGGCGCAGAATGGCCTTGCCGACTGTGGATTTGCCGCAGCCGGATTCACCCACCAGGGATAGCGTTTCCCCTTTGGCGATGGAGAAGGAAATGCCATCCACCGCATAGACATAACCGGTGACCCCGCCCAGGAACCCGGCGCGGACAGGAAAGTGTTTCTTGAGGTCATGGACCTCGAGCAGAGGCGTGCTCATGCCGCGGCGGCCTCCGTCACGGCGTAATGACAGGCGACGATATGGCCGGGCACCTTTTCTTCGAGGCCCGGGGCGACGTTGCGACACAAATCGGTGCCATAGGTGCAGCGGCTGGCGAAGACGCAGCCTTCAAGCTTCTTCTTGAGGCTTGGCACCAGGCCCGGGATTTCCTGCAAGCGGGTTTCCGTCCCATTTAGCGAGGACCCCAGCTTGGGCACGGACCCGAGCAAGCCTTGCGTGTAGGGGTGGCGCGGATTGCGGAACAAAGGCCCGACCTTGGCTTCTTCCACCTTGCGCCCGGCATACATCACCACCACGCGCTCAGCAACTTCCGCGACCACGCCCAAATCATGCGTGATCAGCACAATGGCGGCACCCACGCGATGCTTGAGGTCGCGCATCAGATCGAGGATCTGCGCCTGGATGGTCACATCCAAGGCCGTGGTCGGTTCATCGGCAATCAGCAGCTTTGGGTTGCAAGCAAGCGCAATCGCGATCATCACGCGCTGGCGCATGCCGCCCGAAAGCTGATGCGGATATTCCTTCACGCGGCGTTCGGCTTCCGGAATGCCGACCAGCTTCAGCATCTCCACCGCGCGGTCTTCTGCCTGCTGCGTCGACATGCCTTGATGGAGGCGCAGCGTCTCGCCAATCTGGCGGCCCACCGTCAGCACCGGATTCAGTGACGTCATCGGTTCCTGGAAGATCATGCTGATCTCATTGCCGCGAATGTCGCGCATCGCGGGTTCCGAGACTTCCAGCAAGTTCTTGCCGTTGAAGCGGATTGCGCCGGCCATCTTGCCGGGTGGTTCCGGGATCAGGCGCAGGATGGACATGGCGGTGACGGATTTGCCGCAACCGCTCTCGCCCACAATTGCCAGGGTCTCGCCGGCCTCAACATGGAAGGACACGCCATCCACCGCGCGATTGATGCCATCGGGCGTGCGGAAATGCGTCTGCAGATTCTCAACTTCGAGCATTGCCATGGGTCAGAGCCTCTTTGCCATGCGCGGGTCGAGCGCATCCCGGAGACCATCGCCGAGAAGGTTCACGGCTAGCACGGTGATGGACAGGAAGATGGCGGGGAAGAACACGATATAGGGCTTCACCTGCCAAAGCGCACGGCCTTCGGCCATGATATTCCCCCAGGATGGGATGATCGGCGGCGTGCCGGCCCCGATGAAGGATAGGATGCTTTCCACAATCATGGCGGAAGCACAAATGTAGGTCGCTTGAACCGTAATGGGTGCCAGCGTATTCGGCAGGATATGGCGCCAGATGATCACCGGCGTGCGCGTGCCCGCCGCCACCGCGGCGTCCACGTAAGGTTGCTCACGGAGCGAAAGCACCACGCCACGCACCAGGCGGGAGACGCGCGGGATTTCCGCAATAGTGATGGCGATGATCACATTCTGCACCGAACCGCGCGTGAGTGCCATGAGCGCAATGGCGAGCAGGATCGGCGGGATGGACATCATGCCATCCATCACACGCATGATGATGCTATCGGCCCAGCGGATGAAGCCGGAGATCATGCCAATGGTGAGCCCGATGATGGAAGCCAGCACCGCCACCGAAAACCCGACCAGCAGCGACACCCGCGCGCCGTAGAGCACACGCGAATAGATATCGCGGCCAAGCATATCTGTGCCGAACCAATACATCGCCGATGGTTCACGCGTGCGCCGCGCGGGGGCGAGTGCTGTTGGGTCGGTGGTGAAGAGGAGGGGCGCAAAAATCGCGATCAGCACCATGAGCGTGACCAGCGACCCGCCAATGGCAATCGCCGGGTTGCGCCGCATGAAGCCGACAAACCCGCCACGCGCCCTGACCGGCGGCATGATATCGGGCAACGAGGGCGCCACTGCGACATTCGCGGCGGTGATGCCCTTGGGGTCGAGGATGGAAGCAGACATCAGTATCTGATCCTCGGGTCCAGAATGGTATAGAGTAGGTCAATCATGAGATTCACCAGCACATAGACAAAGGAAAACAGCAGCACGACGCCCTGAATGACCGGGTAGTCACGCCTCAGAATGGCATCCACGGTAAGCCGCCCAAGGCCCGGGATGGCAAAGACGCTTTCCGTCACCACCGCACCACCGATCAGCAACGCGATGCCAATGCCGATCACGGTTACAATCGGCACGGCGGCATTCTTCAAAGCATGCAGGAACAAGATGTTGCGTTGCCCGGCGCCCTTGGCGCGGGCAGTGCGGATGTAATCCTGTTGCAGCACTTCCAGCATGGTTGCGCGCGTGATGCGTGCGATCAGCGCAATATAGACTGTTCCCAGTGCAACAGCGGGCAGGATCAAATTCTGGAACCAGGGGAAGAAGCCCTGCTTCAATGGCGTATATCCCTGCACCGGCACCCAATCAAGTTCCAGCGCAAAAATATAGGCCAGCACATAGCCGACCACAAAGACGGGGACGGAAAAGCCGAGCACGGCAAAGCCCATCACCGTGCGATCAATCGTCGTGCCCTGCTGCCAGGCGGCGATCACCCCCATCGGGATGGCGACCGAAACCGCCAGGATGAGGGTGATGATCATGAGCGACAGCGTAGGTTCAATACGCTGCTGGATCATGGTTGAAACGGGCAGATTAGTGAAAATCGAAACGCCGAGATCACCCTGAAGAATACGCCAGACCCATTCCCCGAATCGGATCAAGAATGGCCGGTCGAGGCCAAGGCTGGCGCGGATGCGTTCTACGTCTTCAGGCGTGGCCTGATCGCCTGCAATCACCGCAGCCGGATCACCGGGCGCGACATAAAGCAGGCTGAAGACAAACAGCGCGACAAAGGCCATCACCGGAATGGTGGCCAAGACGCGTCGAACGATATAGGCGAACATGATCCTAGTCTACCTAATACTGTTACTGTCAGGACTTGGAAACGTTCCAGAAGAACGGTATCGGTGCGCCAATCACGCCTAACACATTCCGTCGCCAGGCCTGGAAGACCTTGTAGAAACCTGTCGGAAGGTACGTGACATGACTCATTGCCGCGGAATTCATCTCGGCAACGGCAGCCTTTTCTGCGTCAAGGTTCGGAGCATCAAACCACTTATTGCGCGCGGCTTCCACCGCATTGTCTGTTGGCCAACCAAACCAGGCACCATCACCATGGGCGCGAAGGGCAAGATAGGCTGCCGGATTGGTACAGTCAGCGCCGGCGTGCCAGGTGTGGAAGATATGCCAGCCACCCTGACCGGGCAGGGATTTGGATGCGCGACGTTGACCAACTGTACCCCAATCGGTGGCAACAAAATCCACACGCATGCCGATGGAGCTTAGCAATGCATTGGTAACCTCCCCCATCGCTTTCAGTGGCGCCTGATCCTGCGCCACCAGCACGGTGATCGGCTGACCATTATAGCCAGATTCAGCGAGCAACCGGCGCGCCGCATCAATATTCCGCGGTCCCTTGAGGATGTCGCCACCTGCTTCCGAGTAGAGCGGCGTTCCAGGTGTGAAGAAGGACGGCAGAGTCTGCCAAAGGCTCCGGTCATCGCCAACAACAGCGCGCATGTAGTCTTCCTGGCTGAGGGCCATCGCGACTGCGCGGCGCGCACGCACGTCATTAAAGGGGGCGTGAAGATGGTTGAACCGGAAGGCGCCGATATTGCCAAGTGGATCCTGAATATCCACCTGAACATTTCGGTTGCGACGCAGCGAGGGAATCAGATCCGTCAAGGGACTTTCCCACCAGTCAATTTCACCATTCATGAGCGCGGCTGATGCCGTGGCTGGGTCCGGCATGATGATCCATTCAATACGATCCAGATTCATGCGTTTGCCGCCGGCAAGCCAGGAAACAGGCTCATTGCGCGGAACATATTGATCGAACTTGGTGAAGACAGCTTTGGCGCCCGGCACCCATTCATTGCGCACAAAGCGCATTGGGCCGGAACCGACAAACTCACTTACCTGCTGGAAAGGATCGGTCCGCGCAAGCCGTTCCGGCATGATGAAGGCCATAGGCGTATTGTTCTTGCCCAGCGCTACCAGCATTTTCGGGTAGGGCGACTTCAGGCGCCACCTGAAAGTGCGATCGTCAACCGCGGAAACAGGCTCCTCCTGGATGGCGCGGATCATCTGTCCCATGCCATCGCGCACCGCCCAACGGTTGAGCGAGGCCGCCACATCCTGCGCGCGGACAGCCTCACCATCATGAAAGCGCAAACCCTCACGCAGCTTGAAGGTCCAGGTCTTGCCGCCGTCGGTTAATTCCTCGCTTTCGACCATCTGGCGCTTCGGTTCCAGCTTGTCGTCAAAGCCATAGAGCGTGTCCCACACGAGACAGGCGGCATTGCGCACCACATATTGAGTGCCCCAGATGGGGTCGAAATTGGCCAGATTGGCCTGCGGCACGAAGCGCAACGTGCGCGCGGCGGCGCCCTGAGACAGCGCCGGGGCTGAGACCCCAGCTGTGCCAGTCAATGCCGCAACGCCGGCAGTTGCCTTGAGGAAATTTCTACGATCCATCATCCGTCTCCCATTCTGTGTTCGGGGCAGCACAGTCTGCCCAGGTTCAAGTCACTCTGCCTTGCCAAAAAGCATGGCAAAGCAAGAAACCTCGTTAGCCTGCTTTGAGTGCGGCGCAAATAGCCTAATTGACTGGCCGGCCTCCTTGGCTTGGCACAGGCGATGCACGGCCCATGCCATCAATGGCTTGCGGCCCCGCCCCTCAGCCCCGCCTGATGCCCCAGTAAAGTGCCAAGCCCGGCACGCGCCCGGTCAGATTGGCGCGCAAGGCGGTCATGGATTTATAGGCACCAAGAGGAATATACGGCAGCTCATCCATCGCCACCGTCTGCATATCCCGCGCGATGGACTGCTGCGCAGCAAGATCCGGCGTATCGAACCAGGCATCGCGCAATTCCTCAAGCCTCGGGATATCCGGCCAACCGAACCAGGCATTGGTGCCATTGCCCCGCAGCGGGAAATGCGCCGCCGGATCAGCGAAATCAAAGGATGAGAAGGAGGTGAACAGCATGGACCAGCCGCCGCGCTCCACCGGCTCACGCGAGGTGCGGCGCTGCACCGTGGTGCCCCAATCGCTCAACACAATGTCGGCATTGAAGCCAAGCCGGCGCACCAGATCGGCGCCCACCTGCGTGAGTGCCGCTGGCACCAGAATATCGGTGGGCCCAATCAGCCGCATGGTCTGGTTGGTGTAGCCCGCTTCGCGCATCAGGGCCCGCGCACGGTCAATGCTGCGCGGCCCCATGAGCGGCGCGAGCCCAGCGTCATTGGCCAGAGGCGTACCGGGTGTGAAGAGCCCAACGCCAGTGTTATACAGCGCCGGGTCTGTACCCACGGCGGCCTGCATGAAAGTTTCCTGGCTGATGGCAGGCAGCAGTGCCCGACGCAGCGCCTTGTTGTTGAAAGGCGGGTGCAAATGATTGACGCGCAGAATGCTTCCAAGCGGCAGCGGGTCAATCGCTTCAATCACCACCTGCCGGTTGCGCCGCAAAAGCTGCTGCACTTCCGGTGGCGGTTGTTCATACCAGTCAATCTCACCGGTTTGCAAAGCAGCAGACGCAGTCGCAGCATCCCCAATGATATGCCATTCCACGCGATCAAAATGTGCGATTTTTGGCCCGGCGGTCAGGCTTTGTGTCCCGGATTGCACGGGTACATAATCAGCGAAGCGCTCATAGACCACCAGGCTGCCGGAATTGAATTCATTGGCCTTGAAGCGGAAGGGCCCGGAGCCGATGGCCTCACGCACCTGCTGGAAGGGATCGGTCTTGGCGAGGCGCTCTGGCATGATGAAGGCGGGGCTATTGGAAACCTGAGCCAGCGCATGGAATAGCAGCGGGAAGGGTTTTTTCAGCCGGAGGCGGAGGCGCGTATCATCCACCACCAGAATATCATCCGTGACGGTCGCGAGCTTCTGGCCGAAGGGATTGCGCCGCATCCAGCGTTGCAGGCTTGGCACCACATCCTGCGCGCGCACCGGCTCTCCATCATGGAATTTGAGGCCCGGTCGCAGCGTGATGGTGACACTGCGCCCGCCATCATCGCTGCTATGGCCTGCGGCCATTTGCGGATGGGGCCTGAACTGCGCGTCCATCCCATACAGCGTATCGAAGACCATATGCCCGAAATTGCGGGTGATATTCGCCGTCGTCCAAATAGGGTCGAGGCTGGTGAGGTTCGCCTGTGGCACCATTTTCAGCACGCGGTTCTGCGCCGGCTGCGCAATGGCGATGCTGGGCAGCGAGCTTGCCGCTGCGGCGGCGGCACCGAGTTTGAAGACATCCCGACGTTGCATGTGAGCCACCCTTCTGGTTTGCCCTTATCAAGCCCGCTTGCGGCTGGTGGCGCAAGCGCGATTTGGCCTCAGTCCGGTCTATGGCCGAAGCCCAGGGCCGGTTCGGGGGCAGCCTCTATCCAGATTGCCTTGCTTTGCGTCAGTTCCGTCAAAACCTCCTGCCCCGAGGAGCGACCATGACCTGAGGCGCCAAAGCCGCCAAAGGGCACGGAAACGTGAATGGTGCGATAGCCATTCACCCAAAACGTCCCTGCCCTCACCCTGGCCGCCACGCGATGCGCTCGGCCCAAATCACGCGTCCAGACCGCGCCAGCGAGACCGAAGGACGTAGCATTGGCCAGCGTTACGGCTTCATCCTCATCCTCGAAGGGGATGGCGGCGACGACGGGGCCGAAGATTTCCTGCTGGGCTGGCCGGGCCTCATTGGAAAGCCCGGCGAGCAAGGTGGGCGGCACCCAAAAGCCGCCTTGGGGCAGCGCGGCGGGTTTTTCGGCGGCCAATACAGCAGCGCCGGAAGCGGCACCGGCGGCAAGCAATTCCCGCACATGGGCAAATTGCCGCGCATTGGCCACAGGGCCCATTTCCGTTGCGGCGTCCATAGGATCGCCCAGCCGAATGCGGCGCTGAGCGTCAGCAAGCGCGGCGACAAACCGATCATGCAAGCGGCACTGCACCAGAAGCCGCGATCCCGCGACACAGGATTGCCCGCTGCCGGCATAGATCGCCTGCTGAGCGCCTTGGATGGCACTGGCGAAATCGGCATCGTCGAAGACGATATTGGCACTTTTGCCGCCAAGTTCGAGCAAGCTCGGCACGCCACGCGCGGCGGCACTTGTGGCAACGGCGCGCCCTGCCGCGACGCCGCCAACAAACACCACCTTGGCGATTTCGGGGGCAGCAAGTAGCGCCGTACCAGTGCCCTGTCCCGGCCCGGCGATCACCTGAAACAGGCCGCGCGGCAGCCCGGCTTGCTCGGCAAGCGAGCCCAGTACGAGGGAGGTCAGCGGTGTAAATTCAGATGGCTTCAGCACCACCGCATTGCCGGCTGCGAGCGCTGGAAAGACATTCCAGCCAGCGGTGAAAATCGGCGCATTCCAAGGCGTGATGGCCAGTACCACGCCAAGCGCCTCACGCTTCACCATGACGGTGTGGCCGGAAGGCACGGGAATGATCCGGCCTTCAATCTTGTCGCACCAGCCGGCCCAGTATTCTGCCATTTCCGCGACACGGGCGACTTCCGTGCGGGTGTCGCGCAAGGGTTTGCCAGTTTGCGCGGATTCCAAGCGCGCAAGGTTCTCCGCATATTGCCGCAGCAAGGGCGCGATGGCCCAAAGTCGGCGGCCGCGTTCGGCGCCACTCAACGCCTGCCAATCACCCTGCGCGCGCGCCGCGCTGCTGGTGGCTTCAGCGATAAGGCCCGCGCCTGCGCTGGCATAGTCGAGTAGCGCCTCCCCGTTTGTTGGGTCTTGCAGGGTGATGATGGCGCCATCGCCCGGGATAATCTCGCCATTCAACAGGCTGCCGGTGCGCCCACCCAAAAGCGCGGTGACTTCGGCGGTGAGAACGGCTTTGGCGCTGAAGGGGGTCATGGCTTGGCTCCTGTAAAAAGCGCTGCCGAGAGGCGGTTGAAATCGGCCTCATCCGGCACGGCGTCGCGCCATTCCTGCCACAACGCGGCGGCGCGGCCGGTTGCATGCAGCGATACATCCAATTCCCGCGCGAGTTCCAGCGCGAGACCGACATCCTTGCGCATCAGCCCTGCGCTGAAACCTGAGTCAAAGCTGCCGGGGATGATCCAGCGCGGCCAATTTACCTCGGTTACCGCGGAACGGCCCGAGGCGCCATTCAACACCGGCAAGAGCGCTTCCGGCGAAACCCCCGCGGCGGCGCCGAGGCGCAGCGCCTCACCGGTGGTGACCAGATGGCTTGCGACGAGCAGATTATTCACCAGCTTCGCCACCTGCCCGGCCCCGGATGGCCCGATGTGCAAAAGCCGTGCAGTCAAATGTTGCAGGATGGGTGTTGCACGTTCGAGGCCGGCGGCATCGCCACCCACCATCATGGCCATGCCGCCCGCCGCAGCACCCGCAGGGCCGCCTGAGACCGGTGCATCCAGATAGAAAACGCCCTGCGCTTTCGCCTGTTCCGCGAAACCGCGCACGGCGCGTGGCGAAAGGGTGGAGGTGTCAATGATTACAGCGCCTTGCGGCAAGGCGGGCATTGCGTGGCTCAGCACTTCGGCCACCGCGGCATCATGCGGCAGGGAAAAAAGTGTGATCTCAGCGATGCTGTCCGCGAGATCAACGCCGATGCTGGCGCCGGCTTGGCGTGCGGCATCGCGCTTGCCAGGGTCCAAATCCCAGGCGCTTGGCTTGTGGCCGGCCTCAAGAAGCCGCTTGAGCATCGCCATGCCCATATTACCGAGACCGATTACTGCGACCACTGACGCCTCCCCCTCAAACCTGGACTCTCCGGCGCTTCCCATAGCGCTGCAACGCCGCCAGGGCCAAGGCAGTTTGCGCCGCGCCTTTCCTGCGTTACAGGCACGCATGGCGTTCCAGACCATCCTCACCCGGCTTGAAGGCATGATCGGCCCTGCGCGTTTTGGCGTGCTGATGGAATTTTTGCGCTTCGGTGTAGTGGGCACGATTGGCTTTGTGGTGGATACGGCGGTGCTTTATGCGGGCCTGGCGCTGGGGCTTGGGCTTTATGGCGGACGCGCGGTTTCCTACCTGGTGGCGGCGACCACGACCTGGGCGTTGAATCGGTTATGGACCTTTCGCGGGCGCGGTGGTGGCCTTGTTCATCAGCAATGGGCGCTGTTCCTGCTGGTCAATCTGGTGGGCTTTGCGATGAATTACGGCACCTATGCCGCGTTGGTCGCCTTTGTGCCGCTTGTGGCGGTGCATCCGGTGCTGGGTGTCGCTGCCGGGGCAATTGCTGGGATGTTCGGCAATTTCGTGCTGTCGCGCCAATTGGTGTTTCGCATCAAAAACTAGGCGCGGCGGAATGGGTAAGCCCGCTGCGCCTTTCGGTCTTCAGCTGCGGACCAGGCTGCACCCGCCGTCATTGAGCGGGCGGAAAGCTTCGTCACGTTCCGTTGTTTGCAGCAGCTTGTAATAGTCGAAAGCGCCCCTGCTCTCTTCGGGCTTTTTGACCTCGAAAAGATAGGCCGGGTGCAGCTTGCGGCCATCGGGGCGGATGCTGCCAGGGCCGAAGCAATCATCATCGCAAGGAATGGCCTTCATGCGCGCAACCGTTGCCGCGCCATTCTGCTTGGCTGCGGCGGCGCCCATGTCGGCAACCGTCTTCAGATAATGCAGCGGCGCGGCATAGGTGCCGGCATGATTCATGCAAAGTGCATTCTGGCCAATCTGTGGCCGGATGCGCGTAGAAAAGGCGCGGGTCCGGTCGTTCAAATCCCAATAGAAGGTTTCCGTACAGACCAGCCCCTGCGCCGTCTGCAAGCCAAGCGCATGCACATCGGGCAAGAACATCAGAAGACTTGCGAGTCTGGTCCCGCGCCGGGTGATACCAAATTCCGCGGCCTGCTTGATGCAGTTGATGGTATCGCCACCCGCATTGGCAAGGCCGATGACCTTGGCGCGCGAAGCTTGCGCCTGCACCAAGAAGGACGAGAAATCAGTGGTGCCCGGGAAGGGTGTGCGCACCTGGCCGAGAACCCGCCCGCCGGCATTACGCACAAAATTACCCGTATCGCGTTCCAACGCATGACCGAAGGCGTAATCCGCCGTGATGAAAAACCAGCTATCCCCGCCCGCCTTCACGGTCGCACCGCCGGTGGATTTCGCGAGCATATAGGTATCATAGGTCCAATGCACGGTATTGGGCGTGCAGGCGCGCCCGGTCAGATCCGAGGTCGCGGTCGAGGTGCTTATGAATACCTTGTTCTTTTCGCGCACGATATCCGCGACAGCCAGCGCGACCGAGGAAGCGCCGCCATCAAGGATCAGGTCAACACCTTCGCGATCAATCCATTGCCGCGTAAGATTTGACCCAACATCCGGGCGGTTCTGGTTATCGCCAAAAAGCACTTCGACATTGAAGCCGCGATTGCCCAGCTCGGCAGCCGCTTGGCGCGCACAGGCAAGTGAAGTCGGACCAGAAACATCGCGATACATGCCAGAAAAATCACACAATAGCGCCATCTTGATGGTATTGGCAGCCTGCGCCTTTGCGCTCCGCCAGGGCAGGCCACCAATGCCGGTGCCAATGCCCGCCCCGGCCGCAAGGGCCGTGCGACGTGTTATATTCATGACTTTTCCTCCCAAAACGGTTCTAAGCCTTTGCGGCTTGGCGAAGGCTACGCCTTTTGCAAGTAAGGTAAAGCCCCCGTTTATGCAACGATGAACGGTTTTTCAGGGTAAGTTTGAATATCGATAGTCGTTACCTTTTCCCCCCTTATCGACCGGCGTGGCCCGGCGCCACGCCAACTCATCAGCACGTCAATCCGGGCGGATATTATTCTCCCGTACCACACGACCCCAGGTCGCGATTTGGGCAGAAAGGAATTGCGTAAAGGCGGCTTCGCCTTGCGGGTTGAGATCGATGCCAAGGCCGATGATGCGTTGGCGGAGTTCTGGCACATCCAAGGCCTTGCGCACTGCCGCTTCCATGCGCGCCTTGATCGGCTCCGGCAGGCGCGCGGGGCCAAGGAAACCCCAAAAAGCCCGCGAATCAACCCCCGTAATGCCAAGTTCCGTCATGCTCGGCACATCCGGGATATTGGGGCTGCGCCTGGCGCTGGTTTGCGCAAGGGGCACCAGCGTGCCGGCATCAATATGCACGCCAATGGCGGGGCGGGTTGCGATCGGCAAATCCACCTCACCCGCCGCAGCCGCGACCGCAAGCGGCCCACCACCACGATAGGGCACATGCACCAGCTTGAAGCCGCCAGCGCGCTGGATAAGTTCCATGGTGAGATGCGCGAGGCTGCCATTGCCGATGGTGCCATAGGTGACGGTCTCGGGCTTGGTCTTCGCTGCCGCCACAACATCAGCAAAACTGCGATAGGGACGTGAGCGATGCGCGGTCAGCACCATGGGTGCGGTGCCGAACAATAAAAGCGAGGTCAAATCCCGTTCGGTATCAAAGCCCATATTCGGGATCAGCGCCGGATTAACCGCATGCGTGTCAAACACGATCAGCCAGGTATTGCCATCGGGCGCCGCACGCGCGACCTGCGCGGTGCCGAGTGACCCGGAAGCGCCGCTGCGATTTTCGACAATAAAGGGCACGCTAAATTCGGCCTGCAAATGGGGTTGCAGCAGCCTCGCCAAAGCATCGGTGGAACCGCCCGGTGGGAAAGGCACTACGATACGGACCGAGCCGCTGGGCCAAGCGGCTTGCGCTTTGGCGATATGCGGTGCGGCCAAAAGGCCGGGCATGGCGGCAAGGATGATGCGTTTGGTGATCATGTCAGATTTCTCCCGGTCTTTGGTGCTTCAGCTTTTTGGCGCGGGCGGTGTGGTTTTTGCGGCCATCAGTGCGCGTCTGATTTCGGCCTCGGCCTTGTCCAATTCAACCGCCGCATCGACACGCTGTAAGCGTGCACGTTCGGCAATAGTCAGGCTATCTCCAATGGTTGCCACCAGCAGCTGATTGGCCTGCTTCACCGCGGCCAGATCAAAAACGCCACGCTCGATTTCATTCCGCGCCTCGGCATTACCCTGGCGGAGCCGCTCAGCATTCGCGGTAAGCAATTGATTGGTCAGGTCATTTGCCTGCTTCAGCATCTGGCCTGCATCGCGCATGCGCTGAATGGCGAGTGCTTGCGCCAATTGCTGGCGCCACAACGGCACGGTATTGGCGACCACGGATTGAATCTTTGCCGCCAGCGCTTTGTCATTTTCCTGAATGAGCCGGATGGAAGGCAGCGCCTGCATCGCAACCTGCCGCGTCAGGCGCAGATCATGGATGCGCCGATCAAGCTCATCACGCGCCGCGCGCAAATCCCGCAGCTTCTGTGCAGCGAGCGTATCCTCTGACGTTGCCTTCGCCTCCGCTTCCGGGATCGCGGTGCTGTCCGTGTTGTTCAGCACTATCTCGCCGGCCGCGATGTGATCGCCAAGGCCATGGAACCAATCAAGCGTTGCGCCATAGAGACGTTCCAGCTTTTCGACATCTTCCAACAGCCGCGTGCGATGCGCATCCAGTTTGTCGCCAATCGCCTCGACCTGGTCCTTCAGCCCCTCATAGCGGCTGATCACCTGCGCGGCTTCGGCCCCCGCCTTGTTGAATAAGCGCGCAAAAAAACTCGGCTTTTCCACAAGCCCCGAAACGTCAAAGCCGCGCAGCGCGGTCAGCAAGTTGCCGAGTGTGTGCCCCGCCTCCGCCGCTTCGCGGTTTTTCGCCCCTGCCAGCATGGCATCGGCTGCCGCCGAGGCGCGGGTTTGCGCTTCTTGCCCGAAGCGAAGCACGGCAGCCGGGTCTGTCACGTCAAGCTGCGCGGCGAGGCGTTCAACCTCGGCCCGGCGTTCTTCAGCGGTGGTGACGATTTCGCTCATGAATAGCCTTCCTCGCGCAGCCTATCGGCCAGCACTTTCACTTGGATATCGAGTGCTGCGTTCTCCTCGGCGCGGAGGTCATCCCGCAAGCGCCGTGCAGCGGCCTCAAGATCACGTAGCAGCGCGCCAAGCGCGGGCGGTGGTGCCACGCCGGCTTCAAGCCGTGTCACGATGCGTTCCAGCCCATCCAGATGCACGGCGAGGAAGCGGCGCGCGCGGGCAATGCCTTCGGGCCGCGCTTCCAGATCATCCAGCGCCTGGCCAATCGCCTGCGCCACCGGGATCAGGCGCGGTTCATTGCCGCGCGCTGCGATGGCCGCAACCCCTGCCAGCCGGATGCGCGCATCCGCAAGCGGGCCAGAGGGCGGCGGCGGAGGTGGCGCGGGCGGCGCGGCTTCCGGGATTTCGGCATAAAGCAGCCGTGTGCCGCCCCAGGCGCCGAGCGCAAACAACGCCCCAATGATCGGCCCTGCCCCGGCGCCAAGCCCGGTGGCGAGGCCAGCCGCCACGCCCATGAGCATGGCGGCACGCTTGGCGTCGCCTTTCCTGCCGCGCTTCATCACGCGTGCAGCAATGAAGGGAAGGCCAATGCCGAGCAGGCAGCCAATCAGCGCTGTCTGGCGCATGGCAAACAGGTTGAACAGCGTGGCGGGAATCAGCGCTAGCCCCATCATCGGCAGCAGCCAAAGGCGCCAAAAACTATTCAAAGCCCGAACACCGAAGCAACCGCACGCCAGAGCGCCAGCATGCCCGCCAAGGCCATGGTGCCGCCCAGCAGCATGAAGCCAAGCCAGCGCTTCAGGCCCACAGGTAGGGTTGGGGTCGGTGGCGCTGGCAAAGGCGCGTTGCGGTTTTGGCTCACGAGCCCTTACATCGCCTTTGCGACGAGCCCTATCAAGACCGGCCATGAACAGGAGTTACACCATGGAACAAATCGCCGTCATCGGGGCCGGGTTGATTGGCCGTGCCTGGGCCGTGGTGTTCGCCCGCGTCGGACATAGCGTGCGGATTTGGGACCCGGTGACGGGGGTTTCTACAACGGCCCTCGGCCTTATCCGGCAGAGCCTGCAGGATTTGGCCGATGCCAGGCTGATCACCGAAGCGCCTGCCGTGATTGCCGCGCGCATCAGCGCTGCCGCCAGTATGGAAGGATCTGTCGCGGGTGCTGCGCATGTGCAGGAAAACGGCCCGGAGCGGGTGGAGCCGAAGCGCGAGATTTTCGCGCGGCTTGATGCGCTGTGCGGGCCAGATGTGGTGCTGGCATCCTCAACCTCCGGCATTCCAGCCAGCGCCTTTACCGAGGGGCTGGCGGGGCGCGCGCGCTGCCTGGTCGCGCATCCGGTGAACCCGCCCTATCTGGTTCCCCTCGTGGAATTGGTTGGCGCGCCCTGGACCGCGCCGCAAGTGGTGGCACGCACGCGCGCTTTGATGGTGCGTGTGGGCCAGGTGCCGGTGACCGCGATGAAGGAAACCCGCGGCTTTGTGCTGAACCGGCTGCAAGGCGCATTGGTTGCCGAAGCCTTCCGCCTGGTGCGCGATGGCGTGATGAGTGTTGAGGATGTGGATGCCTGCGTGAAAGATGGGCTTGGGCTCCGCTGGTCCTTCATGGGGCCGTTTGAGACGATTGATCTGAACGCGCCGGGTGGGGTTGCGGATTACGCCGCGCGGTTCGGTGGGCTCATGGGCGCGATTACGGAGGAACAGACGCCGTTTTTGTATGATGAAGCAACAGTTTCGCGCGTCACGGCAGAACGCCGCGCGGCACTGCCCTTGGAGAAAATTGGTGAGCGCTCGGCGTGGCGGGACCGGCGGTTGATGGGGGTGATCGGGCATAAGCGGAAGGTGGGGGAATAGGCGCCGGTGAAGCGCTACCAGTGAGAAGAGGTCCTTGGATTCAACTGATCCGATCAGGCGGAATTTTGACGTGAACTACAATCAGGGCACCATCTCGCGCAGAAAAATTTGGATAGTATGTGTGAGCGTTGGCATATTCTGGTTTTTCTTGTTGGCCTGCCACTAATCTATAGATTATACCTGAACTATCGAGACACTCCCTTCAAGGTTGCCCATTATGGCGGGCTCGTGGTTGACCCAAAAAAACATCCTGGCTTTTCGGAAGTTGAACTTCCAAGGCCATGTCTGTGTTGGTAGACCCGAATATGATAGCGGCAATGGTGTTTTTATTACGAATTCAATGATATCGAACAGGTTCCTAGACCTTCAAGGGCTCTCAAAGTAAGAAAACCCGATGACCTAGCCACTGCATTTGATGATCCAAAGCGCAATAATTTCTTTTTCATCTTGCTCGATCAGAATGGTGATTGCCGAGAGTATTCATTTTCGGTAGCGAAAGAACAGGGCGGTAAAGAATTTTTTTTTGTACACTCACGATATTCCCCTACAGTAACCGCATTTGAAGCGAGTTTCACGCGGGTTTGAGTTTGGCAGTTTTTGTCTGGCTGGTCACCTCCGTGTTGCTGATTTTTTGCATGTCCTTGGTGAATGCGCGGATGGGCGTGCGCCCATTCATGCCGCGGCCCTGATGGGGCCGCCTGG
>VGDM01000027.1 GCA_016869715.1 Alphaproteobacteria bacterium
AAGCCGAGGCTCGAGAGGCTTTTTTGCTGCATGGGGGTCGCGCTCAAGGGATGAATGACCGAGGCACAATAGACTCAGAAAATCAATCATAGACCAAAAAGACGGGATTAAATCAGAGGTTACTTAACAAGAATGGCGTTAGGCTCGAAAGCAAAAGATTCTTGAGACCCGAAATTAGAAATCACGTGAACCAGGAGGGTCATATAATGACAAAGCAACCAACTCCTAAGAAGCGTAATGCAACACAGCCCAAGAAGATGGCGCAGAAAACCGATCAGAAAACTACGGCACCCAAAAACCTCTTGGGCGCTGTTGACTCAATTGGACGAACTGCGACTGAACTCCGTGTCGGCTTCAAATACCGGCTGCCTAATGGGAAGGTGACTACATTTGATTCAGCCTGGCCTGCACGGGCTTACGATGTCGCCGAGAAGGCATTCTTTGCCGAGAAAAGCTTGTTTATGGTATTTACCTCTGACCCTAAGGGAGCCGACCTAATCCAATTGACACGCATCTTTCAGGAAACTGACCTGTTGCCCTGACGGTATGCTTCGGTCTTCGGACACTCTCGGGCGAACGCAGAAGATAGAGGTAGTTTCCTCACAGTTTCGGGAAACCAGTATGGGTAGTCGCTTTGGAAGCAGGCTTTATGAGGTTGAGCAGAAACGCTTCATCAGACACTTCGATTTCAAGTGGGGCAAAAAGCCATGCGGACGACGTCAAAATGAACCGTAAATATTGTCATCGGTAGATTCGGCTGGTTACTTCCTCCCGTTGATAAGCTTCTGCATCTCATCATTGTCAGCCCTTAAGAAGTTTCAGTCGGCTTCTACCCCTTCACCTGCGCTGCCACACTAATAGCCCCCGCTTCCCGCAGCGCTGCCCTTTCTTCCGCCGAAAACCCAAAAATCCCCTCCAGCACTTCTACTTCATGCTGATTGAGAAACGGGCTCGGCTGCAGTGCCGGCGCCGGCGCATCGGTGAAGCGCAAAGGTGAGGATGGCAGGCAAACCCGTCCAACCTCAGGGTGGTGCATCCAATGCAGCATGCCGCGTTCATGCATGCCGGCATCATTGATCACCTCATCCAAATCGCGCACGGGCGCGGCGGGCACACCGAATTTACGCGTGGCGGCGACCGCTTCTTCCCGTGTCATGCCGGCAAGCCAGGCGGTCACCATGGCGTCAACCTCAGGCATGTTTTGCACGCGCACGGGGTTGGTCGCGAAGCGCGGATCGCCCATCAAATCCTCGCGCCCCATGGCACGCAGTAGACGAGTCCAATGGTCTTCCTTTACCACTATGATCGCTAGATAGCCATTCTGCGTCGGATAGACATTGTAGGGCGCCATCGCGAGCCCGGCATGGGAATTGCCCGTGCGCGGCGGGATCTTGCCGCGCAGCCCGCCGAAATGCATGCCAAGCGCGGAAGCCAAACAGGGATAAACCGTGTCCTGCATGGCGATTTCAACAAAGCGCCCGCGCCCGGTGCGTTCGCGGTCAAACAGTGCCGTGATGGCAGCCGCGTAAAGATGCGTGCCACCCAGAAAATCCACCATTGCCGGGCCGGATTTCACCGGCGGGCCATCCGGGAAACCGGTTGTGTGCATCATGCCGGATGCCGCCTGCACCGTCAGGTCCATCGCCAGCTTGTCGCGATCCGGCCCGGAACGGCCATAGCCGGACGCCGCCGCATAGATCAGGCGCGGGTTGCGGGCCAGTAGCACTTCTTGCCCAAGGCCAAGCTTGTCCATCGCCCCCGGCGCAAAATTCTCAATCAGAATATCGGCACGATCCACCATGGAAAGAAATAGCTCGCGCCCCGCTTCATTTTTGAAATCTATCGAAATGCCAAGCTTGTTGGAATTCAGCATGGCCTGCGGCACGGACCCGCCAGACACCATGGTGCGGCGCCGGAGTGACTCGCCGCCCGGCGGTTCAATCTTGATGACGGTGGCGCCCGCCATCGCCATCAGGAAGGAACAATAGGGCGCCTGGTAAATCTGCCCGAGATCAAGAACGAGAATCCCATCCAGCGGGCGATGCGGTTCCGCCATCCGGGATCAGACCTTGGAACCCAGAATGCGCCGGCCAATGGCGCTGCGATGCACCTCGGACGGGCCTTCATACACGCGCATCAGGCGCACCTGTTGGTGCATCAATTGCAGGGGAAGCTCCTTCGTGACACCCATGGCGCCGAAGGTCTGCATGGCCTGATCGAGGATATCCTGCGCCATTTCCGTGCCTTCAACCTTCAGCATGGAAGCTTCCATGCGCACATCAGCACCCGCATCAAGTTTGGCCGCCAGGTCGGCCACTATCAGCTTGCAGGCATGCATGCGAGTAGCTGCTTCCGCCACCCACCATTGAATGGCCTGCCGGTCTGCGAGGCGCACGCCGAAGGTCACGCGATTGCGCGCCTGATCCGCCATCATGTCCAAGGCACGGCGCGCCATGCCAACGCAACGCGCGCCCATTTGCAGGCGGCGCACATTCAGCCGCAATTGCATCGGCGCATAGCCGCGGCCCAATTCGCCAAGCACTTGGCTCTCCGGCACGCGGCAATCCTCAAAGACCAGCTCATAAGTCTTGCGTCCGCCGATCATGGAAATTTCGCGTTCAATGATGAAGCCGGGCGTGCCCTTTTCCACGATGAAAGCCGTGACACCTTCCTGACGCTTCCCTTCGCCGGTGCGCGCCATCAGGATAATGAAATCTGCGCGCGGCACATTGCTCACCCAAATCTTGCGGCCATTGATGACCCAGTCATTGCCATCCTTGAGCGCGCGCGTGGTCATGCCGGCGGGATCGCCGCCCGCGCCGGGTTCTGAGATCGCCATGGCAGAGCGCGCTGTGCCGGCGGCATAAGGCGCCAGATAGCATTCCCGCTGCATGGTATTGGCGACCGAGAGCATCATGTGCAGATTGGGGCTATCGGGCGGGATGACGAAGGGCACGCAGGCGCGGCCCAATTCTTCCTCAGCCGCCGCGAGCGCGCTGAGGGACAGGTTGGCTCCGCCAAATTCCTCCGGCACATCAAGCCCCCAAAGGCCGAGTTCCTTACAGCGCGCGAGGAGGCGCGTTTCTTCTTCTTCCGAAAGCTTGAAGCCCTTGCCTTCAGCTTCCCGCTTCAGGACCGCAGGTTCAAGCGGAATCAGTTCCTTATCCACGAAGCGCGCGACAAGGTCCTGCAGCATACGCGTTTCTTCGGTGGGGGCGAACGGCAAGGGGTTATGGTCCATGGCGGCTATCTTCCTTCCTGATGGGTGCAAAGCATCACTTGCGGGGCGGGGCGTCAAGGCGCCCCCCAATTCTGGCTTCAGAACGACACCGCAAGCCCAACCGAGGCGCCCGAGACATTCTGGCCGAACAAATACCGCGCCACGATCCGAATGCTTTGCATATTGAAATCCCAAACGCCCAATTCGTAGCGCCCCACATTCATCTCAATCCCACCGCCCACCTTGGTGAGGTGGTCGAAGCCCAGCGCCACCTGATCACCGCAAAAGCGCGAATGGGAAAAATCTACCACCCAACGGAGCGGGCGGCCAAACAGCGAAGCGTCATTTTCCACATTTCCCAGCGCAGCATTCAGAGTGGGGCGGAACACCAGCCCTTCAATGATCGGGAAATCCCAACCGACCCCAACCGTGCCGGAAAAATTGTTCCAGCGCGTCGGCAGGAAGGATTTCTTTTCTCCCTCGGAAAAGACAAAGCGCGGATCGTAGCGCGAATAACCCAAAACCCCTCAAGATAGAGCTGAAAATCCGGATCCACCCTGAAGCCCAGACCAAATTGCGTGGTCTGCAGCCCAGTATCTTCTTGCCCGCCTCTGCTAATGCTGAGCGAAGACACCGTGACATCCGGCACCACATTATAGCCAAGCAGGCCAAGCACCCCATTTGCGGTTCGTTGCAGATTATAGCCGGGAATGCCGGTGATGACGCCGCCCGTGCCCCACGCTTCGGCCCGCGGCGCAAGCAGCGGGCAAAACATCAGTATCAGCAGAAGCACAGGCTTCGCATGGGGTGTTGTTAGGTCCTCACGCGCGCGGCGCCAATGGCGCGCCGGGCAGCCAAATGCCGCGACCGGCAAAAAACCGTATGAAATCGGCAATCGGCACGCGCGCATCCGCCTGGGACGCCGCATCATGGCCGGAAGGGTTGTGCAAGCGCAGTGCATCGCCCGCCGCGCCAAAGACCAGCACCAGATGTCCGCCCTTCCCCGGTGCGGGGTCTGCCGGGCGGCGAATGGCAGGATGGACGGAAGCGATAAACAACCCCCCATCCGCCAGCAAGGGCGGGATATCCTCAGCCGCGCGGTCCAGGATGATCTCGGCCGGTATGGCGTGGGCCTCCGCGAGCCAGGTGATGGCCGGCGCATAGATCAGGCCGCGGATGAAACCGTCGGCTTCCTCCACATAGGCGCCGTAGCGGGTCAGCATCTTCGCGAGGTCCCTCGCACGCGGCGGCGTGATGCCGCGCGCGGCAAGCGCCATGCGCAAACACGCCACACCGCATAGATGTTCGGCCCAAAGCGCGTATTCAGCAGGGTTTTCGGCGCCGGAAGCCGCCCAGGCAGGATCATTCCGAGCCGCGCAAGCACCCGTGATGATGGCGCCGATCAGGCCGGGCGTTTCCCATTGGCCGAAATAGGGCGGGATTTCGGCGCCGGGCATGACCCTGTCGTTACCGAGGCGCCGAGGGGTTTTGCGCATACGGCGCCCCGTCCAAGCGCCGCAGTACCATGTCAAACCGGCTATCGGTTTCAGTCGGCTCCACCGTGCCGGAAATTGGCGCAGCACTCGCAGGATCAGGGCCAGCAGCCTGCGGGATATGCCCTGTCCTGGGTAATAGCCCAGATGTCGGGTCGACTCCAACCCAACCGGCGCCTGGCAAATAGACCTCTGCCCAGGCGTGCAATTCGGCATCATCACGGCCAAGCATGGCGGGTTCAATCAAATAGCCAGAAACAAAGCGCGCGCCAAAGCTAAGCCGGCGCAGGATTTGTGCCAATAGCCAGGAGGAATCGCGGCAGGAACCGCGCCCTGCGCGAAGCACCTGTTCGCCATCCCAGACGCCAGGTTCTGCGCGCTGCACATAGGCGATACGTTGATGCACCAGCGCGGTCAGAAGGACCAGGAATTCAACCGTACCACGCGATGAGCGTGGTATTTCCTGCATGAATGCATCAAGCAAGGGGCCCAGCGGATCAAGCCGACGATAAGGCAAAAGCTGTTCGGCAAGCCAGGGTTCCGGCGTGAAGGGCCAGTTGGCCGCTTCCGGTTCAACAAAAAAATCAAAGGGGTTGATGGTCGCGATTTCGGCAGTGCGGTCCACCGTGACGCTGAAGGCCGTGACCGATTCTGCCATCAACACGCGCGCCATGAAATTTCCAAGCGGGTCCTGCTGCCAATGCAGCCAATGCGTGGCGGGTTCGATCTTGAGCGCATAGGACAGGATGGGCGCGCGGCAATGCGGTGCCGGGCGCAGGCGAATGAGCTGCGGGCCAAGTGCCGCCGCACGCGCATAGCGATAGGTGCTGCGATGGGTCAGGGCGAATCGAAGCGACATGGGGAAGCATTTTAGCCCGGCTTCGGCGGATCAGGCGATTGACCGCAAGGCCAAGAGGGCCTGATGCTGCGCTGGCCGATGGAAGAAAACGACATAGCTGATCTCACGATACGCGAGGTGAAAACCACGCTGCTGCAAATGCCCTGGGCGGATGACCCGTGGCTGGCTGGCCATGCGCTCGGGCCGATGCGTGACCTGGTCGTGGTGGAAATCACCACGCAATCGGGCATTACCGGCATGGGCTATTTGCATTTGCTGAACCTGCCCTTGCAGCGCACCATCGGCGCCTACATCGCGGAAGCGATGGCGCCACGCATCATCGGGCGCGATGCCTCGGCCATTGAGGCGATCTGGCGTGATTTGTGGCGCGCGACACTGACCGGCGGTCGTGGCGGCGTGGCCATGATGGCGCAATCGGCGATTGACATCGCGCTTTGGGATATTCTGGGCAAGGTGGCGGGGCTGCCCTTGCATCGGGTTTGGGGGCATTTCCGGTCCGACATCCCGATTTATGGCAGCGGCTGTTTTCGCGGGGCGCAAGGCGATGGCATGATCGCGAAAGCCAAGCATTACATCGAACAAGGCTACGCTGCCATCAAGATGCAGGTCACGCATATTGATTACCACAACACCGATCTTGATAATGTGCGGCGCATGCGTGAAGCCGTCGGCCCCGATATTGATATCATGATTGATGTGAATATGGGCTGGTCTGCCGATATTACCATCACCATGGGCCGCAAGTTTGAGGAATATGATATTTATTGGTTGGAAGAACCTGTACTGGCCGATGATTACGCCGGCTACCTCCGTTGTGCCGAGGCGCTTGATATGCGCGTGGTGGGTGGGGAGACGCATTTTGGCCGCGCTGATTTAAAGCCTTCCTTCGAAAATCGGCGTCTGCCCATCTTGCAGCCTGACCCGATGCGCGGGGGGCTGACGGAACTGCGTAAGATCGCAACCGTGGCCGATACCTGGGGCATCACCATCGCGCCGCATCTGTTCCCGGAATTGAATGTGCATCTGCTGGCGAGCATTCCGAATGGCATTTGGGCGGAGCAGATGGGGCTATTGGATGATGCCTTCATCAGCCTGCCGAAAATTGCCAATGGCATAATCACGGCGCCAGAAACGCCGGGGCATGGCCTGGCTTTCAAGCCGGAGGTGCTGAAAGATTTTGTGGTGCGTTGACGCCGGCGGCATTCGCCTGACCTGTGGTTTTGGTTTGCTTCAATACTTGGTGCAGCACCTCCCCCTGATATGGTTTTGCGCGGCTTGGCACGGCGGCACAAGGCGCATGAATTCGCCACATTGACAGGGAAATCCCTGCTCCATAAGGAGTGCCGCAGCAGGGGTGATGCCGCTTGCCAAGCCCCGCCTAGCAATAAGGACAGGCTGATGCGTTTGGTCACTTTCTTGGATACCGCAGGCACGCGTATTGGCGCCCTGGATGCAGCGGGCGCGGTGCGAGACATCGCCGCCGCCGCACCATCGTTGCCGCGCACCATGCTTGGGCTGATTGCCGCCGGGCCGGCGGCGCTGGATGCGGCGCACGACGCGCTCAGCAAGGCGCCGGCCGTGCATGACGCGAAAATCCTCGCCCCCATTCCGCGCCCGCCCAAGAATGTGTTTTGTGTTGGCAAGAATTACCATGAACACGCCAAGGAATTTTCGGGATCGGGTTTTGATGGCGGGGCCAAGGATGTGGTGCCGCCCTTCCCTGTTGTTTTTTCCAAGCCGCATACGGCCATTATCGCCACCGGCGAACCCATCCTGAGCCATTTGGACCCGACAGGTGGGCTTGATTACGAAGGCGAATTGGCGATTGTGATTGGCCAGTGTGGGCGCGGCATTGCGAAGGGCGCAGCACTTTCGCATGTCTTTGGCTATACCATCATCAATGATGTGACCGCGCGGCATTTGCAAAAGCGCCATGGCCAATGGGTGCTCGGCAAGGGTTTGGATAGTTTCTGCCCCATGGGCCCCGCCATCCTGACCGCGGATGAAGCGTCCGACCCCGCAAAACTTCACCTTATCACGCATGTGAATGGCGAAAAGCGGCAGGATGCGCTGGTCGCGGATTTGATCTTTGATGTGCCGATGCTCATTGAAGCAATCAGTGCCGCCATAACGCTTGAACCTGGCGATGTGATTGCGACCGGCACGCCGGTTGGCGTTGGCATTGGCTTCACCCCGCCGAGTTTCCTGCGAAAGGGTGATGTCGTGCGGATTGAAATCAGCGGGATAGGTGTGCTCGAAAATCCTGTCGCCTGAAACCACAAAAACCGGGAGGATCAAACATGCAAAGACGCGTTTTTCTGGCCGGGGCCGCTGCGCTCCCCTTCGCCGCACCTGCGCTGGCGCAGGAGAATTTCCCATCGCGCGCGGTTGCCATGCTAGTTGCTTTCCCGCCCGGCGGGCAGGCGGATGTGGTGGGCAGGCCGGTGGCGGCGGTGCTGGAGCGGCTGTGGCGTGTGCCGGTGCCGATCACCAATCGCGGCGGCGCGGCGGGCGAAATCGGCAATGGTTTCGTCGCCCGCAGCGCCCCCGATGGCTATACGCTGCTGATGGGTCTTTCTTCCATGACCTTCCTGCCGGAAGCAGCCCGTATCAATGGCCGCACGCCGGCCTATACGCCCGATATGCTTACGCCGATTGCGTTGTTCTCCGCCGATCCAACAGTATTGGTGGTGCCGGCAGCAAGCCCCATTCGCACCATTGAAGAATTCATCGCCGAAGTGCGCGCGAAGCCAGGGCAGATCGCCTATTCCTCAGCTGGGAATTATTCGGCCCTGCATGTGCCGATGGCGATGCTGTCTCAGGTAGCAGGCTTGCAGATGCTGCATGTGCCCTTCCAGGGTGGCGGTCCGGCGCTGACCGCGATTTTGAGCGGGCAGGTGCAAGCGCTTTCCTCAGGCCCCGGGCCGGTCGCGCAGCATGTGCGTGATGGGCGGTTGCGCGCACTTGCCACCTGGGGCCGTCAACGGCTCAAGGGTTTTGAGGATGTGCCGACACTGATTGAGAAAGGCTTTGCGGATGTGGAGTTCTACATCTGGGTCGGGCTTTTCGCGCCTGCTGGCACGCCACCCGCGATTATTGATCGCATTCGCGACGCGTCGCGCCAGGTGGCGCAGGATGCGGATTTCATCCGTATCATGGCGGGCAGTGGCAACACGGTCGATTTCCGCGAAGGCGATGCCTTCCGGCGCTTTTATGATGAGGATGCCGGGCGTTTGCTGCGCGTGATCCGTGCACTGGGCAAGGTTGAATAGCGCCCTTGCGAAGGCGCCCTTGCTGACGCAGGCTTGGGCCTTATTCCAGTCATCACGAGGATATCATGACCACCGAAGCGCAAATCACCGCCTGGCTTGCCACGCAACAGGACGCCATGCTCGCTGAGCTCAAGGACATGGTGAATACCGATGGCGGTTCCTACGACAAACCGGGCGTGGATCGCACCGGCCAGCAGGTGAAGCGCTTTCTTGAAGGCCAGGGCATTGCGGTGGAGGTCGTGCCTCGTGAAAAGCATGGCGATTGCCTGCGTGGCATTGTGCCTGGTGCGCATGAAATTGGTTCCGGCAATCAGCAGAAGAATATCGTACTGATGGGGCATCGGGACACGGTTTTCCCGAAGGGCGAACCGGAACGCCGGCCCTTCACCATTCAGGGCAAAATCGCCTATGGGCCGGGTGTGGCCGATATGAAGGCCGGCATTGTCATGAATATGTTTGTCCTCGCGGCCTTTCATAAATTCGGCGGCGCGCCGGGGCCGCTCGTTGGGCTTTTTACCGGGGATGAGGAAATCGGCAGCCCCGAAGGCCGCCCGGTGATTGAAAATGAAGCACGCAATGCGCGTGTGGTCTTCAATAGCGAACCGGGCCGGCCTTCCGGCAATGTGGTGACGGGGCGCAAGGGTGGCGTGTTTTCCGTGGTGGATATTGAAGGCAAGGCCGCGCATTCCGGCGGCAATTTCGAAGCCGGCATCAGCGCCATTGGTGAAGCCGCGCAAAAAATTGTCGCCATTCATGCGCTGACAGATTTGAAGCGCGGCATTACGCTGAATGTCGGTCTGGTGAGCGGTGGGCAGAGCGTGAATACTGTCGCACCCGCCTGCCAATTTCAGATTGATCTGCGTTATGTGGAATTGCCGGACCGCGATGAGGTTGTCGGCAAGTTGCATGATATTGTCGCAAAATCCTTCGTGCCTGGCACCAAGGCGAAGCTGGTGATCAAGGGCGAATTCCTGCCCTTGAATGCAACGCCGGCCAGTCAGCATGTCTTCGCACTCTACCAAGGCGCCGCTGCAGATAGCGGCCTGAAAGTGGCTGGCGAGTTTTCCGGCGGCTGCGCCGATAGCGGTTTCACGGCGGCGATTGGCGCACCCACCATTTGCGCCGTCGGTCCCGTGGGCGGCAAAGCGCATAGCCCGGAAGAGTATCTCGAGATTGACAGCATTGTGCCGCGCGCCCAGGCCATGGCGCGCGCAATTATGCGGTTGGAAAAGGCGGGGCTGTAAGTCCCGCTTATCCGCGCCAGGGGCGCACCTGCCACAGCCGCTTCAGGCGATCATCCACGGATTGCGCGAAGGCACGATATTCCGCACCCACCATAGTGTTGAGCGGCATAAAATTGCGCGCCGCTTCGCGCTTGAAATTCTCCTCCGCCAGTGCCGTGCGGAAAGCCGCATCCAGCCGCGCGACGATAGCAGGCGGCATATTGGGCGGGCCGACAATGCCGCGGCTGGCGCCATGCACCAGGTCAAAGCCCAATTCGCGGAAGGTCGGCACATCGGCGGCTTCAGGCTGACGCGCTACCGCCGCCTGGGCCAGTATCCGCAGCCTGCCTTCGCGCGCCAAATGCAAAGCGTCATTCACATTGATCGCAGCGACATCCATATTGCCGCCGAGCAATTGCGGAATAAGCGGTGCGGCACCGGCAAAGGGCACCTGGATCATGGGCTTGAGGCCGGCCAATTCCTCAAAATGCAGCACGAAGAGATGGTCATCGCTTCCGATACCCGTGGTGGCATAGGTGATCTGCTCTGGCCGCGCCTTGGCAGCCGCCACCAGATCTTGAAGCGTTTTGATCGGGCTATCGGCACGCACGTAAAAGCAATTGGCGTCTTCCACGATATTGCAAAGGAAGGTGAAATCCATCGCGCGGTAACGCACCTGGCGTTCCAGCGGAATGGCGTTATGCGCGGGGATGGTGGTGGCGCCTATGGTGTAGCCATCCGGAACGGCGTTGAAAGTGGCTTCCAGCCCTATCTGCCCGGCAGCGCCGGTGCGGTTGATGATGACGGGCCTGAGCCCTGGGATTTGCGCCGCTACCAGCGGCATGACCAGGCGGGTCATGATATCCACGCCCCCGCCGGCGGGGAAAGGCACAATCACTTCCATGGGCTTGTCACCCGGCCAGGCGGCTTGCGCCCCGACAATGCCCGGCGTGGCAAGCAGGCTTGCGGATGCCAAAAGGCTGCGGCGATTGATCATGGTTTTTTCTCCCTGAGTTTTGTCGAAGTTAGCCGCGCTGGGCCGTTGACCGCAAGCCCGGCCCACTATTCCCGCCAAGGCCGCACGCGCCACAGCCTTTGCAGATCGACAAAGACTCGTTCCGCAAAGGCCTTGTATTCAGCACCGAAGTTGGGATGGAGCGGCATGAAGACACGTGCGGCTTCACGTTTGAATTCCTCACTGGCCAGCATAATCCGCGCGGCAGCGATCAGTTTCTCCGTCACCCGCGCCGGCATATTGGGTGGACCCAGAATGCCGCGGCTTGCACCATGCACCAGATCAAAACCCAATTCGCGAAAGCTTGGCACATCGGCGGCCTCGGGTGCTCGGGTTGCGGCCGCCTGTGTCAGGATACCGGGCTTCCCTTCGCGCACCAAGGGCAGCGCGTCATAGACATTCAGCGCCGCGACATCGAGATTGCCGCCAAGCAATTGCGGCAGCAATGGCGCCGTGCCGGTGAAGGGCACGTGAAGCATCTTCTGCAGGCCGGCCAGTTCCTCAAAATGCAGTGCGAATAAATAGTCATCGGTGCCAATGCCTGTATTGCCGCAGCTTAACTGGCCAGGGCGCGCCTTGGTCGCCGCCACCTGATCCTGCACGGATCTAAAAGGGCTTTCAGCGCGCACGTAGAAGCAATTGGCATCTTCCACCACATTGCAAATGAAGGTGAAATCAAGTGGGCGATACCGCACCCGCCGTTCGATTGGAAAGGCGTTATGGGCGGGAAAGGTTGTGGAGCCAAGCGTATAGCCATCGGCTGCCGCATTGAAGGTTGCTTGAAGCCCAATCTGGCCTCCGGCGCCGGGCCTGTTCAGCACAACAACGCGCATGCCAGGGATTTACTGTGCAATCAGGGGCATGACCAGGCGCGCCATCGCATCCACACCGCCGCCGGCTGCGGCGAGCACAATCACCTCAACAGGGCGATCATTGGGCCAGACTGTTTGGGCGGAAAGGGTGGCGGGGCTTGCCAGCAAGGGGGTTGCCGCCAGCACGGCACGACGTGGGATCATAGGCATCCTCCTGTTCTCGTTTTGCGTCACCGCCGCCAGGGCCGGCGGGCGAAAAGCGCACGCACAGCCTCCCCTTCCGCTAGCACCATGGCGCGATATTCCGTCCCCACCAAAGGGCGTAGCGGCAGTGAGACCTTCTCCGCTTCCTGTGCGAAGCGGGGGTCGGCCAGGGTTTCGCGGAAGGCCGCTTCCAGCATCCGCACCGTGGCAGCGGGCAGGCCGGGCGGGCCGACAATGCCGCGGGCACTGCCGATCACCACATCGAAACCCAATTCACGAAAGGTCGGCACTTGCGCGGCGGCCGACCAACGCTCGGGCGAGGCTTGCGCCAGGCAGCGGATACGCCCTTCACGCATCAGAACGATCCCCTCGCTCATGTTGAAGGAAGCGACATCCACCGCGCCGGAAAGCATATCCCGCTGCACCTGCGCCGTGCCATTGAAGGGCGCGTGCAAGGCGCGGATATTGGCGGCTTCTTCCAGGCCCAGCAGCACAAGGTGATCATCGGAACCAACGCCGGCGGCGCTGCCAACCGAAAGCGCTTCGGGCTTTTCGCGCAGCCTCGCGACCAGATCGTCCAGCCTGCGCAAAGGCGAATTCGCCAGCACCCACAGGCCGCAGGCATCATCGACAATATTGGCGATATAGGTAAATTCCTCGGCCTTCCAGCGCACCGGCCGTTCCAGTGGCAGGGTCGAGACATTCAAGCTACCGATGGTGCCAAGCGTATAGCCATCAGGGGCAGCGTTGAAGATCGCCTCCATGCCAAGCTGACCAGAAGCGCCGGGACGATTGCTGATAACAAAGCGCACGCCGGGCAGGCGCGCCGTGACCTGGTGGGTCGCAAAACGCGCTGTTGCGTCCACCCCGCCCCCCGATGGGAAGGGCACAATGACTTCAATAGCGCGATCCTGCGGCCAGGCCGCACGAGCTGGCCTGACCCAAGGCGTGGCGAGCAGCCCGCCTGCCAGAAACGATGCTTGACGCCGCGTGACCATGCTTCCCCCGGGTGGTTTTCTTGCGCGGGATGTTAGCGCCCCCTGCCCCGACGGTAAGAAAATTCAGCAATTGCGCGCCCGCGTGATGCCAGCGGTACCTGATCAGGCTAGAAAGGGGCTTGCAAGCATGGGAGGTCAGATGCTGGACGCTGCAACGCGCGCGGAATTTCAGGTGGAAGGCCATTGGACCATGGCGCGGCGGCACCGTATTCGCTGGATCCAATGCGACATCTACGCCCATATCAACCACGCCGCCTATTTCACGATGTTTGAGGATATGCGAATTGATTGGTGGCTGGCCACGGGCGGGCGCTATGGTGCCGATACGGATGGGCCGGTGGTGGCTTCCATCGAAGCGAATTACCTCCGCCCGGGGCATTTTAATGACGATGTGCTGCTGGCCGTGCGCGCCGTCAGTTTCCGGCGCAGTTCCTTCATCCATGAATATGGCCTCTGGCGCGATGGGCTATTGTGTTCCGGGCGCGCGGTTTGCGTGATTGTGAACAACGCGACCGGCGCAAAGGCGCCGATTTCGGATCGCTTGCGGGAATTGATGCTGACGCGTGATCAGGCGATTGCGCAGGGTTAAAGGAAAAAGCACAGACCATGCCCCACCAATTCTGCGAAGTGCGTGATGAAGGCCGCATACGTATCGTAACTCTCAATCGGCCCGAAGTGATGAATGCGCTCCATGCTGATGCTAATGATGAGTTGGAGGCGGTTTGGGATGAATTCGCCCAGAACCCAGATCTTTGGGTTGGCATCATGACCGGCGCGGGGGATCGCGCCTTTTC
The DNA here is from genome assembly GCA_016869715.1 of Alphaproteobacteria bacterium. Lineage (GTDB taxonomy): Bacteria > Pseudomonadota > Alphaproteobacteria > Acetobacterales > Acetobacteraceae > Neoroseomonas. The sequence goes on from VGDM01000027.1 coordinate 13,891, forward strand.
CGCGGGTAATGATTTGAAGGTGCAGGCCGCCGGTAAGCGCCGCCCCCTGCCCCGCACGGGCTTTGCGGGCCTCACCAATCGTTTCGATCTCGAAAAGCCAGTGATTGCCGCGGTGAATGGCATTGCCATGGGTGGCGGTTTTGAAATCGCACTTGCGTGTGATCTGATCATCGCAGCTGAGAACGCGTTATTTGCCCTACCGGAACCGCGTGTTGGCCTTGTCGCGGGTGCTGGCGGGTTGCATCGCCTGCCACGCATGATCGGGCAGAAACAGGCACTTGGCATGATCCTTACCGGCCGGCGCGTGCATGCCGCTGAGGGGTTACGGCTCGGTTTTGTGAATGAGGTTGTGCCGCAAGGCCAAGCCCTAGAAGTGGCCAAGCGTTGGGCGAAGCTCATCCTGGAATGCTCGCCACTCGCGATCCGCGCATCCAAACAGGCGGTTTATGCAGGGCTGGATGAGGAAAGCCTCGCGAAGGCGATTGGCACCATGTATCCGGCGCAAGCGCGCAATCGCGACAGCCAAGATTACATCGAAGGCCCCAAGGCCTTCGCCGAAAAACGGAAGCCGAATTGGCGCAATTTGTAAAGCACCAGACGATTAAAGTTTTGACTGTTAAATAAAGCAAGGTGGAGAAGGCGCATGAAGGAACGGATTGCGGTATTTGGTATGGGGCAGATGGGGGCGAATATGGCGTCCCGCCTGATGGAACAGGGTTTTGACGTACTTGGTTATGACGTGAATCCAGCGCGCCGGCAGGAATTGGCCGAACGCCAAATTGCCATTGCCGCCACAGTCGAAGCCGCGCTGGCCGGCCGCCCCGTAGTGCTGACCAGCCTGCCCGATCCTGCCGCCGCGAAATCCGCCTGGCTCGCGCCTGGCGGCCTCGTGGATCAAGCCGCGCCCGGCAGCTTGATCATTGAGCTTTCAACCCTTGATCCCGATACAATGCGCGAAATCGCTGCCGCCGCTGCCGCCAAGCGCATTGCCGTGCTGGATTGCCCCGTGAGTGGCGGGCCGATGGAATCACTTCGCGGTGAATTGGTGCTGATTGTGGGCGGCGATGCTGCGGATATTCGCCGCGCGGAACCCGTGCTACAAAGCCTTGGTCAGTCCTGGTCCCATACCGGGCCGATTGGCACCGCCAAGGCGGTGAAGCTTGTGAATAACATGATGTCCATGGGCAATGTGCTGATTGCCTGCGAAGCCTTCGCGCTTGGCGAAGCGGCCGGCGTAGCGCCGGAGACGCTCTATCAGGTGCTCTCGCAAAGCGGCGGGCGTTCGTTTCATTTCACCAAGCGATTCCCAAAGGCGCTCAAGAATGATTTCAATCCCGGCTTCAAGATGGAACTTGGTGAGAAGGATTTGGCACTCGCGATTGATTTTGGCCGGGCGCTGCGTCAGCCAACGCCGGCCACTTCAGCAGTGCGCGAATTGATGGCGCAGGCGCTGGCATGCGGCTATCGCGGGCGCGATGTGGTGGCGCTGCTTGAGATGTTTCGCGGTTTTGCAGCGAAGAAATAGAGGGGCGCGTTACAGCCCCCTCTCTGCCTTGGTTGCGGCCAGATCATCCTCGATAAAACCTTGGATGATCTCCTCCATCGCTTCCTGTTCCTTAAAGCCAAGGCGGCGCGCGCGCGTTGCGGCGAAGGCGCCGGGCCAGCCCTTCACAATGTCAAACACTTCCTTGTCGAAGGCGAAGCCCACCTTATCCCGCGCAGCTTTGCCGGCGACTTGTTTCAATGCACTCAGGATTTTCGCGACCGACAGGCTGCGGCCCGGTGGGTTGATGCCGCGGTCCAAGCCAAGCGGCGCGGTATCCATCGCGGCAGCGTGCAGGAACCATTCAATCGTGGCGCGTGGCGAGCAAATCCACACCGCGAAATCATCTGGCACCGGACAATGCGTCTCAAGCCCCAATAGGGGTTCGCGCACAATGGCGGAGACGAAAGATGACGCCGCCTTATTCGGCCGGCCCGGGCGCACCATCACCGTTGGCAGGCGCAGGTTCACCGCATCCAGGAAACCGCGACGCGATGCGTCATGCAGCAGCAATTCGCCAATCGCCTTTTGCGCGCCATAGGAATTGGTCGGGATTTGCCGGCCATCATCCGGCACCACTGCATCCTGCCCGCCACCAAAAGACGCAACGGAAGACGTGAAAATCATGCGCGGACTGGTGCCCAGCGCACGGCAGGCGGCGAGCACCGCGAGCGTGCCATGCAGATTGACCTCCATGCCGAGATCGAAATCCGCCTCCGCCGCCGCACTGACCACCGCCGCCAAATGGAACACCACTTCCGTCCCTGCCGGGATGGCGGCGGCTACTGCAGCAGGGTCGGCGACATCACCGCCGAGGCAGGTCACCGGAAAGGGCGCGGGCAGACTCGCAGGCGCGTTGAGGTCGAATAGCGTAAGCCCCGTGATGGCCCGCCCACCAAGCGCACCATCCTTGGCGAGCCGCGTCGCCAATTTCCGCCCCAAAAAGCCCGCCCCGCCCAGAATGGTGATGCGCATACGTTGGACCCTCCCGTTACAGCGCAAGGTTTGGCGCGTCCCGCTGATGGGCGCAATGCCCGCGGCCGTGCCGCTACCCGCCACGTACTGGGTTGAAGCATCCCGCATCATGTCAGGGCCGTCGTCCGACTTAATTAAATCGTTACGGCCACCGATCATGTTTGGCGACCTTCAAAAAAAATGGTGGAACGCTTCTGCGCCCCATTTTAGAGCGGCTCGCCCCAGGTGACGTCCTCCGAATGGATGAGGACACGCTAAAAAAACGCTGTAAGGAGCATCAAGTGAATTCAGTGTCGGAGTCCCCGCAAGAACTCATCCACCAGCCGCCGCGCAGCGCTCTGCCTCGCCGCCCTGCCGCTCATCCGCTCGGCCCGCGCTCAGGCGCCCTGGCCCACGCGGCCGATCCGCATCATCCTCCCCTTCGTTCCCGGCGGCTCGCCGGATTTGGCAACTCGGCGCCTGGCAGAGCACTGGACAGCCACGCTGGGCCAGCCCGTCTTGGTCGAGAACCGCCCCGGCGGCGGCGGCGTGGTGGCGACGGAAGCGATCGCCCGCGCCGCCCCTGATGGCTATAGCTTTGGCATCGGCAATGCTAGCCCAATATCCACCGGCCCGGCACTGGATCCGAACCTGCCCTATCACTCATTGCGCAATTTCAGGCATCTGGCGATGCTCGTGGAGTTTCCGCTTGCCATCGCGGTTGCGCAGAATTCAGCGGTGCGCGACGTGCCGGGGCTGCTGGCGCTCGGCCAGCGGAAGCCGGGCGGCGTGGACATCGGCACACCCGGCACAGCCGGACCGCGCCTTGTGCTCGAGCTGCTGCGCCAGCGGCATGGCGCGGCAGTCACCATTGTGCCCTATCGCGGCGGCACCTCTGCGGGGACCGAGGTCGCAATGGGCCGGCTCGATGCTGCCATAGCGGATTTTGGCTCATTCGCGGCGAATGATCGGCTGCGCGTGATCGCCCTGCTTTCGGACGAAAGGCACCCGACGCGGCCCGAGATCCCGACGCTGCGCGAGCAGGGCTTCGACGTGACCTTCAACGTAACCTTCTGGCTCATGGCGCCGGCACAGCTACCGGAGGCCATCGCCGCACGCGCAACTGCCCTGACCGATGAGGCGATGCGCCAGCCCGAAATCCAGGCGCTGCTGACCACGCGGTTCGGCGCCATGCCTTACCGCCCGATTTTCTCGCCGGCGCTGACAGCTGCCATCATCGCCGAAAAATGCTCGCTGGGCAGAGGTTTTCCGGGCCGACAATCTTCGGCCGGAGTGATGGTGCGTCGTCCCTGGCGGCTCAGGCGCTGCCATATCCGCACCGGGACGCCGGTACGGTGATGATGCCGCCCCCCTCTGCCAGCAGCGCGCGGAAGGGCGTAATACAGGGCCATGATCGAACAGCGCCCTTTCCGTTATTTCCTGAACCGCAACCATGGCGTGCCCGGCATCGCCGTGCTGCCTGAGACCGGCTATGCCCGCGCCAAGGCGGAAATCACCACCTGGCCTGGCTATGCACCAACCCCCCTGGTCGCGCTGGATGCCATCGCCAAATCGGCGGGCGTCGCGCGGCTGAATTACAAGGATGAGGCCGCGCGTTTCGGCCTTGCCTCCTTCAAGGCACTCGGCGGTGCCTATGCGGTGATGCGCGTGCTGCAAGCGGAACTTGCCAAGCGCGACGTGGCGCGGGAAGCGACAAGCGCTGATCTGATCGAAGGCCGCTACAGGGACGCAATCAGCAAGATCACTGTCTGTTGCGCGACCGATGGCAATCATGGCCGTTCTGTCGCCTGGGGCGCTGAGCGTTTTGGTGCGCCCTGCGTGATCTTCGTGCATGAAGCCGTGAGCCAAGGAAGGCGTGATGCCATCGCCAAATATGGCGCGGCGATTCGCGTGGTGCCGGGCAATTACGATGACGCAGTGCGCGAGGCACAGAAGCAGGCCGAGGCAAATGCCTGGTTCGTTGTCTCCGACACCTCCTACCCTGGTTACACGGAAGTGCCGCGCGATGTGATGCAGGGCTATCGCGTTATGGCGGATGAGGCGGCGGATCAGATCGGCGAAGCGCCGACCCATATTTTCATCCAAGGCGGTGTTGGTGGTGTCGCGGCTGCGGTTTCGGTGCAAATGCGCGCGCAGTTTGGCGCCGGCGTGAAGCTGATTGTCGCCGAACCGGACAAAGCCGATTGCCTATTGGCGAGTGCGGAGGCTGGCAAGCCCATCACCGTGCCCGGTGATCTTGATACCCTCATGGCCGGGCTTGCCTGTGGTGAGCCTTCCTTGCTGGCCTGGCAGGAATTGGAACGTGGCGCCTTCGCCTTCATGTCGGTCGGATGAAAGCGCGATTGACTGCATGAAGCTGCTGGCGCAGCAGACGCCGCCGGTTGTGGCAGGCGAAAGCGCCGTGGCGGGCTTGGCCGCGCTATTGCTCGCCATGCAGGAACCCTATGCGCGCGGTGCCTTGGGGCTTCATTCCGATAGCCGCGTGCTGCTGTTCGGCACGGAAGGTGCCACTGATCCTGAGGTTTATGTCAGGCTGGTGCAGGGCTGAAAACGCGCTTCAGCCCGCGAGCAGCGCATCCAGCTTGCCGACGCGGTCCAAGGCGACAAGATCATCCGAACCGCCGATGGATTTTCCATTGATGAAAATTTGCGGCACGGTGGTGCGCCCGCCGGAATTCTCAATCGCCAGGCGCCGCGCGTCAGACCCGTGCGGTGCGTCATATTCCTCAAAGGCAACGCCCTTTTTCTTGAGCAGCGCCTTGGCGCGGTCGCAATAAGGGCAGTAGTAGGTGGTGTAGATTTCGATCTTGGCCATGCGCAAAAAATTAGCGTTTAGGCGCCGATGGTCAAGCGGCGCGCAGCCGCGGGTCCGGCACCCGCGCGGCGGCCAATACCTCCACCCGCGCCGCCCCCGCTGCCAGCAAGGCGCGCGCGCAGGCTTCCGCCGTGGCGCCGGATGTGATGACATCATCCACAAGCAACACGCGCTTGCCGGCCACGCGCGCGGGGCGCGCCACGCTGAAGGCATCCGCGACCAGCGCCGCGCATTCCGCCGCGCCCTTGTCACCCAAAGGCAGGGTGGCGCGGCTTCGGCGCAGTAAATCCGGTACCACGCGCCGCCCCGAAAGGCGGCGGAGCCGTTGCGCGAGCGAAGTCGCCTGGTCGTAGCGCCGCGCAATCAAGTGCCGCCAATGCGCCGGCACCGGCGCCAGCACATTTGCCGCCGCCAACATCTCCGCCCCCGTCCGCGCCATAAAGCGCGCGAGCGGTGCCGCCATTTCGGTGCGATCCGCGTGTTTGAATGGAAGGATCAGGCTCTTGGCACCCTCATCATACCGTAGCGCCGCGCGGGCCATGGCGAAACCCGGCGCGCGGGCAAGGCAGGGCGCGCAAAGCAGCGCGCCATCCGTGTTGCGCTCGGCTTCTCCTTCACGCGCGAAGGGCACACCACAGCGCACGCAAAACGGCGGGGAAATCAGGTTCAAGCCGCTGAAACAGGCGGCGCAAAACTGCATTGGCGCTCGACCTCCACATCGCGGGTCAGGAAATGCGGGGGGAGAAAAACATCCAAAAGCTTCTCCAGCGCTTTCTTCAAGCGGTTCAGCAAGGCGCCGGAGGCGCGCATTCAATGCCAATGGCCGAAGGGGGCATCGCCGTCCTTCGCCACTTCATTGACCAGATCAATCTCCCAAGACAGGTATTCACGCATCGCCGCTTCCACCCCGTCATTCCGGTCATAGGGGCGGAGGTAGAAATCAGCGCAGTCGGCATCAGCGGGAATGCGCCGATCCGCTTCAATGGGCAGCCCCGCCGCGCGCCAGGCCTTGGTGCCGCCTTCCAGAACAAAAACCGGCAAGCCCGTGACCGCCGCCGCTTCCGGCGCCGCCGAGCGCGCCAGCGCTGCATCGGGTGCGGTAATAGCCACCAGCCGCGCACCGCCCAAAGCACCACGCAGCCTATCCAGCCGCGTGCGAATGCCCCAATGCGCGCCCGGTATATGCCCATCGCGGAATTCAATGGACCGCGCGAGGTCAATCACCTGCACGCCCCCCTTTACGCTTTCAGCCGCGAGTTCTTCCGGTGTCAGGCTTGGCGGCTTCACCGCGTCTGCTTCTGGGCTTTCCGGCTGCCAGGGTCCGCTGGCGAGCGGACCACTCAGCCCATCAGTCAGCACCATCACCTCCCAACCGCCCAATTGACGAAGCCACCCGCCGGTCATGCGTGCGCGCGTGCCCGTGTCATCCACCAGCACAATGCGCGCATGGCGCACCGCGACCCATTGATCGGTCGCCTGCACCAGCTGCCCGCCGGGCGCGGAACGGCTGCCTGGCAGATGCCCCGCGGCATATTCGGCTGGGTCACGCACATCCAGTAGGTAGGTGCTGCGCACGGCATCCGCCTGCCAGCGCGCCAGATCGGCACGCGTGCCAAAGGTTACAGCATGGTGCTTGGCGAAAGCATCGGCGCGGGCGAGGGCTTCCACTGCCCCTTTCGGCGTGCCTTGCGGGAAGCTCGCGGTCTTGCCGCGGTCACACTTAAAGCCGGCCAGTTCCCAGCCCATGGTGCCATTGCGCAACGCCACGACCTTGTTCGGAACCCCCGCACTGCGGAGTGATTCAGCACCCATGATGGACCGCGTGCGCCCCGCGCAGTTCACCACCACCGTGGTTTCAGGCCGGTTCACGAATTCGCCAATGCGATAGACCAATTCACCGCCCGGCACGTCCACCGCGCCGGGGATGGACATGCGGTTGAATTCATCCACCGGGCGGCTATCCAGGATCACCATATCGGTGCCGGCATCCATCATCGCCTTCAACTCCTTTGGATCAACCGAGGGGGTTTCATAATGATGTTCCACCCATTCACCGAAAGCCTTGGACGGGACATTGACGCCCGAAAACGCAACATACCCCGCCGCGACCCAGGCCGGCGTGCCACCTTGCAGCACCGACACATCCGAACACCCCATCCCTTCCAGATAGGAGGCGAGGCGCGGCGCCAACTCTTCGCCGCCATCCACGCAGACCACGCGCGTGGTAAGGCGCGGCAGAATGGCGCGGGCGCGGAGTTCCATGCGCGACAACCCGCAAGGATTGGCCCAGAACAGGTGCGACAGGCCGAATTCGCCATCTTCCCGCGCATCCAGAATGGCCAATTCCTGCCCATCGCGGATCCAGCCTTTCAGGCGCGCCGCATCAATCATCCGAGCCATGGCGGGTTCAGCCTTTTGGCGTTGCCGTCGGCGCCATGAAATTGGTGTTATAGGGCTTGACCTCGCCAGTTTCGGCATCGAAAGCCTTGCGGTCATCCAGTTTTTCCAAGGCCAGGCCATACATGTGCAAATGCCGGGTCGGCACGCTGCCCGTTGTGTGAATGGAATGGATATCTTCCGGCATCAGCGCAATGCCGCGGCCCGGTTCCACCATGATTTCCTCACGCAGGCGCAATTCGCAGCGCCAGGGGTCGGACCCGTCATCCAGCCGGTGATAAACCTTGTTCAGTTCCTGCCCATCCACGGCCACCACGCAGGCCCAGGTGGTGTGGTCATGCGGCTTGGTTTCATTGCCGGGATTGAGTGCATTCAGATAAAGCGCGAACAGGTTATTCTCATCTTCCTGCAACATATACCGCCGGCTGCCCTTCTCGCCATTCGGCGGCGGCGGAAATTCGCTGGATGGGAAAAGATGTTCTTGCGCGGCGAGCTTCATCAATTCGCCCTTGATCGCTTCAAGCGATGAACGGCTGACACCTTGGCTCCGTTCAATCACACGAATGCGGTCAATGGTTGAAGCAACGGCGGCAGCACGGGCGGCCTTTACATCGGTGGCGTTCATGATTTTTTCCTCCAGAGACAAATTCGCGGAAAAACCCTAACCCGTCTTGCACCCTTGGGAAACAGGGTGCATCCCAAGGCCCCATGACCGACCAGATGCGCGTCTTTAACCGGGCCCTTGTCGCGCGCCGCCGCGCGCGGGCCGCGGCGCGCGTGGATAAGGTGGCGCCAATCCTGGAGGAAGCCGCCGATAGGCTGCTCGACCGGCTGGATGACACCACGCGCCGCTTCACCCGCGCGCTTGATCTCGGCGGGCGCGGCTTTGTGGCGCCCAAACTCGCCGCGCGGGGCATCCCCTTCATTGTCTCAGCCGATCTGGCGCCGGCCATGGCGGAACGCGGCGGGGGCCTTCCTTTGGCGGCAGATGAGGAATTCCTGCCTTTTGCCGAGGGCGCTTTTGACCTGGTGGTGGCCTCCCTCTCGCTCCATTGGGTGAATGACCTGCCGGGGACGCTGATCCAAATCCGCCGCGCCTTGGCCTCGGATGGCTTATTCCTGGCAAGCCTGCCCGGCCTGCCGAGCTTTGGCGCGCTGCGTTCGGCACTGGCCGAGGCCGAGGCGGAATTGCGCGGCGGTATCTCGCCGCGCATCTCCCCCTTCCCGGAATTGCGCGATGGCGCGGCGTTGTTGCAGCGCGCGGGCTTTGCGCTGCCGGTCGCGGATGCGGAGGATATGGCGCTCCGCTACAAATCCGCCTTCGGTATTTTCGCCGATTTGCGCGCGGCGGGTGAGGCGAATGCCGTGCTGGCGCGCGACGGCCGCACCCCCCCCCGGGCCTTGTTTCCCATGGCGGCGGCAAGGCTTGCTGGTGCCGAGGTTGATCTGCCGCTCAGGCTTTTGGTGCTGACCGGCTGGGCGCCCTCCCCCACACAGCAAAAGCCGGCGCGGCCTGGCAGTGCGACCGCGCGGCTGGCGGATGCCTTGGGCTCAGCCGAAATCAGCACCGGTGAGAAAGCCGGCAAACCTAAGTGAAGCCTTGCAACCTGCCGCGTCGCAGCGCATTTTGGGAGCTCAACCAGCACGAGCCCTCAGAGCCCATGGAGCAGCAAGGCGGCGAACCGCGCCGCATCACCATCCACAAGCCTGAGGATTTCGCCGGTATGCGCCGTGCGGGGCAGCTTGCGGCTGAAACGCTTGATATGATTACTGCCCATGTGCGGCCCGGGATTTCAACCGGAGAAATTGATCGGCTCTGCCATGACTACATGGTGGCACGCGACGCCATTCCGGCGACCCTTGGCTATCGGGGCTACTCCAAATCTTCCTGCACATCGGTTAACCACGTGGTCTGCCATGGTATTCCGGGGGGTCGCGTGCTGGCGGATGGCGATATCGTCAATATTGATGTCACTGTCGTTCTGGGTGGCTGGCATGGCGATACAAGCCGCATGTATGTGGCGGGTGAGGCCTCCACCAAGGCGAAGCTGCTGATGGATGTGACCTATGACGCCATGATGAAGGGCATTGCCGTCATTCGTCCCGGCGCGACTTTGGGCGATATCGGCCAGGCCATTCAGGCGCATGTGGAAAAGCATCGCTTCAGCGTGGTGCGGGATTTTTGTGGCCATGGCATTGGCCGGCACTTCCATGAACCGCCCAATGTGCTGCATTTCGGCCGCCCCGGCGAAGGGCCGAAGCTGAAGCCCGGCATGTTCTTCACCGTGGAACCGATGGTGAATGCCGGCCGGCCCGAGGTGAAAATCCTGGATGATGGCTGGACCGCAGTAACCCGCGACCGGTCCCTTTCCGCGCAATTCGAACATATGGTGGCGGTGACGGACACGGGAGTAGAGATTTTCACCCTATCCCCCAAGGGCATGCATAAGCCGCCCTATAGCGGATGAACCTGGCGCCGTTGCTGGCCGCGCCTTGGCTGGTGCAATTTCATGTGGCAGCGGCGTTGGGGGCTATTGTTCTCGGCCTCGCGCAATTCCTTCGTCCTAAAGGCAACGGCGCGCATCGGCTGCTCGGCTGGTGCTGGGTCGTGCTGATGGCCATTGTGGCGCTCTCATCCATCGGGATCACTGGGGTTGCCGGGCCTGGGCGCTTCAGTTGGATCCATGGCCTTTCCGCCTTCACCCTTTGTGGCTTGGCGGCGGCAGTCTTTCTGGCGCGGCGGGGGCAGATCGGGGCGCATCGCCGGTCCATGTTTGGGCTTTATCTGGGCGCCCTGCTGGTGACCGGGGCCTTCACTTTGCTGCCTGGGCGGATCATGGGGCGCGTTGTTTTTGGCTGGTAAATTTCTACCATAGGTTTTATTTATCCATCTGATTTCGCGCGCCATCACACGCCATCGGATTTGAACATGGCTATCCGCAAGACCAAGGGCCTCGCTGAGGCCAGCGCCCTGCCGGGGCTGGAGCTTGGCTCTGATATCGCCGAGGCACCCCCCGGCCATTTGGGGCATCGCGCCCGCATGCGCGAAAAGCTGCTGCGCGCCGGGCCGGATATGCTGCTCGACCATGAATTGCTGGAAATGACGCTGTTTCTGGCACTGCCGCGGCGCGATACCAAGCCCAATGCCCGCGCCTTGCTGGGGCGCTTCGGGTCCTTTGCGGGCGCCATCAGCGCCCCGGTGCAGGAACTTTGCCAGATCGAGGGGTTGGGCGAGGCCGGCATTGCTGCGCTCCGCTGCATCCAGGCCGCTACCTTGCATTTGGCGCGGGAAGAAGTGCGCAAAAACCCCGTGTTGAATAATTGAGAAAAGCTTCTCGACTATCTGACCGCTGCCTTGTCGCGCGAAAGGATCGAACAATTCCGCATCCTGTTTCTGGATGCCAAGAACCGGCTGATCGCCGATGAGGCGCAGGCCAAGGGCACGGTCAATCACACGCCCGTCTATCCGCGCGAAGTGGTGCGCCGCGCGCTCGAATTGCAGGCGACAGCGCTGATCCTGGTGCATAATCACCCCTCGGGCGATCCTTCGCCTTCTCGTGCGGATGTGGAAATAACGCGGGAAATCGGCCAGGCCGCGACCATGCTTGGCATTGTCCTGCATGACCATCTGATCATCGACAATGGCAGACATTATTCCTTCCGACGCGAAGGGCATCTTTAAGGATAGCATTGACCGGCATGCCCTTGGCGCGGCAAAAACATTTTATGATCCACCGCGCCATTCTGTTTGGGTTGTTCGGGCTTGGCTTCGCGGCAGCTGCCATGGCGCAATCGCCACGCGCCGTACTGCCGAGCGAAAAACCCCTGCCCTTGCCCCGCCAAGGCGCTGGCGCGGAACTGCCGCGCGACAAGCCGCCGCCGCTTGCCCCTGGAGAACGTGTGGCACGCCGCGCAGTTTCCTCTGGCACTGGCTTTGTCGTGGCGACGCGGCGGATCATGACCAATCATCATGTGATTGAGGGCTGCGCCGAAGTGGCCGCGCGCCTGCCCAATGGGCAAGAAGTGCCGGCGCGTGTAATGGCAAGCGACGCGACGCGCGACCTGGCCTTGCTCAGCACCGAAGCCGAGGCCGGGCCGATCCTGCCCTTCCGCAGCACTGGCACTTATCGCCGTGGTGAAGGCGTGGTGACTTACGGTTTCCCTTTAGCGGGCCTGCTTTCATCCGGCCCGACACTCACCACCGGAGAGGTCTCGGCGCTTGCCGGGCTTGCCGATAATCAGCGCCATCTGCAAATCAGCGCGCCGGTACAGCCGGGCAATTCCGGCGGGCCGCTTTTGGATATGCGCGGGCAGGTGATTGGCGTTGTGGTGTCAAAACTCAATGCTGGCCAGATTGCACGGCAGACGGGCGATATTCCGCAGAATGTGAATTTCGCCGTGAAGCACACGGAGGCGCTGGATTTCCTGCGCGAACAGGATGTGCAGGTGACGCAGGGTGTGGCCTCTGATAGGCCGCGCGCGGCCGATGCTGTGGGCGAGGTTGCGCATCCTTCAACACTGTTTCTGCGCTGCCTCAAGTGAAGCGTCGCGGCATGCATGCTTCTGGCGTATTGCACCAGCGAAACCAACCCGCGCTGCGCGGTCCAGCCGCAAATTGGCTGGGCAGCAACCCAAGCCCTACCCCAGCCGCTTCGCCTTTTGCATGAAAAAGGCCAGCGGCACGCTGATGCCTGCCGTTGCCGCCATCAGATAGAAGGCGTTCACATAGCCGATCATCACTGCCTGGCGCTGAATTTCGCCCGCCAGGCGAAACAGGCCAGACGTACTCTCCAGATCCCAGCTTGCCGGGAAATTCGGTAAGCTCAGCAGCTTGTTATAAGGGGTCACGAATTCCCCTAGCCGCGCGTAATTCTCACCGCTCGATCTGATCAGCATCATCACCGCGATGGAAATGAACAGGCTTGATCCGAAATTACGCATGAGTGTAAAAATTGCCGAGCCTTCCGTCACCTGATGCGCCGGCAGGGTTGAGAACGCCATCACCGTCATAGGCGTGAAGGCGATGGATTGACCGAAGCCTTGCAGCAGATGCGACGAAAAAATCTGAAATTCCGTCACGTTGATGTCGAATTGCGCCATCCAGAATCCAGATAAGGCCTGCAAGAACATGCCAAGCCCGATGGTAAAGCGCGGCGCCCAGCGGGTCAGTTGCACCACCACCAGGAACGCCATCCAATTCCCCATGCCGCGCGCCGCGATCAGGATACTCACGGCGCTATCCGGATAGCCGCGCAAATCATGCAGCATGCTCGGGAAGAGCGTGAGGCTGGTGAAAGCGAGCATCCCCATCACAAAAGCAATCGCGGTCCCGATGGCAAAATTGCGATCCAGGAAAAGCCTTGGGTTGAGGAAGGGCGCCTGCGTGGTCAGGCAATGGACAATGAAGATATAAAAGCTGATGGCGCCAATCACGGCGCAGGCGATCATTTCCGGCGCTTCGAACCAATCCATTCTCTGGCCACGATCCAGGATCAATTGGATGCAGATAATGGCGATGGAAAGCGCCAAAAATCCAGTCCAGTCAAGGGAAATCGGCTTGCGTTCGGTGCGATCAGAAAGCGCACACCAGATGCAGACCAGGGTTGCGATGCCCGGCGGCACAATCATGAAAAACGCCGCGCGCCAATTCGACGCCTCGGTCGCCATGGCACCCAGGATGGGGCCAAGCACGGGGCCAAAGACAGCGCCAACGCCCCAGATCACAATCGCGGTCGGCTGCAAATGGCGCGGGAAGGACGCGAGCAAGATCGCCTGCCCCATGGGCATGATCGGCGCCCCAAAGGCACCCTGCCCGATCCGCGCCAGGATCAGCATATCAAGGCTGGTTGCCAAGCCACAGAGCAGTGAACAGATGGAGAAACCAGTCACCGTGCCAAACATCAGATTGCGCCAGCCAAGACGGCTCGCGAGCCAACCTGTCACCGGCGTTGCGACCGCTGTCGCCACCAGATTGAGCGTAATGACCCAGGAGATTTCATCCTGTGTCGCCGAAAGCGCGCCCCGCATATCCGGGAGCACCAGATTCGCCAACGTGATGGTCATGCCGAACAGCAGATTGGCCAATTGCACCATCAATAGGATCAGCCATTGCCGCCCGCTGATGCTGAAAATGCCGCCCTGCGGCGCTGCCTCGCTCATGAGGGAAGGCTAGGATGGTTTAGGCGTTGCCGTCACCCACGAAATTGCCAGCGTTCCACGCAATTGCGCATTAATCAGGCGAGCCCTAAACACACCACCATGCAGCGCCCAACCTTCCCGGCCTATCCTGACCGGTCCGGTCTCAATACCCTGTTGCAGAAGCGCAGCGCCTGCGCCGAGGCGAAGGGCGATATCGCCGCGGATCATGTTGTTGTTGGGGCCGGCTATACCGGGCTTGCCGCCGCACGTCGGCTGGCGGAGCTTCAGCCTCAGGCACGGATTATTGTGATCGAGGCGACAGAGGTCGGTTGAGACTCATCCGGTCGCAATTCAGGCTTTGCCAGCCCACGTGACCCGCCCGCCGACCCCAGCGCGGCCGCGCTTCAACATGCCAAAGCGCCCAATCGCTACACCGAAGACGGCTGAGCCTGGTTGATGGCGCCCATCGAGGAACACGGCATTGATTGTGGGCTGCAACGCTCTGGTAGCATCAAGGCAGCCGCCACTGAACTTGGGGCAGAGCAGGTCCGCGCCGTGGAAGCCCTGGCAGTCGCAACCCAGGACCGCGACCTGATCACGCGCATGGGTGAACAGGGCGTGGTGTCGGAGGTCGGCGGACCTGAGGTTTTGGCGCGCACCCTTGCCGAAGAATTGGTCATGTGGGGTGATCGTATCCGCAGCCAGAACATCGAGGTTGAATAATCGGGGCTTTGCCCCGGCTTAAAGCTTGCTAGGCTCAATTCAGGCAAGCGCCCCCGCGCTGCCATGGACGGGAGACAAAACATGAAATTGAAGAACCGCCTTTGGGGCGCAGCGCTGACCGCTGCCCTCATGGCCATGAGCGTTGCGTGCGCTGAAGCGCAACAACAACAGCAAAAGACGTTGCGCATCGGCATGACAGCCGCAGATGTGCCAACCACCTCTGGCATGCCAAATAATGGTTTCGAAGGCATGCGCTTTCTGGGCTACACCGCCTTTGAAGCGCTAACGGCCTGGGATCTCTCCAAGGCCGATCAGGTTGCCGGTCTGCGCCCTGGACTTGCTGAATCCTGGGTCCAGGATCCGGCAAATCCGCGCGTGTGGCGCTTCACGCTGCGCCGTAATGTTACCTTCCATGACGGCACGCCCTTCAACGCCGATGCTGTGCTATGGAATTTCGACCGTTTCTTCAAGAATGACAGCCCGCAATTCGATGCGACCGGCAGCGCTATCACGCGCGGGCGCATCCCCGTGCTGGAAGCCTATCGCAAGGTGGATGATTTCAGCTTTGAGACCACAACAACGCGCCCGGTTTCCTATTGGCCTTATCTGATGGTCTATGTGCTGATGACCTCCCCAATGTCCTTTGAACAGGGCGGGCGGGATTGGGCGCGCGTCGCGGCACTACCACCAGCGGGCACCGGGCCTTTCCGCCTTTCGCGCTTCGTACCACGCCAATCGGCGGAGCTGATGCGCAATGCCACTTACTGGGATGAAGCGCGCCGGCCCAAGCTTGATCGCATCATCCTGCTGCCCATGCCGGAGGCGAATACACGGCTTGCGGCGCTGCGCTCTGGCCAGGTGGATTGGATTGAGGTGCCGCCACCTGACGCTCTGCAATCACTCCGCCAGGCGGGCTTCAATATCGTCACCAATTCCTACCCGCATGTCTGGCCCTGGGTCTTTGCCGCGGGCCGCGCCGGCAGCCCGGTGGCGGATATTCGGGTGCGTCAGGGCCTGAATTACTGCTTTGACCGCGGCGGGATGGTGCAGCTTTTGAATGGCATCGCCGAACCATCTGTGGGGTTTTTCAAGGCAAATGACCCAAATTTCGGCAACCCGACCCATCGCTACAGGTTGGACCCGGTCCGTGGCCGCGCGCTCTTGGCGGAAGCCGGCTACAATGCCCAGCGTCCACTTCGGCTGAAAATCGCCATTTCGTCATCCGGGTCCGGTCAGATGTTGCCGCTACCCATGAATGAATTCATGCAGCAATCGCTCAAGGAAAGTTGCGGCGTCGAAGTCACTTTCGAGGTCGTGGAATGGAATACGCTTCTGGGCGCGCAACGCGTGGCACCAGATCAGCCGCAATGGCTGGGTGCGGATGCCACCAATACCAGCCTGGTCTCCTCAGACCCGTCACAAATGGCGCGCTGGTTCCTTTCTGCCAATTTCTCCCCGCGCGGCTCTAATTCAGGGCATTGGCGTGACGAGGCTTTTGACGCAGCCTTCCAGGAGCTGGAAACCGCAACCGATCCGGCGCGCATCCAGACCCTATTGCGCAACGCGCATGAACGGCTCGTGGATAGCGCCCCCTGGCTTTGGATTGTGCATGATTTGAACCCCCGCGCCATGAGCCGGCGCGTGACGGGCTTCACCTCGGCGCAATCCTGGTTCCAGGATTTGACAACGGTGGATCTGCGCTGAACTACGCGCACACCAATCATCCGTGATAAGGGAGAGGGGCGGCGCAAACCGCCCCTTTTCTATTTAAGGTCGCCCGATATGATCGCTGGCCTCACCACCCTGCTTTGCTGCCAATTGATCGGGGAAATCCTGGCGCGCTGCCTCACCCTGCCGGTGCCTGGCCCGGTGATCGGCATGGCCTTGCTGTTCATTGTGCTGCTGCTGCGGGGCGGAGAGGCTCCGCGCGCCCTCACTCAAAGCGCAGACGGGCTTTTGGCCAATCTTGGTTTGTTGTGTGTGCCCGCGGGCGTTGGCGTGGTGCTCTATCTGCCCGTGTTTGCAAGGGATTGGGCGCCGCTGTCACTCGCGACCCTGGCCGTCACCTTGGCCGCAATTGGGGTTACTGGCTTGCTCGCGCAAGCACTGCTCCGGCGGCTTAACCCGTGACCAACCTCGCCGAGATTTGGGTCTATCTGGCGCGGGAGCCGCTGGCCGCACTGACTGCCACCTTGCTCGCCTGGCTGGCGGCGCAAAGCCTGGCGCGGGCGGCGCGGTTTCACCCCATGGCCAATCCGGTACTTTTCGCGGTGGTCTTTCTGGCGGGTGGGCTGTTGCTCGCGCGCGTTGATTACCGCGCCTATTTCGAAGGGGCGCAATTCGTCCCTTTCCTGTTAGGGCCAGCGACGGTGGCACTTGCGGTGTCACTCGCGCGCCAATGGCGGCAGGTGAAACGCTCGGCCCCTGCGGCGATTGCATCCGTGATTGTGGGGGGCGTGTTTGCTGCGGCGGCGGGGGTTGCCTTGGCCTTGGCGTTTTCAGCAGCGCCGGAGGTGACAGCCTCACTCGTGCCGCGTTCTGTCACCACACCGGTCGCGATGGGCGTGGCGGAACGGATTGGCGGGTTACCGTCTCTCACGGCGGCGATTGTCATTTGCAGCGGCATTGTTGGTGCGGCGCTGGGGGCTGCCTTGCTCACGCTGCTTGGTGTCACGGATTGGCGTGCGCGGGGGCTTGCGATTGGCACGGCAGCGCATGGCATCGGCACGGCGCGGGCGATTTCGGTCAATGAAGTGGCCGGCGCCTTCAGCGGTTTGGCGATGGGCTTGAATGCACTCGCCACCGCATTGTTGCTGCCCTTGTTGTGGCGCCTGTTTTTTGGGTGAGCCTCAGGCGCTCAGAAGGCGCCGGCTCCAGACCATCAGGCCAAGTGCTGCGATGGCGGCGACAATAAACACCGCCGCATAGCCTGCGATATGCAAGATGGACCCAAAGACAAGGGCGCCCATGCTCTGGCCGAAAAACAGCGCCATGGCGAAGGCGGCAACGGCGGTGCCGCGCGCTTCCGGCAGGGCTTCTGTTGCGCGTGCTTGCAAAACACCATGCAGCATGTAGAAGGCAAGGCCGAGCCAGAATTGCATCGCCGCCACGACCAGCCCATTCGGTGCGAAGGCCGTTCCCACCAATCCCAGCGCCAACAGCACGCCCCCCAAAGTCAGCAGGCGCGTCTCCCCAAACCGCGCCACCAGGGTTTTCGCAAGCCGCGTATAGGTGAAGGCGCCAAGCCCGAAGCCTGCCACCACCAGCCCTGCCATGGCCGGTGAATAGCCGAAACTTTCGATCAGCAGCGCACCCGTCAGCGGAAAGGCGCCGCCAAACAGCACCGTGCCATCAATGAAGGCTGCGGCCATCAGCCTTTGGCCGGCCGGGCGCGAAAGCAGTGTCAGATAGGGCCGGAAACTGCCGCGAAAACCGCGCCCGGCCTCGAACGCCGGCGCCTGCCAAAGTGCTGGCCCCAGCCGCCGCCCGAGCAGCACCGCAACGACGAGCGCCAGCAAGGCGAGTACGATGAAGGAGGCGCGCCAGCCGAAG
>VGDM01000028.1 GCA_016869715.1 Alphaproteobacteria bacterium
ACGGGCTGGAGGAAAGTCCGGGCTCCACGGGAATAGGGTGCCGGTTAATGGCCGGCGGGGGCGACCTCAGGGAAAGTGCCACAGAAATCACACCGCCGCGGCGTGGCGACACCCCGCGGTAAGGGCGAAACGGTGCGGTAAGAGCGCACCGCGCCCCCAGCAATGGGGGTGGCAGGGTAAACCCCACCCGGAGCAAGGCCGAATAGGGGCGGACGGCGCGGCGCCGCAAGGCGCTGGCGCAGGGGCTCTCCCGCCCTTCCGCCCGGGTTGGCCGCGCGAAGCTCGCAGCAATGCGGGCTCCAGAGGAATGGCCGTCCATGCCCCGCAGGGGGCAAGACAGAACCCGGCTTACAGGCCGTCTGGCGCCTCTTTTCAGCCGCAAAATCCTCCCGCAGGACCCGCCGCGCGCAAACCGCCCGGCGTTTTGCAAATTTATGAGTCAAATGCCTCTAGAAAGCAGTTTTTTAGCTTGTCGGCCCACTACGGCCCATGTTATCCCAGAGCATCCCACTAAGACCTCTCGACGCTCGGGGGGGCGAGCGAGGTTTAAGCGGGATGGTCGGGCGAGCCGGCGGGGTCGGGGGGCCCCGTCGGCCGTTGAAAAGCCCGGTCGTGGGTATTGGCGCAAGGCAGGCGCGCGGGGGGGCGATGACCCAATTTCTGGGCACCCATATCGGCAAATTGGACCGCAAGGGGCGGATTTCCGTTCCCGCGCCCTTTCGTGCCGTTTTGGAACGGGCCGGAGCTGAAGACCTCGTGCTGCGCCCATCCCATCGCGCGTCCTGCATTGAAGCCTGGCCGCTTGCAGCGTTTGAGGCGCTGGCCTCCGGGCTCGATCGACTGGACGCCTTTTCCGATCAGGCGGATGATATGGCCGCCACGCTTTTTGCTGATGCCCATCCGGCACGTCCTGATGATGACGGGCGCCTGATCCTGCCCGAAGCGATAATTGCCCATGCTGCACTGACCGATACCATAGCCTGTGTTGGCGTGGGGCGGATTTTTCAGATTTGGGAACCGGAAGCGGCGCGCCGACGCTCTGAGGAGGCGCGGCTGCGCGCGCGTGAACGCGGCCTGACGCTGCCGGCAGCATCGGGGCGCGCGCCATGACCGCGCTGGGTCATGTGCCGGTGATGCTGGCGGAAGTTCTGGCAAGCCTCGCGCCCCAGGATGGTGCCGCCTATCTCGATGCGACCTTTGGCGGCGGCGGCTATGCCCGCGCCATTCTGGAAGCCGCACCTGATTGCGCGGTTTTTGCGATAGACCGCGACCCAGACGCGATTGCGCGTGGTGCGGCTTTGGCGCAGCGCTTCTCTGGCCGGCTGCATCTGATTGAAGGCCGCTTCGGCGGTATGCTGTCTCTGCTCCGTGATCGCGGCATTGCATCGCTTGATGGCGTGGTGATGGATCTTGGTGTTTCTTCCTTCCAATTGGATCAGGCAGAGCGCGGCTTTTCCTTCCGTACTGATGGGCCGCTTGATATGCGCATGGAAAAATCAGGCCCCAGCGCGGCGGAATTGGTGAATAGCCTGCCGGAGCGCGACTTGGCCGATATCATTTTTCGCTTTGGTGAAGAACGTTTCGCCCGCCGCATTGCGCGCGCCATTGTCGCGCGCCGCACTGAGGCGCCCTTTACCACCACGGCTGATCTTGCCGCCTTGGTGCGTCGCTCCGTGCCGCGTGATCCTTCCGGCATTGATGGCGCAACGCGCAGCTTCCAGGCGCTGCGTATAGCCGTGAATGATGAATTGGGCGAAGTGGAACGCGGCATCGCCGCCGCCATGGAATTGCTCGCGCCCGGTGGGCGGCTCGTGATTGTTGCCTTTCATTCGCTCGAAGATCGCATCGTGAAGCAGGCCATGGCGGCGGCATCCGGCCGGGGTGGGGCGTCGCGCCATGATCCGGCGGCACTGTCGGGTCGCGCCAAGCCGGCTTTTCATTTGCTCACACCACGCGCGCTGCGCCCGCAGGATGCCGAATGCGGCGCCAATCCGCGCGCGCGTTCCGCAAGGCTGCGCGGCATCGAACGCCTAGTGAAGGAGCGCGCCGCATGATCCGCCCGGTTACCCTTGTCAGCCTGATCGCCGCTGCTGGTGCAGGGCTTTATCTGTACCAGGTGAAGCATTCTGTTTCCATGCTGGATCGCGAATTGCGCGACGTGAATCGCCAGACGGAAGTGGTGCGCGAACGCACGCAAATCCTGCGCGCGGAATGGGCGCTGCTGACTGAACCGGATCGGTTGCGGCAAGTGGCGCAGCGGCATTTGGCACTGGAGCCCATGGCACCGGCGCAATTCATTCGTGAAGCGGAACTTGAACGCCGCTTGCCCAATGCGCGGCCCTTTACCGGACCGCCATCACTTTTCGGTCCACCTGAACTGCCGCCCTCAGTGCCGGAAGCGCTGATGGTGCCAAGCCCGCTTACCGCGACCCCCGCGCCGCCCGCCGCTGCCCCTGCGCTACAAGAAGCAACGCCCCGACAAGCGCGGGTGGAACCGCCTCCTCGCCTGAGCGCGGCCATCGCGCCGCCGCCGGCACCACGACCCACGCCGCCACCCGCGCCGCCAAGCGTGACACCTGCGCTGCATGTCGCGGCTGCCGCACCACCCCCGCCTGCCATTGTTGCCTCGGCGCTTGGTGGTGTTTCCGGCGCGCTCCCACCGCCTGTGCCGCTATCGCGGCCCGTCCCGGTGGGAGCCCCGCAAGGGGCGCCCCGCTGAGTGAGCGCCGCACAGCATGAGCGAGGCTTCACCCCCCCCTAACCCGCGCCAGCCATCACCCGATGCGCCACCCGGCAATCGACCACAGGATGGTGCGGTGCACGAAAGCACCAGCCGCGCGCTGGTGCGCGTTTCGCAGCCTGATTTGCTGCGCCACGCCCAATTAGAAAAATCGCGCGGCCGCCTGTTGTTCGCAGCTTGCGGCTTTGCGGTTTTGTTTGGCGCGGTGGCGGTGAAGCTCTCGCTGGCGACCGTGTTTGATCCGGCCGAACCAAAGCGTGCCGCAATTCTCTCGCGCCCGCCCGCACCGCCGGTGGAAACACCTGTGTCGCGCGCGGCGGTGACGGATCGTAATGGCGAAGTGCTGGCGGTATCACTACCGCTGACCGCGCTTTATGCCAAACCGCGCCAGATTGATGATCCGACTGAAGCCGCCGACAAGCTCCGCCGCGTGTTGCCGCAGCTTGATCGTGAGAGGCTGATCGCACGGCTGACCGGCGAACGCCAATTCGCCTATGTCACCCGCGCGCTGACGCCGCGCGAAATGCAGGCAGTGAATAATCTTGGCATTCCTGGCGTTTATTTTGAGGATTCGGAGCGTCGCTTCTTCCCGCAAGGCCGCACTGCCGCGCATATCATCGGTGGTGTGGATGTGGACGGTAATGGCATTGCCGGGGTTGAGAAATATTTCGACGAGAGGCTGCGTACGCTCCGCCGCGAAACACTGCGCGTTTCCCTTGATATTCGAATACAATTGGCGTTGCGCGATGCCGTGCAGCACGCCATTACAGATTTCAACGGCATAGGCGGCGCTGGCGTAGTTATGGATGTGGATACCGGCGAGGTTCTCGCCATGGTGAGCCTGCCGGATTACGATGCGAATGATGTTGGTGCGGCCACTACTGATGAGCGCTTCAACCGCGTGACAGTGGGCGTTTATGAACCGGGGTCAACCTTCAAGCTGCTGACCGCTGCCATGGCGCTCGATCTTGGCGTGGTGCAGACCTGGAGCGGTTATGACGCATCGCGCCCGATCCGTATCGGGCGGCATGAAATCAATGATTATCGCGGCAAGAATCGCTGGCTCGCCCTGCCGGAGATCATCGCCTATTCGTCCAATCTGGCGTCGGCACACATGGCGGCAGCAGTGGGGCCGGCGCGGCATCGCGAATTCATGCAGCGTATGGGCATGACATCGCGCCTTCGGATCGAGATTCCGGAAACCGCGCAGCCCTTGGTGCCGGGGCAAAAGACCTGGCGCGAATTGAAC
This sequence comes from Alphaproteobacteria bacterium, assembly GCA_016869715.1. Classification (GTDB taxonomy): domain Bacteria; phylum Pseudomonadota; class Alphaproteobacteria; order Acetobacterales; family Acetobacteraceae; genus Neoroseomonas. The sequence continues at coordinate 3,990 of VGDM01000028.1, forward strand.
ACCATGACGATTGGTTTTGGTCACGGCATTTCCGTGACCCCTTTGCATGTGGCAACGGCGGGCGCGACGCTGGTGAATGGCGGTATTCTGCGCCAGCCAACCATCCTGGCGCAGCCACCCAGCGTTGAGCGTGAAGGTGCACGCGTGATTGACCCGCGCACCTCGGAAAATCTGCGCCGGCTGATGCGCCTAGTCGTGACTGATGGCTCCGGAAAGGGGGCGGAGGTGCCGGGCTATTTCGTAGGCGGCAAGACCGGCACGGCGCAGAAGACCGGGCCGCGCGGCGGCTATCTGGAAAACAAACGCATCGCTGCTTTTATCGGCGCCTTTCCCATGCAGGCGCCGCGCTATTCGATTTATGTGATGGTGGATGAGCCAAAGCCCAATGCGCGCAGCCATGGTTTTGCGACGGCGGGTTGGGTGGCAGCGCCGGCGGCGAATATGGTGATTTCGCGCATCGCGCCCATCCTGGGCATGCTGCCGGAACCCGCCACGCCCGAGATTCAACGCGCCATCGCCATGCCAATGAATGGACGCGGCGTGCCTGGCGCTGCGCCGCAGCCCGCGACACCCGCCGCCAATCGCCCGCCGACGCGGCAAACCAGTGAATCGCCGCCGCGCGTCGCTGTCACCCAGCGCGAGGCTGCTCTTGCGCCTCGGTGATCTCATGCGCGGATCGGGTTGCGCCGAAGTCGATGCCGCGCTGGAGGTGACAGGCATCACCGCCGATAGCCGCGCGGTGCGCCTTGGGATGGTGTTTGCCGCTTTGCCAGGTGTGCACGCTGATGGGCGCGGCTTCATTGCCGATGCCGTGGCGCGCGGTGCCGCGGCAGTGCTGGCGCCAGCGGGCACGGCCTGGCCCGCTGAAGCACCAGCGAGGGTCTTGATTACCAGCCCCGATCCGCGCCGCACCTTGGCGCTGATGGCGGCTGCATTTTATGCTGTGCAGCCTGAATGCGTGGTCGCCATTACCGGCACCAATGGTAAGACGAGCAGTGTGGATTTTCTGCGCCAAATCTGGCGCGATGCCGGCCGGAAGGCCGCATCCCTCGGCACGCTCGGCCTGATTGCGGAAGGCGTACCGCCGGGGCCATCGCTTACCACGCCTGATCCGGTGGCGCTGCATGAAAACCTCACGCGGCTGGCGCGTGATGGTGTGGCGGCACTTGCAATGGAGGCATCCTCGCACGGGATGGATCAGCGCCGCTTGGATGGTGTGCGCCTGGCAGCGGTGGGCTTTACCAACCTCACGCGCGATCATTTGGATTATCACGGCCATATGGCGGCCTATCGCGCGGCGAAGCTGCGGCTGTTTGATACGCTGTTGCCGAAGGGCGCGCCTGCTATCGCCATGGCGGATATGGAAGCGGAAACACTCACCGCGCTGCGTGAAATCGCCGCGCGACGCGGGCTTGATCTACGGCTGGTTGGGGCGGGTGGTGATGCGCTGGCACTGGAAGCGGCACGACCCTTGCCGGAAGGTCAGGAGCTCGTCTTCCGCATCGCGGGGGCGCCGCATGAAATACTCCTGCCTCTGCCGGGACGCTTTCAGGCCGATAATGCCTTGCTGGCACTGATGTTGGCCTTGGCAACCAGTGTTTCCGAAAACGCCGCGCTGGCCGCGCTTGGCCGTTTGCAGGGTGTGCGCGGGCGCATGGAGCGCGCGGCGGTGCTGCCCAATGGTGCTGCGGTTTATGTCGATTACGCGCATACGCCGGATGCGCTGACACGGCTTCTGGCCGCACTCCGCCCACATGTCGCGGGGCGCTTGCATGTGGTTTTCGGCGCGGGCGGGGATCGCGATCCCGGCAAGCGCCCCTTGATGGGACGTGCAGCAGCCGAAGCAGCGGATCGCGTTTGGATTACCGATGACAATCCGCGCAGTGAAAACCCGGCCACCATCCGCGCCGCTGTCATGGCCGGTTGCCCAGACGCAATTGATGCCGGCGTCAGAGAGGAAGCAATCGCCGCAGCCATGGGCGCGCTAGGCCCCGGCGATGTGCTGGTCATTGCTGGCAAGGGGCATGAAACCGGGCAGGAAATTGCCGGAACGATGCACCCCTTTGACGATATCGCCGTGGTCCGAAAGCTGGCGGGGGGCGCGCCATGACGTCGCTTTGGACCAGCGCCGAATTGCGCGCTTCCACGAATGGCACGCTTGCGGCGGATATTGCCGTGACGGGCGTTTCGATTGACAGCCGCAGCATTGCGCAGGGCGATATTTTTATCGCGCTACGCAATCAGCGCGATGGGCATGAATTTGTAGTGGATGCACTTTCGCGTGGTGCGGCGCTGGCCATGGTGGATCACACGCCAGCGGGAGCAGTGGACACGGCGAAGCTACTCCGTGTGGCCGATACCTTCGCGGGCCTCAGCGTGCTTGGTGCGGCTGGGCGCGCGCGTAGTATCGCGCGTGTTGTGGGTGTCACGGGCAGTGTCGGCAAAACTACCACCAAGGAAATGCTACGTGTGGCCCTAGGTGTCTTTGGCACGACCCATGCCTCCGCCGCGTCACATAATAATCATTTGGGCGTGCCACTCACACTTGCGCGCTTGCCGCGCGATGCGGAATTTGCCGTGATTGAAATGGGCATGAATAATCGCAGCGAAATCGCACCGCTGTCGCGCCTTGCGCGGCCTCATGTCGGCATCATCACCTCAATCGGTACGGCGCATATCGGTAATCTGGGCAGCCAGGCCGCGATTGCCGCGGAAAAGGGTGACATCATCGCCGGCATCGCACACGGGGGCACCGCCATCCTGCCCGCCGATACTGCGTTTCTGTCAGAATTGACCGCGCGCGCCCGCGATGCGGGGCTGCAGGTGATGACGCATGGGGAGGCCAAAGGCGCCGATGTGCGGCTGCTCTCCTGTCAGGCCTCAGCGGTAGGTGGTGACGCGGAAATCATGCTGGCCGGGCAGCGGCTATCGCTCCACCTCAGCACACCTGGTCGCCATGTCGCGCGCAATGCCTGTGCTGTTCTGGCTGCGATCAAGGCGCTTGGCTTGGCACCCGACACCGCTGCGCATGCCCTTGCTGATTTTACTGCCGGTGCCGGCCGTGGTGCGCTGCGTCGCGTTGCCGTTGCGGGTGGAGAGGCGCTGCTGATTGATGATAGCTACAATGCCTCGGTCGCCTCGGTGCGCGCTGGGCTTGCCGTACTGGCCGCGCAACCCGCAAGGCGACTCATTTTTGCCTTTGGCGATATGTTGGAATTAGGCGCGGAAGGCCCGGCGCAGCACGCAGCCTTGGCGCAGGATGCTGAGAAGATATGCGATCTGGTCTTCTGCTGCGGCCCGCTTTCAGCGCATTTGTTTCAAGCCCTGCCGGCTACGCAGCGCGGCGGGTATTTTCCGGATTCAACCAGCCTTGCCCCCGCATTGTGCGCCGCGCTCAAGCCCGGTGATGCGGTGCTGGTAAAGGGCTCACTCGGCTCGCGCATGGGCGTTATCATCAAGGCATTGACGGCAGGAGAGCAAGTCTCGTGATCTATAATCTACTCCTGCCTTTTGTTGATGAATATGCGCTGGCCAATTTGGCGCGCTACCATACCTTTCGTGCCGGCGCAGCCTGCCTCACCGCGCTGCTGATCAGCCTGGTTTTTGGTTCTGCCATCATCAATTGGCTGCGCGGATTTCAGCGCGGCGGACAGCCAATCCGCGAGGATGGCCCGGCGCGGCACATCATCGAAAAAAAGGGCACGCCCACCATGGGCGGCGTGCTGATCCTGCTGGGTATGGTGGGGTCCACGCTGCTTTGGGCGGATTTGCGCAATGGCTTCGTCTGGGCCGTGCTGTTCATCACCTGTGGCTATGGCGCGTTGGGCTTTGCCGATGATTGGCTGAAGGTTACGAAGCGCAATACCAAGGGTATTTCAAGCCGTGTGAAGCTTCTGGTGCAGGCGGGCTTGGGAATCATTGCGGCCATCTGGATCACCTGGCTGATGCCAGGCGCGCTTTCGGACAAGCTTGCCTTTCCCATCTTCAAGGAATTGCTACTGCCGCTGGGCATTTTGTTTCCTTTACTGGCGGCGCTGGTAATGATGGGCGCTTCGAATTCGGTCAATCTCACCGATGGGTTGGATGGGCTCGCCATTGTGCCGGTGATGATCGCGGCGACCGTCTTTGCGCTGATTGCCTATCTGGTCGGCAATCGTATTTTCGCCGATTATTTGCAACTGCATTACGTGCCAGGCACCGGGGAACTTGCCGTGTTTTGCTCGGCCCTGGTGGGAGCCGCACTTGGCTTCCTGTGGTTCAACGCCCCGCCTGCCGCAGTGTTCATGGGGGATACGGGGTCGCTTTCACTTGGCGGCGCTTTGGGCGGGCTTGCGGTTGCGACCAAGCACGAAATTGTGCTCGCGATTGTAGGCGGGCTCTTCGTGGTGGAAACCGTTTCCGTCATTATCCAGGTGCTTTGGTTCAAGCGCACCGGCCGCCGCGTCTTTATGATGGCGCCGCTGCATCACCATTTTGAAAAGAAGGGTTGGGCCGAGGCCACCATCGTCATTCGCTTCTGGATCATTGCAATGATCCTGGCCCTTATTGGGCTTTCCACGCTGAAAATCAGATGACAGCGCCAAGCCCCCCTTTCACCCCCTTCCCCGGTGCGCGCATTGCCGTGCTGGGCCTTGGCCGCGCCGGGTTGCCAGCGGCGCGCCGCCTCGCTGCCTGGGGCGCCGAGGTCACGGTCTGGGACGACAAGCCCGAAGCCCGAGCCGCAGCCGAAACCGCGGGGCTCGCGGTGCACGACCCCACTGCAGGCCCCTTCCGCGCCGATGCGCTGCTGCTCTCCCCGGGCATTCCGCACAGTTTGCCGACCCCCCATCCGGCGGCTCAGGCAGCGGCGGCGGCGGGCGCGCCCATCCTTTGCGATGTGGAGTTTCTCTACCGCGCGGTGCTGGCCAGCCATTCCAAGGCGCGCTTCTTGGGCATCACTGGCACCAATGGCAAATCCACCACGACTGCGCTGATCCACCATATTCTGCGGGGCGCCGGCAAGGCCTGTGAAGCGGGGGGGAATCTGGGCACCGCGGCGCTTGATCTCAATATCTTGGGGTCTGAGGGGGTCTATACCCTCGAAATGTCGTCTTACATGTTGGAGCGAATCGCAACCCTGCGCTTCAACGTAGCTGTCATGCTGAACCTCAGCCCAGATCACCTGGACCGCCATGGAAACATGGCCGGCTATGCCGCTGCGAAGGCACGGATTTTCGCGCGCCAAGGGGCGGGCGATGTCGCGGTGCTGGGGCAGGATGATGTCGTGACGGCGCAAATGGGTGCCGGATTGGCGGCGCGGCTGGTGCCTGTTTCGGGCAGCGCCCCCCAACCGGGCGGGGTTTGGGCAGAAGGCCGCTCACTGCGCGATGATAGCGGGCCGTTCGTTGATCTGGCCGAAGCGGCGGCGCTGCCCGGTGCGCATAACGCACAGAACGCCGCGGCGGCGGCGGCGGCCTGCATGGCGCTTGGCGTTGCGCGGGCGGAGATCGCGCGCTGCATCACGAGCTACCCCGGCCTGCCGCATCGACAGGAAATCGTGGCCGAGGCCAAGGGCGTTGTCTTCGTCAATGACAGCAAGGCGACCAATGCGGATAGCGCGGCGCGCGCACTCGCTTCCTATGACCGCGTGGTTTGGATTGCGGGCGGTATTGCGAAGGAAGGCGGTATTGCATCGCTGGCGCCGTTTTTTCCGCGCATCGCCAAGGCCTTTTTGATCGGGCGCGATGCGCAGGCCATGGCGGCGACATTACGCGAAGCCGGTGTGGCGCATGAGATCATCGGCAGCTTGGAAGCGGCAGTGCCGGCGGCAGCGCAGGCAGCCTTTGCCGGTGCGGCGCCGGTCGTGCTGCTTTCGCCCGCGGCGGCTTCCTTTGATCAATTCTCGGGCTTTGATGCGCGCGGCGATCGTTTTCGTGATCTGGCGCGCGCGCTGGTCGCGGGACAGCAACGGAGGGCAAGCTGATGGCACTCTCCCGCGCGGATAATTCCATTCTTGGGCGCTGGTGGTGGACATTGGATCGCTGGACTCTCGCCGCGCTGTTGGTGCTGATTGCGTTTGGCTATGTGATGATGCTGGCGGCATCGCCCGCCGTAGCCGAGCGTATCGGCGCATCATCGCGCCATATGTTTTTTCTGAAGCAGGTTTTTTATCTGGGCCTGGCGGCAGCGGTCATGGTGGTGGTTTCGCTGCTTTCGCCACGTGGTGTGCGCCGCTTTGCCATGCTTGGTTGCGCCGGGGCTTTGGTGCTGACGGCAGCAACGCTGGTGGTGGGCGTTGAAATCAAGGGCGCACGGCGCTGGTTGCCGATCCCTGGACTTTCCTTGCAGCCATCGGAATTCCTAAAGCCCTTCTTCGCCGTGGTGGCCGCTTGGTTGATCGCGGAGGGCATGGCGCCCGGTTCGCGCGTCTGGGGACGCGCAATCGCGGTTGGCATGTTTGCGGTGATTGCCGTGATCATGAAAAGCCAGCCCGATGTCGGCATGCTCTTGGTCATGACCGCCGTGCTTTTCGCGCAATTCGTGGTTGCTGGATTGAATTTCTTTATTGTCGGTGGCCTTGCCGTGCTTGGCGCCGGGGTTGGTGTTCTCGCTTATCTGATGTTTCCGCATGTGCAATCCCGCGTGCATCGCTTCCTGGATCCAAGCTCAGGCGATTCCTATCAGGTCAGTGTCGCCATGGAAGCCTTTGCCAATGGCGGGCTTTTGGGGCTTGGGCCCGGTGAAGGGCGCGTGAAGAATGTGCTGCCCGATGCGCATGCCGATTTCGTCTTTGCTGTCGCCGCTGAGGAATTCGGCATGGTGGTGTGCCTGGTCATCCTGGCCCTTTTTGCCTTTGTCGTACTGCGCGGACTGATGCGTCTGCTGGCGGAGACTGATTTCTTCGTGGTGCTCGCCGCGACCGGCCTGCTTACGCAATTCGGCTTGCAGGCTTTCGTGAATATGGCGTCCACGCTGCATCTGATCCCGACGAAGGGCATGACGCTGCCTTTCGTTTCCTATGGCGGGTCTTCCGTGCTCGCCATCGCACTCGGCATGGGCATGCTGTTGGCCCTCACGCGCAAGCGCATTGGCGAACGCGCCGCCAGCACTGGCTTGCCGAGCGGTGCGCTGGCCGCGGGTGGCGCGCGGTGAGGGGCCCCATGGTACAGCCCATCATCATCGCCGCAGGCGGCACGGGCGGGCATCTTTTCCCTGCCGAGGCGCTGGCGGCGGAATTGCTGCGCCGTGGCGAACGTGTGGCGTTGATGACCGATGCGCGATCGGCGGCTTATGACAGCCCAGTTTTTGCGAATGCTGAACGCTTTGTGCTGCAAGGGTCTGGCCTTTCCGGGCGTGGCTTGCGGCAAGCGCTGCGTGGTGCCTCGGCGCTGTTCATGGGCACACTTCAGGCGCGCCGGCATATCCTTGATTTGTCGCCGAGTGCAATCGTCGGTTTCGGTGGCTATCCCTCCTTTCCACCCTTGGCTGCAGCGCGGTTGATGCGTGCGTCGCGTCGTCCTGCGCTGATCCTGCATGAACAAAATGCCGTGCTGGGCCGCGCCAATCGGCTGATGGCGCGTGGCGCTGATCTGCTGGCGCTTTCCTATGCCGATACGGCGTTGGTGCCGGCAGGCACCACAAGCGCTGTTGTCGGTAATCCGGTGCGGCCTGCACTCGCAGCCTTGGCGGGGCAGCCTTATTCGCTACCGGCAGACGGTATGGCGTTGCGTGTGCTAGTGCTAGGTGGATCGCTCGGTGCGCGGATTTTTGCCGATGTGGTACCGGCAGCAATCAGCGCCTTGCCGGAAGCCTTGCGCGCGCGGCTTTTGGTAACGCAGCAATGCCGTGCGGAGGATTTAGCGCGCACGCGCAGCGCCTATGAAGCCGCGGGTGTGCCTGCAGATTTAGCGCCCTTCTTTCCTGATGTGGCCGGGCGGCTCGCTACTGCGCATCTGGTGATTGGGCGTGCTGGTGCTTCAACCGTGGCCGAGATTGCCTGCGCTGGCCGGACCTCCATTCTGGTGCCGCTGCCATCGGCGATGGATGACCATCAAACCGCGAATGCACGCGCCTTGGCCGCCGCTGATGCGGCGAAGGTATTCGCGCAAGTTGCCTTTACGCCGCAAGCGCTGGCCGATGCCTTGGCGTCTTTCCTGAATTTCCCGGCGCGCATGGCCTCCGCCGCAGCCGCAGCCGCAGCCTTGGCACGCCCCCATGCGGCGCGGGAGCTTGCGGATCGTGTCATGGCGCTGGCGCGGCGCAATCTGGTGAGGGTTTCCTGATGCGCGCACTCCCCATCACCATCGGCGCCATTCACTTCGTCGGCATTGGCGGCATTGGCATGTCCGGCATTGCCGAGGTGCTGCATACACTCAACTATCAAGTGCAGGGCAGCGATATCTCGGAAGGCGCCAATGTGGCGCGGCTGCGCGCTGCTGGCATTCCGGTCATGATCGGCCATGACGCCGCCAATCTGAACAATGCACAGGTGCTGGTGGTGTCCGCCGCCGTCAAGCGCGACAATCCGGAAGTGGCGGCAGCGCGGCAGCGCCTGATCCCGATTGTGCGCCGCGCGGAAATGTTGGCTGAGCTCATGCGCCTCAAGTGGTCCATCGCCATTGGTGGCACGCATGGCAAGACAACCACGACAAGCCTGGTGGGTGCCGTATTGGAAGCAGCGCGGCTTGATCCAACGGTGATCAATGGCGGCATCATCAATGCCTATGGCACCAATACACGCATGGGCAGTGGCGAATGGATGGTGGTGGAAGCCGATGAAAGTGATGGGTCCTTCCTGAAACTGCCTGCTGTTGTTGCCGTGGTCACGAATATGGACCCGGAACATCTGGACCATTGGGGCACGGAAGAAGCGATGAAGGAAGGCTATGCCCAATTCGTCGGAAATATTCCCTTCTACGGTTTCGCGGTGCTCTGCATTGATCACCCTGAAGTGCAGGCGATGATCCCGCACCTTTCGGATCGGCGCATCGTCACTTACGGCTTTTCGCCACAAGCCGATGTGCGCGCGGATCGCGTGATCACGGACCGCATGGGTGCCACTTTCGAAGTGACGGTCGCGGATCGGTTGAGTGGGCGCGTACGCAATATGAAGCCCTTCCGCCTGCCCATGCTGGGTCAGCATAATGTGCAGAATGCGCTGGCCGCCGTTGCCATCGCCGCTGAGATGGGCGTGGATGAGGCAACCATCCGCACCGCCCTTGCCGGCTTCAAGGGCGTCAAGCGGCGCTTTACGCGCACGGGTGAAGCGGGCGGCGTCACCGTGATTGATGATTACGGCCATCACCCGGTGGAAATCGCTGCCGTGCTCAAGGCTGCGCGGCAGGCTGGCGCGCGTGATGTGATTGCCGTGGTGCAGCCGCATCGCTACACGCGGCTCGCATCCCTGTTTGAGGAATTCTGCGCCTGCATGAATGATGCAGGCACGGTGATCATCGCCGATGTCTATGCCGCTGGCGAGGCGCCGATGGAAGGCGTGGACAAGGATGCGCTGGTGGAAGGGCTTCGCGCGCGCGGCCATCGTTCCGTGGTGCCGCTGCCCGGCCCCGAAAGCCTGGCCGAGATGATCCACGCCATTGCGCGACCTGGCGATTATGTTGTCTGCCTCGGCGCGGGCAGTATCACCAATTGGGCGCATGCGCTGCCTGCACAATTGCCGGAGTTGCAGGCGCGTGCGCGCGGGCGTTTGGCAGGGGCGATGAAATGATGCCGCAGCCCATCAGCCAGGCCGTGCTGCCACCATTGCGCGGTCGCGTGGAGTGCGATGCGCCGCTTGGCCCCGCGACATGGTTTCGCGTGGGTGGCGCAGCGGATATGCTGGTGCGGCCGAATGATTTGGATGATTTGTTGTTGTTGTTGCGGGATATGCCCGCCGACATGCCGCTGACGGTATTGGGCGCCGCTTCCAACCTAATCATTCGCGATGGTGGCATTGCGGGTGTGGTGCTGCGGCTTGCGCGCGGTTTTGGTGATGTGGTGATGATAGCTGATGGTATCATCGCCGGCGCCGCTGCGCTTGATGTGACCGTGGCGGAAACTGCCGCCGCTGCCGGGCTTCGTGGCCTTGAATTTCTGGTCGGTATTCCCGGCAGTATCGGCGGCGCGGTCGCGATGAATGCCGGCGCCTGTGAAGATGAGATCAAGGATGTTCTGGATTGGGCCGAAATCGCGACACCTGAAGGTCTGCTGCGCCTGGATGCTGAGGCGCTGCATTTCGCCTATCGCCACGCGCAATTGCCCAAACGCAGCGTGGTGGTGCGCGCAAAGCTGCGCGCCCAGCCGGGTGACAAGGTGGCGATTGCTGCGCGGCTTCATGCAATTCGCGCCACGCGGGAAGCAACCCAGCCTGTACGCGCGCGCACCGGTGGTTCCACCTTCAAGAATCCCCCTGGTGGGCGCAAGGCCTGGGAATTGATTGATGCCGCCGGGTGCCGCGGCCTTATCCGCGGTGCGGCGCAGGTCAGCGAAAAACACTGCAATTTTCTGCTCAATCTCGGTGGCGCCTCCGCCGCCGATATTGAGGCGCTGGGTGAGGAAGTGCGCGCGCGTGTGCTGGCGCATTCCGGCATTGCGCTTGAATGGGAAATCCGCCGCATTGGAAGGGCCCGGCCATGAAGAAGCGCGTGGCTATTCTCTATGGTGGGCGTTCTGCGGAACGCGAGGTTTCCCTTTCTTCCGGGCGACAGGTAATTGCCGCTTTGCAGGAAGCCGGCTTCGCCGTGACGCCGATTGATGTTGGCGATGATCTGGCCGCCGTGATCCAGGCGCTGAGCGATCCGCGCCCCGATGTGGTGTTCAATGCGCTGCATGGGCGCTTTGGTGAGGATGGTTGCATCCAGGGCATGCTGGATTGGCTCGGCCTGCCCTATACGCATTCTGGTCTGCGCGCCTCGGCGCTTGCGATGGATAAGGCGGCTGCGAAGGCGGTGTTTCGCGCGGCGGGCTTGCCGGTTGCGGAAGATCGGGTGGTGACGCGCGCAGAATTGGAAGCGGCGGACCCGCTGCCGCGCCCATTCGTCTTGAAGCCAGTGAATGAAGGTTCTTCCGTCGGCGTCACCATTTTACAGGAGGGTGACAATCGCCGCGCTGCCATTGCGCGGGGGTGGACGCATGGCGATGCCATCATGGTTGAACGCTTCATCCCCGGCCGCGAATTGACCGTGGGCGTGATGGGCGATCGCGCGCTGGCGGTGACGGATATCCTTGCCGATGCCGGGCAGTTCTACGATTACGAAAGCAAATATGCCGCCGGCGGTTCGCGCCACATCCTGCCCGCACGCGTGGCGCCCGAGGCTTATGCGGAGGCGATGGATATTGCCTTGCGCGCGCATCATGCGCTTGGCTGCCGCGGCGCATCGCGCACAGACCTTCGCTATGATGATACGCAAGGTGAGCCAGGCCGGCTGATCCTGCTAGAGGTGAATACGCAGCCCGGCCTCACGCCCACCTCGCTGCTGCCGGAACAAGCCGCGCATTGCGGCATGTCCTTCCCTGCGCTTTGCGCCTGGATGGTGGAGAAAGCCCGCCATGGCGCGTGAACGCTTGGTCACCACCTCAATTCGAAAGCGGAAGGAGCAGGGCAGGCCCTCCGCACTGCGCATCGCGCTGCGTCGGTCGCGTCGTTTTGCGCGGCCCGCGCTTTATGGCGTGCTGATCCTGTCCGGCTTTGGCGCCATTGCCCACGGCATTGCGATGGTGGACCCCGCAGGTCAGGTGCGGCGCATGTTGGATCAGGTCACCATGATCGGGCCGGATCGCAGCATGACAGTGCAGGCGGTGATCGTGGATGGGCGGCAGAACACGCCGCTACCCCTCATTCGCGAAGCGCTTGGCGTCTCGCGTGGTGATTCGATGCTTGAATTCTCGCTCGAGGCTGCAAGGCAAAGATTGGAATTGATCCCCTGGGTAGCGCGTGCCCACGTGGAACGCCATTTGCCCGGCACGATTATGCTGCGCCTTGAAGAACGCCGGCCTTTTGCCATTTGGCAGAATCAGGGCCGCTTCGTGATTGTGGATCGTGAAGGCAAAACGGTGGCGACTGATGGGCTTGATCAATTCGGCCCGCTGCCGCTGATTGTTGGTCCCGGTGCAGATCGCGCCGCCGCGCAGCTTTATGATCTGCTTGCAGCAGAAACGACCGTGGCGGAACGCGTGCAGGCCATGGTGCGCATCGGCGAAAGGCGCTGGAATCTCCGCCTGCATAGCGGCACCGATGTGCTGCTGCCTGAAGCCGCTGAAGGCGCTGCCATCAAGCGCCTGGCGGAATTGCAGCAGGAAGCGAAGCTTTTGGATCGGCCCTTGGCGGCGATTGATCTTCGGCTGCCGGATCGGCTGGTGGTGCGCACCAATCGTGAAGCACCCGAAAATCAGCCAGCACGCCCAGTCGCGCGAAGGGAACGCGGATGAATCAACTCACCCGCCTGCCCGGCGCTTTTGAACCTGCAACCGCCCCGCCGCGTCGTCGCCGTCAGGCGCGCAATGGTGTTTTTGGTGTGTTGGATATCGGATCCACGAAAGTGGTCTGCCTGATTGCGCGCGTTGAAAGTGATGGCAGCCCGCGTGTGCTTGGCTTTGGCTGGCAGCGCGGGCGCGGCGTGAAGGGTGGGTCCATAGTGGATCTGGAAGAAGCTGAACGCGCCATTCGTGCTGCCGTTGGTCAGGCTGAAGAAATGGCCGATACGCGGCTTTCCGGCGCCATCGTCAATCTTTCCGGTGGCCAACCCGATAGTCGGCAATTGCATCTGCAATGGGATATTGGTGGCCGCTCGGTAACCGAAGCCGATCTGCGCGCCATTCTGCATGACGGGCGCCGGCGCACTGCCGAAGAAGGCCGCGAAACCGTCCATGCAATTCCACTTGGTTTTACGGTGGATGCGACGCCGGGCGCTGATGATCCGCGCGGCATGATCTGCGATGTGCTGGGTGCGCGGCTGCATATGGTCTCAGCCGCTGAAGCATCCCTCCGGAATCTCGGTGCCTGCCTGATACGGTGTGATCTGGAAGTTGAGGAATTGGTTTCCGCCCCGCTGGCCGCCGGGCTTGCGACCTTGGTGGAAGATGAAAAGCAGCTTGGCGCCACGGTGATTGATATGGGCGGCGGCACCACAAGCCTTGCCATCTTCAGCGAAGGGCATCTGGTGCATACCGCGCAAATTCCCGTCGGTGGTGGTCAGGTGACGAATGATCTCGCGACCATCCTGTCCACACCGGTTGCGCATGCGGAACGGATGAAGACGTTGCATGGTGCGGTGCATGGCGGTGCGGATGATGAACGCGAATACCTGCCCGTGCCGCTTTTGGGTGAAGATGAACATCACATCGCGCGCATTCCACGCGCTATGGTGGTGGGCATCATCAGGCCGCGGCTGGAAGAAACCTTCGAAATGCTTAAGGACAAGCTGGATCAAAGTGGGCTTGGCAAGGAAGGCGGCGCACGCGTGGTGCTGACCGGCGGTGCATCGCAGCTTGTTGGCGTGCGTGAAATGGCCGCGCGCATTCTGGACCGCCAGGTACGCCTTGGCCGCCCGCAAGCTTTGCGCGGCCTTGCCGAAGCAGCCTCTGGCCCCGCTTTTGCCGGTGCGGTCGGGCTTCTGATGTGGGGCGCCGGTGAAGGCCGCCCCGTTCCGGATGTCGCGCCAGGCCTCGTGAAGGCCGGTGGCGCGTTTCGCCGTTTGATTGATTGGCTGAAGGATCGCGTGTGATGCGCGCACCTTTCGCCACCCCTGCCAACCCAAGCTGCCCATCAATGCCTGAGGAGGAAAATCAATGACCCTGAACCTGACTATTCCGCAGAATCAACATACTGATTTCACGCCGCGGATTACGGTGGTGGGTGTTGGTGGTGGTGGCACTAATGCCGTCAACAATATGATTTCCATGGGCCTTGATGGCGTGGAATTCCTGGTGGCGAATACGGATGCGCAATCGCTGATCCATTCCCGCGCAGACCGCCGCGTGCAGCTTGGCCCGCACCTTACGCAAGGCCTTGGCGCCGGCGCGAAGCCTGAAATTGGTCGCGCTGCGGCAGAAGAAGCGACCGAGGAATTGGCCCGCCATATTGAAGGCGTGCACATGATTTTCATTACCGCCGGCATGGGTGGCGGTACCGGTACTGGGGCGGCGCCGGTGATTGCGCACATGGCGCGCGAACGTGGCATCCTCACGGTTGGCGTGGTGACCAAGCCCTTTGATTTTGAAGGGCCAAAGCGGCGCAAATCCGCCGATCAGGGGATCGAGGAATTGCAGCAATTCGTGGATACGCTGATCATCATCCCGAACCAGAATCTCTTCCGCCTGGCCAATGAACGCACCACCTTCCAGGAAGCTTTCAAGATGGCCGATAATGTGCTTTACATGGGCGTGCGTGGTGTCACGGATTTGATGGTCAATCCTGGCATGGTCAATCTGGATTTTGCCGATATCCGCACCGTGATGGCGGAAATGGGCAAGGCCATGATGGGTACTGGTGAGGCCGAAGGCGAAGACCGCGCCCGCCGCGCGGCGGAATCCGCAATCAGCAATCCGCTGCTAGAAGATATCTCCATGCGCGGCGCGAAGGGTGTGCTGATCAATATCACCGGCGGCTATGACATGACGCTGTTTGAAGTGGATGGCGCGGCCAATCGCATCCGCGAGGAAGTGGACGAGGATGCGAATATCATCTTCGGCACCTCGGTTGACGAATCCATGAATGGTCGCGTGCGTGTTTCCGTGGTGGCAACCGGTATTGATGCAGCCCAGTTCAGAGAAGCAGAAAAGCCGAAGCTGGTGGCGATGGGTGGCGGTGTGGCCCAGCCGGTGAATGCTGTCGCGAACCAGACGATTGGTGCGGCACCAGCCGGCGGGCCAGGTTTGCCCTTCATGCGACGCGCAGCGCAGGCCGCGCCGGCCATGCGCCCGGCCATTGTGGAAGCAGCGCCGGTCTTTGAGCCGGAACCGGCGCCAGTTGCGGAAGCGCCAGTCATGTTGGCGCCAGCGCCTACGCCTATGCCAGAGGCACCACAGCTTCGTGTGCCGGTCAGCGAAACGGTTGAACCGCAAGTGGCACCAGGTGCGCCGCGCTCTGCGGGGCTACGCGGGCTTTTCAGTAAGGTCACGGGCATGGGCGGCATGATGAAGCGCAGCCTGCCGCCGCAAGCTGAACCGCAGCCATTTGTGCAGGAAGCGCCTCAAGCACCACGCATGGAACCGATGGCAGCACCGGCCCCGCGTCTGGATGCAGCTCGCCCAACGCAGCAGGATGAAATGAGCCTGGAAATCCCAGCATTCCTGCGCCGGCAGCGGAGCTGACCAACGCTTCAACGCCGGATGCACTCAAGGGAAAACTGTTGTGCGCCCCATGAGCACAGGGCGCGCCGAGAGGCTGCATGTGCTCATGATCACTCGGCGTTGTCGTAAATCAGGACGGGATTGATGGTTTCGGATGGGCGCGGTCCCCCGCGGATGGGCGGCACAGCCACTTCCGGGCCGCGTACGATGAAAGACGTCAGAAGCTGATCAATGCCGTCGCGTATCCTGCGCCAATCGGCCAATTGGCGACGCTCCAGCGAGGTCTGCACCACAAGGCCGCGAAAGACGCGGTACCATTCACAGCTTGTCGGCTGAAAAGGTGCTTCCGTTGGCTGCAGATCAAAACGCGGGCTCGCATTGCAATCAAATAATTCCGGCCATTCCTCACCGGTTTCCGGATTCCGGGCCAATTCAACTGGCTTGAAGACATCGCGGGGAAACAAGCGGGTCTCTTTCGGGCCTCTGCGCCCCGGGAAATAAATCAACCCATCGGGTGGCGGCGGGCTATTGGGGCCATCCAGATGGATACTCGTATCCTTGATTTGCACACAGTCAAAGGTATGGCGGTCTTTCAGGATGCCGCTGACCCGCTCGGCTAAACTAAAGTTCCAGGCGACACTGACGCGCACACACTTGGCTCTCCGCCAATAGCGTTCCGGTGGCAGGCCAATCAGCCGGATCGGCTTCAGGTCATCAACGCGCAGGCCAAGATCGAGGAACCCATCACCATCACGGATGTGCAAATGCGCGCGCGGGATGCGAAAGACGATGCCCCGCACCTCGGTCTCCATCGCTGTCCAGCGACGTTCCTGGGCCAGGGGCGCTTGGCTTGGCCAAAGCATGAAGGCCAACAGGAATGGCAGCAGGCTGCGCCGCAAACAGCAACGGGCGCGCGCCGCAGCGGATGGTTCTTGAATGGTGGATGTTCGAATAATCTGCATCGCCTTATCCCGCCAGCAGCGCCCGCAAGGCCAACATCGCCACCAGCCCAACCACCAGCGCCGGCAGCAGATTGCGCCCGAAGGTCAGGCACACCATCACCCCCACGCCAAGCCCGCATAGCCGCGCCGCCAAAGGCACATTGGCCAAAGCCCCGGTTGGCGCAGTGATCGCCAGCGTGACAAAGGCGGCGAGTGTCGCCTGCGCAATCGCGGTGGCCCAGGCAATCACGGGATGATCCCCGCCAAACCCGCCCGCCAGCCAAACGCCCGTACTCCTCAGCAACAAGCAGGCGATTGCGGTAAGTGCCAGCGCGATATCAGCGGCCTCCACGCGCGCGCCCCCACAGGAAAGCGATGGTCCCGCCAATAATCCCCGCTGCCAAAAGCCCCATCGAGGATGGCGAGATGAAGGTCAGCCCCGCCGCCGCCGAGCCACAAAAAATGGCGCGGCGCGGCCCTGGCTTATTCACATCAGCCGCCAGCAGCAGCGCGTAATAGAGCGGATTGACAAACAACAGCGCCGCACGCGCGTGATCATCCAGCATGCCCGCGACAAAGAACCCTGCAAGCGCGGCCAGCCCCGCCACCACCCAGCTTGTCAGCCCAAAGCCCAAAAACCAGGAAAGCCTGACCGAGGCTGCGATTTCGGGAAAGGCGCGCATCGCTGCCGCCCAGGGTGTCACGGCGATGAAGGGAATGGCCGGGATCAGGCGCTTGCGTTCCGCCACGCCGAATAAGGGCGTGATGGCAATCGCCATGGGCAGGAAACGCGCATTCACCGCAATAGCACCCATTACCGCAGGCGCGATGCCGCCGACAAAACCCGTGCTTGCTGCCTGCACCAAAACCAATTGCCCGGGCATCCCATAAATCGCCCAGCACGCCACCAAGGCCCAGCCTGGCGAAAGCCCCGCTTCGCGCACTGCGGCCCCAAAGGCGAGGAAGGTGGCCGCCATGGCGACCCCTGCCGCCCCCACCGCATCACGCGCGCCAAATAGCGCCGCGCCACGGGCGGAGGTGACGCTACTCATCCCTGCGCGGATGCGTAACGACGTAGGGCAAAGCAGCTTTCATGCGCTAAAGCTTCACCACACCCGCACCAATCAAGCCCGCCAGCCGCGCCGCAACGGCGGATGCCGCATTGGCATCGAGCCCCAGCAGGCGATGAATGCCGGCGGCAAGTTCGGCTTCGGTCGTGGCAGGGCGCAACGCCAAAAGTTTTTCGGCGGCAGCAGCGATTTCGCGCGGCGCTACGGCAGCGGCGCGGCGCAAATGGGCGCTGGCCGCGCGGCGGTCCCTCGGCGCAATCACAGCACCTTCGGTCAGCAGAAAACCCTGTTCGTCCTTCACGCCATGCAATTGCCGCGCAAGCGCCAGCGCCTGGCGCAGCGCATCGCGCGCGGGCGCGGGCAGCGCTTCCAGCCCCCATAATATTCGCACGCGCTCGCCAAGGCTTTCAGTTGTGATGGGTGCTTCAACCTCGATGATTTCTGCCAAAAGCCCCGCGAGTGTCGCGAAGGGCGCATCAGCAATCGCGGTATCTTTCGGTACTGCCGGCGCGGCTTCGCGGTAAGCTTTGGCCAAACCGGTTTCCGGCATGGGTGCTGTGCTTTCAACAGAGCTCGCGGCAGGGGCAGCGCCAAGCAGCGCGGCGATACGCGCCGCTTCAGCCTCTGGCCTGCCATACCAGGAAAGCGACCAGGCCCGCGCGAGCTTCCAGCCCATGGCTTGCAGCGCGCTGTCGCGGCCCCTTTCGCGATCACGCGCGCAACGCAGCGCCGCCCAATCGCCGGCATCGGCTTCAATACCCAGCACGTAATTGCCGGAATCGCGCGCTGCCACATCCAAAAACAGCCCCGCCATGCCAACACGCGGCACGGCTTCCTTGCCGGCGGCTTCTATCGCCTTGCCAATCGCGACAGCCAAGGGCGCGGCTTGGGTTTTGGGCGCAGTCGCGCGTGCTCCATCCCCCGCAGCGGCAAAGGCAAGGAAGGTTTTGAGTGTCGCAACGCCGCGCCCAGAAGCACGCGCTAAATCAATGTCATCCGCGCCGATCGAGGAAAACAGCACGCAGCGCTTCTTCGCGCGCGTGATCAGCACATTTAACCGGCGTTCACCGCCATCGGCAGAAAGTGGGCCGAAGCGCATGGCAAGCTTACCATCAGCACCGCGCCCATAGCCCACCGAAATCATGATCGAGTCGCGTTCATCCCCTTGCACGTTTTCCAGGTTCTTCACAAAAAAGGGTTCATAAGGATGGGACGTGAAAAACGCCTCGGTATCGGGATTTTCACGCCGTGCGGCTTCCACCGCGTTCAGGATGGCGTCACGCTGGCGGATGGAAAACGCTGCGACCCCCAAGGTATCGCCGGGCGTTTCGCGCGCATGGGCCATCACGGCTTCCGCTATAACGCGGGCTTCTTCCGCATTGGTGCCGGTGCCGCCGGTGTCAAACCGCCCTTCAACGCGCCGCAGAGAAAGCCCCAGCGCAGCAGATCGCGCTCGGGGCGATGGCAGGATGAAAAGCCGATTGTCGTAAAATTCCGCATTCGATGTCGCGATCAGGCTTTCATGCCGGCTGCGATAATGCCAACGCAGCATGGCGGAGGGCAGGCCGCACGCATTGCAAAGCCCCAAAATGCTCTCGACATCGCGCGCTGCAACAATATCAGACGCATCCTCAACGGCTTCGTCGCCTTCCTCGCCCGTCATGCGCTGGAAGAAGCGCGTGGGCGGCATTTGCTTGTCATCGCCCACCACCACCACCTGCCGGCAGCGCGCAATGGCGCCTAAGGCATCCACCGGTTCCACCTGGCTTGCTTCGTCAATCACCAGCAGGTCAAACGAAATTCCGGGCTTTAGCCCATGCGGGGGGGCGAGGAATTGCGCCACCGAAAGCGGGCTCATCATGAAAATCGGTTTGGCCTGTTGTACCGCCTGAGAAGCACGCAGCAGTAATTCGCGCACCGGCAAATGACCGCGCTTTTTCTCCATCTCACCACGCAATACGGCCATTCCAGGCGCTCCATCGCGCACTTCCTTCACGCGCAGCGCATGGGCGTAAGCCGCTTCCGCGCGCGTCAGCGTAATGCGTGCGCGATCGGCTTCGCGGAAACTCTCAACCAGCCGATCCGCGGCCGCGCCATCAAACGCCGCCAACTCCGGATGCTCCGCCATCGCGATGCGGAGCAAGCCTTCATGCAGCGCGAAGGAAAAAACATCCTCGGCCGCTTCAGGCGCCACGCGGCCATCGGCCAGGCGTTCCAGCAAAGGCTCCAGCCCCGCAGCCGAGGCGGCGGCACGGCGCCAACCAAGCCAGGCGTCCAAAGCTTCCGGCGCCGCCGCCCAATCGCCAAGCCTTGCAGCAAGGAAAGTGAAGGAGGGCTCATCACTGCCGAAGCCGATACGCGCATCAAGCTTTGTCGCCTGCTGCATTTCCTGAAAGGCATGCAAGGCCGCTTGCAGCGGCGCAGCATCGGCGGGCATGGCACCCTGCACGAGTGCGGTCAGCGCCGCCGCGCCATGAGTTTTGCGCCAGGCGAGCAAGCCAGCGAGTGGCGCGGGATCACTCGCCTCCCCTTGCCAGAGCGCCCCAAAAACCGCGCGGCCCAAAGCATCACCCTGGCGCAAGGCGTTGCGTGCAGCCTGCCCTGCCACCGCAGCATCCAGCGCCGGCAGCGGGTTTTCCGCATCGCGCGCAATGCGCGCCGCAAGCGTTTTGGCATCACGCCGCGCGCCGGACAAAAAGCCGAAAACACCGCCGGCTTCGGCGAGTGTGGCGCGCGCTTCCGCAATACCCGCCAGATCCAAGGCACCCGGCAAAAGCTGTGGATCCGCCTTGGATTTTCGCACATCACCAACTGCGCGTACCAGGGCTTCCAATGGCGCCAAATCGCCCGCCCAGGCTTCGTGCTTCAGCGCCGTTGCATCATGCGCAGGTGCCGCCGCCAGGGCGGGGTTCAAGGCAAGCACCCCTTCCGCTGCCTTCGGCCCGGCCTCCGCCCCCAGCGCTGCCCCCGCCGCGGCAAAGGCACGTATCCAAGCGGGCAGCCGCCCCAAAAGCCGGTCCGCATCGGCGGGACCGATATCGGCCATGACGCCGCGCCAGGGGCTTTGTGCGCCGCCATTCGCGGCATAGCCCGCCAGCAGCTTGATCGCATCACGCCGCACTTCAATCGCCGCCGCATGCCATTCCGTTACAGTCACGGAAAAATCCGGCGCCGCCACACCGCGTTGGCGCAAGCCAACCAGCGCGCCGATCACCTGATGCAGCGCCATGCCCGACGCGCCCACATTGCCGCGCATCGCCGCCGCATGGCGATTGATCCGCCCGCGCAGCGACCCAAGGCGACGGACAACTGCCTCACGATCAGGCTTGGGTGGCATGGGCAAGGAAAGCGTCGCGCGCAATTCATCCAACACCGCACGCTTGGATTGCTTTTCAGAGTGCAATTCCAGGCAAGCGGCACCAAGGCCAATACTCTCCAGCCGGCGCTTCACCACTTCCAGCGCGGCGAGTTTTTCAGCGACGAACAAAACACTTCGCCCATCCAGCATGGCTTGGGCTATGATATTGGTGATGGTCTGGCTTTTGCCGGTGCCAGGCGGGCCTTGAATGACAACATGCCCACCGCGCCGGACAGCTTCCGCCGCAAGCGCCTGGCTGCCATCCACATCCATCACATGATCCAGCCGCTCCACCGGAATTTCCACATCCACATCGGCGTCATCGGCAAAAACTGACGGGATCGAAAGTGCTTCTCCAGCCACCAGCGCGCGCACCATGGGGTGATCAGCAAGGCCTGGATTTTCCTCAGGTCCAAGGTCTCGCCACATCAGAAATTTGGCGAAGGAGAATATCCCAATCGCCAGCGCATCCGTATGCACGCGCCAATGCGCGCGCCCCGCCACCAGCGCTGCGACGGCTTCCGCCCAGGCGGTTGGCGTATAGGCATCCGCGTCGAAATCCGGCAGCGCTGCCTTGAAATTCACCTTGAGCAATTCGCGGAGCGATAGATTCTCCGCAATATCACCCACCGTGCCACGCAGCTTGAAATCCTGCGAAACCCCTTCGCGTTCCAAGGCCACAGGCAGCAGCGCAAGCGGCGCACGGCGTTCGGTCTCGGGCGTTGCAGGATCGCGCCAGCTCAGCGCGCCAAGCGCCAGGTAAAGCGTGGGCACGCCGGTTTCTTCGCGCGCCGTGCGCGCATCCTGCATGATATCGCGCAGCCGGCGCACCAAATCAGAAGGCGGCAATTGTACGCGCAGCTTGTCATCGCGCTGATAGTCTTCCCGCGCGGCGTCAGCCTTCGCAGTGCCAACACCTTCTGCCTTCACCTTCACGCTCCGCGCGCGGCGCGGCTTGCCGGGGGGTGCTTCTGCTGGCACGGCTTCGGGCGTGGCGGCAGAAGCTTCAAAGCCAAAGGCGCGGCCCGCCTGCAGCGCGCCGAGCACGAAATCCGCATCCTCATCATCAATAATCATGACGCCACGGGAAGCGCCCGGCTTCGGCAGGGATAGCAGGCGGTTGCGCGTGGAAAGATCAAGCAGGCCCCGGCGGGCTTCTTGCAAGGCGGTGCGCAGATCCTTCATGGGATTATTTTTTCCGGAAGACGAAAGTGACCAGCAGCACCAGGCCGACCAGCGCCAGAATGGCCATCATGCCCTGCACAACCTCAAAATTCGGGGGAGCAGGGTTGATGAAAATGGACGCGGCCTTGGCACCCAGCATCATCAGGGTTTGCAGAATCCATTCCATTGAAGCGCCCTATCCGGTCGTTGCGCGGGGCGGCCATCCCCAAAGGCAGTCTTGCACATCCCTAGGCGCAGTCGAAGGGTGATTTTCAGGCCGGCGGCGGCCCTGGCAAAAGCCGGTTTTCAAGGCTCAAGGTGCGTTCCAGCAATGTCTTGAGCGGTGCAATCAATTCCGCCACCTGCTGTTCGCGCAAAAGGTCTATCTTTTCGTGCAGCAGGCTGATTTCAGCCTCGGCCCGGATATTCACCTGATAATCCGCGATTGATTCTGAGGCGATCTATATCCGCCTGACGGTTCAGGCTCATCATAATGATGGGCGCGGTATAGACCGCCTGGAAGGACAGCATCAGGTACAAAAGGATGAAAGGATAAAGGTTTCAGGCACCGCCGCCCAGCGTGATATTGGCCGCAAGCCAGGCGAGCAAAAGCCCTGATTGGATTAGGATGACGGGCCAGGAACCGACAATGGCCGTTGCCAGGTCAGACAATCTTTCGCCAAGGGTCAATTGGGGGGCTGGCTCATCCACGCGGCGCCTTTCGCGCGCGCGGGTCAACGTGGACCCTAAATGGCTGTGGCGGCGGTGATTGGGCGCTTCGGGATGGCGGGCCATGCGGCATTCCCCTCCGGAAAGTACGAAGCCCGCACCAGCCCGCGCCGTTGGAACATGCGAGAAATCAACCCCGCCCGTAAGTATCCTCAAAACGGACGATATCATCCTCACCGAGGTAAGACCCGGATTGCACCTCAATCAGGGTCAGCGGGATCTTGCCGGGGTTTTCCATGCGATGGATACAGCCAAGCGGCAGATAGACGCTTTCATTCTCCCGCAGCATGATTTCCTCACCATCGCGGCGCACAATGGCGGTGCCGGAAACCACCACCCAATGCTCGGCGCGGTGGAAGTGCTTTTGCAGGGAAAGCTTGGCGCCGGGGCGAACCTCGATCTTTTTCACTTGGAAGCGGTCGCCCATGATCAGGCCTTCATAATGGCCCCAGGGACGATAGACACGGCGATGTTCGGTCGCTTCCTTGGCGCCGCGCGCCTTCAGCCGGTCCACCAGCTGTTTCACATCCTGCGCATGGTCGCGATGCATCGCGAGCACAGCATCATCCGTCACCACCACCACGGCATCTTGCAATCCGATCACACCAGTCAGGATGCTTTCACTGCGGACATAGCAATTCTTCGCATCCACCAATTCCACCGGACCATGCGTTGCATTGCCGGCGGCGTCTTTCGGCTGAATGTCCCAAAGTGCAGCCCAGGACCCTATATCGGCCCAGCCAATCGCAGCCGGCACAACAGCAGCCTTTTGCGTACGTTCCATCACCGCGTAATCAATACTGATGGCGGGTGTGGCAGCGAAGGCGCCAGCTTCAAGCCGAATGAAATCGCCATCGCGCGCGGCACCGGCAATGGCGGCACGCACCCCCTTCAGCACTTCCGGCGCATGCGCCTCTAGTTCCGCCAGCATGTTCGCGGCGGTCGCGACAAGCATGCCGGAATTCCATAAATGCCGGCCGGCCTTCAGAAATTTCGCCGCGTGCGCCGCATCGGGCTTTTCCACAAAGCGCGCAATGCACTTGACGCCTTCGCTGCCGGGCAGGGCATCGCCGGTTTCGATATAGCCGTAGCCGGTCTCGGGCGCGGTGGGCTGCATGCCGAAGGTGACGATCGCTCCCGCCTGTGCTGCCGCGGCAGCCTTGGCAAGAGCCGCTTGTAGCGCCGCCACATCGCCAATCGCCGCATCGGCGGCCATGAACCACAATACCGCGCCGGGAGCGGTTTCCTCGGCCAGCAATGCCGCCGCCGCGATGGCGGGGGCGCTATTGCGGCCAACCGGTTCGAGTACGATTGATGCGCCCTTGTCGCGCAATTGCTCGGCCACCAGAAAGCGATGCGCTTCATTGCAGACAATCATCGGCGGCAGGAAGCCAGCGCCCGCACCCCGCGCGGCGGTTTCCGCCAGCATGGTTTTATCTGAAGCCAGCGGCCAGAATTGCTTCGGGCAGCTTTCGCGCGACAGTGGCCAAAGCCGCGTGCCGGTGCCGCCGGACAGGATTACGGGCAGGATCGGGGGGGTATTAGCGTTCATGAGCAATGATGACTCCGAATTCTGCGGCGCTTAGGGGCAAATCGAGGCAAAGCCAAGGCAAAGCGGGGCCGGGCGTTTCGCTTCGCGGGCTTCCGGTATAGGGTCCCCCCGCCCCCATTACGCCTGAAAGTCGCCCGGCCTTGGATCAGCCTACCCTACCCGCCATCCCGGAAGGCTTCGTGCCGCGCCCTGCCGGGGGGCCGTTTCTGGAGCCCATCGGCCCCATCATGATCCGGCGCGACCACGGGCCGCTCGCCTTCGGCCTGCGCATTGAAAAGCGGCACTGCAACAGCAAGGACATGGCCCATGGAGGCATGTTGGCGACCTTCGCCGACCTCGCACTTGGGATCGGCGGCTTCAACCTGGCTGGCGTGACGGGGTTCTTCACGACCATCAGTCTGAATTCGGATTACCTGGCCCCAGCCCTGCTTGGCACTTGGCTGCAATGTGAGCCGGTTCTGCTACGCCGCACCCGTACGCTCGTGTTTGCCCAAGGGGTCTGCACCGCCGATGGCAAGCCGGTCTTGCGCGCCAGTGGCGTTTTCGCCTTGCCGCGGGACGCCGCGACAGGCGCGTGATCTACCCGTTTACACCACCGGGCTTTTTCCGCCATCCACATTGATGGCGGTGCCGCTGATATAGCCGCCCTGGTCGCTCGCCAGCAGCAATGCCAGGGAAGCGAATTCCTCGGCCTTGCCGATGCGCCCAATCGGCACGCCCTTACCCTGTTCGGCCTTCCAATCCTCCCAGGTGATGTTGCGCTTTTCGGCGGCGTGGCGGCGCACCCATTGATCGCTTTCGATAATGCCGACCAGCATGGCATTCACCAGCACATTATGCGGCGCGAATTCATTCGCCATCGCCTTGGTGAGCGCCATGCCCGCCGCGCGCGATACTGAGGTGGGTGTTGAGCCACCCGGCGGTGCCTTGGCGCCGATATTGAGCACATTGATGATGCGGCCCCATTTGCGCTCCCGCATGCCGGGCAGGGCCAGCCGTGAAAGCCGGATGGCCGCGAAGAGCTTGAGGTCAAGATCATCCTGCCAAAGCGCGTCTGACACCTCCAGAAAGCCGCCGCGCTGGGATGTGCCGGCATTATTGATGAGGATATCCACCTGACCGAGGCCCTTCACGGCGGCAGCATGGGCGGCTTCGCAGCCTTCTGCCGTGCGAATATCGGCGGCGATGGCGGCGAATTTGGCGGCGGGTGCGGCGGCGCGGATTTCCGCTTCAGCCTTGGCCAGGCTTTCCGCCCCGCGCGCCACAATCGCGACATGCCCGCCCGATTCAGCAAATATTTTCGCCATGGCAAGGCCCAAGCCCTTGGACCCGCCGGTAATGAGCGCAGCGCGCCCGCTCAAGGTGATGTTCATGGATTACTCCCCCCAATGATGGGGGCGATCCTGCCGGAAGTGGGGCGGGACGCAAGCGGTGGGGATTTTAGCCCCTGCAATGCGCGCCATGCCAGGCGATGATGGGCGCAAGGCTGGCCCCGGCCCAGGGTTGCCACATCATGCAATGCGGCATGTCGCGCAGCATCTGATAATCAAGCCCAAGAAATTCCGCGATCGCGAGGTCCTGCCCAGGCGGGTGGCGCACGGCATCATCCTGCCCAGCCTCAATCACCAGCCCTGGCATGCCGCGCAGATTTTCGCGCGCGATGGGGATGCGGAGCTGGTAGCGGTCATTCAAGACGCGCGGTGATTCCGCCGATAGCGCGGCGCGGTAGGCGGCGATGTCGGCGATATCCTGATCCCCGAAATAACGCGCGTGGATGGCAGCGATATCGGGCGGCGGCAGCATGGCGCCTTCGGCGACTGGCGGCACGGGGGCCGCGCCCGGCAGATTGCCGGGTGGCGATGGCGCCACCAGCAAAAACCCTGCTGCATCACCCAGCATTTCGGCAGCGCGCATCGCCACCAGCGCGCCGAGCGAATGCCCGAGCAGCACCACAGGTTGCGCCAAGGCGCGCGCAGCCTGCACGGCATCTTCCGCATATTCGGCAATGCCCGTTGTGACATCGGCCAATGCGGCAAAGCTACCCTTGCCGCGCGGTTCAAGCGCTGCGACGGCAATGCCAGCACGGCCCAGCAGCGCAAGCCAAGGCCCGAAACAAAAGGCGCTATGATAGCCGCCTGGAATACACAGAATGATCGGGCCTTGCCCCGCCTGCGCATAAACCGCCGCGCGCGGCAGCGCGATGCGCTGCAAGCCTGGCAAAGGCCACACCATCATTCCGGTTCAATGCCCGCGATGCGCACCCATTCCTGCCAGCGCGCGCGATCCGCCACCAGGAAACGCTCCATCTCCTCGGCACCGCGGAAGCCTGGTGAAAGGCCCTGGCGCGTGAGGGCTTCCGCCACGGCGGGGTCTTCCACACCCTGGCGCAGCAGAGTCTGCATGCGTTCCAGCACGGGGCGCGGGGTGCGCGCTGGTGCCGTCAGGCCAAACCAGCCTTCCACCACGAAATCCGGCAGCGCTTCAGACACCAAAGGCAAATCGGGATATTGCGGCATGCGGCGCGCGGCGGAAACGCCAATCGGCACCACGCGGCCCGATTGCAGTGCAGGGGCGGCGGAAAGACTATCAAGGAAGGCGAATTGAAGCTGCCCGCTGATCAAATCCGGCACGATTTGCGTAATGTTGCGATAGGCCGCGCCGGTCATGTCCAAATTGGCGCGCGCCTTGAGTAGTGCCGCCGGCACCTGCGAAGAAGAGGAGTAATAGCCAAAAAACACGCGCCCCGGATTGGCGCGCGCATGGGCGATCAGCGCGGGGATGGATTTGAACGGCGCATCAGCGGCAACCACCGCAATGGTCGCGAAGCTGCCCATCATGCCGATATGGCCGAAATCCTGCACTGGATGATAGGGCAGGCGGCGATAGAGAAATTGATTGGCAGAATGGGTGGAATTGGTGGCGATCAGAAAGCTGTAGCCATCCGGCGCGGCTTGCTTGGCGGCCTCGGTCCCCGTGATGCCGCCAGCGCCGGGACGATTATCCACCACGACGGGTTGGCGCAGATGCGGTTCCAGAAAACGCCCAAGCGTGCGCCCGATGAAATCCGCAGCACCCCCGGCCGCTGAGGGGATGATAATGCGAATGGGCCGGCTGGGCCATTCCGCCTGCGCCCGGGCAGCCCGCGGCATGAGGCCGGCAAGCACAGGGGCGGCGAGCAGCGCGCGGCGGCAAAGGGATGGGAGCATGGGCGTTGCCTTAGTTGGTTTTATGCGCCGCCAGCATGGCAGGGCAGGGCGGGGGTGGGCAACGTGTCTTAGCTCCCCAAAGTTGAGCCACTATTGTTGTGTCATAGGGGAGGGTGTTGGATGGCTTGGAAGCGCTATTCGGATGAGGATTGTCTGAAGATTTTACGTCAGGTTGAGCTTGATTTGGCTGGCGGTGCGGATGTGACGAAGGCTTGCCGGACGGCTGGGATCAGTGACGCGACCTATTATATCTGGCGCAAGAAGTTCGGGGGGATGGCGAAGGGGCAGTTGGCAGAACTCAAGGCGCTTGGGAAGGAGAACCAACGGCTCAAGAAGATCGTTGCGGCTTTGGAGCTTGATAAGCTGATCCTGAAGGAAAGCCTGGATTTTTTAAAGCCCAAGATCTAAGCGCTGAAGACCCGAAGGGTGCGGTCGTTCAGGCACGCCAGAAGCTCGGCATATCCGAGCGGCGGACATACGAGGTTCTTGGGATTGCCCGCAGTACCCTACGCTATGAGACTACCCAGAAGAGCGATGATGATCAGCGCTTGGCTGTGATCCGGCTGGCCAAGCAATGTGGCCGCTATGGATATCGCAAGATCCATGAGCTGTTGCAGGTCGAAGGCCTCTTGATCAACCACAAGAAGATCGAGCGGATATGGCGGGAAGAGGGTTTGCAGCTGCCCGCCCGCCATAAGCGCCGC
>VGDM01000029.1 GCA_016869715.1 Alphaproteobacteria bacterium
GGCCCAAACTGTCATCAATCAATGGCTCCACCAATATAACCATGTCCGGCCCCACCACGCCCTCGGAATGCGGCCGCCGGCACCCGAAACATGCTTAGTAAACCCACAAATCACTGGTACATAAAAAAGGGGCTGGACACCGCGGCAAGCCTTGCCTTGCCTTGCCTTGCCTTGCCGCCTTGGCGTGCCCGTTCCATTCTGCCGACCATCTTGAAAGGAAGGCCCCATGGAAGCGCCCGTACTTGTTGAAATTGTGGATGACATCGCGCTGGTCACATTGAACCGGCCAGAATCACGCAATCCGCTTGATCCCGAAACCCAGGATGGGCTGATTGCCACCTTCATGAAGCTCGATGCGGAAGCGAAAGCGCGTGTGGCGATCCTGACCGGTGCGGGCAGCGCCTTTTGCGCCGGCGGCAATGTGCGCCGCATGGGTGAGGCTGCGAGTGGTTCCACAGAACGCACGCCAGCTCAGGCGCGCGGCTACTATCGCCACGGCATCCAACGTCTGCCGCGGATGTTTGAACAATTGGAAGTCCCCGTGATTGCGGCGGTGAATGGCCCGGCCATGGGTGCCGGGTGTGATTTGGCCTGCATGTGTGATTTGCGCATTGCCGGCCAATCCGCACGCTTCGCGGAAAGCTTTGTAAAACTCGGCATTATTCCCGGTGATGGCGGCGCCTGGCTGCTCCCGCGTGTGGTGGGCTTTGCCAAGGCGGCCGAGATGTCGTTGACCGGTGATGCGCTGTCAGCCGATCAGGCGCTGGCCTATGGGCTGGTGTCTCAGGTGGTGCCGGATGCGGAATTGTTGGATGCGGCACGCGCGCTCGCGCGGCGTATCGCGGCCAATCCGCCGCAGGCCGTGCGCATGGCGCGGCGGCTTTTGCGGGAGGCTTGGAATAATCGGCTTGATTCCGTGCTTGAGATGTCTTCCGCCATGCAGGCCGTGGCGCATACTACGGATGACCATAAGGAAGCGCTGGCGGCGATTCGCGAAAAGCGTAAGCCCACCTATAAGGGCGCCTGATCATTGTTCGTGCCTGGGCTGTTGGAGGGACAGCGCGTGCTGATCAACGGTGGTGGCACCGGCTTGGGGCGCGCCATTGGCAGGCGCTACCTGCAATTGGCTGCGCACATCGCGATTTGCGGGCCGCGCCTATCTGTTTTGCAGGAAACAGCCGCGACCCTGCGCGCCGAAATTCCTGGCCCGGATATTGCGGAGCATGGCTGCGATATCCGCGATTCAGCGGCGGTGGAAGCCATGCTGGATGCTGTCTTTGCCGAAGGCGCGCCGGATATTCTGGTAAACAATGCGGCGGCGAATTTTCTGGCATAGACGCACAAGCTTTCCGCGCGCGCACTAAATGCCGTGCTGGCGACCTTGCTGCATGGCGCGGCCTATTGCACCATGGGGAGTGGGCGGGGCTGGATTGATGCGGGGCAGCCCGGCGTGGTGCTGAGTATACTGACGCTCTCTGCCTTGCAGGGCGCTGCCTTCACTGTACCTTACGCCATGGCCAAGGCGGGCGTTTTGGCGATGACAAAAAGCCTTGCGGTGGAATGGGGCCGCCATGGCATTCGGCTGGTCGCGATTGCGCCCGGCACTTTCCGGACCGCGGCAGCGGCGGCGCGGCTACGGCCCGGCGGCTTGGATCACGCCGATGTGCCGCTAAACCGTGCGGGACGTCATGAGGAATTGACCGATCTTGCCGCTTATTTGGTTTCAGAGAATGCTGGCTATATCACGTGCGAATGCGTGTTGATTGATGGCGGGCGGCGTTATCTGGGCGGGGCGCGGGCTGGCGTGATGGAAGCGGAAACCCGTGCTGCCTCTACGCGGACCGTAGCAGATGAAAACGTGCGTGCCATGGTGCTGACCGCGACCGGCAAGGGGTTTTGCGTTGGCGCTGATGGTTCCGCCATTGCGACACGCGGCACGGAACGCCCGACCTATGCGGGTGTGACACCGCCGCCCGGTGATGCGCCACCGACCGAGGATTTCGCACGGCACTATTCCTATATGCTCAACATCGGCAAGCCCGTGATTGCCGGCATCAATAGTGCGTTGGCGGGGGTTGGGCTTTGCCTAACACTGTTTTGCGACATCCGCTTCATGGCAGTGGGGGGGTGAGCTTTCAACGGCTTTTGCGCGGCGCGGCTTGGCCGCGGAACATAGCAGCGCCTGGAAGCTGCTGCGCCTGATTGGGCCGATGAATGCAGCCGATCTTTTGCTGTCTGGCCACAGTATGACAGCAGAAGAAGCCGCTTTGATGAGGCTGGTGCGCGTGATTCTGGCAGATGGTTTTGCCGCTGCTGTACAGGCTTACGCCGCTGGTCTCGCGCATCATTGCTCGCCACGTTCCACGCGCGTGATCAAACGGCAAATGACACTTGCGCCATTTCAAAACCTGTCAGAGGCAGTGGAATTGGCCGAGGTGGAACAGGACGCGACGCGCGGCACGGAAGACCGCCGCGAAGGGGTGGCGGCGTTCCTCGAAAAGCGCGAACCAAATTTCACGGGGCGCTAACAAGCAAGCGATTCGTCTTTTCCATCGCAGCGACCAAAGCTTGGAATTCACGCGCGAAAACATCCCGCGCTGTACCATGCTGCGCCAGGTCATCACCAATCGCGCCAATGCTGCGCTTGCCATCAATGCGCGACAGGATCGCGCTGGCTAAACGCGGCAAGGGCACCGGTACGGACAGGCCATCAAACGTCACGCGCAGCACACCATCGCGCGGCAGGTTAGCGGCGAGCTTCGCGCCATCCAATTCACGCAGGCACGGAACGGCAGCAAGATCATCCCAAGGCGCGCTGATCGCGGGCGCATCGGCGCGCACGCAATAGGCGATATGTACGCCCATATTGCCGGTGATTGCCTCGGCCAGGGCAGCGCGCTGCACAGCATCCATCGTTTCAATGCGCGGGCGGAGTTTGGGGTCTGCCAGATAGGAAAGCGGATCGTAACGCAGGGGTTCCACCAGACACAGAATGCGCAAACCGGCCGCGTGGATCAGCGCATTGAAGGCCGGCACGGTGAAGGCGACATCGCGCGGATTTAACAGCAGATCATAAAGCCCGGCATCGCCGCCCTTTTCATGATCCGTGATCCAGGGATTGCGCCGGAGCCACGCCGTTTCAGGCATTTGCCGCCAGAGCCGCTTGGTAATTTCAACCCGCGCTGCCGGCGCCTCATCAGGCGGTGCCAGCAGGCGCAGGGCATCCTGCACCATGTAAACGCCCGTGCGCCCATGCGGCGCATAGACCATCAGCCCCAAACCGCCCCCTGGCGCCAATACGGAAACCAGCGCGCGCAAGCCGTCTAGCGGATCGGGCAAATGATGCAGCACACCGCAGCAATCAATGTAGTCAAACGGGCCGAGCCCACTGCCCGGCAGATCAAGCAAGGACCCTTCCTGAAACACTACATTGACAAGCTTGCGCGCCACCGCGCGCGCTTCCGCCACGCGCCGCGCCGCCGCTGAACGATCGAGCCAGGTGACATCGCCAGCGCGCCCGGCATTCGTCATCTGCTGCGCCAGCATCACGGTCGCATCCCCGCTGCCTCCCCCGGCGACCAAGGCACGCAGAGGCTCACTGGCCGGGCGGCGGGCGCCGAAAATCCAATGGTCCACTTCGCGCAAATGGCTCGGGCTGCCGATGATCAGGCGTTTGGCCTCATCCCCGGGATCACGCTCCGGATAGGGATAGGCGTTATATTGCGCGGCAAGCGCGGCATCGGCGGCATCTTTCATGACGCCTATCTAGGAAGCCCTGAAAAAGCGGAAAGCCTGGGCCCGAAGGTTGCCCCTGCTCGCCGGGGTGCGTATCTAAAGCGCCATGTCCCGCCTGATTCCCTTTCTTTCGCTTGGCCTGGCCCTGGCCGCCCTGCCTTCCCTGGCGCAGCAGCGCCCGGCCCAACCCGCGCAGCCACCCACGCAAGCCGCTGGCCCGCGCCAACTTGGCACCTTCCGGGATTGGACCGCCGCGACCTATCAGGAAAACGGACAAAAAATCTGCTACGCCTTCACCCGCGCCAGCAAGACCGAACCGAATCGCCAAGTGGTGGTGCTGACGGTCACGCATCGTCCCGGCGGGCGGGATGCAGTGGCGATTTCGGCCGGCTATGCCTATCCGCGTAATGCGGCGGTCACGCTGGCCATCGTCCAGACCAACCTACCCTTCTACACCGGCGGCAATTCCGCCTTTGCGCGTGATGGCGCGGCGGCGGTGGCCGCGATGCGCGGCAGCAATCGCGCCACGGCGCGCGGCCCCGGTGCTGGCGGGCGCGGCACTGTGATTGACGAATTCAGCCTGACCGGGTTTGCCGCCGCTCATGACACGATTTCGCGTGAATGTCCGGCGCGGAAATGAACAGCGCTGTCCTTGATCTGAACGACGCCGAACGCGCACGGATATTGGCGAAAGCTGCGGCCTTCGCGCCGCCGCCTGCGACACTGCCCGACGGCAGGCGCGATCTGGTTGGCCTTTCGCGTGAGGAACTCGCCGCGGAAATGGTAGCGCTTCGCGAAAAGCCCTTTCGCGCACAACAGCTTTGGCATTGGATCTATCATCAGGGTGAAATCGATTTCGCCTGTATGAGCACCATCGCCAAGCCCATGCAAATGAAGCTTGCCGAACGCTTCGTGGTGGGCCGCCCCGAAGTGGCGATGCAACAGGATAGCGCGGATGGCACGCGCAAATGGCTGTTTCGCTTCCGCGACCAGCAGCAGGTGGAAACGGTCTATATCCCCTCGGCCAATGAGGATCGCGGCGCGGTCTGCATTTCAACGCAAGTGGGCTGCACGCTGTCCTGCCGCTTCTGCCATACCGGCACGCAGGCCCTGGTGCGCAATCTGGGCGCGGCGGAAATCGTTGGCCAATTCATCGCTGCGCGCGATTCCTATGGCGAATGGCCAAGCCCCAAGGATGGCGTGCCGCGCCATCTTTCCAATATCGTCGTGATGGGCATGGGCGAGCCGCTTTACAATTACGAGAATATCGCCAAGGCGCTGAAGATCGTGATGGATCATGAAGGCATTGGGCTGTCGCGCCGGCGCATCACGCTTTCGACGTCCGGCGTTGTGCCCATGATGGATCGCTGCGGGGCGGAGTTGGGCGTGGGGCTTGCGGTATCGCTGCATGCAGTCACCGATGAATTGCGCGATGAGATCGTACCGCTTAATCGCAAATACCCGATTGCGGAGCTGCTGGCGGCGTGCCGGCGCTATCCCGGCGCTTCCAATGCGCGGCGCATCACTTTTGAATACGTCATGCTGCGCGGCGTGAATGACAGTGAAGCAGAGGCGCGGGAATTGGTGCGGCTTATTCGCGGCATGCCAGCAAAGGTGAATCTGATTCCCTTCAACCCCTGGCCTGGCAGCCCGTATAAGACCAGCACATCAGAAGCAATCCATCGCTTTGCCGAAATTCTGAATGAGGCCGGATATGCCAGCCCGATTCGCCGCCCGCGCGGCCGCGATATCCTCGCGGCTTGCGGGCAGTTGAAGACGGAAAGCGAAAGAAGGCGGAAGGCTGCAGAATAGTATACGCTTTACGCCCCACCCATCAGGCGCGCCGTTTCCGTTTCAATCTGTTCTTCCAGTGCTTGCATCAGCGGCTTGCGCGCCAAGCCAGCCGGCAGGGCGGGTAAGATGGAAATGGCAATCACCCCCGGCGTCTTGTGAAAGGCGCACTTTCCCCAATGCCGCCCGCTATTGGTCGCAACCGGATAGCAAGGCACCCCACTGCCCATGACCAGCGCGGCCACGCCGGGTTGATAGGGTAACTTTTCTCCGGGCGCAGACCGTGTGCCCTCCGGAAAAATCACCAAGGGTCGCCCTTCATCGAGCACGCGCCTCGCATCGCGCACCATGGCGCGCAGCGCTGCGCCGCCGCCATCCCGATCCACCGCCACCGCCCCGCTATGGCGCGCCGCACGGCCCCAAAAGGGCAGGTCGAGCAATTCGCGTTTCAGCACGTAACTCGGCTGATCCAGGAGGGCGGGCCATACAAAGGTATCAAAGGCAGATTGATGTTTTGAAGCGATGATCGACGCGCCGGGCGCGATGTGTTCCAGACCGGTCACTTCAACGCGAACATTGCAGATGATGCGCAGCAGCCAAACGATAACGCGCGCCCAAAGGCGAATGAAGCGGCGAATGTAGCGCGGATGGAAAGGCAGCAAGGCCATCGCGACCACGGCGCAAAACGCCGTAATGGTTATAAACAGGATATTGAAGACCAACGAACGCAGCCAGATCATGCGCGTTTTCCACCAAAAAAGGCCGAAAGCCCAAGCTCGGCGCCGAGGAATTTCATGTATTCACCGAGCAACAACCCCCAGTTGCGCGGCTGCCGAAAGGCGCCATCCGCGCGCAGCCGGGCCGGTGTCACGGGATGTGCCCGCACCTGCAAGCCCGGCATGGCGCGGCGCAATTCCGTGCGCGCGCGCGGCATGTGATAGCCCGCCGTCACCAGCCGGATGGACGCAAAATTGCGCTGTTTCGCCCAGGCCGCGATTTCCATCGCATTGCCGCGGGTGGAGGCTGCCGCATGGCCAAGCTCTACCCGGCCAGTAAGGTTCGCGGGGTCCACACCCGCGCCGCGCGCCAGATCCGCCAACCGCGAGTCAGGATGTACGCCAGAGATGAAAAGCCGCGACGGTACACCTTCTTCCAGCAGGCGAAGGCCGGTCTCGACGCGCTCGGTCCCGCCGGTCAGCACCACGATGGCATCCGCCGCGCCGGCATCGTCCGCGCCTTGCTGCACGGCGCGCAAGAACCAGATAAAACCGCCAAGCCAAAGCAGTAACAGCGCCAAGGCCAGCAACGAAAGCCTTCGCAGCTTCATGGCAGGCGCCGCAACCACAAAAGGATGCTCGCCATGGTGGCGCCCCAGGCAATCAGCACGGCGCTGGCCGGGATAGCCGCAAGGCCAAGCCAGGGTAGGTCTTGCGGGGTGATTTCAGGCAGCATGGGACCGGCAAGCTGCGACAGCGCCCACAGCAAGGCCTCTGCCAAGGCCACCCCAAGAATCGCCCCCAGTACGGCAAGCCAGGCGGTGCGACGTGCGAAACGCCCAGCAATATCCCGATCCGCCGCGCCAAGCATATGCAGCACCATCACGGAATCCCGACGCGCCGCGATGCCCGCGCGCACAGCCAAAACCAACACCGAAGCCCCCACCACCGCCACCAGCAGAAGCGCCGCCAAGGCCGCAGCGGACAGTGCCCGCGCCACGACAGCAAGCCGCGCAACAAACACCCCATGCGCTTCCGTCACGGCACCCGGCACGGCTTCCGCGACCCCATCGCCGATCAGCACCAGGTCGGCGGCAAGATCGGCCAGGCGCAATTCAATCACGCCGGGCAGCGGCAGCCCTGCGACATCCCCGAGCCAGGGGCGCAGCAATTCCGCCATGCGGGCTGGGTCTACCGCCTGGGCCTCACGCACCGCCGGCAGGGCGCGTAGCACCTCCAGCGCCGCCTCCATCCGTGCCGGTGTCGGGTTCGGGATTTGCACCGTCACGGCGGCATTCGCGCCTTGCTGCCAGCGCTTGGCGAGTTGGCTCACCGCCTCATGCCCCGCCAGCACGCAGGTCGCGAAAAGCGCCATGGCGGCAATCAGCGCCACCAGCAGCCTATCCGCCAACGCGCCGCGCAGGCCAATCGGGTCCGCCCTGCCACCTGCGTCACGGCGCATCAATGACACGGCCTTCTGCCAGGGTAATGACCCGCGCCGGGTGGCGCGCCGGCAAATCCTCGGAATGCGTCGCCACCACAATCGCAGTGCCAAGCCGGTTCATTTCCACAAACAGCGCAATCAACCGCCGCGCTTCGAACACATCCAATTCCGAGGTCGGTTCATCGGCGATCAGCAAGGCCGGGCGCGTGATGATGGCGCGCGCGATGGCGATACGCTGTTGTTCGCCGCCGGAAAGCTCCGTCGGCGTACGCCCGGCCTTTGCCGCGAGGCCGAGCCAATCAAGGATTTCATTGACATCCTGTTTCACCGCGCCTTCCGCCCGGCTCGCAAGCCGCAGTGGCAGCGCCACATTATCCCAGGCGGAAAGATGGCCCAGTAGGCGAAATTCCTGATGCACCACGCCGATCTTGCGCCTGAGCGCCGGGAGTGCCGCGCGTTCCGCCTGCCCGATATCGGTGCCCAGCACCGAAACCACGCCGCTTGAGGGCCGGATCGCGGCATGCATCAACCTCAGGATCGAGCTTTTGCCCGCCCCGGAAGACCCGAGCAGCCAGGTGAAGCTACCCTCCCCCAGCGCGAAGGAGACATCGCGCAGGGCCGCCTGCCCGGGGTCTCCCCCAGGGGTTGGGTAGGCCAGCCCGACACGCCCGAATCTCACCATAAGGCCTGTTTCGCATGGCAGGGGTGGGGGGCTCAATCTTTCGCATGCCGAGAAGCCAGTCGTGACGGAAAATAGGAACATGCTGAGTGAGTGCCCGAATTGCCTTGCTGGGTTTGACGTGCCGAAGCGACTGTTGCGCGACCGCGCGCGCCCCTTGCGCTGCGGCCAATGCGGGACGTTATTCCCCATGCCGAAACCGCCCGCGCCCGAACCGAAGAGTTTTTCCCGGAATGATTCGCCGCCCCCGCCTCCTGCGGAGGAACCTCGGCCTGCCGCCCCACCGACGCTTGCGGTTGAGGAAGCGCAATCCGAGCCCGAGCCCCATAGGGATTCGTCCCCTCCCGAACCCGTGCATGGTGCTTCCCCACGCGGCTTGCGCGCGGCATGGGCCGCTTCCATCACCTTGCTGATTGGTGGGGGCATCGCCACCATCATCAATCCGGAGGCCTTGGCTGACGCCTGGCCACCCGCTGCTCGGCTATTCGCACCCCTTGGCCTCATGTAAGGCGCGCCTGACGCGCGGGTACGACTTCAGCCTGAAAGCACCAAGCTATCCAGGAAGGGCACCTTGGCGCGCGGCATGGATCACGCCCCCGAAAAAGGTTACACGCCTGTCATGCAGGCCTCCCCCCCGCTTCTCGCCGCTGAGGGCATTACCAGGCGCTTCGGCGCGTTGGTGGCAAATAACGCCGTGGACCTGAAAGTGGCGCCGGGCGAAATCCATGCCCTGCTTGGCGAAAACGGCGCCGGCAAATCCACGTTAGTCAAAATCATCTATGGCCTGCTCCGCCCGGATGCTGGGCGGCTGGTCTGGCGCGGCGCGCCGGTGCAGGTGGAAACGCCGCGCGCCGCCCGCGCGCTTGGCATTGGCATGGTGTTTCAGCATTTCTCATTGTTTGAGGCGCTGACGGTTGCGGAAAATATCGCTCTCGCGCTTGATGGCGCGGGCGCCTTGGAAGACATCGCCGACCGCCTTGCCGAAACAAGCTGCGCCTATGGCCTGCCGCTTGATCCCAGGCGTGAAGTCTGGCGGCTTTCCGTGGGTGAACGCCAGCGCGTTGAGATCATGCGCTGCCTGATGCAGGACCCAAGCCTGTTGATCCTGGATGAACCCACCTCCGTATTGACGCCCCAGGAAGCCGAGGGGCTTTTCGCGACGCTCGCCAGGCTGCGCGCCGACGGGCATTCAGTACTCTACATCTCCCACAAATTGGAAGAAGTGCGGCGCATTTGCGAAGCCGCGACCATTCTGCGCCGCGGCCAGGTGGTGGCGCATTGCGACCCGCGCGCAGAAACCGCGGCAAGCCTCGCGCGCATGATGATGGGCGGTGATGTGGTGCCCATCCGCCATGATGTAATCGAAGCGCAAGGCCCGGTGCGGCTGGCGGTCTCGGCACTGTCACTCCCGCCGCTTCACGCGCATGGCATTGCGCTGGATAGGATTTGCCTGCAACTCCGCGCTGGTGAGGTGCTGGGCATCGCTGGCGTCGCCGGCAATGGCCAGGATGAGCTTTTTGCAGCCCTCAGCGGCGAAGAATTGGCGCCGCATGATGCGGCCATTATTATGGATGGTGTCGCGGTGGGCCGCGCCGGCATCAATGAACGCCGCCGGCGCGGTGCGGCCTTTGTGCCGGAAGAACGGCTTGGCCATGGCGTGGCGCCTGCCATGCGGCTCACGGAAAACGCGCTGCTGTCAGGCCATGCCACCAATGGTTTTTTGTGCCGCGGCTTGGTGGATCGCGCCAAGCTGGCCGACTTCGTTGGAAAAGTCGTACGCGCTTTTGACGTACGCAAAGGCCCCGCCGATCCGGAAGCGCGCGCGCTATCCGGCGGCAATTTGCAAAAATTCGTCATTGGCCGCGAAATCGAGCGCAAGCCCGGCCTTTTGATCGTGGCGCAACCAAGCTGGGGCGTTGATGCGGGTGCCGCTGCCACCATTCGCCAGGCGCTGATGGATCTCGCGCGCGCGCGCAGTGCTGTTCTGGTGATCAGCCAGGATTTGGATGAATTGCTGGAAATCTCAGACCGGCTTTGCGTGATGTTCACGGGCCGTCTTTCACCCGCCATGCCAGCCGCGAAAGCCACACGTGAATCGCTCGGCCTACTCATGGGCGGGGCGGGGATGGCGGCGTGATGAGACTGGTTATGGAAAGGCGCCGCGAAACGCCCATCAGCCTGATGCTGATATCGCCCATGATTGCGGTTGCGCTAACCATGATATCGGCGGCCATCATGTTTGCGCTGCTCGGCAAGAACCCGGTAGCGGCGCTGCAGACCTATTTTCTCGATCCGCTATCGGACTCCTGGGGCTTGCAGGAAGTGGCGGTGAAGGCAACGCCGCTGGTGCTCATCGCTGTTGGGCTTGCGGTCTGCTATCGCGCCAAGGTCTGGAATATCGGTGCCGAAGGGCAATTCCTGTTTGGTGCCATGGCGGGCGGCTATATCGCCATCATCACCCATGGCAGCACGCAAGGCCCAGGGCTTTTGCCGGTGATGCTGCTGGCAGGCGCCGTGGCCGGCGCCTGTTTCGCGGTGATCCCGGCATTGCTGCGTACGCATTTCGGCGCCAATGAGATCCTCAGCAGCCTGATGCTGGTTTATGTCGCGGAATTGCTGCTGGATTACCTGGTGCGCGGCCCCTGGCGCGATCCAGCCGGCTTCAACATGCCCAATAGCGTGGTGTTTGAAGCAGAAGCGACGCTGCCGCTGCTGATGGCGGGCGGGCGGATCAATATCGGCACGCCCATCATGATTGCGGTGGTGTTTGGCTTCATGCTACTGATGGGCCGCACGCTGAAGGGGTTTGAAATTCGCCTGGTGGGCGAAGCACCCCGCGCCGCGCGCTTTGCTGGGTTTTCCGAAACGCGTTTGATTATCACGGTTTTCATGATCTCGGGCGCGCTCGCTGGGCTTGCCGGCGTGCTCGAAGCCGCGGGTACGGTCAAGCAATTGCAGCCCGGCATTTCCCCTGGCTATGGCTTCACCGCCATCATTGTTGCCTTCTTGGGCAGGCTCAATCCCATTGGCTGTTTGTTCGCCGGCATCTTCATTGCCATCACCTTCATCGGTGGCGAGAATGCACAAATCATGTTGCGCATGCCCTTGGATGCAACCCGCGTACTGCAAGGGCTTTTGCTGTTCTTCGTGCTGGTCTGTGATAGTATGCTTTTGTATCGCTTCCGCCTGCTGCGGGGCGCTGCCGCATGACGCTGTTCGAAGCCATCATCCTGACCATTATCACGGCTTCAACGCCGCTGCTAATTGCAGCGATCGGCGAATTGGTGGTGGAACGCGCCGGCGTTTTGAACCTGGGCGTGGAGGGCATGATGGTGGTCGGCGCTGCCGCCGGCATTGCGGCGGCCATCTCTACCGGGTCTTCCGGTTTTGGTGTACTGGTGGCTGTGCTGGCCGGCATGGCGCTGTCCTTGGTTTTTGCCGCCCTCGTGCTTGGGCTTGCGGCCAATCAGGTCGCGGCGGGGCTTGCCTTGGCCCTTCTGGGGCTTGGCCTTTCCGGCGTGATCGGCGCGCCCTTTGTGGGCGTACAGCGCGCGGGCATCGGCAAGATCGAAGTTCCGTTGGTGTCCGAGATTCTTGTCATCGGGCCGGTGCTTTTCCATCAGGACCCGTTTGTGTATGCCTCCATCGCCTTGGTGATTGCGGTCTGGTGGTTCCTCAGAAAAAGCCGCGCGGGGCTTGTGCTGCGCGCGGTTGGTGAAAACCACGCGGCAGCGCATGCGCTGGGCTATCCGGTGCGGCGCATACGCCTGCTTGCCATCCTGTTCGGCGGCGGCTGTGCGGGCTTGGCGGGGGCCTACATGTCCTTGGTTCTGACACCCTTCTGGACCAGCGGCATGACTGCCGGGCGGGGCTGGATTGCACTGGCGATTGTAGTCTTTGCCTCCTGGCTGCCCTTCAGGGCGATGATCGGCGCGTATCTGTTTGGTGCGCTGACCATCCTGCAATTGCATGCGCAATCGGCCGGCGTGCCGCTGCCATCGCAATTTCTGGCGGCCTTGCCCTATCTGATCACGATCCTGGTGCTGGTGCTCATTATGCGGGAAAGGCGCGGCGGGGCAGCGGGACCAGCCTCCCTCGGCGTGCCCTTCGTCCCAGACAGATAGCCCCTTCCGTATTGGTACTAAATTTGCTCTCTCCAATCTGTTTTTAAGGGAGTCCATCATGAACATCACCCGTCGTCACCTTATGGCCGGCTCCGCCGGTCTTGCCGGCACCGCGCTCACCGGCCAGCCGGCCGAAGCGCAATCACGCCTCAGTGTTGGCGTGGTCCTGATCGGCCCCGTTGGCGATTTCGGCTGGTCCCACATGCATGACCAGGGCCGCCGCCGCATGGCCGAGGTACTGGGCGACCGCGTCAATGCCACCACGGTCGAATCCGTGGCCCCGCCCGATTTCGACCGCGTGGTGACGCAGCTGGTCCGCACCGGCCATCGGCTGATCTTCACCACCAGCTTTTCCTATTTCGCCCCCACGCAGCGCCTGGCGCCGCAGCACCCGGGGGTGTTCTTCGAGAATGCCACCGGCCCGACCATGCTGGCCAATATGGCGATTTACAATGCCCGCTTCTACGAAGGCCGCTATGTCCAGGGCGTGATCGCGGCGCGCAAGTCTCGTTCCAAGACTATTGGCTATGTCGCCACCTTCCCAGTGCCGGAGGTGATCAGCGCCATCAATACCGTCATGCGCGGCGCCTGGTCGGTGGACCCTGCCATGAAGGTGCGCGTTGTCTGGGTGAATGCCTGGTCGAACCCGGCGCGCGAAGCCGATGCCGCCCGCGCCCTGATTGACCAGGGCTGCGATGTGCTTTGCAGCCACACCGATGGCCCGGCGCCGCTGCAATCGGCCGAACAGCGCGGCATCTTCGGCTTCGGCCAAGCATCGGACATGACGCGCTTTGCGCCGCGCGCCCATCTGACCAGCAGCGTGAATAATTGGGGCGATTATTACGCCGAGCGTGCCAAGGCCGTGTTGGATGGCACCTGGCGCCCCACGGATACCTGGGGTGGGCTTGGCAGCGGCATGTTCCGCTTGGCCCCCTTCACCAATATGACACCCGAGGAGGTGAGCGAGGCTACGCGCATCCGCGACGCCATCGCCGCCGGCACGCTGCACCCGTTTGAAGGCCCGATCACGCGCCAGGATGGCACGGTAGTGATCCCGGTGGGTCGGCGCCTTTCGGATGATGAAATCCGCGCGCAGAACTACTTCTACCAGGGCATTGATGTCGCGATGCCGTAGAGAGGTTGAAAATGCACCGACCGGGTTCTTCTCCCCGGTCGGTCATCCTTTTGGGTCGCCTATTAGCTCTGACTTATGACCTGGACGCTTGCTTCAAGGCCCAGCGCTGCTGCCAGTGTTTCCAAGCGCCGCAACACGCTTTCCCCAGCGAAAACGCCGCTGCCTTCAACAAGCCGCAGGATCAGCCGCCCACCGCGACGTTCCAAAGACGTGCCTGCAAGCAACACGGTCGTGCCGCCCGAAAGCGTATAAGCCAAGCGAAACGCCGCGCCCAAAATCTCTGCCCGCCGCAGCGTCCCGACATCCAATAACAGGCGCGCCGAAGGCAGGAAGGGCGCTTCCGTCTCGGCCTCATACCTAAGCGCCGCCGCGAGCGCGAGGAAGGCGCGGCCATGATGATCAAAGCCAACGCCGGGCTGGCGCAGCACTCGGAAAAACGCGTGTTCGGCGCGGTAATCCGGATGATCATGGCTGCCGATATCGCTCACCCAACAGGCGGCTTCGCGCAAGCCAAGCGCAAGCGGCGTTTCATCCTCAAACAGTGGCGCGGTCCAGGTGAAAAGTGCCGGCGGCATGGTCTGGTCGCGCCCGAGGC
Source organism: Alphaproteobacteria bacterium (assembly GCA_016869715.1). Taxonomy (GTDB): domain Bacteria; phylum Pseudomonadota; class Alphaproteobacteria; order Acetobacterales; family Acetobacteraceae; genus Neoroseomonas. The sequence goes on from VGDM01000029.1 coordinate 14,220, forward strand.
ACTGTGCCATTTCATGGGCGGCGGCTAGCAGCGGATCGCGCTTGCGTTCAGCGGCATCAAGCAGGCGCGCATACCAGCCTTCACGCAGACCATTGGCGCTGAAAATCACACGCCGCGCACCGCTTGCGCGGAGCAGTCGACGCAGTACTAACGCAGCAAAGGGCAGATCTGCCAGGCGCTTGCTTGAAGCACCTGGCATGCGTTCCAAGGTGCGCCGCGTGGCGGCCATCAGCACACCGGATAGATCTCGCGCTTCGTCGCGCGTCAGGGCGTAATGATGCACAATGGAAAGCGGATAGCTGGTTTGCGCCATGTGCATGCGCGCCATGGCGCGCCAGGCACCACCCACTAGATATAAATCTCGCCCGGCTGCACTGTGCACCCAGGGCATGCGCGCCAATTCTTGCGTGACAATCGCACGCGCCTTGCCGATATCGCCCCTCGCGCGATCTGCAAGGCGAATGGTACCAATCGGCAGGCTGCTAGTCTTGCCCTGCGCGCCTTGGCCAAGTTCCACCAATTCCAAGGAACCGCCGCCAATATCGCCCAGCAGCCCATCCGCGCCTGGAAAGCCCAGCAATACGCCATCAGCGGAAAGCCGCGCTTCCTCATCGCCTGTCAGGATATGGATCGGCACGCCGGGCAGCTTTTCAGCGAGTGCCGTGACAAAGGCCGCGCCATTCGACGCATCACGCACGGCAGCCGTGGCCAATACCTCAATCGGCGCGGCCCCCATGGCGCGCGCCACCGCATAATAGCGTTGCATGATCGTCAACGCCTGCGCGACAGCATCGGTATTGAGCTGCCCGGTATCATGCAGTCCGCGGCCCAGCCCCAGCACGGCCTTTTCATTGAAGATGGCGACGGGATTCCGTCCGCGTCCTTCAAATACGACCAGGCGCACCGAATTGGACCCCAAATCCACGACGCCGCAGCGTATGGCGGTATTCATCGCGCCGGTTTGCGCATCAAGTGCAGCGCCGTCCATCAATCCTGCTTCACACGATCTTGCCGCTGGCGGCGCGGCGCACGCGCTAGCGCACTACCACGCCCGGAAAGCGATGGGTTGGTCATGAAATACTCATGCGCGGAAACGCCGTTTTCGGGCGCCTCGATCCGCGCCCAATGCCCATCTGGGCCAAGTTGCCAGCTTTGCAGCGTGTCCTTTAGATTGATCACCATGATTTGGTCCAACACTTGTGCATGCACGGTCGCGTTTTCCACCGGCACCATGGTCTCTACGCGCCAATCCATATTGCGCGCCATCCAATCAGCCGATGAGATGTAAACCTTGGCGCGGCGCGATGGCAGGCGATGCCCATTGCCAAAAACATAAACGCGCGAATGTTCCAAAAAACGCCCAACAATGGATTTCACGCGAACATTCTGGGAGAGTCCCGCAACACCGGGGCGCAGGCAGCAAATACCGCGCACAATCGCATCCACCTTCACACCAGCCTTCGAAGCCTCGTACAGCGCATCAATCAGCGTTTCATCCACCAGCGAATTCATTTTGATCCAGATCGCCGCCGGCTTGCCTTCCTTCGCAAAGGAAATTTCCTGACGGATCAGGGAAAGCAAGGTCGGGCGCGTGGTGAGTGGTGAGAAGGCAAGCTTTTCCATCGTCTCGGGCCGCGCATAACCGGTCATGTAATTGAACAGCTTGGCGGCATCACGCGTCTGCGCCGGATCGGCGGTGAAATAGGAAAGATCAGTATAGATGCGCGCCGTGACCGGGTGGTAATTGCCCGTGCCGAAATGCGCATAGGACCGCAGCTGCTGGCCTTCGCGCCGCACCACCAAGCTTACTTTGGCATGCGTCTTCAGCTCGACAAAGCCATACACGGTTTGAACGCCAGCCGCTTCTAATTCGCGTGCCAAGGCAATGTTGCGTTCCTCATCAAAACGCGCCTTCAATTCGACAATACCGGTGACACTCTTGCCAGCCTCAGCGGCTTCAATCAAAGCCTTGGCAATCGGGCTGTCGCGCGTTGTGCGATACAGTGTCTGCTTGATCGCGATTACATTCGGATCACGCGCCGCCTGCCGCAGGAACTGCACGACCACGTCGAAGCTTTCATAGGGGTGATGTACCACAATATCCTTGGCGCGGATGGCAGCGAAGCAATCGCCGCCGAAATCCAGAATGCGTTCGGGAAAGCGCGGTGTATAGGGCGTGAACAGCAGATCAGGCCGATCATCCACCACCAGCTGCGTCAGATCGGAAAGCCCAAGCAACCCATCCACCACGAAAACCTCAGACCGCGGCGCATCCAATTCCTCGGCAACAAAATCCAGAATATCGGGCGGCGTATTTGCCGTGACAGAAAGGCGAATGGCGCGCCCGCGTCGGCGTCGTTTCAGGGCGCTTTCATAGGAACGGACGAGATCTTCGGCTTCTTCTTCAAATTCCACATCCGTGTCACGGATCAGGCGAAACAACCCGCTTTCCGCAATGACGAAGCCCGGAAATAACCGATCCAGGAAGAGCAGGATCACATCGTCCAGCAGCACGAAGCGCATGGCCCCCGCACCGCGGCGCGATGGCAGGCGAATGAAGCGTTCTACCTGCGGCGGCAGCGGTAGCAGCGCGCGCATGGTCCCGCCATCTTCTTCGCGCACCAGCTTTAAGACCAGGCAAAGCGCCAGATTGGCAATGAAGGGAAAGGGATGCGCCGGGTCCACTGCCAGCGGTGTCAGTACGGGGAAGACACGGTCCATGAACCATTCTTCCAGCCATTGCTTATCGGCCTCAGTCAAATCGGGCCGATCCACGACCATCAGATGCGCTTCACGCAGCGCAGCGCGCAAATCCTGCCAGGCGTGCTGCTGGCCATCAATCAAAGCGCGCGCACGTTCATGAATAGCGGCAAGCTGCTGCGATGGCGTCAGCCCATCAGGCGATGGCGTGACCACGCCGGCGCGATCCTGCCCGACCAAACCTGCCACACGCACGGAATAGAATTCATCCAGGTTATTCGCGGAAATCGCCACAAAGCGCAGCCGTTCCAACAGCGGATGGCGCGGATTGCCGGCTTCTTCCAAGACGCGTTGATTGAAGGCGAGCCAGGAAAGCTCGCGATTGCTGAAGCGCGCCGGGCTTTCCGTGAGCGGGAAGGCTTCGATGTCGGGCATGATGTCGCTCATGCCGCTTCCTACAACAGAGGCGCCGGGGATGGCGAGGGGAGGCGCCCCACTGTCTCGGAATCATCACAAACGCCCTGGCCTTGCAGCCATGCGCCAAGGCTAAGCCGCACCAGGGCGCGCGTGATCCGCCCGCCCGCACCCAGCGCCGCATGATCCAGCCGCGCCACCGCCTCAGCCAGGCTCGCCGCATCGCGTGGCAGGCGCGCGATCAGCCAGGCCTGTACATCGGGCTCCACGCGCAATTGCCGATCGGCGAAGAATTTAATCAGCAAAGCAGACAGCATTGCATCTGATGCCGCCCCGATGCCAACCGCCTGAATGGCGCGCAGCCGGCTGGCAAGGTCCGGCAGCCGCACGGGCCAACGCGCAGGCGCTTCACGGCCAATCAGCAAAAGCGTTTCACCCCGTTCGGCGCAGAGATTGATCACGTGCAACAGTGCCGCCTCATCCGCCACGCAATCCGCATCGTCCATCACGCTGCCCTGCAGCGCGGGCGCGGGCAGGCCGCGAAGGCCCATGCCATCCAGCCAGCGCCAGCCAAAACGCGCTGCTGCCGCGCGCGCCAGATGCGTCTTGCCATGTCCTGCTGCGCCAAATAGCGCCAAACGCCCAAGCGGCCAGGCTTCGGGCTTGGCCAGCCACCTTTGCGCGGCTTCATTGCTGGAATCCGCAATCACATCGCGCGCGTCAGCGGATGCTGCGAAGGGCAGCGGCAGGGCCAATTGGCGCGTCATTGCCCGGCCCGTGGTGGGTCGAGATAAATTGGGCTTTCCAGATAGCGCCTCAGCCAATAGCGCGCCACCACACCAATCGCCGCCGCCATGGGCACGGCCAGCAGTACGCCAAGAAACCCGAAAGCGACACCCCCGGCAAAGAGTGCGAAGATCACCCAAACCGCATGCAATTCCACCCGATTGCCGAGCAGATAGGGGTAGATGACATAGCCTTCGATCCCCTGGCCAATAACGAAAATCGCGACAATCACCAGCACTTCCTGCCAGGATCCGAATTGCCCGATGGCGAGCAGCACGGCGGTAGCAAAGCCGGTCATGGAGCCGACATAGGGGATGAACGTTAGAAAGCCCGACATGATGCCGATGGTGATACCAAGCTCCAGCCCCGCAAAATGCAAGGCGAAGGCATAGAGAATCCCGAGCCCCAAACAACAGAGCAATTGCCCGCGCAGCCAGGCGGACAGCACACGGTCCGCATCGCGCGCAATTTGCCGGATGACATTCGCACTGCGGCGCGGCAACCAGCTTTCGATCCGCGTCAGCATATCGGTCCAATCGCGCAGCAGATAAAACGCGACAACAGGGGTGACAACAACAAAGGTGAAAACGCTGAACAGCGCAAAGCCACCGCCAATCAATCGCGTCGCTGCGCTGCCCAACCAGGACAGCATGGACGCTGCCTGATTGATCGCCAATTCGCGAAGGCGCTGATCAAGCATGTCCGGCCCAAGCGTTTCTTCAAGCTTCAACAGCAAATCGCGCAATGCCTGCCCAACGCCGGCAATGTAAACCGGTAAGCGCTGCACCAGCACGCCAATCTGCGCCAATATCAGCGGATAAAGTAGCAATAGCGCTACCAAGGTAACGGCAGCGAGTACCGTCACCAGCAGAAAAGCACCAATGCCGCGCGGCAGCCCAAGCCGCGCAAGGCGCGTCGCGAGCGGATCGAGAAAATACGCAATGGTCGCGGCCAAAACGAAGGGTGTGAGGATGCCCTGGAACAGCCAAATCGCAAAGACCAGCACAACGCCAAAACCCAAAAACAGCGCCCAGCGCTGCCCGCGTGTTGCTGTACGCGGTACCGTTGGTGGCGCGAGCACCGGTCGCGCGGTGATGGGCGCGCGTTGATCGCTCATGATGTTCCGCCAGCGGTACGGCGCGCCGCCTGCATTACATAGGCAGCGCCGGATGCAAAGGTGGTGGCCGCTACCACCCAGATCATCACTTCCAATAGCAAGGGTGCGCTGAAGCCAAAACCCGCCAGCAGCAGCACAAAAGCGGCAAGCAGAATTTGCGCCGCGGTATTCGCCTTGGAAATGAAAATCGGCTTGATGCGTGGCGGCAGACCGACCGCCCACAATACCAATACGCCACCCACAATCAGCAAATCACGAAACACCACCAGGATCGCAATCCAATCTGGCAGCACGCCAATCGCAGCCAGCGTCACATAAACCGAAACGAGCAACGCCTTATCCGCAACAGGATCAAGTACCGCACCAAGTTGGGACCGGGCATTCCAGGCGCGCGCAATCCAACCATCCAGCGCGTCCGAAATCCCCGCGCCGATGAAAACCAGAAAAGCCAGATCAAGCCGGTGCTGCAACATCAGCCAGATCGCTGTCGGCACGGCGCAAAGCCGCCCAAGCGTGATCAGATTGGGCAGGGTGAAAAGCCCAGCCCCCGCCAGCGTCGGCGGCGTATGCGAAACCCGGCGAGGATCAGGACCGTCCGGCAAGGCCAAGCCGCCATTGATCATTCTGCGCTCCAGACCCGCGCATCAGTCGCAAGCCATGCTGGCCAAAAGTCTCCGGCGCCATGCCGATGGGAATACGTAGCCCGATATTCAAATGCGCGCGGTCTATCGTGATCGCCATGATATCAATCTTTGCACCAGCAGCTACCACGCGGCGGCGAATTTCCAGCCATTCATTGAGCGAACCATAACGCGCCGTCGCTTCCACAGAAGCCAGCACAGGCGTGGCGGGCGTATTGCTGATCGGCGATTCGCTGGCTGCGCCTGAGGGTAGAGTCGCGGCGCGCACCTCCGCACCCTCGGCGAAGCTTTGCACGGCATCGGCATCGAATTGGATGGTCAGCCGCCCGCTATAGCGCTGCGGACCAGTGTTTTCCTGTTCAATCACAATGGAACGCACCATGCGATCGAGCTCTGCATCGGTGGGCCTCCGCGGCGCATTCACCATGCCCTGAATGCGATCCCAAGCGCTACGGCGCCCGGCAGCAAAGGCGCGTTCCTGCGCCACCACGCCATTTTCCGCCGTCGCTTCCGCCACCACATTGCGTTGCGTCAGCGCGCCCATATCGCTGAATTGCGCCAGGGCCGGCAGGGCAAGCAGGCTCAGCGAGAAGCTTGCGCAAGCCGCCGCCACATGTTTCCTTCCGGCCATTCGCCAGGCATGGCATTTTTTCATCAAAGCCTTCCCTTCGTACTTTCACGCGCTATAGCACAGCGGCAGTCTATCAAATCGGAGGTTGCCCTGACCAGCTCCAATCCCGAACACCTCACCTACCGCGATGCGGGCGTGGATGTTGAGGCCGGCGACGCCCTGGTTGAAGCCATCAAGCCCCTGGCGCGTGCCACGAACCGGTCTGGCGTCATGGGCGGCCTGGGCGGCTTCGGCGCCTTGTTTGACCCCAAGGCAGCGGGTTTTTCCGATCCCGTGCTGGTGTCCTCCACCGATGGGGTTGGCACCAAGCTCCGCGTCGCGATTGAAGCGGGCATTCACGACACGGTCGGCATTGATCTGGTGGCGATGTGCGTGAATGACCTGGTGGTGCAGGGCGCTGAGCCGCTGTTTTTCCTGGATTATTTCGCAACCGGCAAGCTTCAGCTCACTCAGGCGCAGGCGGTGATTGCGGGGATCGCGGAAGGCTGCCGGCAGGCGGGCTGTGCCCTGGTGGGTGGTGAAACGGCGGAGATGCCGGGGATGTATGCCGCGGATGATTATGATCTGGCCGGGTTTTCCGTGGGGGCTGCCGAACGCGGGCGGCTGTTGCCCGCAGGCCTTGCGGCAGGCGATGTGCTGATCGGGCTTGGGTCATCGGGCGTGCATTCCAACGGGTTTTCCTTGGTGCGGCGGGTCTTGGCCGCGCGTGGCCTGACGCTTGCCGATGCCGCGCCCTTCGCACCTGGGCAGAAGCTTGGTCAGGCGCTCCTGACGCCAACGCGTATTTATGTGAAGCCGCTGCTCGCCCTGCATCGCGCGGGCTTGCTGCATGCGGCAGCGCATATCACCGGCGGCGGGCTGCCGGGCAATCTGCCGCGCGTGCTGCCAGCGGGTTTCACGGCAGTGCTGGAAGCCGGTAGCTGGCCCGTGCCGCTGGTTTTCCCCTTCCTAGCCGAGGCCGGGAATGTCAGCGCCGATGAAATGCTGCGCGTGTTCAATTGCGGGCTCGGCATGGTGCTGGCGGTGCCGGCCGCCGGCGCCGACGCTGCCACGCGCATGCTGACCGAAGCCGGCGAGGCGCCCTTTTGCATCGGTCATCTGGAAGCGTCCAGCGGGCCAGCGGGCGTTCACATCCAGAATCTGCCGCAGGCCTGGCCGCGCGCATGAAGCGGAAGCGGCTCGCCCTGCTGATATCCGGACGCGGGTCCAATATGGCGGCGATTTTGGCGGCTGCCGGGCCGGATTACCCGGCGGAACCGGTGCTGGTGCTCTCCAACCGCGCCGATGCGGCGGGGCTAGAGGTCGCGGCGGCGCGCGGGGTGGCCACCGCTGTGGTGGAAAGCCGCGCTTTCAAGGGTGATCGCACTGGGTTCGAAGCGGCGATGGAGGCCGAATTGGCCCAGCATGGCGTTGAAATCATTACACTCGCCGGCTTCATGCGCGTGCTGACGCCCGATTTCGTCCGCCGCTGGGAAGGACGGCTGATCAATATCCACCCCTCGCTTCTGCCGGCCTTTCCCGGCCTGGATACGCATGCGCGCGCCTTGGCCGCAGGTGTCAGGCTGCATGGCTGCACCGTGCATCTGGTGACCACTGGGGTGGATGAAGGACCCATCCTGGCCCAGGCCGCCGTGCCGGTTTTGCCCGAGGATACCGAAGCCAGCTTGGCGGCCCGTGTGTTGGCCGAAGAACATAAGCTCTATCCCGCAGCTCTTTACTGGCTGGCGGCGGGGCGCGTGAGGGTGGAAGCGGGGAGGGCGATCATCACCGGAGTGGATTCTGCGCGTGTTTCGCTGCTGAACCCCTTGCCCCGCGCGGCGTTGCTTTCTAAACAGTGATGTCGGTTTTGAGCGTCGGGGAAAGCTATGGCTGAGAAAGAACATTATGACTTCGTCGAAGTGACCTCCGCCGAAATCCTCGCGGACCGTCGCGGCGGTTGGGAAGATTTCACCCGCTTTGTCATCTGGTCCACCGGCGCCATCATTATCGTGCTGGTGCTGATGGCAATTTTCCTGGTCTGACGCGGGGCGCTTATCGGCAATGAAGAAGGGGCGATTCGGATCGCCCCTTTGAGTTTGCAGACTTCGCTGAAAAAAAGCCTATTCAGTCGGATTCGGCATCTTGCCGGGCCGACCCAGCAGGCAACCCTGCATCGCATCGCAGCCGGTCTTTTCCAGGACGCGCAGCGGCACAAGTGTTTCCACACTTTTAGCGACCACAATGGTACCCAGCGCATGCTCCGTTTCCACCTGACCGGTGGTAAGCGCCAGCGCCCTTCGCGCTGCCAAATGCTCCCCATCCAGCCCAGCAGAAAGGCTTGGGTGCAGTTTTACCATCCCGAAGGGGATGGCGCGCAGCGCCAATATGGCACCACGCGCCACGCCGAAATCATCAAGTGCCGCAACAACCCCAAGCTCGCGCAGCCCAGCCGCCAGATTGGCTGCCGCATCATGCCAGAGTGAGACCGCATTGGCCGGCAATTCCACCGCTAGGCCGCGTGGGTCCGTATGCGCTTCATAAAGCGCGCGGCGCATCAAAGCGGTGCCATCACCGCGCAAAACCCCTCGGCACTGATATTGACGGAGATATAGGGGGCGGAACGCGGCCAACGCGCCCTGATGCGGCAGGCTTTATTGAAGACCCAGGCAGCCAGCGCTGCCGCCATGCCCGCCTGGGTCGCGGCATTGACCGTTTCCATGGCAAGGATCGGGCCAAGATCAGGATGCACCCAGCGCAGCAGCGCCTCATAGCCCACGGTCTCCAGGCCGTTCGCACTGCACACAGGCTGCAAATCCAAGCGCATGCCAGCGCCATTATTGGCCAGAGCCTCGGCGATGCCCTGGCGGAGTTCAGCCGGCGAATGGGCAATATTCAGCGCCGCCGCCGCCCGATCCCCTTCGACGCCGAAACCTTCGCTCATGCCTGCGTCCCCAATGTCTTGAGGCCGCAGTAAACACCAGAACTGCTTACGGTCTGGTTACCGCCGGTGCGGTAGCGGGCGCCGGATCAGGCGAAGATTTCGCTGCCGGCGAAGAAATAGGCAATCTCGATGGCCGCGTTTTCTGGGCTGTCGGACCCATGCACTGAATTCGCCTCAATGCTTTCGGCAAACAGCTTGCGGATGGTTCCGGGGGCGGCATTGGCGGGGTTGGTGGCACCCATCAATTCGCGATTGCACGCCACCGCGTTTTCGCCTTCCAACACCTGCACCACCACGGGGCCAGAGGTCATGAAGGACACCAAATCCTTGAAGAAGGGGCGTTCGCGATGCACGCCATAGAAATTCTCGGCCTGGGTCTGCGTCATGTGAATGCGCTTTTGCGCGACAATGCGAAGCCCCGCATCTTCGAACACCGCATTGATCTTGCCGGTCAGGTTCCGGCGCGTGGCGTCCGGCTTGATGATGCTGAAGGTGCGTTCGATGGCCATGGTGGCAAACCCCTGGATGTCTGAAAAACAAAGGGGGCGGATAGGCGGGATGGGCCGCTTGCGCAAGCCCTGCCGGGTCATGCCCGGCGCGCGGCGATGAGGAATTCCTTATTGCCCTCGGGTCCTGTGATCGGGCTTTCGGTAATGCCAAGCACCTGCCAGCCGGGCAGGGCGGCCCACCAATCGGCGATCATGCGGCAAATCGTCTGATGCAACGCGGGGTCGCGCACCACGCCACCCTTGCCCACCTGGCCGGGCCCCGCTTCAAATTGCGGTTTTATCAATGCCACCGCAAAGGCACCCGGCGCGCAGAGAGCCAGTGGCGCGGGCAGGATGGTCCGCAACCCGATGAAGGAGGCGTCGCAAACCAGGGCGGCAATCGGCTCTGGGATGGCAGAGCTGTCCAGATAACGCGCATTGGTCTTCTCGATCACCACCACGCGCGAATCCTGCCGAAGCTTCCAGGCCAATTGCCCATGGCCGACATCCACCGCATAGATCTTTGCCGCACCATGATGCAGTAGCACATCGGTAAAACCCCCGGTGGACGCGCCAAGATCGAGGCAAACCTGCCGCGCCGGCGCCAGCCCGAAATGCGCCAGCGCATGGGCAAGCTTGAGCCCCCCGCGCGAGGCCCAGGGGTGATCCTGACCGCGCACTTCAAACGGCGCGCCATCAGCCAGCAGATCGCCTGCCTTCTCAACACGCTTGCCATCGGTGAAGACCTTCCCCGCCAGGATCAGCGCCTGCGCCCGGGCGCAGCTTTCCGCTAGGCCGCTTGCAACAAGCAGCAGGTCAGCGCGCTGTTTTGGCGGGCGGGTCATGGGCTCATTAGTCCTTGCGGGCGAAATCCAGGAGAATAATTTGGCACAGGGCGGGAATGACTGATAGTTTGTTCAGGTGACATGATTTGAAACCCGGAATTGATGATGCAAAATTGGCGAGCATCACCCTGCCGAGCCCGCATTTGCGCTTGAAGCATTGCCGCCACGGCATCATGCTCTACAGCGCCCGCGACCGATATGTGGGAGTTTCACTTGATCGTTATGGTGAGTTAGCCGAGCTTGAGGCGCAGCTTTTGACCGGCCTTGTCAAGCCAGGCATGCTTGTTGTGGAAGCGGGGTCCAATATCGGGGCGCATACCGTGCACCTTGCCAAATTGGTCGGGGAGAATGGCGGCGTTGTTGCTTTTGAAGCGCAACGCGTGATTTTCCAAATACTCTAGGTCAATCTGGCGCTGAATGGCATTGAAAACACTGATGCAAAGTGCATGGCTGTCGGTGCGGCGCCGGGGGAGATTATGGTGCCGCGGTTGGATTATCGTGGCGACAATAATTTTGGCGGCATGGCGCTCGGTGGGGACCAAGGCGATGCGGTTGAAATGATCGCCATAGATAATCTGCTTCTGCCCGCATGCCATCCGATGAAGGTTGCCGTTGAAGGCATGGAAAAACAGGTACTGGAAGGGGCTCGCCAGACAATCTCACGCTTCCGTCCTTATCTTTATGTCGAAGATGATCGGTTCGACAAGCATGCGGAATTGATCGCAACGCTCTTCGGTCTTGAATATCGCCTTTGGTGGCATTTGCCTTGGCTCTACAACCCCGGCAATTTTACCGGCGATCCTAAGAATTTCTTCCTGGAATTGCCTCCTTCAACCTTATCTGCCTGCCGCGAGAATCGGCACCGGAGGAGATTGAAGGCGGCGTCGAGGTCAAGAGCGCGGATGAACCTCATCCCAAGGCGCGCTGAATTGGCTCACCTGGTGCCAAGCGCGTAGATTTGGGCTGAAGCGGCGCTAGTGATGCGATCGATGCTGACCTATCCCCTGCCCAAAAAATCCCCCGCGCACCACTAGCCGTATATTTGGTGGGCCGATTCACGCCCCTGTCGGAAATCGACAGCGGCGACCGGACGACTAGCGGGCCGTTGAAATTCGTAGCCTGATTTCTGTTTTTATGATTCACTGTTGTCGCATTTGGTCGAGGTTGCGATGCGTGGCAATGACGCGGTGGCGGGTTCCCTGTTCAGCTATGTTGATCTTGAAAAGCGGGTCCGCCCTGACCTTCCGCTGCGGATTTTCCGCAGCCTGGTGAATAGCGCGCTGGCTGATCTTTCGACAGCCTTTGATGCGCTCTATTCACCATTCGGTCGGGAATCCATTCCACCGGAGCGACTGCTCCGCGCTCTGCTTTTGTAAGCTTTCTACTCGATCCGTTCGGAGCGTCAGTTGGTCGAACGCATCGAATTTGACCTTCTGTTTCGTTGGTTCGTCGGCCTCGGCATTGATGACCCGGTATGGGACGCCACGACCTCCACCAAGAACCGCGACCGCCTGTTGCAAGGCGACTGGCCTCGGAGTTCTTGCGCGCGTTGCTGGCGCAGCCGAAGGTAAAGATCCTGCTTTCAAGTGAGCATTTCTCGGTCGACGGCACGCGGCTGGAAGCCTGGGCCAGCACCAAGAGCTTCCGGCCAAAGGACGGCTCTGGCCCGCCGCCCGGCACGGGCCGCAACGGGGAGCAAAGCTTCCACGGCCAGAAGCGCAGCAACGAGACCCACACATCAACCACCGACCCCGATGCGAGGCTTTACCGCAAGGGACACGGCAAGGAAGCCAAGCTGGCCTTCATGGGGCATGCGCTGATGGAGAATTGCAACAGCCTGATTGTTGGTGCTGTTGCCACACATGCCTCGGGCCATGCTGAGCGCCTGGCCGCGCGGCACCTGATAGAGCCGCATGCCGACCAACTGCAGAAGGTCACGCTGGGCGGCGATAAAGGCTTTGATACTCAGGATTTCGTGGCCGAACTCCGCGACATCAACGTGACGGCGCATGTGGCGCAGAATACCAATGGGCGGCGTTCGGCAATTGATGGACGGACCACGCGCCATGCTGGTTATGCCATCAGCCTGCGTATTCGCAAGCGGATCGAGGAGGCCTTCGGCTGGGCCAAGACGGTGGCGGGCATGCGCAAGGCACGCCATCAAGGGTTGCCCAAGGTGGACTGGCAATTCACCTTGGCAATGGCAGCTTACAACCTGGTGCGCCTGCCGAAGTTGCTGGTGGTGGCGGCGTGATGCCGGGAGTCTGTCCAGAGTGTGCCGACCGGGCCAAAAAATCACTGAAATTGGCTGTGCGTAGGCGCAGGCAGCGTTGAAAACATGCTCACAAGACAAAATGACGATGCTCAATGACAACTTTTCAGCAGCCTGCTAGTGGTACGCTTCATGCTGACCTATGCCCTGCCCAGAAAGCCCCCGCGCACCACTAGCCGTATATTTGGTGGGCCGATCCACGCCCCTGTCGGAAACCGACAGCGGCGATCAGACCACTAGAAAAGGCGCATGAATTCTGTCCTTGCTGGCGTGTTGTTGCAGCTTTTGGCGCTGGCGCTTTTTGTCGCCATGGATACGCTGCTGAAGCTGATGACCCTCAGCTTCGCCGTGCCGCAATTGGTGTGGGCCAGGTTTCTGTTCAGCTTCATCGCCGTCACCATCGCCATGCGGCTGATTATGGGCAGCCTGCCCTGGCGGTCCCGCGCGCCGGGGCTGCAAACCATCCGCAGCCTGTTACTGGCGGCGTGCAATTTCATGTTTTCCTCTGCGCTGGTCCATATCCCGCTGGCCGATGCGACCGGCGTTGGCTTTGCCTCACCACTATTTACCCTGGTGCTCGCGGCGGTCTGGCTTGGTGAGAGGATCGGCCCCCTGCGCTGGTTTGGCATGGGGCTTGGCTTTGCCGGTGTTGTGATCCTGCTCCGCCCGCCCTTCCTATTCGCCGAGGCGCCCGCGCATTGGGCCATGCTGCTGCCGCTGGGCGCCGCCGCGCTTTTTGCCGTTTATCAGATCCTGACCCGCAAGCTTGCTGCGCGGGATGACCCGAGCACCACCATCCTGCACACGTCTTTCGCGGCAACGCTGCTGACCTCGGCCTCGCTCCCCCTAGTCTGGATCTGGCCGAGCGGGCTAGATTGGGCCGCTTTGGTGCTGCTTGGGCTACTCGGTGGAGCCTCCCACGGGCTTTTGGTGCTGGCCTTTACCCGCGCCCCGTCCAGTCTGCTCGCGCCGCTGTCCTATACGCAAATGATTTGGGCGGTGGTGGCGGGTGTGCTGGTCTTTGGCGATGCGCCGGATGGCATCACGCTGCTCGGCATGGGGGTGATTGCGCTGAGTGGGGTGCTGGTCGCGGTCTCCGGTAAAGACACGAAGACTTGACATAGCTGGTGTCAGATTTTGCGTGTTATCCCAATACCTAGTGGTGCGATCCATGCTGACCTATCACGTGCCCAAAAAGCCCCCGCGCACTACTAGCGGTATATTTGGTGGGCAGATTCACGCCGCTGTCGGGAACCGACAGCGGCCATCGGACCACTAGCAAAAAGATTGACGAGACCTTATTGCATGTATTCATGCCTTCACATTCAAGCGCAGAAAATCAGGATTCCAATGGCAAATATCGGTCTCGCCAAGGGCGCAGAAGAACGGGGTCACGCGCGTGAAGCGCTGGATGCCGATAGTGTGCGCGAAGCCTATCGCCGCTGGGCCGGCGTTTATGATCTAGTATTCGGCGGCGTCTCCGCATTTGGGCGCAAGCGCGCCGTGGAAGCGGTCAATCGCCTGGCCGGCCCGCGCGTTTTGGAAGTGGGGGTCGGCACTGGCTTGGCGCTGCCGCTTTATCGGCGCGATTTGCAGGTTTTCGGCATTGACCTGTCGCGGGAGATGCTTGCCAAGGCGCATGAACGCGTCGCGGAAGACAAGCTCTCCCATGTGCGCGGCCTGGTTGAAATGAACGCGGAAGAAATGGCCTTCGAAGACGCGTCCTTCGATATCGCGGTTGCCATGTTCACCGCGAGCGTCGTGCCGGATGCGCGCAAGCTTTATGCCGAGATGTCGCGCGTGGTGCGCCCCGGCGGGCATCTGCTATTCGTCAATCACTTCGCGGCGGAAGGTGGCCCGCGCTGGTGGGTGGAACGCGCCATGGCGCCGCTCTCGCGTCGGCTGGGCTGGCATACGGATTTCGCGCTGCGCGATTTGCTGAACACAGAAGACGTCACCATTGAAGCGATGGAGCCCTGCCAGCCAGCGGGCATTTTTACCTTGCTCAGCGTGCGCAATAATCTGCCACTCCGCGTATTATAAGGCGAAAAAGGGCGCCGCGGTGGCGGCATGACAGTGGAAAAGTCGCTGCCCTTCGCCGGAAAAAGGTCTTGATCACGGGCGCTGGTCGGGATTTTGGCCATACGCTCGCAATCAACTTTGCACGCCTTGGGGCCGACCTGCTGCTTTCGGCCCGCAAAATTGAGAATGCCCGCGCAATCGAGACGATTATACGGAGCACCCTGCCGGGTACGAACATAGCCTGCTTCCAAATCGATCTTATTGATGACCGGCAACTTGCTGGAGCTCGGGCTGAGATCGAGCGTTTTACGGACCGGATCGACATTCTCATCCACAACGCGGGCTTTTGGCTCAGGAATGATTTCGTCGATACTCCCGATGATGACATCGTCAGGGCGGTGGCATCAACCGCTACTGGCCCATTTATCCTCACCAAACATCTCTTGCAGATGATCAAGCGTTCTTCGGCTGCCGATGTTATATTTCTTAACGGTACAATCGCGTTGCGTAACAATCTGCGTGCGATCAACGAAGCCTTCAGCTCCGCAAAAGCCGCCCAAGCTTTATTTTCCAAGTGGCTGTGGCATCGTTTGTGGGAGAGTGGCGTACGCCTACTCACGATCTATCCTGCGGACTTCCACAACACCTCCCCGCTTGATCCCACGAAGTGGGAATATCGCTGCGACGCATTCGAAGACCGTACTCTGACCGCCAGAAACGTCTTCGACTGCATCCGTTTCGCATTGCTTCAGGATCGCATCTGCTCTATCGACGAGATCGTGCTCAGCAACAACAATGGCCAGAATATCGGCAATTAGACCTTCTGCGGGAGGCGTATCACCCGTAACTGCCGATCGGATAGGGAAGATTGTTACGCGAGCCGCCCTGGCACGGCGGCAATCACCGCTTCCTCCGCATTGGCGAAGGCCAGGCGCAAATGGCGTTCCTGGCCGGGGCCGAAGAAGCTACCGGGCAGCCCAAGCAGTCCACGTTCCACGGCAAGCGCCTCGGCGGTTGCTTCGGAATCTCTGGCACCATCGGGCAGTCGCAGATACGCGAAATAGGTGCCAAGTGCATCAATCCGCCAGGCATTGATCGGCGCCATGGCAGCGCGAAAAGCCGCAGCACGTCTGGCCATGATGGCGCGATTGCCGGCGCGCCAATCCCGCAAGGCTTCCACGCCCCAAGCCAACGCGATTTGTGGCGCGCGTGGCGGGCAGATTTGCACCGTATCAATCGCCTTCGCCAATTCGCGCTGAAACCCTGCACCCGCCGCAATGGCGCCCACGCGATGCCCCGGCACGCAATAGGCTTTCGAAAATGAATAGAGATGCACAACATGATCCTGCCATGCTGCATCCTGGAACAACCCATGCGGCGCGCCGGCAGCTTCCGGGATGAAATCGCGATAGGTTTCATCCAGCACCAGCCAGGCGCCGTGATCCCGACAGAGTCTGGCGAATTGCGCAATGAGCTCGGGGGGATATATGGCGCCGGTTGGGTTGTTCGGTGTCACCAAAATAATCGTGCGCACACCTTGCATCAAGGTTGCCGCCAAGGCCGGATCGGGCAGAAAGCCATCCTCGGCCCGGCAGGGCAAAACGCGGCAGGGAATGCCAAGCGCTTCCAAAGCCATGCGGTGGTTGAAATACCAGGGCGCGGGCAGCATCACGGCATCACCCGCGCCAGCCAGCGTCATCATGGCCAGTGTAAAAGCCAGATTGCCGCCGGCGGTGATCGCGATATCGCCCGCACCAAGTGGTGCTGCATAGGAGCGCGCCATATCGGCGGCAACGACTTCCCGCAAGGCACCTTCGCCTTCAATCGGGCCGTAGCCAGCGGATGTCGCATCCCCTGCCGCACTGGCAAGGCGCGCCAGTAAATCCGCATGCGGCGGATAGCCTGGCACGGCTTGAGTCATATCCAATACCGGCCCGGCGCCGCCCCGATAGCGGGCAGCCCAGCCACGCGCGGCAGGAATGGGCGGGACGCCGGTGGCGCGGATGCGGTGGGAAAACGGCAAAACCATTGGCGCAGGGAACCATCACAAGGGCGCGGCGTCCATGGGGGCACGCCTTCTAATAAGAAACCTTTGATTTAATCCTGCCCTCTTGGTCTATGATTGATTTTCTGAGTCTATTGTGCCTCGGTCATTCATCCCTTGAGCGCGACCCCCATGCAGCAAAAAAGCCTCTCGAGCCTCGGCTTTGACCGCGCTCGCAAGCAAACGCGGCGAGAGCGCTTCCTGGCCGAGATGGAGATTGTCGTTCCCTGGGCAGCACTTTCAGCCCTGATTGAGCCCCATTACCCCTCGGGCGAACGCGGCCGCCCGCCGATCGGGATCGAACGGATGCTGCGCATCTATTTCCTGCAGCAATGGTTCAACATGTCTGACCCGCAGGCCGAAGACAGCCTTTATGACAGCACGGCGATGCGAAACTTCGCGGGCATTGATCTTAGCAATGAGGCGGC
>VGDM01000030.1 GCA_016869715.1 Alphaproteobacteria bacterium
TGTTTTTCGAGCATCTTCACACGTTCAGATTTTCCATCTGAACGTGATCTGCTCTAGTCCGGCCTTCAAGGCCAAAGTGGCGCTTGCTGCTGTGAAGGGCGAGAAGACGCTGGCCGAAATGGCTGCATGATTTGATGTCCACGCAAATGTCATCAAGACCTGGCGGGATCAGCTCCTTGAAGGGGCTGCTGGGATTTTCGGCGAAGGCAAGCCGGATGCACCGCCACCGGTTGATGTGACGGAACTCCACGCGAAGATAGGGGAGTTGACGCTCACGAATGATTTTTTAGCAGGCGCGCTCACCAAGGCGGGATTGCTGAGCGCAAAGCGATGATTCACCGTAAGCACGCCCTGCCTCTGGCGCAACAGGCCAAGGCGCTCAGCATTAGCCGGGGGACGCTCTACTACGTCTCTCGCCCGGTTCCGGCTGCCGATCTGGCATTGATGCGCCGGATCGATGAATTGCATCTGGAATACCCTTTCGCGGGCAGTCGGATGATGCAGGGCCTACTCAAAAAGGGAGGCTTTTCGGTTGGGCGTCTGCATGTGGCCATCCTGATGAAGCAGATGGGCATCGCGGCGATCTACCGCCGTCCGAACACCTCGAAACCGGAACCTGGATACAAAATCTACCTGTATCTGCTCAGGAACGTGCCGATCCTGCGACCCAATCAGGTCTGGGCAATGGACATTACCTACATCCCCATGGCGCGCGGCTTCGCCTATCTTGCCGCGGTTGTTGACTGGTTCAGCCGGAAGGTCCTGGCCTGGAGGCTTTCGATTACGCTCGACACAGGTTTTTGCATTGAAGCTGTCGAGGAGGCGTTGGCAAAATACGGCAAGCCCGAGGTTTTCAACACGGCTCAGGGGTAAAAGTTCACGAGCCTGGCCTTCACGGAGCTGCTGAAACGTCACGAGATTGCGATCAGCATGGATGGCAAGGGGGCCTGGCGGGACAATGTTTTCGTGGAAAGGCTCTGGCGGACCATCAAATACGAGGAGGTCTGCCTGCGGGCCTATGCCAGCGTCCCTGAGGCGCGGGCTTCGCTTGGCCGATACATCGAGGGCTTCTACAACACCTGTTGGCCCCATTCGAGCCCTGACGGGCAGACAGCGGAATTCCGAGCTAAAGCGTTCCAGCACACGGGTTTGTTCCTCAGTCAGCGTGATGGTCCGCTCAGCGGTTGCCTTTTCCAGCTGCAGCAGCCTTTCGTTTTTGGCCAATAGGTTATGGCGCATCCAGACACCGCGCACACCGCCTGAGGAGACCTGCAGCCCCTTCAACCGAAGCTCCTGCTCGACACGCGTGGCGCCGTGGCAGGGATGGGTAAGGGCGGGGTCGAGGATCGCGGCCTCGATCTCGGCTGCAACGCGGTTAGGGTGAGGGCCCTTGGCGCCGGGCAGGCGGTCTATCAGGCCGTCCGCCCCATAGGTCTGAAAGTTCGGCCTGATTTCGTAGAATTACAGCCGGGAATAGCCCGTCATTTTGTAGGTGCGGCTCACATTCGACAATTCAGCGGCGATTTCGAGCAACGACAGTTTGCTATACACAACGATAGAATTTACCGGCTACCACCGCAGTCTTTTGAGTGCCGCAAGCGGCGCCACTTTTTCCGCCACAGCCACGGCGGCCAGGGCTTCACCGCTCGGATCTGCGCCATGTGCCTCGCCGGCTAGGCCCGTCAGCGCCCAAAGCGCGTCAATGCCCGTCGCTTGCGCGCCCGCCAAATCCGTATGCGGGCTATCGCCAATCGCGAGTACGCGCGCCTTGGGGATCGTTCCCAGCAATTCCATGACCGGTTCATAAATTGCAGGATCGGGCTTGCCGATTTCCAGAACATCGCCGCCGAATTCGCGGTAAACATCGGCAAGCGCGCCGGCGCAGATCACCCTCTCACCGGCCACCATCACATGCCGATCAGGATTGACGCAGAGCATCGGCAGCCCGGCATCGAAACAGGCACGCAAGGCCGCGCGATAGGGTTCTGCGCTTTTCGTACCGCCATCTGCATCCGGGCCTGTATTCAGCAGAAAATCCGCCTTGGTCGGGTCGGCCACGATCTCGGCGGCGTCTTCCTCAACCACCGAGAGATCACGCTCCGGCCCGATATGCACCACGCGGCGACCAAGGCGCGCGAGCCAAGGGTGCTTGCGTTCCTTCATCAGCCGCCAGGAAGCCTCACCGGAGGACATGATGCCATCATAAAGCCCACGATCGAGCCCCATGCGGTCCAGCATGCCTTGCACGAACCAGGCGCGGCGCGGCGCATTGGTGAGAAAGACAATGCGCTTGCCCCGCGCCTTCAGTGCGGCCAGAGCCTCCGGCACACCGGGATAGGGTTTGCGCCCGTCATGCACCACGCCCCAGAGATCGAGCACATAGCCATCGTAACGATCCGCGAGGCCCGAAATACCTTCCAGAATTTGCATCACGCATCCTTACCTACAGCATCAGCGATCGAAGTGAAGCCATCACGCGCGAGCAGCGCCGCAAGGCCATCGAGAATCTGGCGCACCAGTACAGGCCCCGCATAAGCAAAACCGGAATAAAGCTGCACGAGCGAAGCGCCGGCGCGAATTTTGGCATAGGCCTGCTCGGCACTGGCAAGGCCGCCCACGCCGATCAGCGCAATCCGCCCTTGTGCAAGGCCATAGCCGCGCTTCAGCAGCGCGGTTGAAGGGCCGAAAAGCGGTGCGCCGGAAAGCCCCCCCGCCTGATCCTTCAGGGGCGATTGCAGCGAAGCCGGGCGCGAGATTGTGGTGTTGGAGATGATCAGCCCCGCAATGCCCTGCGCCACACAGGCTTCCACAATGGGCCCAAGCGCATCATCGGCCAGATCAGGCGCAATTTTTACCAGCATGGGTGGGCGTTGTGGCAGCGCTGCGCGCCGCGCATTGATGGCATCAAGGATGGCAGCGAGCCGTTCCTCCCCCTGCAAATCACGCAAACCCAGCGTATTTGGGGAGGAGACATTGACAGTCACGTAATCCACATGCGGCGCCAAAGCCTCATAAAGCGCGGGATAGTCGCTTTCCGGGTCGGCACCTTCCTTGTTAATGCCGATATTGCCGCCAAAAATGCTCGGTAAGGGCCGGCGTAGCGCCTTCAACCGGCTAATAAAGGCATCCAGCCCAGCATTATTGAAACCAAGGCGATTGATCACCGCGCGATCCTCGGTCAGGCGGAAAATTCGAGGCCGAGGATTGCCGATTTGCGGGCGTGGTGTGACGGTACCCGCTTCCATGAAGCCGAAACCGAGCCGCAGCAGCGGCAGCACCGCTTCGGCATTCTTGTCGAACCCCGCCGCAAGGCCGAGTGGATTGCGGAAGCGTAGCCCCACGACTTCGGTGGCAAGGCTTGGATGATCGGCGCCGCGATCCTGCCCGGCAAGACCCAGGGATAGGGCACGCAGCGCGATACCATGGGCGGTTTCGGCATCCATGCCGCGCATGAGCGGCATTAAGGCTGAGGCAATGGCGGGTGTCATGGCGCCCTTCTGCCCTGGACTGGGTTTGGGGGGAAGGGCTGCAAGGTGGGCCCGACCGGTATGCTCGTCGTGGCGAAAGCCACCATGCCAATTCAATCTTGAACAGACCCCTCAAATACAGCAACTTTTTTTACTGCAAAACGATTGGTTGGTGCGAAAAACCATGGCACGTTTCAGCTGTATCATCGCCCAGAATGAAGGATCTGTCTTTAGCGGCTGCCGCTGCCGGCTGTCAGGACCCAGTGAAGGGGCCAGTCATTGGCGATCCTGAGCCCCCACCCGGGCAGGGAACCCTGGATACGGTGCCGGGCGATACCTCCAGAACAGTGACCTTGGCTATCGGGGGCTCGCTGGGTGGCGCCGTGAATTGCTTGGCTGATCGGGACTGGTACGCGGTGGATCTGGTGGCGGGGCAGCGCTACAGCATTTCCCTGGATGGTGCCGTTTACGGCGCCTATGTCGCAATGTCTGACCCCTTATCTTCGTTTGCGCAACGCCAGTGGGAATCTGGTAGCGCAGGATGATGACAGCGGACCGGGATTGAATTCCCTCCTCATCTTCACCGCATCGGCCACGGGGCGCTACTATCTTGATGTTGGCGCTTATAATGATGGGGGCTCGGGTGGTTATCGCCTTGGCATAAGTGAGGTAGCGGCACCGACTACACCCACCTATACTCTGGATCAGATCGCGGATTATCTCATCAATGGCTATTGGGGTTCCATGGCGCGCATCGCTGGGACACGAGCAGCGATAATATTGTTACCTATAATCTGACCGCGCTGCCAGGTGCCGGATAGACACTCGCGCGCACCGCATTTCAGACCTGGGCCAATGTGACCAATCTGGTGTTCCAGGAGGTTTTCTCTGTCGGCGATGTCCTGTTTGACGATAATGAATCCGATGCCTTTGCTAGTGGTACTTGGGATGGCCTGGGCCGCATCACCTCCATGCGGGTGAATGTCAGCATTGGCTGGCTTGCGATTTACGGCACCAGCATAGATAGCTATTCCTTCCGGACCTATGTGCGTGAAATTGGCCATACGCTGGGGCTTGGGCATGGTGGGGACTATAATGGCTGGGCGACCCATGGGGTGGATAATCACTTTCTGAAGGATAACTGGGCCTATTCGATCATGTCCTATTTCGATCAGGCAGAATCCGGGTTCGGTAGCTATCGTTTCGTGATGGGGCTAAGCTTGGCTGATATCGTGGCAATGCACAGCATGTATGGGGCGATTACGACCTTTAATTCGGGCAATAGTATTTACGGCCGAAATGCGACCGCCGGATCGCTCTATGATTTTGCGAATGACAGCACAACGCCGGCCTTCACCATTTATGATACGGGTGGGTCGGATACGCTTGATGCTTCTGGCTATGGCGTGAACCAGACCTTCAATCTGAACGCTGAGGCCTTTTCTTCCATCGGTGGCATCATCGACAATATTTCCATTGCGCGTTGTGTGACCATTGAAGACGCGGTTGGCGGTAGTAGCGCGGATAACATGCTCGGCAATACGGGCAATAATATGCTTGTAGGCAATGCTGGCGCCGATACGCTAAATGGGGGCGCCGGCAATGACAGCCTGGATGGTGGCGCGGGTGATGACCGCCTGATTGGCGATGCGGGTGTGGTTATCGTTGACTTCAGGCTGGTCAGCGGCGCGGTTTCCTTCAATCTCACCTCGGGCACAGCCTCCGGTAGCAACACCGGGACAGATATTCTGCTCGAAATCGAAGGGGTGGCCGGCGGATCAGGGGCGGGTAACTTCGTCGGCGACGACGGCAATAATCTGTTTTTCAGCAATGCCGGCGCCAATACGCTGATGGGTGGTGCGGGCAGTGACAGCCTTTATGGCGGCGCGGGCGATGACATGCTGATCGCCGATGGACTTGGCGATTACATTGATGGCGGGGATGGCGATGATGTCATTCTGCTTGGCGGTGCGCAGCTTGCGGATATTCTGGCGCTTTTTGCTGTAAGCGCCTGATTGTCGGTTGCGCGCTTGACGCCCTCTGAGCGGGGGGCGAGAAGGCTTCAGCCGAAGCCGTTTCGGCTGAACGCCAGTCCGGGATAACATGACAAGCTTTAAGGGTCCGCTACTTCTGGTCGGGGCGATGGCACTTTTCGCGCTGCTCGATGCCAATTCGAAGCTGCTGGCAGGTCGTTATGGCGCGAATCAGGTACTGTTTCTCCGCTATGGTACCTTGCTTGCGCTGCTTGGACTTTTACGCTTATGGCGACCGGGCACTGGCGGGCCGCTTTCCACTGCGTGGCCGGGACAACATTTGCTACGAGCGTTATGCATGGCGGGATCGGCCTATGGCTTCTTCCTGGCCTTTCGCGAGATTCCGCTGGCTGAAGGCTATTTGGTTTATTTCACCGCGCCTTTCTTCACCCTATTGCTGGCGGCGCTGGTGCTTGGGGAGAAAAATGGCCGCGCTGTGTGGTTTTGGTCAGCCATGGGCTTCCTTGGCGTGATTGTCGCCATGGCGCCGGGGCTTTCGGCGGCAGGACCCTGGGACGCCTATGCCTGGGCTTTTCTGGGTACGATGACCTATGCTGGGTTTCTGACAATTAGCCGTGTGTTGCGGTCAGAACAAGGTGCGGCGCGGCTGATCTTCTGGTCCTCGGGCCCGCTTTTCCTGGCGATCCTGCCCTTCGCTATGGCCGAATGGGTGATGCCCGATGCCTATGATTGGCTGGCGCTGATCCTGAATGGGCTTTTCGCCGGTGGGGCCACCTTGGCGCTTGCGCTGGCGTTCAGCATTGACCGGGCTGCGCGCCTCGCCCCGCTTGAGTTTTCCTCATTGGTTTTCGCGCTGCTCTTGGATGCGGCGATATGGCACCTTTGGCCTGGCGGCTGGACCCTGGCGGGTGCGGCGATTGTGGTCTTTGCCTGCCTGATGAGTGAACGTGCGACCCGGACCAGGTAGTGCCAGCTTGGGTGCTTACGGAATTTCGGGCGGGAATTGATGCAACCCATCGTCGCCAAGCGGCAGTGGCACCACGCGCCGCACCGCGGCCAGCGGCAAGGCACCATAAAGATGCGGAAACAAGCCGGGGCGGGAACCGCTGCTGGCGGGCTCCCATTTCAGACTCCCGCCCAAGCTGGCCCCTGGCACTTCCACCATCAGCAAGTCAGTGACGCCGGCACGGCGCTTGGCGGCGCTGGCACGCAGCTGCGAATTGGTTGAAAAATGCAGAAAACCATCGCGCCGATCATCAGCACTGCCATGATAGGCGCCGGCGACTCTAGCTGCGCGCCAATCATCGGTGCGGACCAGCGTGTAGATGAATTCTTCCATGCGGTTCGGTATACTGAAGCTTGTCGTACATCGCAAAGCGGGGGCTTGATTTTGCTCTGACGCGAAATCGCCTAAGCTTCATTCGGAGCCGCGCCGCTGGGCAGGCGCGCTGCCCACTTCACCCCGCCCTCAGGTTGTCGCCATGGATCCGCTCCCGCTTGCCGGAATACGCGTTGTTGAATTTTCCCACATGGTCATGGGCCCAACTTGTGGCCTCATCCTGGCCGATCTGGGGGCAGAAGTGATCAAGATTGAGCCTCCCGGCAATGGAGACCGCACACGCTATCTGGTTGCTTCCGGTACGGGCTTTTTCCCAGCCTTCAGTCGCAACAAAAAAAGCGTCACGCTGGGTACGGACGACCCCACAGATCTTGAAACCCTGAAGCGCCTTGTTGATACCGCAGATGTAGTGGTGGAAAACTTCCGCCCCGGCGGGCTTGCCGCAAAGGGCCTTGGATATGAAGCGCTTTCGGCGCGCAATCCGCGGCTGATCTACTGCTCACTCAAGGGCTATCTGCCCGGCCCTTATGAAAATCGCACGGCCTTGGATGAGGTGGTGCAGATGCAATCGGGCTTGGCTTACATGACTGGCCCGCCAGGGCGGCCGCTGCGTGCAGGCGCGCCGGTGAATGATATGATGGGCGGCATGTTCGGCGCTATTGCCATTCTGGGTGCGCTGCGCCAACGCGAAGCAACAGAACGTGGGCAATATCTGCAGGCAGGCTTGTTTGAAAATGCGGCGTTCCTGGTTTCCACCGCCATGCTGCAACAGGTCATCACCGGTAAGGTACCTGAGCCCATGCCCGCAGGACGCCGCGCCTGGGGCGTTTATGACGTGTTTGACACGGCTGATGGTGAACAGATTTTCATCGGCGTGGTGACCGAACGCCAATGGGAAATTTTTGTTCGTGAATTGGACGAACCTGCACTAAAACATCCCGATTATTCCAGCAATACGGAACGCGCCAAGCGCCGCGAAACCCTGATCCCGCTGGTGCAATCCATGCTGATCACGCGCCGCGTTGCAGCGCTTGAGGAAATGTGCGCTAGCGCCGGCCTGCCCTATTCCCGTATCGCCAAGCCTTGGGATTTGTTTGAAGACAGGCATCTTCTGGCAAGTGGCGGTATGCATGAGGTGACGCTTACTGATGGACGCCGCGCAAAGGTGCCGTCGCTGCCCATGCAATTCGGCACGCAACGCCTGCCGCTGCGCCATGATCTGCCAAGCCCCGGCCAACATAATGCAGAAATCCTGGACCCGATCCGCAGTCCGCAGGACAAGCCGGTTTGAAGCCACGATATGATCGTTAAAATCTGGAAGGAACATGCAATGCCCATTTATGCGCTCAATAATTTGACGCCCCAAACCCCGGGAGAGGGTCGCTTCTGGCTGGCGCCAGATGCGCAGGTGGTAGGGCATGTAATTCTGGGGGAAGATGTTGGCATATGGTTTAGTGCCGCCATTCGTGGCGACAATGAACCCATTCACATTGGCCCACGCAGCAATATCCAGGAAGGCGCGGTGCTGCATTCCGATCACGGGTTTCCGCTCACGATTGGTGCCGATGTCACGGTGGGCCATCGCGCCATTCTGCATGGCTGCACTATTGGCGATGGCGTGCTGATTGGCATGGGTGCCACAGTGATGAATGGCGCGCGTATTGGCGCCGGCAGTATCATCGGAGCCGGTGCGTTGGTGACCGAAGGCAAGGAAATTCCCGAAGGCTCCTTGGTGATGGGCGCGCCGGCCAAGGTGATTCGCACCCTTGACGCGGAAACGAAGAAGCGTCTGCTTGCCTCCGCTGCGCATTACGTGGAAAATGCCCTTCGCTTTCGTCATGGATTACGGAAAGTTGGGGAATGCTGAAGGTTGCACTGCTTCCTCAACGTTCAAAAGCGCCTTTTGTGGCGAACAAGCTGTGGCGCTGGAGAGTGATTTAATCCCCGAGCGTTCTGTGCTAGACTTCTCTCTGGTCATGCCGAATAAAGCACCCTCCCTGACGTTGACGCTGCATCGCGCCATTGCCGAAATTCCGGCGCGTGAATGGGATGCCTGTGCGGGCGGCGACAATCCCTTCCTGAGCCACGCCTTTCTATTAGCGCTGGAGGAAAGCGGGAGCGCGGTGGCGGAACGCGGCTGGTTACCACAGCACGCTGCCTTGCGTGACGGCGCGGGGCGAATGCTCGCTTGCGCGCCGGCCTATGCCAAATCCCATTCTCAGGGGGAATATGTCTTTGACCATGGTTGGGCGGATGCTTTGGAACGCGCGGGCGGGGATTATTACCCAAAGCTGCAAGTGGCGGCGCCTTTCAGTCCGGTGCCTGGCCCGCGGCTTTTGCTGCACCCGGAAGCAGGCTTTGGGCCGGATGTTCTGGCTGGCGCGCTGGTGCAGGCTTGCCAAGGCATCGGCGCATCATCCGTCCACGCCACTTTCTGCACGGAAGCCGAATGGCGCGCCTTGGGCGATGCTGGCTGGCTGCAACGGCTTGGCACGCAATTCCATTGGGCCAATCCAGGCTATCACGATTTTGACGATTTCCTGGGCGCGCTAGCATCGCGCAAGCGCAAGGCCTTGAAGCGCGAAAGGCGCGATGTGCAGGCGGCGGGGCTGACGCTGAGGACACTGCGCGGAGCAGAAATCACGCCGCGCCATTGGGCAGCCTTTCATCGCTTCTATCGCGCCACCACGGACAAGAAATGGGGCCGCAGCGCTTATCTCACGCGCAATTTCTGGCCGCTGTTGGGCGAAAGGCTTGGCGATCGCGTGCTGCTGATGGTGGCGGAACGGGATGGCGAACCGGTTGCCGCCGCGCTTAATCTGATCGGGCGCGATGCGATTTATGGCCGCAATTGGGGCGCCATTGTGGATGTGCCGTTTTTGCATTTTGAGCTTTGTTATTACATGGCTATGGATTTCGCGATTACGCATGGCATTCAGCGCGTTGAAGCCGGCGCGCAGGGCGAACACAAAATCCAACGCGGATATCTGCCCGTGCCCACCTATTCCGCGCATTGGATCGCACATCCGGGGCTTTCGCGCGCAGTGGGTGAATTTCTGTCGCGCGAACGCCCGGCGATGGAACGCGAAATGGCGGCACTCGCCACACTTTCCCCCTTTCGCCAGACGGATGAGGGCGCGTGAGGCCGGGCGCGCCGCGTATTGCTTATCTGCAATTGGCGGCGTCCATGGCGCTGGTCGGCGCCAATGTCGCGGTGTCGAAGCTGCTGGCGGAAGCGCTGCCCATTCCGATGATTGCATTTCTGCGCTGCGTTTTGGCGGTGGCCTTGCTTTGGCCGCTGGCGCGTTTGCTGGAGGCGGCGCCGCGACCTGATAGCGTGGTTTTGCGCAACATGGCCTGGCAGGCGCTATTCGGCACGGTGATCTATAATGCAGGCTTGCTGGCGGGTTTGCGCCTGACATCTGCCTTGGAAGGTGGCCTAGTTTTGGCAAGCCTGCCGGCGGTGGTTGCCTTGGGCAGCGCCTCTTGGTTGCGCGAACGCCTCACGCCGCTGCAATGGATTGCGGTCAGCCTGGCCGCCTTTGGCATGGCGGCGATGACGATTGCGCGTAGTGGGGATCAAGCAGCCGGTTCCGTTCTTGGCAATCTGCTTATCTTCGGCGGTGTGATTGGGGAGGCGCTTTACGTGCTGCTGGCACGGCGCATTGTGGGCCGTGTTGGCGTGATTACGGCAAGCCTTTGGATGCAGATTTTCTCTGCCCTGATGCTGGCACCCTTTGCCTTGCCGGATATTGCCAGCATCACGGCTCTCGCTGATCTGCGCCTTGCGGCGCTGCTTGTTTTTCATAGCGTGACGGCGAGTGTGCTTTGCCTCCTGCTTTGGTATGCGGGGCTAAAGCGCGTCGGCGCCGGCGTGGCGGGCATTTTCACGGCCTTCCTGCCGGCGACCGCCGCGCTGGTGGCCGTAGTAATCTTGCAGGAAGCTTTCACCGCCATCCATGCCATAGGCTTCGCGCTGATGATGCTGAGTGTGCTGATCGCAACCTGGCCGCGCAGGCAAAGCGCGTGAGGCCGTGGTTCGCGCAAAATCTTGGCACGTTTCGCCGCCACACGCCGTCGCAAATCGCGGCACGCTTGGCCTATGAACAGGCAGCGCGCTTTGGCGCGCTTAAATTGCAGCAGCGCGATTCTTGGGAGGCCAGCGCCGCGCTTTTGCAGGATGCTTTGGCTGAAGGGGACGCTTCCTGGCATATTTTCATGGAATTCGATTTGCTGCGCCTGGAAAACGCGCCGATGCCATTCTGCTGACGGATCGTGCGATCTTCGTCCTGGAATTCAAGATGGGCGCGCAGAAGCCGGACCTGAACGATCTACGCCAGACCGATAATTACGCCATGGATTTGCATGATTTTCATGCTGGCAGCCGTGGCGTGCCGATTGTGCCCGTGTTAGTCGCCCCCGCCGTGGCGCAGCGCGATCTTGACCTGCCGCTATTCTGGCATCGTGTGGTGATGGTGGCGAATGGTGCGATATTACGGGAGATTATCGTACGCGCACAGGCGGCGATACCACAGCCGGCAACAGCGATTGACGCCAATGCCTGGGCGCATTCCGCCTATCGCCCCGTACCGAGTGTCCTGGAAGCGGCACGGCTTTTGTATCGGCGCAATGCCGTGCCCGATATCGGCGCCACACGCGTCGATGCGCATAACCTAACCCGCACCACCGATGCCATTGCGCGCGTCATTGCGAAAGCACGGGCAGAAGGCGGGCGTTATGTTGTTTTCGTCACCGGTATTCCTGGCGTGGGTAAGACGCTTTGCGGTCTCAATCTGGTCTTTAGCGCCTTGCGGGAAACAGGTGCCGCCTTTCTCTGCGGTAATGTGCCCCTAGTGACGGTATTGCGCGAAGCCTTGGCGCGCGATGCCGCGCCGCAGGGAGGCGCCGCCTTCCAGGCCGCAGAACGCGCGGCGCGCACAGCGCTGCAAAATGTCCATCGCTTTCTGGAACATCACGTGATCCGCGCGCATGAAATCCCCGAAGCCCGCATCATCGTCTTTGACGAAGCCCAACGCGCCTGGGATCAGGCGCAGGCCACGCGCGATGGTCAGCGTCGCAAAAGCCATCTGAGCCTGAGCGAACCCGCGCACATACTTGAAATCATGGCGCGGCATGATGGCTGGTCGGTGATTGTTGCGCTGATCGGCAATGGGCATGAAATCAATACCGGAGAGGCCGGGCTTGCCGAATGGGGCCGCGTGATTGCCGCGGACCCTTCCTGGCGCGCGGTGGCAGCGCGGCGTAGCACCAGCGCCGATGATCCGGCGCAGTGTCTGGTACAAGGCGCCGCGCCCTGGCTTGCCTTTGATAATGATCTTGATTTGCAAACGCCCACTCGCAGCCTGCGCAGCAGCAGGGGCACCGAATGGGTGGATGCGGTCCTGCGCGGTGACGTACCCGCCGCCCGCGCCAGGGGCTTGCGCCGCGCCGGCCTGGTTGCATCCGCCGGCGCGCGGCGCTCGCGGGCTGAGGGGCTTGGCGTGCAGGTTCCCGATATTGCCGATTGGTTCCTGAAGCGCTGGCCCGATATCCGTTCCTCTGAGGCGTTGGAGACCTTCGCCACAGAATATGATTGCCAGGGGCTCGAGCTGGATGTGGTCGGCCTTGCCTGGGGCGGCGATTTCCTGCGCCATGCCGGGCAATGGCGTGCGCGGCGCTTTGCCGGCCATCAATGGCAGATCGTGCGCGGGGCTGAGGAGCGGCGCTACATCCTGAATACCTATCGTGTGCTGCTGACGCGCGCGCGGTATGAGACGATCATCTGGGTCCCGCCCGGTTCAGCCGGCGCTAACCCCTTCCACGACATTACGCGCCTAGCGACCGAGATGGATGCGCTGGCTGATTTTCTGCGTGCCTCTGGCGCAAAGCCGCTTGAAGCGCTACCGTTTCAATCTCAATCTGCGCCCGTTTTGGCGCAGCTACTATGAGGCCACCATGCGCGCGCTAATCCTTCTGGCCCTGCTTCTGATGGCTGTCCCTGCCTGGGCGCAGGAGATTAAACTCACCACATGGAATATCGCCTGGCTCACCACCAAGCCGGCTGGTCATCCTGACCTGCCGCGTGACCTCACCACCCGGACCGAACAGGATTTTGCGCGGCTGCGCACCTACGCAGAAAGGCTGGCGGCTGATGTGATCGCATTGCAGGAAGTGGATGGGCCTTTGGCGGCGGCGCGCGTTTTTGATGCCACCGCCTATGATTTTCACTTCCCCGCTGAAAGTGATGTGCAGCGCGCGGGCTTCGCTTGGCGTAAGGGGCTTCACGTCACGCGCAATCCTGATTTGATGGCGCTTGACCTTCGCCCGACGGCGCGGCGTTCGCTTCGGCGCGGCGCGGATATCACTTTGCATGGTGCCAATGGTGCGCGCCTGCGGCTGCTGTCGATTCATCTGGATGGTGGTTGCTCGCAGGGTTCCATACGGCAACCCAATAGCAGCGATTGCCAAAGCCTCGGCCAGCAGGCGCAGATTCTGGCGGAATGGATCACCGAACGGCGCCGCGAGAATATGCCCTTCGTGATCCTGGGCGATTTCAATCGGCGCTTTTCACGCGATGATGACATGCTGCCGCTCCTGAACGCCACATCGCCCATGCGGCGCGCGACAGAAGGCTTTTCCAACCCGTGCTGGAGCCGCGATGGCCAAGGCCGCCCCTTCATTGACCATATTCTGCTTGGCCTCCGGGCGGCGGATTGGCTCATCAAGGATAGTTTTCGTATTTTTTCCTATGGAGAACGCGATCCCGCGCTGCGTGATGTGATCAGCGATCATTGCCCGATTTCGGTCCGGCTGCAGCTGCCCTGAGATCCGCTATGGGCGAGGGGCAGCGCCCGTGCCATGCTCCACCCATGTCGCTTTTTGCCCGCATCACCCTGCCGCTTGCGGCCATCAATTTTATCAACCAGGCCAATCGGTCGCTGGTCGCGGTGATCGGGCCGTTTCTGGCGCTTGAATTCGGCCTGACCGCGGCAGAACTTGGGCTGCTCGCAGCCTGCTTTTTCGCAAGCTACGCCATGGCGCAATTGCCGATTGGACTTGCGCTTGATTTGAAAGGCCCGCGCCGCGTGCAGGCAACGCTTGCGCTGATTGCGGCAACCGGTTTCACCATCAGCGCCTTGTCGGCCGATGTGCTGATGCTGGCAGCGGGGCGCTGTGTGGCAGGTATTGGTGTGGCCGCCGGCCTGATGGCGATGCTGAAGGCCAATACGCAATGGTATTCGAAGGAACGTGTTGCGGCCGTTACCGGCGCGGGGCTGTTCTTCGCTTCCATGGGCGGGCTTTCGGCAACCATGCCGGTGCAATGGGCGCTGCCCTTCATTGGCTGGCGCGGGGTATTTGCCGTGCTGGCCATGCTCGCCGTTATGGTATCGGCCTGGATCTGGTTTTCCGTGCCCAATGCGCCGCCGGGTGTGACACCTGCTGCGCGCCGCAGCCTGCGTCAGGAAATCGGCGAATATGGCCGCATCTTCAAGGACCCGGTGTTTCTGCGCCTAGTGCCAACGGTTGGCATGCTCTCTACGCTCAATTTCACCTATCAGGGGCTTTGGGCTGGGCCGTGGTTGCGCGATGTTGGTGCCTTGGATGATGGCGCACGCGCCGCTGCCTTGCTCATCTATGCGCTTGGCATGATGTTCGGTAGTCTTTTCACCGGGCAGGCAGCATCCTTCGCGCAGGCGCGCGGCCTTTCGCCCATGTTGATGCCCTATATCGGTGTCGCAGGCTGCCTTTTTGCGCAAGCCATGCTGATGCTGGGGCCGAGCAATTTCTGGGTCATGGCGGCCTTGTGGTTTTTCTTTTCTTTTTCGGGCTCTGTTGGACCCGCAGGCTATGCGGCGATTGCGCAGGGCTTCCCACCAGCGCTCGCCGGGCGCGTTTCCACCGCCATCAATTTCCTGATGCTTTGTGTGGTTTTCGTGTTCCAAACCGGTATTGGTGCCATTCTTGACCTCTGGCCGCGCACCGCAACGGGCGGCTGGGCGCCTGAAGGTTATGTCTGGGCGCTTGGCATGACATTCTCCGTCCAATTGGCGGCGGCGCTTTGGATCTTCCGGCCCTGGTGGCAACCACGAAAGGAATCTGCGTGATGGAAAAAAGAGCAACAAAAATCCTGTATCGCTATCGTGTGACCAAGGGGCGCAGCTTTCGCTTGAAGGATTATGACCCGGGCGATACGGCTGGGCTTGAGATGCAAAAAACCATGGCGGAGGCGCTATTACAACAGGGTATCGAACGCCTCGCGCTCTTGCAGGACAAGCTTTATGCGCAGGATCGCTGGTCCGTCCTGTGTATCTTTCAGGCGATGGATGCCGCCGGCAAAGATGGCGCCATCAAGCATGTGTTCTCCGGCGTCAACCCGCAGGGCTGCCAGGCGCATTCCTTCAAGGCGCCGGGGCCACTTGAACTAGATCATGATTTCCTCTGGCGCCATTCCATCGCGCTGCCGGAACGCGGGCGCATCGGCATTCATAATCGTTCCTGGTATGAGGAAGCGCTGGTGCTGCGTGTGCATCCTGAATTGCTTGCGCGACAGAAGCTGCCACCGTCGCTCATCGGCAAGAAGATCTGGGATGAAAGGCTGGAAGATATCGCTGCCTATGAACGCTATCTGGCGCGGCAAGGCACGGTGGTGATCAAGTTCTTCCTGAATGTGAGCCAGGATGAACAGAAAAAGCGCTTCCTATCCCGCATTGATGAACCCGAAAAAAACTGGAAATTCTCAGCCAATGATGTCGCTGAACGCGCCCATTGGGATGACTATATGAAGGCCTATCAGGCCGCGATCAGCGCAACCGCCGCCCCCCACGCGCCCTGGTTCGTGGTGCCGGCGGATGCCAAATGGTTCACGCGCCTCGTGGTGGTGGTGGCGATTATTGAAGCGCTTGAAAAGCTTGATTTGCATTACCCCGCGGTTACCAAGGAACAGCGCGCTGCCCTTGCGGTGGCGAAGAAGCGGCTGGGGTGAACCCCTAATCTTCCACCGCATCCAGCACATGCAGCGCATAGGTGTAGGCCGCGCCGGCATTAAGCGCGATGGCAACGCCAAGCGCTTCGGCGATTTCTTCCTTGGTGGCGCCAGCAGCCTTGGCCTTGCGCGCATGTGCATCAATGCAGCCATCGCATTTTGTGGTTATGGCAACAGCAAGGGCGATGAATTCCCGCGTCTTGGCATCCAGATGCTTGGTCTGTGCGGCACCATGTGAAAGCGCAACGAAGCCCTTGACGATATCGGGGTGCAATTGCCCCAATTCCTTCCCGCGCGTCGTCAACCCTGCGCTGTAGTCGGCCCAATTCTTTACTTCGGTCATGGCTCACACCCCCTTCAATGCATCACGGCAGAGGCAGCGCTGGCATAGCCCACGCGGCGTTCCGGCGGCACAGGATGGCGCCCGGCGACGCGTTCCAGCAGGAGCCGCGCATCGGCCAGCATGCCGGCTTTCATCGCCGCATCCAGGAAAAGCTGTTCCAGCACATCCTGCTGCGCATGGCTGCCACCCATGCGATGCATCACGCCAATGGCAGGGCGCATCACAGCCACGGCACGGGCATGATCACCGCGCCCATGCGCCAACACGGCCTCACATACCGGCAGCGCCGCGTCGCGCAGAATGGGCGCGAGTGTCCCACCCGCGGCAATCGCATCGCGAATGCCATCCAATAGCTGCGCCGCCGCTTGGAAGCGCCCGGTCGCCACCAGCGCCATCATCCAATGCGGCAGGGTGAAGGCGGAAAGGCAGTCACCAATCCGCGCTTCTGCCTTATCGGCCAATTCATCCCAACGCGTGCCGATATTCACGCCCTGGCGTTGCAGGCGAAACAACATGGAAGCGGCATTCTGCACATCAATATACAAATCAGGTGCAGCTTCCGTCAGCGGGCTTCGCAGGTTGCGAAAGCCCTTGTCATAAAGCGCCAATACCTCCTCTGATTCCGCGCGTTCCAGATGATACATTGCGCGATGCCACCACAAATGATGCGCCAGGTTGGAAGCACCTTCCCAATGCCTCTCTAAACCCGAGAGCCAGGCAATGCCCTCGCCACGCCTGCCCTGCATTTCCATCACATGCGCAACGGCATGCGCGGCCCATAAATCGCCGGGGTCAAGGTCAATCGCCGCGCGCCCGCTTTCTTCGGCCACCTGGTAATTGCCGCATTCCTCATGCGCGAAGCAGCGGCAGGCCAAAATACTACCAAAGGCCGGCAAAGCCGCCGTCCATTGCGGATAAACCCCATCCACCACGCGCTGCATGACGCCCGCGCGCCCCAGCCAAAAGGCGTTGAAGTGGTGCAGACGGAACGCCAGAATATCATGCGGGTGGTCGCGCAAAATCGCCTCCCACCCTGCCAGCGCCTTGTCTAAATCCCCCGCGGCCCAGGCGGTGACAGCTGCGGCATGGGCCGCTTCGCGCGCGCCGGCTTTGCTGGCCATGCGCGTCGCGGCGCCAGCCGCTTCACGCGCGGCGGGCAACAGCGCTGCCTTGTAGCCAAGCAAGGTGAAGGCCGCTTGAAGCACGCGCGCCATCGGCATATCGCCATCCGCTTCCAGCAACGCCTTCATACGTGCGGGCGTATCGGCGCGATACTTCAAATAGCCCGTCACCACATGATCATAGGCGCGCGCAGCGGCCTCTGACGCGCTGGTGATGGCAAGGCCGTGCTGGTCCTGGGGCATGGAGGGGCTCCGACATTCAAGCCCAAAGCTTGCCAGCCTTGACCAAGCCGTGTCGAGTATGAACAATAAGAAAGAGAGAGACATGCCTGAAGGCACCCCCGAAGCCCGCCTTGCCGCGCTTGGCCTGGTCTTGCCGCCGGCACCGAAGCCGCTAGGCACCTATGTGCCCTTCCAGCGCGATGGGAACATCATCTACCTCTCGGGCCAGGGGCCGCGCGATGCGGAAGGCAAACCCATCAGCGGCAAGGTACCGACCGAAGTCAGCATTGATGGAGCCTATCAGCTTGCCCGCCGCGTTGGGCTTTCGCTGCTATCGGTCGCGGCATCGGCTGCTGGCGGGCTTTCACGCCTGCGCGCGCTGAAAGTACTTGGCATGGTGAATGCGGTGCCGGAATTCCGTGAACACCCGCGCATCATCAATGGCTGTTCCGATCTTTTCGTCGCGGTGTTGGGGGATAACGGCCAGCATGCGCGCTCCGCCGTTGGCTTCGGCAGCCTGCCCAATCAAATCCCGGTCGAGATTGAAGCCATTTTCCGCGTGCTTGACTGAAACGGATCAAAGCTTGGTGCCGGTACTGCCGAACCCGCCCGCACCGCGCGCGGAAGCCGGCAGTTCGGCCACTTCGCGCCATACGCCGCGCGTCACCGGCGCCAGTACGGCCTGGGCAATGCGCATGCCGCGTTCCACGGTGAAGGACTCGCTCCCCGCATTCATCAGGATCACGCCCAATTCGCCGCGATAATCCTCATCAATCGTGCCGGGGCTATTGGGCAGCGTAATGCCGTTTTTCAACGCCAAACCCGATCTGGGCCGCACCTGAATTTCATACCCCGCCGGGATCGCCATTTTAAGGCCCGTTGGAATCAAGGCGCGCCCACCTGGCGGGATCATCACCGGCGCGCTGATGGCGGCCAGCAAATCCATCCCCGCCGCGCCTTCCGTGGCATAGCTCGGCAGCGGCAAATCCGCGCCATGGGGCAGGCGTATGACGGCGATTTCGGGGCTCATGCCAAAGCCTCTGCAATCCGCGCGGCAAGCCTTGCCGCGACCTCTTCCTTTTTCATGCGCGTCCAGGCTTCGGTGCCCTTCGGCGTGATCAGCAGCACGGTATTCTCCGCGCCCCCCATCACATCGCCCGAGACATCATTGGCAACGATCCAATCGCAGCCCTTCTTTTTCCGTTTGGCGCGCGCATGGTCTTCCAGCTTTTCGGTTTCCGCCGCGAAACCCACCACCAGCTTGGGCCGGCGCGGCCCGGCGGCGGAAAGCGTCGCCAGAATATCGGGGTTGAGTGCCAAGGCGATTGGCGGCGGCACCTCGCCTGCGATCTTCTTCATTTTCTGATCAGCGGCTGCGGCACTGCGCCAATCCGCGACGGCCGCCGCGCAAATCGCGACATCGGCGGGAAGTGCTGCTTCGCAGGCGGCCAGCATGTCGCGCGCCGATTCCACATGGCGAACGGTGACAGCTTTCGGATCAGGCAGCGCGACAGGGCCAGACACCAAAGTCACCCGCGCACCAAGCGCGGCAAGCGCTGCGGCAATCGCATGACCCTGCTTGCCGCTACTGCGATTTGCGATGTAACGCACCGGGTCGATCGATTCATGCGTCGGGCCGCTTGTCACCAGCGCATGGCGACCGTGCAGCGGCTGCGCGGCAGGCGTCAGCGCGGCTTCCACCACCGCCAATAACGCGGCGGGTTCAATGAACCGGCCTGGCCCCGATTCTGGTTCCGCCATGGCGCCCACTTCTGGCCCGGCCAGCATCACCCCCCGCGCGCGCAAGCTCGTGATATTCGCCTGTGTCGCCGCATTTTCCCACATGGCAGGGTTCATCGCCGGCGCCACCATAATCGGCGCGCGGGTCGCGAGCAGCACGCAAGTTGCCAAATCATCCGCCAGCCCATGCGTCATCTTCGCCAGCAAATCAGCGGACGCCGGCGCCACCAGCACCAGATCAGGCAGCCGCGCGAGGCGGATATGGCCGATATCCGCTTCCGCCGCCCAAAGATCATCATGCACAGCCTGGCCTGTGATGGCGGCAAGTGTCTCCTTGGTCACAAAACGCGCCCCGCCCGCGGTCAGGATGGCGGTCACACTCGCCCCCGCCTTGCGCGCCAGACGCGTGAATTCCAACACCTTATAGGCAGCGACCGAGCCCGAGACGATCAGCAGGATTTTGCGATCAGCAATCATGGGACCAAGCCTAACCCAGAAGCCGCGTGAATGAAATCAGCCGCCCCCTGGCGCCCGGCCCTGGTTCGGGCATCATGGGTCAAGGCCGCTCGATCAGCGCGGCAAGGGGGAAACTCAATGGCAGGCGGGAAGCTCCGCGCCACCGGCGTTCTTGCGCCCTTCGGGCAGCGCGGCTTTCGCTTTCAGTGGCCGGCTGACCTCGCCACCTCCTGGGCCTTTGAAATGGAGACCATCATCCTCGGCTGGTATGTGCTGACCGAGACAGGATCGGTCACCTGGCTGGCTATCTTTGGGTCACTGCTGCTGATCGGCACGCTGCTCTCGCCCATGTTTGGCGTAATGGGGGATCGCGTCGGGCATCGGCGCGTGCTGTCCGCCATGCGCGCCTGGTATGCGGTGCTGGCGGCGGTGCTGACGCTTTGCGCCATGACGGGCTTGCTCTCCCCCTGGCTGGTTTGTGGCGTCGCCTTCCTGAGCGGCCTAGTGCGCCCTTCCGATATGGGCATGCGCAATGCGCTGATTGCCGCAGGCATGCCGCCCCCCTTGCTGATGGGTGCCATGGGGATTGAACGCATGAGCGCCGATAGTGCGCGCGTGATTGGCGCACTGACCGGGGCGGGGCTAGTCGCCTTCCTTGGCATCGGTCCGGCCTATCTGGCGGTGACGGCGATTTATCTTTGCGCCTTTATACTCACCTTGCAGGTGGATGAACCGCCGCCGCGCGCGGCCCAAGGGGTGGTCATGAAAACGCCCTGGGCTGATCTTGGTGACGGCATCGCCTATGCCCGCGCAACGCCGCCTGTGCTTGCCGCGCTGCTACTGGCCTGCCTTGCTAATTTTGCTGCCTATCCGATCAGCGGAGGGCTGCTGCCCCATGTCGCGCGCGATGTTTACGGGCTGGATCGCACCGGGCTTGGCTATTTGTCGGCGAGCTTCGCCGGCGGCGCGATGCTGGGATCACTTTTCATCAGCGCGCGCGGCGGGGGGCTGCCACCCGCGCGCACCATGTTGGCTGCCTCACTATCCTGGTTCTTGCTGCTGCTGGTTTTTGCGCGTCTGACGGACCCGGTGCTGGGCGGCGTGGTCCTCGCCTTGGCGGGGTTTGTGCAAAGCTTTTGCATGGTGCCGCTGGCAGTGCTGTTGCTGCGCATCACGCTGCAGGAATTTCGTGGCCGCGTGATGGGGCTCCGCATGTTGGCCGTCTATGGCTTGCCGGTTGG
This sequence comes from Alphaproteobacteria bacterium, assembly GCA_016869715.1. Taxonomy (GTDB): domain Bacteria; phylum Pseudomonadota; class Alphaproteobacteria; order Acetobacterales; family Acetobacteraceae; genus Neoroseomonas. Next base: position 20,907 of record VGDM01000030.1, read on the forward strand.
GTTGATGCTCGCCGGGCCGCTGGTGGGTGAGATCGGCTTTGCCGATGCCGGCGCGCTTTATGCGGGCTTTGGCGCCTTATGCACAGTGGCGATTGCGCTGTTCTGGCGTGCGCATTTGCTGCCACGAGAGGTGCCGGCGAATGGGTTGCGCGAAGGCTAGACGCTCCCGCTCACTCGCCAGCCCCGATCAAGCATCCTCAGGGTTTGGGTGGCTTCGCCCCACCGCGCGCTTCCAGGCGCGCCAGCAGGAAATCAATCTCGGCCGTGGTTTCCGTAGAAAGCTTGGGGCCCGGCGCGCGCAAGGCCGCATGGGCGATGACGCCACGCCGCGCCAGCACGTATTTCCGTATGGCAAGGCCAAGGCCGGGCTGCAATTCGCTGCGGATCAAGGGCAGATGGAGATCAAACGCATCCTGCGCCGCATCGCGCTTGCCTGCCGCCATCAGCGCAATCACCTGAGCGAGCATTTCGGGGAAGGCATAGCCGGTCATGATGCCATCCGCGCCGCGCGACAATTCCTCTGGCAGGAATTGACCACCATTGCCACCCAGGATGCTGATGCGCGGCATCTTGCCTTCGGCTTCCATGTCACGGATGGCGGAAAGCTTATCGAGGCCAGGATAGTCTTCGGCCTTAAGCATCACCAAGCGCGGATCGGCGGCGGCGCGCGCCACCATGCCAGCGCTGATATGAATGCCGGTCAGTTGCGGGAAATCCTGCAGGACAAAGGGCGCATCGCCCACCGCATCTATCGCCTGCATGATGTAAGACAGCACCGCGTCATCGCCCTTCAGGCCCGCTGCAGGTGCGACCATGATGCCCGCCGCACCCAGATCAAGCGCACCCCGCGCCACGGCGCGCATGCTGGCAAAACCAGGCGCCGAGGCACCCACCACCACCGGTACGCGCCCTGCCACACGATTGATCACGCGCTTGACGAAGCTGATCGCTTCTTCCTGATCGAGCTTCGGCGCTTCCCCCATGACGCCGAGCAGCGTGAGGCCACTCGCGCCGGCGGCCAGAAAGGCATCGGTCATGCGATCAGCACTCGGCAGATCAAGCGCGCCATCGGGCAGGAAGGGGGTGGGCGCAATGACGAAAACGCCCTTGGCATTTCTGGTGAGCATGGCAGGGTCCTTGGTTACTAGGGAGAGCATAGAACAAGCCAATGGGCTCGCCCAGGCTTGACGCTTGGGCGAAAGCTTCATCCCATGACCGAACAAAGCCGCCCGATCAGGAGAACACCATGTCACAGCAACAGGTGCAGCATTACCTGGCCGTCCGCGAGGATTGGCTCGCCGCGCGGCAGGAAGAAATCCTAGACCCGGCGCAGCCTATTATTGACCCGCATCACCACCTTTGGGATCGGCCAGGCTGGCGCTATTTGAATGATGAATTTCTGGCCGATCTGAAAAGCGGCCATAACGTCAAGGCGACAGTTTATGTGCAGGCGCGGTCCATGCATCGCGCTGCGGGGCCGGAAGCCTTGAAGCCGGTGGGCGAGACGGAATTCGTCACCGGCATTGCCGCGATGTTCGCCAGCGGCATTTATGGCGATATTGCCGCCAATGCCGGGATTGTCGGTTATGCAGACCTCACGCTTGGCGATGCGGTGCAGCCGGTTTTGGAAGTGCATATCGCCGCTGCCGGGGGCAGGTTTCGCGGCATTCGCCATATCGCGACTTGGGACCCGGACCCTGCTATGCTCAATTCGGCCTATACGCCGGCGGAAGATATGATGGACAGCAGCGCCTTTCGTGCGGGCTTCGCGGCCCTTGGGCGCAACGGGCTTTCCTTCGACGCCTGGATTTATTTCCACCAAATCCCGCGCCTTGCGTCGCTCGCGCGCGCCTTCCCCGAAATCCCGATCGTGCTGGATCATTGCGGCGGGATTCTGGGTATCGGCCCCTATGCCGGCAAACGAAATGAGGTCTTCGCCACTTGGTCGCGCAACATGGCGGAATTGGCGCAATGCCCGAATGTCATGGTGAAGCTGGGCGGGCTTGGTATGCGCCTGCCGGGCTTTGGGCTCGAAGCGGGCGCGATTGCGCCATCATCCGAAGAATTGGCGCAGCATTGGCGCCCCTGGATGGAACGCTGCATTGAGCTATTCGGCACGCAGCGCTGCATGTTTGAGAGTAATTTCCCTGTGGATAAGGGCGGCTATGGCTATGCGGTCGGCTGGAATGCCTTCAAGCGCATCGCCGCCGGTGCCACGGCTGAGGAAAAGGCTGACCTGTTCTGGCGGAATGCTGCGCGGTTCTATCGGCTGACGCAGTTTCTGTGATCATGCCGTCCGTGTTGGGAGGGCCGGAATAAGATAATCGAGAAACAGATCGGGATTTTCCGCAAAGGGAAAATGCCCGATCCCGTCCATGCGCTGAAATCTGGCCCCAGGGATTTTTGCGGCTGTGACAGCAGAATGTTCTGCTGTGCAGGAATAATCATACTCGCCGGTCAGCAGCGTGAGCGGGCATTTTCGCGTATCAATGCGGTGGATGCGATCCCGCGCATCCCAGCCGCCAGAATAGAACAGAATATCCCCAGAGAATATGCCACAGCCGCCCTGGCTGTAATGCCACCAGACTTCGGCTGCGCATTCGGCAGGCGATTGCGGCGCCATCAGGCCTTCAATCCATTCGGGCGTGAAAATGGCGGCGTTCACGCGTGGATGATCCGCCCATGGCGTGCGCCGGCCGGCGATATGTTCGGAAGCCTCACAGGCGATGATGGCGGCGAAGCGCTCGGGCGCGCGCAATGCCATTTCAAGGCAGACTTCGCCCGACATGGAAGCGCCAAGCAGAACAGGCTTTTCCGCAAAACCCCAATTATCAAGGAAGCCCAGGATCAATTCGGCATAAAGTTCCGTATCCAGCGCCCAAGCTCCGGGCTCGGCCGCAGGTGCGGAACGGCCATGGCCGGGCAAGTCAAAGGCAGTCACTGCGTAGCCTGCCCCCGCAAGCCGAGGATGCGCCATAAGCCGATGGAACTGGCGCGAATCGGATCCTGCCGTGTGTAGCCCGAGAATCGGGCGCCCCTGTCCTGCGCTTTCGCCATAGACGATAAAGTCGCGCCCATTGGCACGCAGCTTAACATAGCGGCCTTTTGCGGCGGGGTCCGGGGGACCGCCACCAAGTTGCGAGCGAAGCGAAGTGGGCGCTGGCCTGTCAGCACCGTGCAACGTCCAGCGCGCGAGATCGAAAATGCGCCGCAAGATATGCGCATGTTGCGCCCAGGCAAGCTCATCTCCTTCCGCTGAAAATCCTGGAACACGCATCCGCAGTGCATAAAGGTGGTGGTGGTGTCGCGCCGGGTGCGTCTTCAGAAATTCATCCCAAATCGCAGAGGTTGCCGTAAAGCGCATATCCGCATCCGAGTTTAGAGAGATTGCCACGGAGGTGTCGGATAGTCCAAGCGTGGTAGCGAAGCCAGGCTGCAGGACAGCAAAACGCCCGACCGCGCCAGGCAAGCGAGAACGCAGGATTTCATCACTTGCGCAAAGGGCACGCCAGCGATCCAGCAAGGGCGCGGCGCTGAATTTCTCCCAGCCAATCGGCATGCGATTCCCCTTCAAAGCGACCTCAGCCTCCATGCCGCATTAGCGCATGGCAAGGGCGCTTTTGCTATTCAATTGGCGCCGGTGGTTCGGCGGCTGCGCGCGGCAGGGGCGGTGGCGGCAGCCAGGGCCGATCACCGCGCCAGGCGCGATCAGACATCACCTGCGTGCCCGAGGGCGAAAGCCAGATCGCATGTGCACCATCGCGCCACACAGAGAAACGATCAATCAGAATGCTCTGCCGACAGCGCTGCCGGATGGGCTCGGCGGAGATGATCACCGATACCGCGCCGCATTGGGCCATGTTATTGCCGCGACGGACGAAAAAGGCGCTGGCGCCCGCGTTAAACCGGCAACCATCCGAGGTGCAACCTAGTTTGCCATCGGGGCTTGCGCCCTCAGCCGGCAGCGCCACGGCGGCGTCCTGCCCATAAAGCCTGAGCCAGGCATCGCGCGTCAGGTTGGACGCACCCTGCTGGCATTGGGGAATAGCGTATCGGTCGCGAAAAACCCAACCAGCCGCGCATCCTGCGATATTAGGATATGGGGCGGCTGCACCAAAGCCGCGCTGGCAAGGCCAAGGATCATCGGCAGTACGCCCAAGGCGCGCCACCAGCGTCGCCACAGGCGTAGCCAGCAGAGCCCGAAGGCAAAACCGCCAAGCCCCAGCCGGGGATCGGTGTGGCGGATTCGGTTGCTACTGGCCAGGCGGCGACAGTGCGCGCCACCCACAAGATGCCCTCCACCCCAGAGCCCATCACCCAAAGCGCCGGCGCTTCCAGGCCAAGCGGCATCAGCAGCGCCGCCAACATCCCCGCCGGCATGATAATGAAGGATGTGAGCGGCACCGCTACCGCATTGGCCGCCACGCCGTACCATTGCAGCCGCCCGAAATGCGCGAGGCCGAAGGGCGCTGTCGCCGAGCCTGCCAGTACCGACGTCATCATCAAGCCAAGCACGCCAAAGCCAATGCGCCAGGCCAAACCCTTTTGACAGCGCAGCCCGGCAAGGCGCGGCTGCAAGGCCTCCCACCCCGCAATCAGGGCGAGCACCACCGCGAAGGAAATTTGAAAGGATGGGCCGAGCAGCGAAGCCGGATCGAAGATCATCACTGCCGCCGCCGCCCAAGCCAGACCGCGCAATGAAATCGCTTTACGCCCCGCCAGGATGGCGAGCGTCACCAGGCAGGCCATGGCGAAGCTGCGCTGCATGGGCACCTGCGCGTCGGTAAGCAGCATATAGAAGCCACCCGCGAATAAGGCGCCGCATCCCACCAGTAATTTGCCCGGCACCCTGAGCGCCACCGGGCGATAGAGCGCCGCCAGCATGCGCGTCACCCAGAAGGAAACGCTCATCACAATCGCGATATGCAGGCCGGAGACAGAAAGAATATGCGCCAAGCCCGAATCGCGCATGGCATCCAAATCCGCCCTTGGAATAACGCTTTGGCTACCGGTCAGCAGCGCGGCTGAAATCGCCCCGGCCGCGCCTGGTAAGACTGCCAAAACCCAAGCTTCAAGATCGCGGCGCAGGCCGGAAAATGGCGGCGCCTCCCCTGCGCCGGGTATTATTTCGGCCGCGCCAATCGCAAAGCCAACCCCGACCTGGCCGCTGAAAAAGGCGGCGCGCTGAAAGTCCCAGGCGCCAGGATAGGCCGGCGCTGCCGGGGCGCGGATCAGCGCGCGCACGCTCAGCAAGTCGCCAGGCGCTGGCCGCCCGGGGTCATCATTGCGGAGCCGAATGCGCAGGCTGCGTTCAAGCTTTGGCGCCTCTGGCCCGAATTGCGCCTGCCCGAGCGTGACCCTGAGCCCCTGCGGCAAGGCCTGCACATTTTGCACAACGCCCTGGATCACGAGCGCGCGCGGCGGAGGCGAGATCGGCGGTGGCGCCCGTTGCGCATGCCAAAGCATGATGGCGAAGCCAAAGCTGCCGGCCGCAACCAGCGCGGAAAGCCAGCCGAAAAAGGCCCATCGGCGTGCCACCAGGAACGCGGTGATGATCAAGGGGGGCACCAGCCCGATCAGCCGTTCATCGGGTTTGCTCCGCAGGCTGAAACAGAACAGGATGCCCGCCCCCATGGCGACAGGCAGCCAAAGCGCCTTATGCTGGCGTTCGGTGGCGAAAGCCTCGGCGGCCCGGGCCATTCAAGCGCGCCAAATGCCCCTTGCCGACACAAGGCTTGGGATTTGGGTCGCGGAGGAATTATGTACGAGCACAACCAAAAGTATATAGAGGGCTGATCGAACTCCCAAACGGGAAATTCATCGCTTGCGCCGCACCGTCGCCTGATTTCCCCGGCGCGGCATGTGGTTTAAAGGCAGCCCATCAGGAGAATGATGACCACAGCATGACGGTTCGTACGCGCTTTGCCCCTTCCCCCACCGGCTATCTGCATATCGGCGGAGCCCGCACTGCCTTGTTCAATTGGCTCTTTGCGCGCCACCATGGCGGGGAATACCTGCTGCGTATTGAAGACACGGATCGCGAACGCTCCACCCGGGAGGCAGTAGATCAGATCCTGGACAGTCTTGAATGGCTCGGCCTTTCGCCGGATGAACCGCCGGTGTTTCAGGCGGCGCGGGAAGCGCGGCATCGTGAAATCGCCGAAGCGTTGCTTGCGATGGGGAAGGCTTATCGCTGCTGGGCGACGCCAGAAGAATTGGCTGAAATGCGCGAACGCGCCGCCGCCGAGGGCCGCCCGCTGCGTTATGACCGCCGCTGGCGGGACGGTGAGCCCGGGTCGGAACAGGCGGGCAAGCCCTTTGCCGTCCGCATCAAGGCGCCTTTGGAAGGTGAAACAGTGGTCGCGGATTTGGTGCAGGGTGAGGTGCGTGTCGCCAATTGCGAATTGGACGATATGATCATTCTGCGGAGTGACGGCACGCCGACCTATCTGCATGCCGTGGTGGTGGATGATCATGACATGCGCATCACCCATGTGATCCGCGGCGATGACCATCTGACCAATACTTTCCGCCAATGCATGGTTTATGATGCGATGGGATGGACGCGCCCGCGTTTCGCCCATGTGCCGCTGATCCATGGTGCGGATGGCGCCAAGCTTTCCAAGCGCCATGGCGCGGTTTCCGTGCTCGATTTTCGTGAACAAGGCTTCTTGCCCGAAGCTGTTTGCAATTACCTGCTTCGGCTTGGCTGGGGCCATGGTGATGAGGAATTCATCCCGCGCGATCGGGCGGTGACGCTGTTTGACATCAAGGATGTCGGGCGCGCGGCGGCGCGGATGGATTATGCCAAGCTCACGCATTTGAATGGGCAATACCTGCGCACGGCCGATGATGACGCGCTGACGCGGGAGGTGCTGGAACGGCTGGCGAAACGCACTGTCCTGTTCGGGCCGGATAGTGCCAAGCGCGTGCGCATGCTGATGCCATTCCTGAAGGAACGGGCGAAGACAGTCGAAGAATTGACCGGCGCTGCGGCTTTCGCGGTGCAGGATGGCGCACCGATCATGGAAGCCAAGGCCGAGGCATTGCTGACGCCAGACGCCAAGGCGCGGCTCGCTGATCTTGCTGCGTTTTTACAGATGGCGCCTTGGGAAAAGCAGGATCTTGACCAATGGCTGCGCGATTATGCTGAGGTCAAGGGCATCAAGCTTGGCCAGGTGGCGCAGCCCTTGCGCGCGGCACTCAGTGGCAGCACGACCAGCCCGCCCATTGATGCCGTATTGTGGGCGCTGGGGCGGGAGGAGGCGACTTTGCGCATCCTTGCCGCGGCGGGTTAGGGTTTACTGATAAGTCGCCGAGGATATTGCCGCGCCTGATCACCTCTCCCCATTTGGCCATTTCCGCCCTGATGAAATCGCCGAATTCCGCGCGGCTATTGCCGCCGGGCACGGCGCCTTGGTCAAAGAGTCGCTGTGAGATCTGCGGGTCTTTCAGCGCCCCTGCCAGCGCCGCATGCAGCCGATGCAGAATGGGTTCCGGCACGCGGGCAGGTGCTACAAAGCCATGCTAATTATTTGTATCAATGCTCGGATAGCCAAGTTCAATCATGGTTGGCACATCAGGCAGCCATGGCAGGCGCTGGGCTGAACCAACCGCGAGCGCGCGGATTGTCCCCGCACGGATTTGCGGCAGCAGAATTGTCAAATCCGCAAGTCCGACCTGAACCTCATTCTGGACGAGCGCGGTCGTGAGCGGCGCGCCGCCGCGATAGGGGACATAGGTCATTTCAATGCCGGTCGCGTTCTTCAGCAATTCGCCCGCCAAATGCGGCAGGCTGCCGGAACCGGTGGAACCCTGATTGATCTTGCCTGGCTGCGCGCGCTGCCGCAAGAAGTTCCTGTAAGGTACGATAGGGCGTTACCGAGGATACAACAATCGGCTCCGGCACAAGCACGCCCAGCGTCAGCAGTGCCAGATCGCGCAACGGATCAAATGGCGTGCCGCGATCAAGCAACGGAGAAATGGCAACGCCGCCAGCGCTACCAAGGCCAATGGTATAGCCATCTGGCGCTGCTTTCGCTGCTATATCAACGCCGGTCACGCCACCCGCGCCGGGCCGATTATCAACAATGACAGGCTGCCCAAGGGTTGCGGTGATTTTCGGCGCCACAAGACGCGCAACAATGTCGCTCGGGCCACCGGCAGTGAAGGGGACAATAATGCGGATGGGGCGGTTCGGGAATTGCTCCTGCGCAGACAGTGGTACGGTGAAGGTCAGGGCGAGTAGAGCGACAGCAAGAATATGCAGCATAATGGGCTTTCCTCGGTTTCGATATTTTGTTCTTCTAGGTCAGATACCACTTTCACGAAGAGTGGCCAAAACCGCAAGATGCAAATGAAAGAACGCAGCATGAAGATCACGCGGATCGAAACCCGGATTCATCGTAGTGCTTTCACCTATGGCGTTGGTCTTGATGCGCGGGGCGGCAGTAGTAGGGCTACAGGTGATAATTTGGCCCTCAAGACCATGGATACGCTTTTGGTGGAGGTCGCGACGGATCAGGGTATTCATGGTTGGGGTGAAGGCTTTGGCTTTACGCTGGTGGATACGACGCGTAATGCCATTGATCGGCTGCTTGCGCCTGCCTGTATTGGCCTGGATGTACGGGATATCGGCGCCATTAATCGTATGCTGCAAAAGCGTTTTCATAATTTCGGCCGCAACGGTCCGATCACCTTCGGCATTTCAGCGATCGATATTGCATTATGGGATATCGCCGCAAAAACCGCGGGAAAGCCCCTGCACGCGCTGTTGGGTGATACGTCGCGAAATAAGGTTCGCGCCTATGCAAGCCTGATGCGCTACGGGAATCCCGAAGATGTTGCGCGTAATGCTGCTGAGGCAGTACGGCGCGGCTATCGCGACATCAAGCTGCATGAAATTGACCTTGGCTGTATTCGCGCGGCACGCGGTGCGGCGCCCGCGGATATTCCTCTGATGCTGGACATCAATTGCGCTTGGGACGAGGAAGCAGACGCCGTTGATTTTTGCGAGGCTGTCAAAAACCTGGGCGTCGCCTGGGTGGAGGAGCCCTGCTGGCCGCCCGAAGATCATGCCGCCATGGCGCGTGTACGTGCGGCATCGCCCTGCGCCATTGCGGCGGGGGAGAACGCCGCCAATCCTGAGGATTTTTGTCGCATGATTGAGGCGGGTGCGGCGGGTGTCCTTCAGCCCAGTGTCACGAAGGTTGGTGGCCTGACGGCGCTGTTGGAGGTGGCGGAATTGGCACGGGGGGCGGGGCTGCGGGTTGTACCGCATTGCCCATATTTTGGGCCGGGGCTTTTAGCGAGCCTGCATTTCCTCGCGGCACAGGAGGTTGCGGAGCCTTTAGAAATCTACTTTGCTGATTTGGGAAAGCCGCCATTTGGCCAGCATTTGGTTCCGCAAAAGGGGTATATCGCCGTGCCGCAGGGGCCGGGGCTAGGGCTTGAGCCCGCTCAGTAGGAGTGCCGCGCCGCAGGACCAGGAGAATATAGGCGCCAATAAAATCAATCGCTTGGTTCAGAAATGCGGATTTGTGTCAGTTTGAGTTTAGGTGCTTGACGTGTTTTGACGGTGGTACTAGAAGCTCGAGGCTCATGAGGTTGTTGGTGAGTTAGGGTTGACTGGCCGATATGTATTGGCTAGTGTTTTTGCCCTGCCAATGATTGGTGTGGTTGAGGAGGCCGGCGAAGTGGGGCGCTGTGAGGCGTTCTGTTGCTGGTTCTTTTTTTTGTTGTTTGACAATTGCATCTGGTTTTTTTGGAAGTTGATAGTGCTTGGCTATTTTTGAATGGTTGGGTGCTGGGCTTTTGCTGTGTGTTTTGCCTTGTTGCGATGAGTGGCGGGGTGGGATGCGCGGTCGGCGCCTGGGCGGATGTTCCTTTTGGGTATCTGTTCTGGGTTTTGTGGCTTGGTGCTTGGTTGTTTGAGGTTGGCTGAGGAGTAATTGGTGAGAGTGATGAGCCTTTGGAAGTTCGTTTGGGTGTTGCTGTGTGGCTTGGGTTGCACGGTGATGCTTGGATGAACCTGAGAGTTTGATCCTGGCTCAGAGCGAACGCTGGCGGCATGCCTAACACATGCAAGTCGCGCGGTCAGCAATGGCAGCGGCGGACGGGTGCGTAACGCGTAGGAACGT
>VGDM01000031.1 GCA_016869715.1 Alphaproteobacteria bacterium
GTCTCATAGCGTAGGGTACTGCGGGCAATCCCAAGAACCTCGTATGTCCGCCGCTCGGATGTGCCGAGCTTCTGGCGTGCCTGAACGACCGCACCCTTCGGGTCTTCAGCGCTTAGATCTTGGGCTTCAAAAAATCCAGGCTTTCCTTCAGGATCAGCTTATCAAGCTCCAAAGCCGCAACGATCTTCTTGAGCCGTTGGTTCTCCTTCCCAAGCGCCTTAAGTTCTGCCAACTGCCCCTTCGCCATCCCACCAAACTTCTTGCGCCAGATATAATAGGTCGCGTCACTGATCCCAGCCGTCCGAGCCTTCGCCACATCCGCACCGCCAGCCAAATCAAGCTCAACCTGACGTAAAATCTTCAGACAATCCTCATCCGAATAGCGCTTCCGAGCCATCCAAAACACTCCCCTATGACACAACAATAGTGCCTCAACTTTAGGGCACTAAGACATCTTGTCCTCGGCCGAATGGTGCTTGCGCGTCGCGCGGCGAATATCGCGGACCAGCTTTTCGGCTGGTACCCGCGTGGGTGAGGCGGAGGATTTCTGGCTCATCTTCACGCTCCTTGGGGTTACGATGAGCCAGAAATCCTCCGTTACTCAAATCGCCAAGTTGGTCCCATAGGCGCTGACGCCGAACATAGCTACCACCAGAGTGGGAATTGGCTCCCTCAACAGCAGCCAAGCCGGGTCAGGTAATGGGCGCAAACGGCTTTCTCAAAGCCTGTCCAAGCCTGCACAAAACCAGCGCGGGATGGCATGGCGGCGCGATAGGCCGCGCGCAATTCGCGTTGCGCGGCGTCCAGATCAACGCCGACAAGCTTGCCATTTTGGACCACGCTGCGACCAGCCACGATCAACTCCCGCAGATGGGAACGATTGCCGCGCGCGAATAACAGCTCAATCGGGTCAACCGGCATCAGCCCATCCTCATCCAGCGCGGCCCGATCCAGGATCAGAAGATCAGCGGCGGCGCCTTCCGCAAGGCGCCCGCCATTGCCAGCGCCTACAGCGCCCCGTCCATTCTCCAAGGCCACGAGCAGGATTTCGGAAGGCTCAAAAGCGCGATCAAAACCCCAGCCCGCATGCAAGGACCAGAGCAGCCTGATTTCGCGCAGCGCGTCATCATCCTCGTCAAAGGCTTGGCCATCAATGCCCATCGCCACCTTGCAGCAGCGCTTCAGCATTTCGGCCAGTGGCGCAATACCGGAACGCAATGCGAGATTTGACGATGTATTGGTGACGATGGTGCAGCCAGCCTCGGCGATCATATCCAATTCGTCAGGTGTCGCCCAAACGCAATGCGCCAAGGTCAACCGTGGCGATAGCAGACCAATTTCCTTCCAGCGCTTAAGCATCCCCTGCGGGTAGCTGCGATCCGCCCAGGCGCGCTGGTATTTGGTTTCATAAAGATGCGTGGTGATGCGCCGGCCCGTGCGGGCGGAAGCTTCGGCAATCGCTTCCCACAATGCTTCGCTGCACCATTGCGGGCCATTCGGTGCATATTGCACATCAAACATCGGGCTGCCGAGTGCGGCAGCCACGGCATCCACGCGCTCTATTTGTTCCTTGATCGGCATCATTGGTTGGGAAAGGAAGCGTGCTTCAATCTCGGCGCGCACCGCCGCTTCAAGGCTCGCCAACAGCTCATCATGCGCGCCATAGACCAGCGGATTGCAATCGCGCATGCCGATCCCCAACGCGACACGCACGCCAACATCACGCGCAGCGCGGGCCATGACCTCGGTTTCCTTTGCGTAGTCAGTAAGGCCCATGGCGCGCACATGATGGATCATCACCGCGCCCTGACCACCAAGTGCAGCCCGCGCAAGCGGTGCAAGTGTGGCGAGGTAGGGATCGACCGGCGCCATCATGGCGAGCCGATGCAGCCAAGTTTCGAGTGGCTTGCCAAAGGCGCCGACGGAGCTTGACCGCAACGGCCGCGCATGATCATGCGCATTGACCAACGCCGGCATGACAATGATATCCTCAGCTGCACCCGCCGCATCAGTAATGCGCGCAATGCGACCATTTTCAATGCTAAGGCTGAGTCGTGTCTTTCGTCCCTTGGCATCCAGGCCTTCGGCCGCATTGATCAAGCGCATCGCTTTTTCCCAAACCAAAGTATGATTTACGTGGCTGGCTTCGGCAAGGCGCGCTCCGCACGTGGGGGCAGGAAGGAACGGTTGAACACCTCAGACACCTGTGGCGCGCGAGGAAGCTGAAAGGCATCCTGGATTTGCTCAATCCCCTTATGCATGCGTGCATCAGACACATCGCCGGCGCCGAGGCTTTCCGTTTCCGGTGTGAAAATGTGATTCCTATAGGTGAAGATCACGCGCCGTGCCTCGATCTCCGGATTGATGGTGGGTTCCACCCGCGCCATGACGCGTCCGGCTTCGGCAGGATTCGCATTCATCTCCAGCATTGCGCGATTGATCGCGCGCACCAGGCCGGCCACCGCGCGTGGATTTTCGCGCATGAGGCGTTGGGACACCATGACACCATTGGAATAGGCTTTAATGCCATGATCCGCATACATGATGAAGCGATAATCCTTGTCCGGGTCCTGACGCATGCCGAACAGGTTCATGTAGGACGTCACGGTAAACACAAAGCCGCCCTGCACCTGGTCCTGCACCAGCATCATTTCCTGCACATTCGGCGCGATGTTTACCACCTCCACCTTGCTGGCATCAATGCCGTTCAGGCGTGCGAAAAGCGGAAAAAGCCGATGCGTCGCTGAACCGGCAGGGGATGTGAAGCGCTTGCCCTCTAAATCCTTGAGCGTGCGGATGGGGGCGCTGGCCTTGTGTACAATGGCAAGCGGCGATTTATTGTAGATCATATAGACCATGACTGGCGCCTCAGTCGGGCGCGCGGCAGCCTGCTGGATGATGGCGCCCATGTCACCAAATCCGGCATCATAGGCACCACCCATGATGCGCGTGATGGTGGCGGCGGAACCCTCACCCTGATCAATCGTCACATCCAGGCCTTCGGCAGCGAAATAGCCGCGATCACGCGCATGGAAATAACCGGCATGAATGCCCTGATAGCGCCAATCCAGTGTGAAGCGAAGCCGTGTGGGCGCCCCTTGTGCCAACGCGGGCTGGTAGTGTGCAGCCGCACCGAGCGCGCCAGCCGCTAGAACGGATTTCAGGAAATGACGACGCATATTCTGGGTCTCCATGAAAAGGGGGGTGAGCGAAATGCTTTCAACTTGCCGCCAGATCAGTCTTGCGATGCGCCCAGCCAGTGATGCGATATTCAATCAGCGAGAAAATCGCATAAAGCGAAACGCCAAGTCCCGCGAGCACAAAAAGCCCCGCAAACACCAAAGGCACATTGAAAGACGATGACGCGATCATCATCATATTACCGATGCCGCGATTGGACGCGACGGTTTCCGCCACCACAGAACCAACAAAGGCGAGCGCAATCGCCACCTTCAGGGAGGCGAAGAAATACGGCATGGCCCGCGGCAGCGAGACATTCCAGAGAATATCCAGCTTGGATGCCTTGAGCGTCTTCATGACATCTTCAAGCTCTGGCTCAACCGTTGCGATACCGGTCGCGACATTCACCACAACCGGGAAGATGCAAATGATCATAGCAGTCAGGATGGCAGGCACCGTGCCGGCGCCATACCAGAGCACAAAGATCGGCACCACCGCGACCTTGGGGATGGAGGAAAACCCAACCAGCAACGGATAGGCCGTCTCATAGGCAAGGCGCGATGAGCCGATCAGTACACCAATCGCGACACCAATCGCAACGCCAAAGCCGAAGCCGACCAAGGTAGTGTAGAGCGTCTGATAGGTGTGCGGCCAAATTGCCGGCCAGAATTTCACCAGCGCACCGATGATCTGGGTTGGGCGCGGTAGCAGAATATCAGAAATATTCGCTGCCAGGCAGAATAATTCCCAAAAGACGAAAACACCGATGATGAGCGCCGTGGAAGCGGCCTTATCGCAAGCGATATCAAGAATGCGCTGCATCACTTCAGCCCTGCCCTGGCGGATGGTTGACAATGCCGGTGCCACCACGCGCGCCAACAATCATGGCGCGCAAGCGCTGATTGAGCGCCACGAAATCCGGCTGAAAGGTCATTTCAATGGTGCGTGGACGCGGCATATCCACTAGCGAATCATCCAAAATTCGCCCGGGCCGCGCGCTCATCACACAAATCCGATTGGCCAGATAGGCGGCTTCCCGCAAATCATGCGTCACCAACAGCACGGTCAGCTTCTTGGAAAGCCATAAATCTTGCATGATCGCCCAAAGCTCTTCACGCGTGAATTGATCCAGCGCGCCGAAGGGCTCATCCAGCAGCAGCAATTCTGGGTCATGGATCAGGGCGCGGCAGAGATTGGCGCGCTGCATCATCCCGCCCGAAAGCTGCCAAGGATATTTGTCACCAAAGCCGGCAAGCCCAACCTGTGCCAGCAGCGCTTCAACCCGATCGCGGAATTCGCCCTTGCGCTTGGAAGAAAATTCACCGCGGAAGGGCAGCACAATCTTGAGCGGCAGCATCACATTGTCGCGAATATTGAGCCATGGCAGCAGCGTTGGGTTCTGATAGGCCATGCCGATCCGGATCGGCTGGGCGCCAATCTCACGCCCGCCAATGAAGACATGGCCGGATGATGGTTTCAACAATTCACTGACCATTTTCAGGATCGTGGATTTGCCGCAGCCGGAAGGCCCGACCAGAGCGACGAAATCTCCCTCGGAGATCGTCAGATCCGTCGGCTGCAGCGCCTCTACTGCCTTTTCGCCCCGCCCAAAGGTGACCGAGGCTTGCTCAAAGGCGATGAAAGGCCGAGCAATTGTTGCGGCGCTGTTTGAAGCGGCAGACATTGCATTCATGCAGCGGTCCCGGCTAAGGCTTCGAACGGTCCTTGCAAAGCCGCTGCCAATGTCTGATCCGTATTGCGCGGCTTCGCCTGCGGCATGCGCTGGATATTAGTCACTTGCCGGCCCCAGCCGGAGGTTGCTTCAATCAATGACCTATCGCGCTGCACGAAACGGCCGCGGACCAGTGTATGAATAGGGATGCCAGTGACGCTGACACCTTCAAAAGGCGTGATGCGCGCACGGACGGAATGCAGAGTGGCGGCGCGGATGACCTCGGTTCTTTCCATATCCACCACCGCAATATCGGCATGAGCGCCGATTTCAATCCGCCCCTTCATCGGCCAAAGCCCAAAGGATTGGGCAGGATTTTCTGATGAAATCTTCACATAATGCTCAAGGCTTATGCGGCCTTTTGCCACTTCATTAAGCATCAGCGGCATTTGTGTTTCCACACCAGGGAAGCCGCAATCAGCGCGCCAGATGATGTCCTGCTGCTTTTCTTCCGGCGTATGGGGCGCGTGATCGGTCGCGATCATATCCACCACGCCAGTCTGCAGCGCCTCCCATATCGCAAGAGAATCCGAATGCTCCCGCACCGGCGGATTGACGCGAATTATGGATCCAAGCCGCGCGTAATCGCGAGTGTCGAGCAACAGGTAGCAGGGGCAAGTCTCACCGGTGATATCCACGCCGCGTGCCTTGGCTTCCGTCAAGGGCCGCAATTCAATCGCTGAGGAGATGTGCAGCACATGCACGCGCGCCCCGGTCCAGCCGGCCAATTCTGCCGCGCGGGCAACGGCTTCGGCGGCCACAATCGCGGGCCTTGCGGCAATATGCGCCAGCGGGTCATTGCGGCCTGCCGCCATCAGCCTTTCCTGCCGCCAGGCCATGATCGAAGCGGTTTCCGCATGGAGTGAAATGCGCAAGCCCGATGGCGCGATAACTTCAAAACCTTCCAGCATCGCGCCCGTTGAAGGGGACGGCAGATTGCCGAAGGTATTGCCCATAAAGCATTTGAAGGCATTCACGCCGCCGGTGATCAGGCCTTCAAGTTCCCCGATATTGTCTTCCGCCAGCAGCCCATAGATGCCGTAATCAACATGCGCCTTCGAAGCCGCGGCCTGCTTTTCACGCAATTCCTTCACCGAACGTGTTGGCGGATCGGTATTGGGCATTTCGAAAATAGTCGTTGTGCCGCCCATGGCGGCAGCGGCGGAGCCGGTGCGCCAATCCTCCTTATGCGTGTAGCCAGGTTCACGGAAATGCACATGCACATCAATCGCGCCGGGCAGGATATATTTGCTGGCGACATCGATAATCTCGCGCGCGCGGGGCATGGCGTCTGGCGCGCCAATGGCCAGGATCAATCCATCCTTGATGGCGACATCAGCGCGGAAGCGCGCGCGGGAATTCACCACAATGCCGCCGGCGAGAATCAAATCCGCCGTGAAAATCTTATCGTTCATATCATCCTCACAGCATTGCCCAGCCGCCATCTACCGGCAGGTCAACCCCGGTAATTTGCCGGGAAACATCGGAAGCCAGGAACAGGCAGGCATGCGCCACATCCTCATCCGTGGAAACACGGCGCAGCGCATAATCGGCAGCGTGTTTTTCAACCGCCGCCGCTTCACTGATGCCAAGGCGCTTCGCCATCTCCGGCACCACTTTCGTACGAAACCGCGGGCCATCCACCATGCCGGGTGCCACGCAATTCACATTGATGTTGTAGGGTCCGGCTTCCAGCGCGAAGCTTTTGGTGATGCCGCGTAAGCCCCATTTTGATGCGGAATAGGCCATGCGCCCTGCACGGCCACGCATGCCGAAGGTGCCACCCACATTCACAATCTTGCCGCCCTGCTGGGCAATCATGACGGGCAGGCAGGCGCGCATGGTGTTGAAGCAACCGCGCATATTCAGATGGACAATTTCATCAAATTCTTCGTCAGTGGTCTCCCAACCCATCTTGCCGATGGGTCCTGATCCACCTGCGACATTCACCAGAATATCAATCCGTCCGCCAAGGCTTGCACGGGTTTTCTCCATGGCGGCTTCACAGCCAGCGCCCGAGGTGATGTCGCAGGCGATCACAAGTGCCTCCGCTCCAAAGGCGCGGGCCTTGGTCGCGACAGGTTCTATCGCCGCCACGTCTCGGCTAATCAGCGCCAGCCTGCAACCTGCGCGCGCAAAGGCCAGCGTCACGGCCGCACCCATCCCTTTAGCCGGGCCGGTGATAACCGCGACACGCCCCTTCAGATTCAAGTCCATAATGTTTCCCTGTGTTCAGCTCAGCTTGATGATACGTTCGGCCAATGGCGGCAGGAAGGATCGGTTGAAGATCTCGGTCGACGCCGGCGTCCGCGGCAGCGCATCCGCTTCGACGACAATGCTAATGGATTTTGCAAAGCGCGCATCATCAATATCGCCAAGCCCAATGCGCGCAATTTCTGGATGGCTCATTTCATCGCGGAGCGTCGCCATCAGCCGTTCCTTTTCAACCACCTTGTTGATCAGTGGCTCTCGGCGCGCCACGGCATCAATCGCGGCATCAGGATTGGCCAGCGTATCCTTCAAGCCGCGATCAATCGCGCGCAGCAGGCCGCGCAAGGCCGCCGGATTGTCATTCACCAGGCGCCGCGCGACGATGATGGCATTGGAATACAGATCCATGCTGTGATCGCCGTAATTGATGAAGCGGAAATCCTTGTCCGGGTCTATGCCGACCAGCTTTGCCGAAAAGCGGATGGTATTCACAAAGCCAAACACGCCATCCACCTGGCCGCGCTGCAACATCTGTTCGCGCAGATTGGGCTGCATATTGGTGATCTGTACCTTGGCCGCATCAATGCCAGTCATGCGCGCGAAGGCGGGGAAAAGCTTCAGCGCGCCATCATTCGCTGGGCCACCCAGGGTGCGGCCTTCCAGATCCTTGGGCGTGCGAACCGGCCCATCGGCCTTCACGGCGATGGTAAAGGGCGGGCGGTTGAAGGTGGATGAAATGGCCATGGGCGTCGCACCCCCCGCCGGGCCGCGCGCCACAAGCTGGATCAGCGCATTGATGTCGCCGAAGCCAAGATCATAGGAACCTGAAGCCACCGCACCCACCGCAGCGCCCGAGCCGTTGCCCTGATCCATGGTCACGGCCAGGCCGGCTTCGCGGAAATAGCCCCGGTCATCAGCCAGGAAGAACCAGCCCTGCGGCCCTTGGTAGCGCCAATTAAGCACCATCCTGAGGCGCAACAGCGACTGTGCGATGGTGGGGCTGGCCAGCAGGGGCAGCGCGCCAGCGCCCAGCAGCAGGCCGCGGCGAGTGGGGGAAAGGGGCATGGGAACCTCCTCAAGGCAGGGCCAAAGGGCAATTGAAACTGGGATTGGCCGATAAGACAGGATGAGTGTTGCCGTCCTCTGCTGATTTCGTGCATATTCGGTGCGAAAAATGCACCACTCGGGGCTTCCATGCGCCATCTGCGGCTGCTGAACTACATCAATAAGGTCGCCCGCACCGGATCCATCCGGCGCGCGGCGGAACAGCTCAACTTGACCCCCTCCGCGCTCAATCGCCGCATCCAGGATGTGGAAGCAGAGCTTGGCACCGCGATTTTTGAACGCCTGCCGCGCGGCGTGCGGCTGAACGCCGCCGGTGAATTACTGATCCGCCATATCCGCAACCAGATCGCCGATATGGGCCGCGTGCGTTCCCAGATCGAAGACCTGACAGGCTTCCGGCGCGGGACCATTGCCATCGCGTCAAGCCAGGCGCTGGCCTATGATTTTCTGCCATCCCTGATCGCGGCCTATCGCGCGGAATTCCCGCTGGTGGAATTCGATTTACAGGTGCGTGATCATGGCGAAGCGCTGGCGGCGCTGCTGGAATTTGAAGTTGATCTGGCGATGGTGTTTCGCCCGGAACCGATGCGGGATTTTCAGATTATCGCGGCCGCCGAACAGCGGCTGGTCGCGATTATGGCGGAAGATCATCCGCTGGCGGCGAAGCCCATGCTGCGTCTGCGCGAATGTGCGCAATATCCGCTCGCCATGCCAGCACAGCGCTATGGCGGGCGGCAATTGCTGGAAGAAGCCGCCGCGCGCAGTTCCTTCCGCCTGCATCCCGTAGTGCAATCGAATTCCTTTGAGTTTCTCCGCAACTATGTGCGGTATGAAAAGGCGATCACTTTTCAGATCGCGGTTGGCGCACCGGCTTCCATCCGTGAACGCCATGGGCTCGTTGCACGCGCGCTTGACCCGCGCGATATTACGGCAAGCCCCTTGGCAATTGGTCAGCTCAGGGGCCGCGCATTGCCAGTGGCGGCGGCGAAATTTGCCGAACAGATTGGGCGCAGGATGGAACTTGGCGCGCTGACGTCGCCGAAGGTTTAGCACCTGCCTTGCTGCACCGTAGGGTTTTGGACAAGCTTCGATCATTGCCATGAACATATTGTTGGTCTCCGCCCATCCTGCCGAGGATTCCTACAACGCCGCGCTGCATCAGGCGGCGCTGGCCGCGCTCATACGCGCGGGGCATCAGGTTGATCATCTGGATCTTTATGCGGAAGGTTTTGATCCTGTCCTGGGTCGCGCAGAGCGGCTTGGCTATCATGAAGTGCCCACCAATCGGGCGCCGGTGGAAGCCTATGTCAACCGGCTTTTGGCGACTGAAGCGCTCGTCTTTGTCTTTCCTGTCTGGTGCTTTGGCGTACCGGCCATTCTGAAGGGTTTTTTCGACCACGTATTCCTGCCCGGTGTTACCTTCAAACTTGGCGAGGATGGCATAGCGCGCCCCGCGCTCACGCATATCAAACATGTTGTTGGCATCACGAGTTACGGGCCTCCCTGGTGGGTCGCGACCTTCCTGATGGACCATCCACCGAAGCGCCAGATCATGAATTACTTCCGCTTGCTTTCAGGCGGGCGGGCGCGGCGCGCCTAGCTTGCGCTTTACGATATAAACCGCGCGACCGATGCATTTCGCTGCGCGTTTCTGGCAAAGGTAGAGCGCAAAATGGTGCGGCTTGGCTGACGCCTGCGTTACTTCAAACACGCCGCGACATGCGGCAGGAAATGCCGCACGGGCGGTGTCATCAGCCCAGTTACCTTCGCCCCTTCATCAAAACGCCTGAGGCGGACGGCATCTTCCGCATGCTGCAGCGCCCGAAACGTCGCGACTTCATCAGCCGACATCGGCCCGCCTTGCAGCGAAAGGCTAAGCACGGAATCCGCTGACAGCTTGGCGACGTAATCCGCTTCCGTCGCGCACAGATAGCGCTTGGCCGCGACATGCAGCCGCACCGGTTCAGTCACTTCCGGGCCGAACCAATTTTGCAACCAGACCTGGCCCAATTCCTCATGCTTGTCATCCACGCCGTGCGCGGCGGGATTATCGCCCAGATCATGCACCATATGGCCGATATCATGCAGAAGCGCAGCGGCTATCAGCGATGAGGAACACCCCTCACGCTCTGCTTGCCAGGCGGCTTGCAGCGCGTGCTGGCGCTGCGTCACATCATGTAGCCCATAACAGCCATGGCCCTTGCAATCAATCAGATCGGCCAATCCCTGCAAGCGCGGATCGTCAGAATTTGCCATGTTGAATTCTCCCCAGTTATTCATGTTTCCGGTAGCACTTGTTGGGACTTCGGGGAAGCGCCGTCATGGTCGTGTCATCAAGTCTTCGCGATCATGACGGAAAAGCAGAAGACTTATCCAGTCTACGCCGCCTGATTCAAGCCATCCAACGCCCTCCCCTATGACACAACAATAGTGCCTCAACTTTGGGGGGCTAAGACACGGGGCTGGCTGGTCCAACCCTGTGTCCTCTAAGGGTTTAGCAATGTTGGGCTCGATGGCTTCAGTTGGCGCGTCAACTGGACAGACCAGCGCGGGAATGCAGAGATCTTCTTCTGAGAGCGGCAGGCGCTTGGCGGTCCGTTCTAGACGCCGCAACACTACCGGCAGTCGATGACGATCCGCTATCGAGTCGCAGAGCGCATCCGCCAAGTCGGCCCGAATAATCGAGCCGCGAAAGGGTCCTACACCGTCTACCGCGTAGCGGAATGAAGCTGCGCAGCCGCAGCTTGGATGATCAGCGCATAGCCCAGGGATCATCGCTATCCCTGGCGCTTTATTGCCTTGGCTCGCGCGAAACACAGCGCGAAGCGTCCGTCACGCGAGACGGAGATGACGATGCTGACAGAAACTGAGACCCGCTGGATAGTACTCGGTGCCGATGGCCGGCATGTTTCCCTTGGTCGCACCGAGTCAAGCGAAACAGAAGTGAAGACCGCCAGCGACGCCCTTGCCGCGCAGGGGCTTTCCGGATGGATCGCGCGACTACGTGACGACCGCTAGAGTTGGAAAAAGATCAGTGTCAATTGGTTCAACCTAGCGAACCACTATTCGAAACCCATTGCCGCGCCAGAACCCGCTTGCCTCAAGGCTACCGCGGTACGTCGCATTTGCCTTTGCTTCGCTACTGGAAAAACAGCCTCCCCTCAAGACGCGCCGCACCCTGTCAGCCTCCAAATTATTTTCACGATCATCATCACGATAAGGGTAGGTGAAGCTTGGTGCCGCCATGTTCTCTCCCCACAGGGTTGAGCACCACTCCCAAACCATGCCCGCCATATCATAGCAGCCAAAAGGCGAGCGCCCGCGCGGAAATAATCCAACCGTGCAAATATCATTCAGGCCGAGCGACTCTCCATTCACGCGATCACCATCCCATTCGCTGCCCCAGGGGTGGATGAAGTTGTTGGAAGATGTACGCTGATCCCCGCGAGCGGCGCGTTCCCATTCAGGTTCTGTCGGCAAACGAACTGTCATATCTTGCGATATGCGCCCTGCCTTGCGCTAAGCTTCAGTCAACCATGCACAATAGGCGCGCGCATCATGCCACGTCAGGTCAGTTGCGGGCATATTCGCTCGGTCGCTGTCGCGGCCATCTGTGGAAGCCCAATGTCTTCCAGTCGCCGTAGTGAAAGCCGCATAACTGGCATTGGTCACCGGATAGAGTCCAATGTGAAACGGCGCCACTGCCAATGGATAGATAGGGCTTGAATTCGGATGTGAGGCGCAGCCCATCGTGAAGCTGCCACCAGGGATTTCAACAAGCGCTTCCAGATCCCGCGGATCACCGAGTTCAGATAGATGACGCCCGGCTGCGACACGTTCTATGGGTGCCAAGGCGCCAGCGCGGATAATTCGGTGCAATCTATCACGAATCATATTACGTGATTCC
Organism: Alphaproteobacteria bacterium; assembly: GCA_016869715.1. GTDB lineage: Bacteria > Pseudomonadota > Alphaproteobacteria > Acetobacterales > Acetobacteraceae > Neoroseomonas. Next base: position 12,096 of record VGDM01000031.1, read on the forward strand.
AATGAAGCATCATGAGCGCCTGCTGCAACAAGCGCGCCCCGAAGGCCGGCGATACCGGGCAGAAGCAGCAGCCCTTCGATTAAGGGATTGCGCAACTCTGGCATAGTTCGCCATCGGGCTAGCAGGCTTGCGATAGCAGGTGCTGCCTTGTTCTGATCAACCCTAAAAAGCGCAAGGGCCGAAGCAACATCCCTCCGCGATGCATACTCCTTTGCGAGGCGCAGCGGTTCAAGCCAAGAAGGCGCTACCCGTCCATTCTGCGGCGTTGCCGCATGCCAAGCATCAATGATGGCTTCTGTGCTACCGTCCGTGCCGCCAAAGTCTCGCGCTAGAGAAAAAAGGCCAGTGTGACCTGCGGCATCGCCAAGTGCAGCCGTGCCGCCCGCCGCGCCGGCAACGGAAATTGCGCGCTGCCTTTTGACGCTTGGGAGAGGCAGAAACGCGTGGCGTACCATGCCGTCGGGTATGGGCCAGCCAAGCACCTTTTGGCTATCACCAAGCAGCAAAATGCGAAGCGCTGCATACTCTGCGCAAAGCTGCGTCAACCCGGCCGCGAATTCCTGCCAGCCCTCACCAAGGCATTCCACCGCGTCCAATATCAGCAACGGGATTGGCTCATTTTTCTTCAACGCTTCGATAAAGCCAGGTTCCGCCGCTGCAAGTAGCTGCGTAAGGGTCATCCCGCTATTGAGGAGCCTGTAGTAGGGTAGTGTTGATGGTAGCTGCCATGCATGTGGTGCAATATCGCCTTGCGCGTTGCGTGCCGGACTTCCAGCAAGTTGAATTCTACCGAAATGCGGATCGGTCATAAGATCACCGGCAAGATTGAGCGCCAGATGAAGTGCAAAATATGTCTTGCCGGCACCAGGTGGCGCCGTGAGCATCAGGCAGCGTTCTTCTTGAACCATTTCCAACGCCGAGAAATGAAGGGGAATCTCAGGCGCAGTCTTGGGTGCGTTCAGGCTGCGCAACCCTTTGGCGGCCTTATCCTCGTGGGTATAAGCCACAAGGCGCGGCAACGAATCAGCACTGCTGCGCCCTTGCGACGGATGATCGCGATATGTTGCTATCAGCGCCGCAGCGGCTTCCTGATATGGCGAGGAAGGCTCCGGCTTCATCGAAACAGCACAGCAGTAGCCGGATCGTGAAAGCGCTGGATCTCAAGCGCATAGCCGCCGGGATCGCAGAAAAAAAAATGCTCACAATATTTGCCACGCTGCAATTCAGAGAGGCTAGCAACACCGGCAACCTTGAGTTTGGCATGCCAACCCGCAACATCCTCAGCCACGATCGTGAAAAGGGCTGCGCTTTCCGGTTGATGCCTTAAATGACCACGATTTCCATCCACAATGCCAAAATAGGAATGAGGCGCCACACGATAGATGCGCGCCAAGCCCTGATCGAGCACAAGTTCAAATCCCATGATATCTTCATAGAAGCACGCAATGGGCGCTATATCCTCATAATAAAAAAAAGTGATTGCATAATCTATTTTCATCTCTCCGCTCCTCATGCCGGTTTCAGCCGACTAAAATGGTACCCTTGGCATCCAGCGCGGTAGGCGGGGCGTCCAGACGCGCCGCTGCAAGACTAATTGGGTTGACCAAATAGAGCCAGGGCGGATTTTCATTCAGGCGCCGCAAGCAGGCAGCATAGGCGACCTCGCGCTCCGCAGGCGCGACCGAATGGCTGGCCGCAGAAATCAATTTCTGAACCTTGGAATCGTGATATCCTTGCCACCAAATCGCCTGCGATACGCTTGATATTTTATCATCGAGCACACGGAAGGTACTATGCGGCGAGGAATCGAAAATCGCGAGATCGCCAATCTCCTTCCGTCCCACCTGGCGTGCATATTCGGGTCGGTCGAGTTCCGTTTCGATACGCACGTGAAAGCCAACGCGCTGCAATGCTCTGGCGACAAAGTGGCTGATCGCCGGCGCGTGCTCTGGCATATGGGTTGGCGTACGCAATAAAAGATCACGCGATACAGATGAGGTATCAAGCAAGGCGCGTGCACGATCCGGATCATAAGCGATGGGCGCAATAGTGCCAGCCGCCATTCCCAGATGCGCAGGTCCAACAATGGTTGAGGAGACAGCAGCATGCCCGCCGAATATCTCATGCACCAAGGCTTCCTTATCCACCGCAAGATTGGCCGCAAGCCGTGCCTCAGGCGCCGCGAAGGGGCCAGAAAGACAATTCAGATAATACATAACCGAAAGGGTACTGATTTCCGACAGCCACCGAAAACGGCTGTCACCTGCCGGTGGTTGTTCCATATGATCAAGTTGCATCGCCACATCGGCATGGCCTTGCTGCAAACAGTTCCAACGTGCCTCGGCATTCGGCAGACAGTTGATCGTGATGCGCCGCACAAATGCTGCATGGCCATCGCGTGCTTCCAAGACGGCCTGCGCATGTGGTACAAGGTCCGCAAAGCCGTAGGGGCCTGTACCGAGCGTTGCGCGGCCATCGGGCGCGATCCGTGCAATATAAAATTCTGAGAAAATATCCAGGATATCAGCGAAAGGATGCTCACTTTCGACTAGCACAACTGAATCACTTGCGGCGCTGATTCGGGTGCGCGCCAGATAGCGCGCATAAGACCATTTCATCCCAAACATATCAACTGAGGCCAGGATACCCTTGATAAAATCGAGTACATGGCCAGCGCGGCAGCGCACACCATCATGGAAGACGGCATCCGGGCGAAGCTGGAACTGCCAGCGTCGTCCTTCAGCATCATGCGTCCAGGAACAAAACAGGCCGGGAAAGGCATGCCCGCGGTCCCAATTCATGAGAGGTTCGAAGACAAGGCGCTTGATGGTCAAGATGGATGTGTCGTCCGTCACCCGCGTGGGTGGCAGAGCATCAACCTTGGTCATGGCGATCACAAGATCAGACATACGGCGTCTCCGGTGTTATCCAATCATGGGGCGGCTGCGTGGATCCATCCATTCGGCCAAACCGTCGCCAATCAGATTGAACGCCATGACTGTCAGCAGAATGCCTGTCCCTGGTACCAGCGCAACCCAGGGGGCGCTGCGCGCAAAATCGAGATTGATGGAAACATCGGCGCCCCATTCGGCTGCGGGCGGTTGCGCGCCAAGCCCCAAAAATCCAAGGCTTGCGGTTTGCAAAATGGCAGCGCCAAGCGCGAGCGTCGCTTGGACCATCAGTGGCCCGACGGCATTGGCAAAAACATAGCGCAGCAGAATACGTCGTCTTGGCAGCCCCAAGGTTACCGCGGCATCAACATAGGGCTTCACTGAAACACTGACAGCCTGCCCACGCGCCATACGCGCGAATTGCGGCATTAGGGTAATGGCAACGGCAAGCATAGCATTTTCAAGACTAGGCCCGAAGGCAGCGGCCAGGGCAATGGCCAATACCAGCGACGGAAAAGAAAGCATAGCATCAGCCAGGCGCATAATGAACCAATCAAGCCAACCACCGGCAAAGCCGGAAATCATGCCAATGGTCACACCAAATGCAAATGCCAGCGCCACCACACTGCATCCAACAACCAGTGTCACGCGCCCGCCATGCAGCAAGCGGGCAAGCACATCCCGCCCAAGCGAATCTGTCCCGAGCCAGAAATCCGGTCCCGGTGGGGCAAACCGTTTAAGAATATTCAGGCGGGTTGGCGAAACCTCATAAAGAACCGGCCCCACCAAAACGGCAATGAGAATAGAGGCAAGCAACGCAACACCAAAGCCAGCCATTTTGTTGGTACGCAGGAAATGCACCAAGCCGCCCATGCTACGCATCATAACATCCTGCGCCGTACCCGTGGGTCAAGCGCCCCATGGATCAAATCCACGGCAAGGGAGGCCATCACGTAAATCAACGCAAAAACCAGAGTTGTCCCCTGAATGACAGGAAAATCGCGGTTGCGAATGGCTTCAAACATATAGCGGCCAATCCCTGGCCAGGCGAAAATGGTTTCGGTCAGGATCGCGCCACCCAGCATTTCTGCTGACTTAAGACCCAATATCGTTACCGCAGGCAGCAGCGCATTGCGGAGAGCATGAACATAAATTATGCGCGGACGCGTCATGCCCTTGGCGCGCGCAGTACGAACAAAATCCTCGCCCAGCGTCTCCAACATGCTGTTGCGCACATAGCGTCCAAGCGTGGCCGCCAGGAAAGCCGCCAATACCGCGCAAGGCAATACCAGATGCGCCAGGGCACTTTGTAGGCCAGCGCAATCAACGCGCAACATCGCGTCCAATACCGCAAAACCGGTGATGGGCGCTTCCGTCACCAGGGCACTAGAGCGTCCAGAAACCGGCAACCATCCAAGATAGCTTGCGAAGACCAGTTGCAGCAGTAGGGCCAGCAGAAAAGCGGGTATCGAAACGCCAACCAAGGAAACCAAACGAAGCAGATGGTCCAGCGGTCCATTCACCCTTGTGGCGCAGATTACCCCAAGAGGTACGCCCACCACCACCGCAACCAGCATCGCCATGAGCGTGAGTTCAATTGTGGCCGGCAAACGCAATAGGATCTCCGTTAGCACCGGCTCACCGGTTTTGAGCGAAAGTCCAAAATCGCCGCGCGCCAGCGCCGCAACATATTCCAAGAATTGCTGGGGCGCCGGCAGATCAAGCCGTAGCTGGTCGCGCAGCGCCGCGACCTGTTCGCGCGTAGCGCCAGGGCCAAGCAGAACCACGGCCGGATCCCCGGGGATGGCGCGCACCAGCAAAAACACAATAATCAGCACCAATGCCAATACCGGGATCGCCGCGACTATTCTTCCGGCAACAAAGACCATGACTACCCACTTCCTGGCATGAGCCCATGCATTGTGCTTACTGCTTGGAGACCCCCCAATATTCATTGAGCGGCGGTGCGCTATTGATCACCAAGCCACGGATATTGGCGCGCGCAAAGACAATAAGTTTGGGGCTGAAAAGGAAAGCGCCTGGGGCGCGCGCGAGAATCTCTTCCTGCAGCTTGAGGTAAAGGGCCTTGCGTTCTTCCATGGAAACCGTCTGCTGAGCCTTGAGAATTTGCGCGTCAAGCGCATCATCCTTCGGGAAACGGAAAGTCATGGCAGTATCGGCCAGAGAAGACAGGTAACCAATGGTGATATGCGCGTCAGGATCATTGTACCAGGGCTGACGACCATCAAGCGCGATATCGAAATTGCCGCTGGTGTGAAGGGCGCGAAGGGCTGGAAATTCAGTCTGCTGAATCGTCACATTGATCCCGACATCCGCGAGATTGGCCTGCACAAAAGTGGCCACTGCGCCCCAAAGTGCTCCTTGGAAAGTATAGAGCGGCAAGGTAAGTGACCCTGGTCGGATACCGGCTTCGGCGAGCAAGCGCCGCGCAGCGCTGGGTCATATTTCGGCGCAAGATCACGAATTCTGGGGTTGAAGGCCCAGCTATTCGATGTCAGCGGGCCGTAGACGCGGTCAGCCGTATTGCCAAATACGCCCTGCAATAGGCCGTCGTAGTCTATTGCATGTGTGATGGCGCGCCGCACCCGAATATCGGCAATCGGACCGGTCGTCTTGTTATTGTTGAATTCCAATTGCCGGATGATCTGGCTTGGCACCTCGATAATTGTGATATTCCGATTATTCCGCAAAGCCTGAATCGTCTCTGCCGGTATCGCAGCAAGCTGGCCCGCCTGCTGAATAATGTCCACGCCACCATTTTCCAGTTCCAGGCGCCGGGTGGATGCGTTCGGAATGATGCGATAGACTAGCCTATCAAGCTTTGGAGCGCCACGAAAATATTGGGCATTTGCTTCAAGCACAATATTCGTGTCCGCCTGTCGCGAACGGAAGATAAAGGGCCCTGTGCCTACCGGATTGGTCGCGAATTGATCACCAAGCCGTGCAACGGCCGCTGGGCTCACAATGGCAGATTGCGGCTGCGCCAGAATAGACATGAAGGCCGGATAGGGTTCCTTCAGCACAATCCGGACAAGCCGTGGCGCAACCACCGTAATCTCATTGATCAGATTGAAGGACGCCTGGGCAAAGGGATTCATCGCCCTAGTACGTTCAAGAGAAAACTTTACGGCCGCAGCATCCAGCGCTGTCCCATCATGAAACAGGAGGCCCTCTCGCAATTCGAATTCGAAACTCCGCCCATCCGGTGAAATGGTCCAGCTTCTTGCGAGCCGGCCCTCAAGGATATTGAATTCCGGCGGCGTCCAAGCAACCAGCGTATCAAAGACATTGAGGATTATTTCGCTGCCAATGGGTTCCGCACGATTCGTGCCTGGTTCAAGGCCAACAGCATCGGAAGGAACGGCCACAACAAGAGTGCGCGCAGGATTTGCGGCCTGCGCGAAAGCCTTGACGCTGACGAAGGGCAGTACAATGGCAGGTGCAAGGCTTCGACGCGTAATGGACATGAGGGGACTCCTGAAATGATGCCTCTGACGGCAGGCTTTCCCATATCTTGAGGCAATAACAAGCATCAGCGCAAGACCGCAGTTTAAGCTTCAGCCGGGATCGGCACCCATTGCAACGGGGCGCCCCGGTTCACCCACCCAGGCGGACCAGGAGCCGACATACATCGACGCATCAATACCAATTGTAGCCAGGGCAAGGACCGTAACGGCCGCTGACATGCCCGCGCCGCAATATACGCCTACCTGACAAGAACCGTCTGCGCCGAGTGCGCGATACATCTCTCGCAGCGTCGCGTTGTCGGTGAAGGGGCCGGGGTCTGTGAGGTTGTCATGGGCAGGCGCGCTGCGCGCACCCGGAATATGGCCACGTGGCGTTTCGTTCGCTTGGACAGGGCCGCCGATATAGTTCGGGCGAATTCTTGCATCCAGCAGGACGCCAGCGCGCGCTAAGCGTTCGGCAGCCGCGGCATCCAATTCCGGCAGATTCCCGGCTGAAAGCGTGATGGTACTCGGCGGTGGAAGGCCCGGCGCATATGCCAGGGGCATGCCGGCAGCCTGCCAGGCAGGTAACCCACCATCAAGCACGCGTACTTCGGCAAGCCCGGCCCAACGGAGCACCCACCAGGCGCGCGCCGCTGTCATGTTGCGGTCATCATCATAGACAATCACGGTCCGGTCGTGCCGCAGGCCCCAACGCCGCGCACAAGCCTGAAGCGCGTTGAGATCCGGCAGCGGTCTTTGTCCACCCTCACGCGAAGGCGGTCCGGCGAATTCGGTGTAAACTTCGGCATCCACAGCACCCGGAACGCGCCGGACCCGCTCGGAAACGCGGCCGGTGTAGGGATTGACCGATTGCATGGCGAGGATGGAGGGGGGACTATCCTCTTCCATCATGCCCCAAAGCTGCGCTGGCGTAACAAGGTAGCGATCGCGCCGTTCGTCGCTCATGGGCTCCCCCCTGCTTAGACAGAAGGGGATATAGACACTGTGCCGTGTCGCCGACAAGATCAGGCCGATTACCTTTCGCGGAGTAGTTGCTTGAGTGTTCTTAAGGTTACTGGCCTGACGACTGAACTACCCGCCGAAGGGCGGTGGCTTGGTGTGTTAAAAGATGTCAGCTTCAACATTGGCGCGCGCGAAACGCTGGCGCTTGTGGGTGAGTCCGGTTCCGGGAAAAGCATGATGGCGCTTTCCATCATGCGCCTGCTGCCACCCTTGGCGCGCATTTCAGGACGCATCCGCCTGGCTGGCCGTGATCTGCTGGATCTGCCAGAGACCGAGATGGAACGCCTGCGCGGTCGCGATATGGCGATGATCTTCCAGGAACCGATGAGCAGCCTCAACCCCGTCGTGACCATCGGCGTGCAGATTGGCGAAACCTTGAGGCGTCATCATGGCCTTTCATCCCGGGCCGCGCAAGCTGAGGCGCTGCGGCTGCTTGAGCGTGTACGCATTCCTGCCGCGCGCAGCCGGCTTGGTGAATATCCGCATCAGCTTTCTGGTGGAATGCTACAGCGGATCATGATTGCGATTGCACTTGCGGGGAAACCGAAGTTGCTGATTGCCGATGAGCCAACCACTGCGTTGGACGTCACCATCCAGGCACAGATCCTGCGGCTAATCCGAGAATTGCAGGATCAGGATGGCATGGCAGTGCTGTTTATCACGCACGACATGGGCGTAGTTGCCGAAATTGCAGATCGCATGGTGGTCATGCGCCATGCGCACCTGGTTGAAACAGGCGATGCCACCCATGTTTTCGCCCAACCGCGAGAACCTTATACGCGCGCCCTACTCGCCGCCGTGCCGCAACTTGGATCAATGCAAGGTCAGCATAAGCCAGCGCCTTTTCCGCTTGTGGATACAGACACTGGGGAAACAATCCTATCTGGATTTCCTGATGCAGGGCTGGAAATGTCAGGACGCAAAATTCTGGAAGTGAAATCCCTGGTCACGCGTTTTGACCAGCGCGGCGGCCTGCTTCGTCGGGTTGTGGCGCGTGTCCACGCGGTTGAGGACGTGTCCTTCGATTTACGCGCTGGCGAGACATTGGCCCTGGTTGGAGAATCTGGTTGTGGGAAATCCACCATCGGTCGATCCATTCTGCGCATGGTCACGCCAAAAAGCGGTTCGATCATGGTGGACGGAACTGACGTGCTTACACTTTCAGGAGAGCCACTGCGCCGGTACCGGCAGAAAATGCAAATGATCTTCCAGGATCCGATATCGAGCCTCAATCCAAGGCTTCGCGTCGAAGATATACTGACCGAACCCCTGCGCGCCCATGGAATGGCAGGTGCCGATGCGGCGCGCGATATTGCCCGTGATTTACTTCATCGTGTTGGCCTTGATGCGCATATGCTGGACCGTTTCCCGCATCAATTTTCGGGAGGCCAGAAGCAGCGTCTTTGTATTGCGAGGGTACTGGCACTCAATCCGGCGCTGATCATCGCGGATGAGGCAGTCTCTGCGCTTGATGTTTCCATCAAGGCGCAAATCGTCAATCTAATGCTTGAATTGCAGGCGTCGCTCGGTATCGCCTTTCTGTTCATTTCCCATGATATGTCGGTAGTTGAGCGGATCGCGCACCGCGTTGCGGTCATGCGGCTTGGAGAGATTGTGGAAATCGGCCCGCGTGAAGCTGTTTTTGGGCAGCCGAGCCATTCCTATACGCAACGCTTGCTTGCTGCCGTACCAGCGGCTGATCCTGCACGGCGATCACGAAGCTGGATTACCGATGACAGTGAATTGCCAAGCCCGATACGTTCGCCTGATTTCATACCGCCCATTCGTCACTATACGGAAGTCATGAGCGGCCATTATGTCATGGCCGAGTAAGTGCCCTGATATACGCGTTGCAGGAGAACCGATGATGAAGAATTATAACTTCGATACACTCATTGATCGGCGCGCTGTACCGGATTGCCGCAAATGGAATCGCTATCCGGCAGATACGCTACCCATGTGGGTTGCGGATATGGATTTTGCCGTGGCCGAGCCTATCCAGATCGCGTTACGCGCCCGGCTGCAGCATCCCGTATTTGGCTATACCGGCCCGCCTGCTTCCCTGATTGAAACCATTCTTGAAATGCTTGAAACGCGCCATGGCTGGAAGGTTGCGCCAGAAGCCATCGTAATGCTGCCAGGCGTGGAGCCAGGTTTCAATATGGCGCTGCGTGGGCTTCTTTCCCCTGGCGATGCTGTGCTGGTGCAAACGCCGATCTATGCGCCTATCAGGGCTGCGCCACTGCATTGGGGGCTGCGTCGCATCGAAGTTCCGTTACAGCCAATACCATCAGGTTCAGCGGCTGATCTTCACGCTTTGGAGGAGGCATTTGGTGAAACAGAAACCAAGGCCTTTTTGCTATGTAATCCGCATAATCCCACAGGCAAAGTCTATGATGCGGCCGAACTTACCAGCATCGCCGCCGCCTGCCTGAGCCATGATGTCCTCATCATCTCAGATGAAATTCACGGCGATCTTGTTTATGAAGGTGCCCGCCATCGCCCCATTGCCTCGCTAGCACCCGAAATCGCGGATAATTGCATTACTTTGATGTCAGCGAGCAAGACCTTTAATATCGCAGGTCTCAAGGCGGCTTTTGCTATCATTCCAAATGCATCGCTGCGCCAAGCCTTTGTTGCTGCGCGGGCGGGTATGGTCGATAGCGTCAATCTTATGGGATTCGTGGCAACGGAAACGGCGTTGCGTGAGTGCGACGCTTGGCGCCGGGCGGTCGTGGCTTATCTACAGGCAAATCGCGATTTCTTGGTCCGGGAGATCGCCAAGCGCTTTCCAAAAATTGGCTTTCATCCCCCTCAGGCGTCCTTCCTGGCATGGCTCGATTTCCGTGACCTTTCTCTCCAGAAGGAACCAGCGCAATTCCTGCTTGAAGACGCGCGTGTCGCCGCTTCAGGCGGTGAGGAGTTTGGCGCGCTCGGGGCTGGCCATGTTCGCCTGAATTTTGGCTGCCGCCGAGCCACGCTTGTTGCGGCACTTGATCGATTGGAACAAGCGCTCAGTCAGCGATCGTGAAACAATTATCTCTTCAATCAGCCGCAGTAATACCCAAGCGCCGAATGATCCCACCAAAACGTTCCCTTTGGCCCGCCATGAATTGCGCAAACTCCGCGCCGATAATCGGCAAGGGCTCGGCGTTCAGGGTCGTAAGCGTTTCACTCATGGCCGGATTTTGTGTGATGTCTCGCAAGATAGCGCCGAGGCGATCAATAATTGGCTGCGCTGTACCGCGCGGCGCCGTCACACCGAACCAGGAGGAGATTTCAAAATCTGGTACGCCGGCTTCGATCATGGTGGGTAGTTCTGGCGCAAAGCGCGAACGCTCCCGCGTTGTTACCGCAAGTGCGCGAACGCCGCCGGCATGGACATGCGGCAAAATCTGTGGCGTATTGTCAAAAGCGATGTGAACGCGCCCGGCCAGAAGATCCTGTAACATCAACGCGCCACCGCGATAGGGAACATGCACAATGTCAATACCGGCTATCATCTTGAACAGTTCACCTGCAAGGTGAATGGAGCCCCCCGCCCCGGCCGACCCGAAATTAAGGCGCCCAGGATTGGCGCGGCAATAGGCGATTAGGTCGGAGATATTATTGGCCGGTACAGAAGGGTGCACCACCGCAATGCTGCCCACCTGTGCAAAAGCGCCGATTGCAGCAACATCCGAAACGCCATCATAACCCGGATTGGGGAATAGTAATGGCCCGGTGATGTGGGTTGAAGGCGTTGTGAACGATATCGTATATCCATCAGGTCCGGCGGCGAGCGCCTGCCTGGTGCCCGCTGTACCACCTGCTCCACCGCGATTATCCACAATCACCGGCTGACCCAGGGCATTGGCAAAGCCTTCTGCCACCATACGCCCCATACGGTCAGAAAGCCCGCCAGCCGGAAAGGCGATGATAAAGCGAAGTGGGCGATTAGGCCAGCCAGCTTGCGCAAACGCAGGGGCTGCGCAAAGGCTCAGATAACTCAGCCCGAACATACGACGCGTCAGCACGCGGACCTCCTCTGTTTCATTGTTCATTCGGTGATAGACGATTTTTCTTCCATGATATCATTGAGTGTAAGCTCAAGATCGCTGTCAAGCTTGGTCTATCGTTGTCGGGGGAAAGATGCAACGTTAGAGGGCCAAATGGCAGCACCATTCGGCCCTCGCTTTGCCTTATCGGCTGCAAGTGCGTTCGCGACGCTCGCGTCACGCGACGTGCCGCTGGTTAGCGGGAGGAACCTGGTTGTATAACGGAGTCGCGGCGGTGTGCCGTCATCGTCCCTGCGAAGCCAGATGCCGCACTGCGTCCGCTAGCGGAATGACATCTGCAAACTGTCGGTCCATGTCGAAAAGCGCAATGGCATGAGAGATCGGCACGCGGTCGAACACGGCCTCCTGCACAACTGCGACACGGAAGTTCCACGAGGACGCATCGAAGACGCTCGCTTGTACGCAGGTGCTGGTCGCGCCGCCGGCAACCAGCAGCGTGTCGATCCCGCGCTCGACGATGTAGCCGAGCAGCGGCGTGCCGTGGAAGGCGCTCGGCTTCTTCTTGACGAAGACGATGTCGTTCGGGCCGGGATGCAGCCCTTCCGCCAGCTCCGCACCGCGCGTGCCGGCCAGGCACCAATGCGGGCTCTGCAGCAGGTCGCGCTTGCGGCCATAGACGCCGATATCGGCGCCCGACGGATCCAGTTCGAAGCGCGTGAAGAAGCAGGGCATGCCGACCGCCTGCGCGGCGCCGACGAGGCTGGCGATCGCCCCCAACGCGGCCCGGCCGACATCGCCGCATGATGATGGCCAAGCAGCATCGTTGCCAGGCTCCCCGACCATGTAGCGCTGCGCATCGATCACCAGGACGCCGCATTTGCGCCCGAAGCCCATCCGCCTGCCAAAGCGGCCATTTGCCAGGATCGCACGGTCCTCATCGGTAAGGAATCGGTCCCAGATCTGCATCGTCGGCTCCGGTGCTTTGCGCGGGATGGTCGGTTCCAGGGGCGTTGACGCCTGGCGGAGGCGAAGGCTAACGTCGTAACAAGAACCAAACAACAGCGTTCCGCGCGGTCCTCCGCGCCCCGGAGGATTATGGCGTCCGAGCTTCCCTTCGCCGCCGGTCTGAAGCGCAAATCCTTCGATCCGACGGCGCGCGGCATGCTTGACGGCGTGCGTGTAATAGATCTTTCGCGCCTTGTCGCCGGGAACCTGCTGACGCTTACGCTATCCGACCACGGCGCGGAGGTGGTGAAGATCGAGCCCCCCGCGGGCGATAGCCTACGTGCCTGGAAGGTCAAGGGCGTCGAGACAGCCTGGAAGACTTGGTGCCGCAACAAGCGCAGTGTCTGCCTCGACCTGCGCAACCCGGAGGCCGTCGCCGTGGTCCGGAGGCTGGCGCTGGACGCGGCGATCTTCGTCGAGAGCTTCCGACCCGGCGTGCTGGAAGAGATGGGGCTCTCACCCGCATCGCTGCTGGAGGCCAATCCGCGGCTGGTCATCGTGCGGGTCTCAGGCTGGGGGCAGGATGGGCCGTATCGGCACAAGCCCGGCTTCGGCACGCTGGTCGAGGGCTATTCCGGCTTCGCCTCCATCAACGGCTTCGCGGACCGCGAGCCGGTGCTGCCACCGATGTTCATGGCGGATGCCTATGCTGGCCTCTACGGCTCCACCGCGACGATGATGGCGCTGCGCCATGCGGAAGCGACGGGCGAGGGCCAAGTGATCGACCTATCCCTATTCGAGCCGATCTTCGCCATCCTTGAGCCGCAGATGGCCAACTACGCCGTAACCGGCGCGCCGAAGCCGCGAACCGGCAGCCGATCCACCAACACGGCCCCGCGCAACGCCTACCGTACGAAGGACGATAAATGGGTGGGCCTGTCCTCGTCGACCCAATCAGTGTTCGAGCGCCTGATGCGCTCCATTGGGCAGGAGGCGCTGCTGGCCGATCCGCGCTTCGCCACCAACAGCGACAGGCTTCGCCACATCGAGGCGATCGACGGGGTGATCCGCGACGCCGTGGCGACCATGACACTGGCCGAGGCGCTGGCGCAGTTCGACCGCGACGGCGTGACGATCGGCCCCATTCTCGACGTTAGCGACTTGGCGACGGATTTCTATGTGCGCGAGCGCGAGGCCTTGATTGCTGTCCCGGACGCGGAGATGCCGGGCGGCCTGCTGCCGATGCATGGGCAGGTGCCGCGGCTGTCGCGCACGCCCGGCGCGCTACGCTGCCCCGCCCCGCGCCTGGGCGAGGATACGCGCGACGTCCTGGCCGGCGCGTTGGGCGCCACTGAAACGGAGCGCCTGATCACCCAGGGCGTCGCCATTGGAGTCAAGGAATGACCAAGCCTCGGCGCCCCTGGCGCGCCATGCTTTATGTCCCGGCTAATGTCCCCCGCTTCGTCGAGAAGGCGCCGAAGGCCGGTGCGGACGCCGTGGTACTCGACCTCGAGGACAGCGTCCCTCATGACCGCAAGCTGGAAGCGCGCGCAGGTCTTGCTGAGGCTATCGCCATCGCCGGCTCCGGCGGCGCTGATGTGCTGGTGCGTGTCAATCGTCCGATGCGGCTCGCGGTGGGTGACATCGAGGCCGCAGGCCGCGGTGGCGCACAGGGGATCCTGCTCACCAAGGTGCTCGGGCCCGACCATGTCCGGTTGGCCGCCGAGATCCTCGCCGAGACGGAGCGCAACCCGATGGCGATCGTGCCAATGATCGAGACCGCGGCGGCGGTGCATCAGATGGAAGCGATCGCTGCGGCGCAACCGCGTGTGGCGGGGCTGCTGGTCGGTGCCGAGGACCTGGCGCTTGAATGCGGTGCGGCCGCCGACGACGACTTGATCGTCATGGCCAAGCGGCGTGCTGTGCTGGCCTGCGTGGCCGCTGGCATTTCCCCCTTCGGCACGCTCGGCACGGTGGCGGATTACCGCGACCCGGATGCAGTCCGCGCCCTGGCGCTGCGCTCGCGCCGCTCGGGCTTCGTTGGGGCGACCTGCATCCACCCTGCGCTCGTGGCGGTGCTGCGGGAGGCTTTTTCGCCCACACCGGCGGAGCTCGACCTCGCGCGTCGGCAACTGGCCGCGGCGGCGGAAGCGGCCAAGGAGGGGCGGGGCTCCTTCACCGTGGATGGGCTGATGGTGGATGAGCCGATCCTGATCCGCGCGCGGCGCCTGCTGGCTGCCGCAGGAGAGGACGTGGCCGGTGGGTGACGTGCCGGCATCCGATCTCGCCGCATTGGTCGCGACCTCCGCCGAAGCGCTGCATGGCATCCGCTCGCGCACGGATCCGGAGCGCATCGCGGCGGAGCTCAACCGGCTGAACCGCGCGGTGCGCGACCTGGCCCGCGACGCCATTGGTCCCTTCGACCATCCGGGCGACTTCGCCACCGCCATGCTGCGCAACGCCGACCCGACCAATGGCTGACGTAGCGGACATACTGGACCTGCCGCTGGCGCGGGCGGCGGAGCGGGTCCGCGCGGGAGATGTCACCTCCGTACAGCTGACCGAGGCCGCTATCGCGCGTGCGGAGGCGACGCAGCGGCTCGGCAACGCTTTTGTCGAGATCTTCGCCGATCGCGCGCTGGCGCAAGCGGAGATGCTGGATCGCGACCTGCGGCGCGGCCGGTGCTACGGCTCGCTGCACGGCGTCCCACTGGCCCATAAGGATTGCCTGGAGCGCATCGGCAAGCCGATGCGCGTCGGCTCCGTTGTGACAGATGATCTGCTCGGTACGGCGAGTGCCACGGTCCTCACTCGCCTGGCGGCGGCGGGGGCGGTGGACCTCGGGCGGCTGCACCTGAACGAGATGGTGGCCGGCCCGACGGGGCAGAACCCGCATCTCGGCGATTGCCGCAATGCCTGGGATCCGGCGCGCATCTCCGGCGGGTCGTCCAGCGGCTCGGCTGTCGCCGTAGCGAACGGGGCGGTGTTCGGCGCGCTGGGCTCCGACACCGGCGGCTCCACGCGCCTGCCGGCGGCGATGAACGGATTGTTCGGACTGAAGGGCAGCTATGGGCGCGTGAGCCGCGCAGGCTGCTTCCCGCGCGCCTTCTCGCTCGATTGCGTCGGACCGATGGCGCGCACCGCTGAAGATTGCGCGCTGCTGCTCGGCGCCATCGCCGGGCCTGATCCGCGCGACCCGAGCACGCTCAACGCACCCGTCCCCGACTATGTCGCGCGCCTCGCCGATGCCGCGGATGGCTCTCGCCTGGCGGTGCTGGCCGATGCGGGCGATCAGCATCCCGACATCGCCGTGGCGCTCGACCGCGTGCTGCGCGTTGCGGCCGATATCTTCGGCCCGGTGCAGCGCCGTGCCTTTCTGGCGCTCGCCACCTGCTACGCCATGGGCGATGTCATTTCGAAGGTGGAAGCGGCGACGCTGCACGGCGCCTGGATGGCTGAGCGCGGGGAGCATTACTCCCAGGCGGTGTTCAGCCGCACGGAGCCTGGCCTGCACATCCCGGCGCCCCGATACCTGGAAGCGCTGCTACTGCGCGCGAAGGTGCTGCAGCGCTTCCTGGATGAGACCATGCAGGGCTGCGACGTGCTGATCTGTCCGACCATGCCGGTCCCGACACCGACCCGCGTCGAAGCCGACATGGAACAGGGCGAGCGCGTCTTCCCGGTGGTCGCCGCACTCACACGGCTGACGCGGCCCTTCAGCTATCTCGGCGTGCCGGTGCTGACGATGCCAGCCGGGCTCGACGGTAACGGCATGCCGATCGGCCTGCAGTTGATCGGGCGCCCGCTTGGCGAAGCGCGGCTGCTGGCGCTGGCGCATCGCCTGACGCCGCTGATCGGCTGGTCCTACTCGCCCAACCAGACCGCCTTGGCGCGTGCCGGCGCGGGCATGTCGTAGCCCTTTTGGGCAGAGCAACGGGAGGAGGCCTTCATGACAAAGACACGCAGGACCATTCTGGTAGCCACGGCGGTTGCATCAGCCGCGCTCGCCTTCGGGGGTGAGGCTGCGGCGCAGGCCAGCTGGCCCGCGCGCCCCGTGCGCCTCATCGTTCCCTTTCCCCCGGGCGGCAGCAATGACGTGCTCGCGCGGGCGCTCGCGGAGCGTCTGTCGCCGCGGCTCGGCCAGCCGGTGGTAATCGAAAACCGGGGCGGTGCAGGCGGTGCGATCGGCGCCGATGCTGTCGCGAAAAGCGCGCCGGATGGCTACACGCTGATGTTCATCTCCAGCTCACTCACCACCAATGCGGCGACCCAACCGCTGCCCTACAACCCGACGACTGATTTCACCGCCGTGGCGCATGTGGCAAGCGCACCGATGATCGTCGCGGTCGGCGTCGATTTCGAGGCACGGACGCTGCAGGACCTGCTGCGCATCGCGCGCGCGCAGCCGAACCGGCTGCGTTTCGGCGGTGCCGGCCCGGGCGACACAAGCTTCTTTGCCGGCGAATTGCTGAAGCAGGCGGCCGATATCCAGATGGAAGCGGTGGCTTATCGCGGCATCGTGGACGCACAGACCGATGTTGCGGCCGGGCGGATTGAGCTGGTCGTGACGACGCTGGCCTCCGCCCGATCGTTGATCGATGCCGGGCGCATGCGTGTGCTGGCCGTGGCCGCGGAGCAGCGGGATCCCGCGCTGGCTGATGTGCCAACTGCGCGGGAAGCGGGGCTCGACTACTCCACCGGCGTCTGGTTCGGCCTGTTCGGCCCAGCCACGATGCCCGCGGCGGTAGTCGCGCGGCTGAATCGCGAGGTGAACGAGGTCCTCCGCGACCCAAGCTACCAGGAGTTCCTGGGCCGTGTCGGCGCCGCTGCCGCGCCGCTGACGCCGGAGGATTTTCAGGCCAAGCTGCGCTCGGAAGTCCAGCGGTGGAGCGAGATCGCACGCCGCGCTGGCGTCGCGATCCGCTGACATCATTACGGCCTCATTCATGGCCGCCGAACAGCGTCCAAAGCAGTGGCAATAGCTGTCCGGCGTCAGCGCTTATGGCTGGACTGACATCCCCCACGCGCGAAGCAGCGCGACGCCTTGGCGTCAGCGACACGACCATGCACAAGGCCGAACGCACCGGTCGCATCACGCGAGAGCCCGATGGCCAATGGGACATCGCCAAGCTGCGCCTATACCTATCATGAATGAATGAAAATTACGTCTCTATGCGCCACCTTAGTCCTGGCGAAGGCGCCCCGTCCTTTCGATATCCACTTCACCCATCGCGTTCAGCACCACGCCGTAGTCACGTTCAGCCGTGGCGCGTGAAATCAGCCCATCCAGCAAATCGTCTTGTACCGCCTTGGGCGGGCGCCTAAAGCGATCAC
>VGDM01000032.1 GCA_016869715.1 Alphaproteobacteria bacterium
CCTTGGACCAGGCGTAATACAAGCTCTCGGCGATGGCTTCGCGGCGGCAAAGGGCGGCGATGCTTTCCTCGCCGCGGAGCCCTTCCAGGACAATGCGGATCTTGTCCTCGGCGGAATGGTGCTTGCGCGTGGCGCGGCGAATATCGCGGACCAGCTTTTCGGCTGGCACCCGCGTGGGTGGGGCGGAGGATTTCTGGCTCATCTGCACTCTCCTTGGGGTTACGATGAGCCAGAAATCCTCCGTTATTCAAATCGCCAATTTGGTCCCATAGGTGCTGACGCAGGACAAATTTTCCCATACTGTTACGGGAGCTCGCATTGCTGAAAATTACTTCTTTGACAGCGTGCCGCTAGTTCCTCCGCGCGAGCGACTTGGATGGGGGAAAGCACTGAAGTAAGACGGCGTATTGTTCTCTCCATCGGGTAGCCACCTCGGTCCGCTAAAAATGCCCACATGTATGCATAAATGTTACTCTGCGGCATGACATCACCCGTCTCATACATGAAAGACAAAACGGAAAACGTCTCCGGTCTTCCCTGTGCTGCCGCTTCGCGACACCATCGTAGTGCTAATGGAGGATTGAGCGGAAATTGAAACATACGCTCAGTCCGAGCGCTGTCTCCATACCATTGACAGAGGTAGGTTTGAGCAACTGCATTTCCGTTTGTGGCTAATCCAACGAAATACGATTGAATTTCCCTATTCGTTTCAGAGGCGTGCGGGTTGAATGAGGGAGACTGCGCGTGCGCGGTCCAGACGAATAGAAACAGCAAATAGATTAGTGTGGTTTTCATCATGGATAGAGAAAAGTTCATACGAAAAGTTCCCGCAGTCCCTTGGGCGATTGCCCTAGTTTCAATTGACGCACACTCCACACCACTCCAAGAGCCACGTCCAGCTCTAGGTATCTGAAACGGATAGCTTCTTGGCGCTCGTATGGGGGCGGTGGCAGCTAGGTGAACGGTTCCTAGGGTGTGCCTGAGCTCCACCCCCCCACCCAAACCCCCCAAATTACAAACCAGGGACGAGCGCAGTCTCACCGCCACGCATTGAACCTGACCAACCTACCGACAGCTGACGGGGAGCCTATGGTGGAGCTGAGCGGGATCGAACCGCTGACCTCGTCATTGCGAACGACGCGCTCTCCCAACTGAGCTACAGCCCCTCACCAAGCGGGCGGGAGTTGCCCTACCTCGCCCGGGAAGTCAAGCTGCAGGGGCGCAATCCAGCAGCCAGGATCACGCTGCCTGCAGGCTTGCTTGGAGCCCGCCCTCAGGCATCTGCCTTATGCGCGACACCCTTTTCCTTGAGCAGGCCGGAAAGTTCGCCGGACTGGAACATCTCGGTGATGATGTCGCAGCCGCCCACGAATTCACCGCCGACATAAAGCTGCGGGATGGTCGGCCAATTCGTGAATTCCTTGATGCCTTCGCGGATTTCCATATCTTCCAGCACATTCACGCCCTTGAAAGGCACACACATATGCGAAAGGATCTGCACCACGCGGGCGGAAAAGCCGCATTGCGGGAATACCGGCGTGCCCTTCATGAACAGCACAACGGGGTTCGCCTTGATATCGGCTTCGATACGTTCAAAGGTTGGGTTGCTCATAGTCTTGGCTCCTATTCCGGGGCAGAGGTTTGCAAGGCCAGCGCATGAAGAACACCCCCCATGCGGCCCTGTAGCGCGGCGTAGACAATCTGATGTTGGCGCACGCGGGGCAAGCCCTTAAAAGCCGCAGAAACTACCTTGGCGGCGTAATGATCACCATCGCCGGCCAAATCCTCGATCGTCACTTCCGCATCCGGCAGCGCTGCCTTGATCAGCGCCTCAATTTCCGCGGCCTGCATGCCCATGGTTGCTATTGCACCCCCATCAGCGCCGGCAGCGCCGACTCATGGGCCGCCGACAGCATTGAGACGGATATGGCAGTGCCATCGGGCAGAACCAAGTCCCCCCCGCCAGCCGAGCCAATCAGCCGGGCCGGAACCCCCGCCGCCCTTGCCTTGGCGATCAACGCCGCGCCATCGGCCACCGCCAGCATATAGCGGGCCTGATCTTCGCCGAACCAGAAGCCATGTGCGGGAATGCCGTCGGGCGCCGAGGCAAGCTTCGCGCCAATGCCACTCCCCATCGCCATTTCGGCGAGCGCCACCAGCAGCCCGCCATCGGCGCAATCATGGCTGGCCAGCACTTCGCCCGCCAGGATGCGCCCGCGCACAAAATCGCCATTACGGCGTTCGGCGGCCAGATCAACCGGCGGCGGCGCACCTTCTTCCCGCCCCGCGATTTCGCGCAGCCAAAGCGATTGCCCAAGCCAGCCTTGCGTTTCGCCAATCAGCACCAGATCGCCCTTGGCCAGCATGGCAAGCCCCACCGCTTGCGCGGCTTTTTCCAGCACACCAACGCCACCAATCGCCGGTGTGGGCAAAATCGCCCTGCCTTCGGTTTCATTGTAGAGCGACACATTGCCCGAGACGACCGGGAAATCGAGCGCGAGGCACGCCGCTGCCATGCCCCGCAAAGCCGAGGCAAATTGCCCCATGATTTCCGGCTTTTCCGGATTGCCGAAATTCATATTGTCGGTGATCGCCAGGGGCAGCGCGCCAACAGCGGTGATATTGCGCCACGCCTCTGCCACGGCCTGCTTGCCGCCTTCTTCCGGGTCTGCCAGGCAATAGCGCGGCGTGCAATCCGTGGTCATGGCCAGTGCACGCTCATGATCTTCAATCCTGACCACGGCAGCATCCGCGCCACCCGGGCGCTGCACCGTCTGGCCATTCACCAGGCTGTCATATTGGTCCCAAATCCAGCGGCGGGAGCAAAGATCAGGGCACGCGATAAGCGTCATCAAGGCCGGCGCAAGCCCGACCGGATCAGGAATGGCGGCGGCCGCCAAAACCGGCTGCTTCGGCGTTTCCGCGATGGGCCTGCGATAGAGCGGCGCTTCAGATTCCAACGGCGCCAGCGGAATATCCGCTTCCAGCACGCCCTTATGGCGAATGACGATGCGGCCTGTATCCGTCAGCTTACCGATCACGGCGAAATCCAATTCCCATTTGCGGAAAATCGCCTCAGCCTCGGCCTCATGGCCTGGCTTCAGGATCATCAGCATGCGTTCCTGGCTTTCCGAGAGCATCATTTCATAGGCCGACATGCCTTCTTCGCGCTGCGGCACGGCTTCCAATTCAAGCTCAATGCCCATGCCGCCCTTGCCCGCCATCTCCACGCTGGAACTCGTCAGCCCGGCGGCACCCATATCCTGAATGGCGACAATGGCATCCGTTGCCATCAATTCCATGCAGGCTTCGATCAGCAGCTTTTCGGCGAAGGGATCGCCGATTTGCACGGTTGGGCGCTTTTCTTCCAAATCGGCGCTGAATTCTGCACTCGCCATGGTGGCGCCATGGATGCCATCGCGGCCTGTCTTGGACCCAACATAGACAACGGGATTACCAATGCCGGTCGCCTTGGCGGTAAAAATGCGATCGGCGCGCGCGATGCCAACCGTCATGGCATTGACCAAGGGATTCCCATTATAGCGCGGGTGGAAATTCACCTCGCCCCCCACCGTCGGCACACCGACGCAATTGCCGTAACCGCCAATGCCGCGCACCACGCCATCAATGATGCGCTTCATGCGCGGCGCATCCGGCGCACCGAAACGGAGCGCATTCAAATTGGCAATCGGCCGCGCGCCCATGGTGAAGACATCGCGCAAAATGCCGCCCACACCAGTCGCCGCACCATTATAGGGCTCGATATAGGATGGGTGGTTGTGGCTTTCCATTTTGAAAACCGCGGCCAGCCCCTCACCAATATCAACCACGCCGGCATTCTCTCCGGGGCCCTGGATCACCCAGGGCGCCTTAGTCGGCAATTCACGCAGCCAAACGCGCGATGACTTGTACGAGCAGTGCTCCGACCACATCACGCTGAACAGGCCGAGCTCTACCAAGCGCGGCGCGCGGCCCAGGATGGCGAGCACCCGCTCATATTCAACGGGCTTCAGACCGAATTCGGCGGCAAGCTGGGCGGCGCGCTCGGGCGGGAGAAGAGGGGCGGGAGCAGTCATGATGGGCAAGAGATGGCCCGGCAGGGCGGGCTTGTGAAGACTTAAAACAAGGGGAGCTCTGCCCATAGTACTTTCAAACCAAGCGGTCTCGCTTGGCCACTCGGAAAATACGACGAGACAAAATTCAAGGGGGGCTCTGCCGGGAGCACGTTCAAGCCAAGCGGTCTTGGTCGGCGACTCGGAAAATGCGACCAGACAAAATTCAAGGAGGGCTCTGCCCCCCGCCCCCGCCGGGGTGGCCGTGCCAACCCGGACCCCGCCGAGACTTCAGGCAATGCCTTCCATGCCGGCGATGGCGAGGATGGTGGTAAGGCTGGAACGCATCCCGCGCAAGGCCTCCACCGGCTCCACATCCAGCCATTCATCCAGTGAATGCGCCCGGCCACCTCGGCCACCCGCGCCAATCTTCAAGGCCGGGATGCCAAGCGACATCGGAATATTCGCATCCGTCGAAGACCATTCGAAGCTGGGCCGATACCCTTCCGCCGTCACCGCCGCTGCCGCCAAGGCGCGGATGGGGCTGCCCGCCGGTGTTTCGCCCGCCGGGCGATCGCCAACTGGTGTGACCTCGGCGGCGATGGCGCCATTGGCGGTGGAACGCGCAGCATTCTCACCCGCCACTGCTAGATCCACAATCTCCAAAAATGCGCGATCCAGCTTGGCAAGTTCGGCCGCCGAGGCAGAGCGCAAATCAACCTCAATCACCACACGATTGGCGATGGCATTGATGGAAGTGCCGCCCGAGACAACACTTACACAATGCGAGGTGGGCGGGCTGTCGGGCACTTTGACCGCAGCGAGACCACGCGCGCATTCCGCCATGGCATACATTGGGTTCACCAGACCAAAAGCGGCATAGGAATGCCCGCCCGGCCCCTGGAAGGTCACGCGATAGCGCTTGGACCCAACACCGCCGCTGACAATGCCTTCCACCTGCGGGCTATCCACGGTCAGAAAGCCGCGAATACGCGCGCGATGCCGCCCCTTGGTAAAAAGATGGCGAATGCCGCGCAAATCGCCGAGGCCCTCTTCGCCCACATCACCCACAAACAACAAATCATGCCGCGTGCGAATGCCTGCCGAATCAAGGGCGCGCAAAAAGCCGAGATTGACCGCGAGCGACCAAGTATCGTCACTCACCCCCGGCGCGAAAAGCTTATTGCCTTCGCGCCTGACACGCACATCCGTGCCAGCGGGAAAGACGGTATCCAGATGCGCGGCCACCACCAGAATATCGCCATTGCCGAAACCGCGCCGCAGGCCCATCACATTGCCAATCTCATCCTGCTCCACCCCCTCAAGCCCATGATCGCGGAGCATGGCGAGATAGGCGGCCGCGCGTGTTTCTTCGGCAAAAGGTGGGGCCGGAATTTGCGTGAGCGTGATGCAATCTTGTACCATGCGCGCATGATCCGCGGCGAGTTTGGCGCTGGCAGCGGCGAAGCGCGCATCGGCGCGAATGGCGGCAACCATTTCTTCTGGGGTCATCATAGTCTCCGATAAGCACTAGCTGCGGGATCAGGCCCGAGCTAAAGGCGCGTCGCGAAATAGCTGGCTGCGGCGCGCGTCAGTTTGTTGTCACTCCCGCCGATGAGCAGGTATTCATATCCATTCGCCGACCATAATGCGGCTCGCATGCCCCTTCGGGTCTCGAAGGCCATTCGGGGCAATTCAAGACTGGCCGAGCGCATGATGCACAAGGCAAATGCTTCACCTGTATCCGACAGGAAGGCAAGTTGCGGCAGCGCACGCCCATCAAAGCGAAGCGTCTGGGCACACTTTTAGGAAAGGCGGTCCATGCCCGACAGAACGCCCGGTGCAATGGATTTGCCAATCGTGGCGACTACGCGGGCCAGTCCAACCCCGCTTTCGGTTTGTAATTACGATATACCAGCGTTTCATTGATGTAAAGCGCGTGATAGATCGCAACGAAATCTCGCCAGGATTCCCCGCCTATCGGTGCCGCAAAGTGCCTGCCCAGCCCGCCAGATGCGGCGCCGTCTCCGCGCCATAGGCAGCAAGCGATGGAATCAGTATGTCATGGTCCTGCGCCGATAATAGACGCGTCATCCAGGGCATCAGGTTTGCCGGCTTAGAGCGTGTAACGTTTATACGAGTTAACGTAAGCCACTCTACCTCGTATTTTCTTCGAGCAACTTCATCCGTTCAGATTGTCCATCTGAACGCGATCTGCTCCGAAAACACTTGGGGCGCCGCATGACTTGCATGCGACGCCCCAGTGCCGGGATCCGGTAGCTAATCAGCTCGCCGAAGTTCCCGCCGTAGAGGCAGCCGGGGCAGCGGCCTTGCGGCGACGCGGCGCGGCCTTCTTGGCGGCCGGCTTCTTCGCAGCAGCCTTCTTTGCAGCAGGCTTCTTCTTCGCAGCAGGCTTCTTCTTCGCAGCCGGCTTCTTCGCAGCAGCCTTCTTCGCAGCAGGCTTCTTCTTCGCAGCAGGCTTCTTCTTCGCAGTCGGCTTCTTCGCAGCAGCCTTCTTCGCAGCAGGCTTCTTCTTGGCAGCAGGCTTCTTCTTGGCAGCGGCCTTTTTCGCAGCCGGCTTCTTCGCAGCAGGCTTGCGCTTGGCCGGCGCCTTCTTCTTCGCCGCGGCCATGGCCATCGCCTGAACGCGCGGGGTGTCTTCGGTTTCGGTGGTCTCGACAATATCAGTCATCAGAGGATGAATCTCCATGTGTTCCTGTTGAAGGCCTTCATGGGAAGGCAGCGCTTCGCGCGGCAAATTCCCAATTCCAACCCGGGGTACAGCAGGTGTGGGCGGTGATGGCGGCGACGCGCGGATCCCGATGCGCGGACCGACAGGACTGAAAGTCTCCGCGAAGCGCAGCCGCCAAAGGCTTCACAGCGCGCGGCATTCCAGCGCGGCGTGTTCCCCCTGGCCTCTCTCCCACCCCTTGCACACGCCATGACGGCGGCTTGGAGTGGTGTGGGGCCCTGATCGCGTGAAGCGAAGAGCCCCGTGAGTCTGCGGTCCATGGACCGTCCTTCCCTGCTGCGGCAACTCTGCCTTGCCGATCGCAGTACCTTCCCGCTTCACTGCACCAGATTCAGGAAATGCACCTGATCTCGGGAGCAACTTCTCGCGGCGTTAAGGCGGTGCGAATCGCACAAGAGAATCGCGCGCAAGGACACGCTATCTTCATCACCATGAGTTGTGTCAATAAAATCCGTCACATTTCGCAAAAAAAAATTGCGCGCATCGCATTATGATGCAAGCAGTGTGACATTCGTGCTCCGGTTTTACACCTTGCAGCGCCGCTTCACCATCTCTAAAAAATGACGTAGGCATCTGCAAACTATCGCGCCGCCAGCGTTGGGACCGGGCGCTGTTCCGGCCCCGTATACCAGGAAAGCGGGCGAATGAGGCGATTATCCGTGCCCTGCTCAATCACATGCGCCGACCAGCCCGTGATGCGGGAGGCGACGAAGATCGGCGTGAAAAGCGGAATCTCAAAACCCATCAGGTAATAGGCAGGGCCTGCCGGGAAATCGAGATTGGGGTGGATGTTCTTCTTCTCCAGCATCTCACCGGCCAGGATGCGGCTGATCTCCATCCAGGTCTTGTCACCCACGACTTCGGCCATTTTCTCGGCATATTTACGCATGGTGGGCACCCGGCTATCGCCTGATTTATAGACGCGGTGGCCAAAGCCCATCACCAGCGCCTTATGGTCAAAGCGGCTTTGGATCCATTCCTTCGCCAGCTTCGGGTCGCCAATTTCCTTCAGCGTGTGCATCACCGCCTCATTGGCGCCGCCATGGAGCGGCCCCTTGAGCGAGGCGATGCCCGCCGTGATCGCGCCATGCATGTCGGCGCCCGAGGAGGTCACCAGGCGCGCCGTATAGGTGGAGGCGTTGAAGGTATGCTCGGCATAAAGAATCATGGAAACATCGAAAGCCTTCAGCACTTCCGGCTGCGGCACCTTGCCCAGGATCAGGTTGAAGACATTCTCGCCAAAGCCATGCGCGGGGTTCGGCGCCACCACCGGCAGGCCACGGGAAGCGCGATAGGCCGCCGCAATTGCCGCAGGGATCTTCGCAAAAAGCCGCTTGGCCTTCCGATACTGCGCGGGCAGGGAGACATCGGAGGTCTCAGGGTCTTCCATCCCCATGAAGGACACGGCGGTGCGGATCGCATCCATCGGGTGCGCATCCTTGGGCATTTCGCGGATCACGCGGTGCAGCGCGGGGCTGATCTCACGCTCGGCTGCGGTCTCAGCCTTGAACTCAGCCAGCTGCTTGGCATTGGGCAATTCACCTTCCCAAAGCAGATAGGCCACTTCCTCAAAGCTGCAATTCTCGGCCAAATCCTGCACCGCATAACCGCGATAGGTCAGGCTATTCGTCTCCGGCATCACCTTCGATACAGCAGAGACATCGGCATAGACGCCGACCAGGCCCTTATAGATTTCGGGTTTCGTCGTTTCGTTCATTGGGTTTCTTCCCTTGCTATCCTTGCTTTTGGACGGCGCGCGCGGCACCGACCCTGCCTTCCTCATTCAGACTTCAGAAGATGCCGGGCTTGCTGTCCAGCAGGCCGCCAGCCGGTAGTACGACGTTCAGCGCGCTGAGTTCGCCCGCCTTCAGCTTGGCCAAATCCTGCGCCACTTCCAGGAAGCGGTTGGACTCGCGGGGGGAGATGATGCCATCCGTGATGGTTCGGAATTTGCGGATGTAATCCGCCCGGCCAAAGGGTTTGGCGCCATTCGGGTGTGCATTGGCAACGCCAAGCTCATCCACGAGGCGCGATCCATCCTTGAACAGGATTTCAACGCGCCCGCCGAAGGAAAGCTCATTTGGGTCGCGGGAATGGTATTTGCTGGTCCATTCCGCATCTTCCCGCGTTTCGATCTTGTGCCAAAGCCGGACGGTATCGGCGCGGCCCGCCCGCTTCGGCGCGTAGCTATCCACATGATGCCAACGGCCATCCTGCAACGCGACCGCGAAGATATACATGATGGAATGGTCCAGCGTCTCACGGCTCGCCTTCGGGTCCATCTTTTGCGGGTCATTGGCGCCGGTGCCAATCACGTAATGGGTGTGATGGCTGGTATGGATGATTATCTTCTCAATCGCCTCCATATCCGCAATCTGCTCACGCATACGGAAGGCCAGGTCAATCAGCGCCTGGGATTGGTATTCGGCCGAGTGTTCCTTGGTATAGGAGTCCAGAATGGAGCGCTTTGGCTCCCCCGCTTCCGGCAGCGGCACTTCGTAATAGACCGGGCCATAGACATCCTGGCGGTTGGACCGCCCGGACAGCGCCCAGGCAATCACGCTGTCTTCACCCTCATAAATCGGCGAAGGCGCGCCTTCACCGCGCATGCAGCGGTCCACCGCTTCCACCGCCAGCTTGCCGGCATGGGCGGGGGCATAGGCCTTCCAGGATGAAATCTCGCCCTTGCGGGATTGCCGGAAGGAGACCGAGGTATGCAAAGCCTGCTGGATGGATTGGAACACCACTTCCTGCTTGAGGCCGAGCAGCGTGCCAATGCCAGCCGCCGCCGCAGGGCAAAGATGGGCGACATGGTCCACCTTATGTTCATGCAGGCAAATCGCGCGCACCAGATCAATATGCAGCTCATAGCCAGTGGCAAGGCCACGGATCAGATCACGGCCGGATTTTTCCATGGCCTGCGCGACCGCCAGGATCGGCGGGATATTATCGCCAGGGTGGGAGTAATCAGCGGCCAAGAAAGTGTCGTGCATATCCAATTCACGCACGGCGGTGCCATTGGCCCAGGCCGCCCATTCGGGGGAAACCGTGGTCGCCGATTTCACGCCAAATACCTGCGCGCCACCCGCCTTCTTCGCATGGCCGAGCGCCATGCCGCGCGCCGAGACCACCGGGCGGCGGTTGATGGCAGCGATGGCGACAGAGCCATTATCGATGATCCGGTTGATGATCATCTCCTGCACCGGCTTTTCGACCGCGACCTTGTCTACAGCGACTCCGGCCATTTTCCAGGCCAATTGATCTTCGCGCTTCAATAGCGCTTTTGATGGGTGAACCTTTAGCTGGTGCAGTTTCATCTGGGGCTTCTCCCTTTGTTGCTGGCAACTTGCCTGATGGGGTGATCTTGTGCGCCCATCCTGCGCCATCGTCCAATCCAATTGACGTGGCGCGCTGATAGGTTTTCCGTATGGGCGAAACCGCATGGGATCGAAGATGGATTTTCGCCTGATCCGCCGCCTGGGGCATTTTCTCGCCGTCGCCGAGGAAGGTCATTTCGGTCGCGCCGCCGCACGGCTTGGCATTTCGCAGCCACCGCTGACGGCGCAAATCCAATTGCTGGAACGCGAATTGGGCGTGAAGCTGCTGGAACGCTCCGGCAAGGGCGCACGCCCAACGCGGGAGGGGGAAGCGCTGCTGCCACTCGCGCGCCGCATCGCCGGCAATGCGGCTGATCTGGAAAGCCTCGCGCGTGAATTGCGCATGGGCCATCACGCGCCGGTGGCCATCGCCTGCGTCACCTCAGCGCTATTCGATTACCTGCCGCCCATCGTGCGCGCCATGCAGGCCGCGCGCCCCGAAGCCGCGATTGGCGTGCGTGAAATGGACACCGCCGAGGCTTTGGAGGCGCTGCGCCGGGGAGAGGTTGAACTGGCCTTGCTCCGCGCAGATCGTGATCGCGCGCCGATCAGGCTGAGACCTTTGGGGGAAGACAGGCTCGCCGCTGCCTTGCCGGAAGGCCATCCGATCCTGAGCGGTCCTGACCCCTTGCCGCTCACGGCACTCGCGGAAGCGCCGATGCTAATGCTGCCGCGCGCGATCAGCCCGGCCTATTCGGATGCCATGACAGCGGCCTGTCACGCGGCGGGCTTCACGCCCCGCGTGGTGCGTGAAGTGGGATCGGCCATGGCGCAGCTTGGTTTTGTGGCTGCGGGGCTTGGGGTGGCCTTGGTGTCAGAAGGCATGGCGCGGCTCAATCCGCCCGGGGTTGCCTTTCGCATTCTGGCTGGTCCCATTCGCGGTGTCGGTGTGGCGCTGGCCTGGAATGCGGAGCGGGAGAATGAGGCAACCAGCCTCGCGCTTGAAATCGCGGATGCGCAATTCCCGCCCGCAGCCCTGGTCCGCAACACGGGGCTGCGTTAGCCTCACCCACCGATCAGATGACCCTTGTAGGAGTAGCCCATGCCCGCCACCACCCCTTTTGATCGCGTCATTCGTGGCACTTTGGTGCTGCCAGATCGCATACTTGCGAATGGCTGGATCGCCACGCGCGGCGGGGTGATTGCCGGCATTGGTGAAGGCCCATCACCGGTTGCGACCTCGGTCGAGGATTACGGCAGCAAGCTGATCATGCCGGGGCTCGTGGATGGGCATATGCATACCTCATCCTCTCGCGGTTGGCCGGGCATTGAAGGTGCGTCCAAAACCGCTGCCGCTGGCGGGGTCACGACTTGCATTGACATGCCCTATGACGTGCCGCGCCCGGTGACAGATGCCGGCATTTTCACGGAAAAGGTGGAGTATGCGAACCGCCTGTCGCATGTGGATATGGCGCTTTACGGCACCATTCTGAAATCGGGCGGGGTGGATGCCATTGCGGGCCTGGCTGAAGCGGGCGCCTGTTCCTTCAAGCTTTCCACTTATGAATATGACCCGGTGCGCTTCCCGCGCATTGACCACCCGACCATGGTCGCGGCCTTTCGCGAAATCGCCAAGACCGGGCTGATGGTCGCCGTGCATAATGAAGACCAGGAAATTGTTGTGCGGCTGACCGAGGAAGCCAAGGCCGCTGGCAATACCTCGCCCATCTGGCATTGCCGCACCCGCCCGCCGCTGTGCGAGACCATGGCGGATTTGGAGATTTTCGAAATCGGGCTTGAGACCGGCGCGCATGTGCATATCGCCCATTCATCGCTCGCGCGCGGCTTTGAGATTGCCGAGGTGTTTCGTCGCATGGGCGGCAAAGCATCGGGCGAGGCCTGCCTGCAATACCTATGTATGACGGAAGAAGACATCATCCGGCTGGAAGGCTTCGGCAAATGCAACCCGCCCTTCCGCACGGCGGATGAGGTAGAGCGCATGTGGGGCGCCTTTGCCAAGGGGCAGGTTGCCTATGTCTCCACCGATCACGCGCCCTGGCCGCGTGATCGCAAGACCTATACGGGCGATATCTTCACCGTGGGCGCGGGGCTCACCGGCATGCAAAGCTTCGCGCCGGTGATGTTCACGCTGCTGAAGCAACGCGGCCTGTCGCCCAGCCTGATGGCGCTTTATTGCGCCGAACGCCCGGCGCGCTTCCATGGGCTTTATCCGAAGAAGGGCGCGCTGCGCGTTGGTGCGGATGCCGATTTGCTGGTGATGGAAGAAGGCGATTTTACCTTTGATGCGCAGGATATCCAGGACCAGGAAGACGCCAAATGGTCGCCTTATGATAGCATGAAGGTGAAGGGCCGCGTTGCCGCCACCTGGCTGCGCGGGCAGCAGATTTGGGATGGCAAGCAGGTTCTGGCCAAGCCCGGCGCCGGGCGTTTCGTGCCGCGTCAACATAGGCAAACCTATGTCGGGGAATAAGGAAAAGCAGCGCCCCGCCGGGCATTGGATTAAGCGACCACCGCGGCCTTCGAAGCAAGCTGCTCCGCCGCTGCGGCGCAAGCCCGGCCTGGTGCAGGCGATGATTGCGGGTTCGGTTGGCATCATGCTCGGGATGCTGAATGCCGCCGTGACTGGCGCAGGAGGCCTGCCCGATCCGGTGCCGGCGATTGCTGCCGGGAGCGGGCTTTGCATTGGCGCCATTGCCACCTGGCGGCTGTTTGGCGGCACGCGGCAAGATTTCCGGGATCTGTTCTACTGAACCCTGGCTTGCCGCCGTGTGGCGCTTGGCCCATGGAAGGCCCTTCAATTTTTCGCAGGGAGACGCCGATGAATTCCGCAGATTATTATGTGAAGCACCTCGCGGTGGATTTGCCTTTGGCGACGGCCGATAAGATCGCCGATGTCACGCTGGCAGCGGGCCGCGCGGCGGGCATGCTGCCGCTGACCGTGGTTGTGCTAGATGCGGGCGGGCATGTTGTAGTGCAAAAGCGCGAGGATGGCTCTGGCATTCTGCGGGCCGAAATCGCGTACGGCAAAGCCTATGCCGCGCTCGGCATGGGCATTGGCAGCCGCGTTGCGCGCGACCGCTTGAAGGAACGCATCGCCTTCCAGGCCGCTGTCGCCGCCGCTTCCGATGGCAAGTTCGTTCCCGTACCCGGTGGCGTGCTGATCCTGAATGCCGCCGGTGCGGTGATTGGCGCGGTTGGTGTGAGCGGTGATGCGTCAGACCGTGACGAACACGCGGCGTGCGAGGGCATCAAGGCTGCCGGGCTTGCGTGCCACCCCGATGCGGCAGTGGAGAATTGGCGCGATGCTGCCTTGTAGTTTTGGCCGTCGCACCACGCTGCTTGGCGCTAGCGCGGCGCTGGTCACGGGCACGGGGCGGGCGCAGGAGGTGTTTCCCTCCCGCCCGATCCGCATGATCATCCCCTTCCCCGCCGGCGGTCCCACTGATGTCTATGCGCGGCTTTACGCTGAGCGCCTGGGCCGCGAATTGGGCCAATCGGTGGTGACGGAAAATCGCGGCGGTGCGGGGGGCGCGATTGGCTCGCTCGAAGTCTCCCGCGCGCGGGCTGATGGTTATACGATCTTGTTTGGCACGGCTTCGACCCATGCGCTTTATCCGCTGGTCGCGCGCCAGCCGCAATTTGATGTGTTGCGCGATTTCACGGCCATTGCGGAATTGGGCGGCGGGCCGCTTTGTTGGCTGGCGCATCCCTCGCGCCCCGCAACGCTCCGTTCATTTCTGGACGCGGCGCGCAATGCAAACCCCCTGGTTTCCTATGGCTCACCAGGCAGCGGGACCATGATGCACCTTGCCACAGAGTTGTTGAAGCAGCAGGCGGGCGGGGTTGCCATCACCCATGTGCCCTATCGCGGCGCAGCGCCGGCGATGAATGATTTGGTGGGCGGCACCTTGGCACTTGCCGTCAATACCTTCGGCGGTGGCTTGCCTTTGCATAAGGGCGGACGGGCACGCATGCTCGCGGTGGCGACAGCCCAGCGTTTGGAAGCCGCGCCCGATGTGCCGACGGTTAATGAGGCGCTCGGGGTCACCGGATTTGAAGCCGTGCTGTGGCATGCGGTCTTCGCACCCCCTGCCCTGCCGGCGCCCATCCTGGAACGGCTTTCGGCGGCAACCAATGCTGCCCTCAGTGATCCGGCCTTCCGCGCCAGCCTTACCGCATCCGGCATCACCGCTTCCGCGCCTGGCACGCCTGTCAGCGCAGCCGCCTTCATCGACGCCGAGACACAGCGTTACGCGCCTGTGGTCGAGGCCATTCGTCCGGAGCTTGAACAATGATCCGCACACTCTGCCTTGCCGGCGCCCAAATGGGACCGAACCAGAAAGCCGATAACCGAGAAGCGATCCTGGCGCGCATGGTGGCACTTTTGGAGCAGGCCGCCGGTGCCGGCGCGCAGATGGTGGTGTTCCCGGAATTGCCGCTGACCACGTTTTTCCCGCGCTGGCTTTTCACCGATCAGGCGGAGTTGGATTCTTACTTTGAGCGCGAAATGCCAAATCCGCGCGTGCAGCCCCTGTTTGATTGTGCGCGTGCCTTGGGCATTGGTTTTTATCTTGGCTATGCAGAGCTCACACCGCATGGCAAGCGCTACAATACGGCGATCACGATCGGGCCGGATGGCAGCGTGCTTGGAAAGTATCGCAAAATCCATCTGCCCGGTACGGTGGAACCGCGCGCGGGCGATCGCTTCCAGCAATTGGAAAAGCGCTATTTCGAATATGGTGATCTTGGCTTCCCTGCCTTTCGCGGCCCGGAAGCCTGGGGCCGTCCCGTGCTTGGCATGATGATCTGCAATGACCGCCGCTGGCCGGAAGCCTGGCGCTGCTATGGTCTGCAGGGGATTGAGCTGATGCTGATTGGCTATAACTCGGCCGCCTATGATCCGATGGGCGGCGATAGCGAAGACCAGTCGCTCCGCACCTTCCATTCAACACTCGCCGTTCAGGGCAATGCCTATATGAATGCGACCTGGGCGATTTCGGTCGCCAAGGCGGGTGTGGAAGATGGCTCGGGCCTGATTGGTGGTTCGGTGATTGTGGACCCGAATGGCTGCGTGGTGGCGGAAGCCAAGACGCTGGGTGATGAGATCATTATCGCCGACGTGGATTTTGAAGCCTGCCGGCAGGGGAAGGAGAAAATGTTCAACTTCGCCGCCCATCGCCGGCCGCAATGGTATCGCACCATGATTGACCAGGTGGGGGCGGTGCCGCCGGCGTGATGCGCGCCGCGCGGATTGCGATAGGATACACTTATACAGCGAGATTTGGTGGCAAAGCGACTGTAAAACGATGCCCGTCTTCAGTCTGAACCTGAATAAGATTGCCCTTCTCCGAAATTGGCGGGGGAGCGATGAACCCAATGTTTCCGACTTCGCGCGAAAGGCGATTACTGCCGGCGTCCGGAGCCTGACGGTCCATCCGCGTGAAGATGCGCCTCATATCAGGCTCGATGATGTGGTCAGGCTGGCAAGGCTGCCAGAACTGGCCTCGGGCGCGGTGGAACTCAACATCGAAGGCGATTTGCGCGCCGAATTGATCACGTTGGTTGAGACGCTACGGCCGAGCAAGTGCACGGTAGTCCCGGTCACTCCAGGCGAAGTGACATCGGATCACAGCTGGCGCGCTTACGACCCCCATGCCGAACCGCGGCGCACAGTCGAGCGACTGGCCGGGCTTCGCGTCGCCGTGTTCTGCGACGCCACGAATGAAAGCTGCGATTACGCCGTTGCCGCTGGAGCCCGCGTGATTGAGCTCTACACCGGTCCTTTTGCGAAGGCGTTCAAGACAGGTACGCATGCGGCGGAGGTCAAGGCGCTGTGCAAAACGGCCGAGCATGTACGACGTTTAGGGTTAAGAGTAAATGCGGGACACGACCTGACGTTGGAAAACCTCGCCGCGCTGCGCGCTTCCGTGGAGATTGACGAGGTGTCCATCGGCCATCAGGTTACTATTGACGCCGTCGTCAGGGGTTGGGCGGCGGCACCCACAGCCTACATGCAAGCCTGTCGATGATCTACGAACAGGTAAAAACGCTCAAAGGATAAGCAGATGACCCGTTCCCTTGTTCTGGCCGCCGCGCAATTGGGCCCGATCCAAAAGGCCGAGGGCCGTGATGTTGCGGTCGGGCGCATGATCCGCCTGATGGAAAAGGCGCATCAACGCGGAGCGCAGGTGGTGGTGTTTCCGGAATTGGCGCTGACTACCTTCTTCCCGCGCTGGTATGAGGAAGACTTGGCCAATGCCGATCATTGGTATGAAGCGGCACTCCCTTCCAATGAGACCGCGCCGCTATTCGAAGCCGCGCGCAAATATGGCATCGCTTTTCATCTGGGCTATGCCGAGAAAACGCCAGAAGGCCGGCGCTTCAATACCGCGGTTTTCGTGCTGCCATCTGGCGAGATTGTGCTGAAATACCGCAAGGTGCATTTGCCGGGCCATAAGGAATTCGACCCCGTGCGCCGTGTGCAGCATCTGGAAAAGCGCTATTTTGAACCGGGTGATCTTGGCTTTCCCGTGATCCGCGCACCCGTTTCAGGCCAGCCCGTCAATCTTGGCATGATGATCTGCAATGACCGCCGCTGGCCGGAAGCCTGGCGAGTGATGGGCTTGCAGCAGGTCGAATTGGTCATGCTCGGCTATAATACGCCGTCGCTGAATATGGAAAATCGCGGCTTTGAGGCGCCGCATCTCCGCGTGTTTCACAGCCATCTTTCGATCCAGTCCGGGTGCTACCAGAATTCCTGCTTTGCGGTCGCGACCGCCAAGGCCGGCACGGAAGATGGGCATGAGCTGTTCGGCCATTCCATCATTGTGAACCCGCAAGGGGAGATCATGGCGCAGGCGACAAGCTGGGATGATGAGCTGATTTTGGCGGAAGCTGACCTCGGCAGATGCGAATTGGGGCGGAAGACGATTTTCGACTTCGCGCGCCATCGCCGCGTGGAACATTATGGCCGGATTGCCGAACAGGTAGGCAGCGTGGCGCCGGCGGAATGGAAAGGCGACGCCTGACCTCAGACGACGATAACGCTTTGCCCTGCCGTCAAAATGCCGAACGGATCAAACACCAAGGGGGCGGCGCGGATGATCGCCGCCAGATCAAAAGCGCGATGCGGTGTGCCGAGGATGGCCGCATCAGGCTGCGCACCATCCGGCATTGAAAGAGCCACGCTGCGCGGCACTGAGGTTAGCGTTTTGGGCGCCGTGCCGATCACCGGATCATGCCAGGCAAGCTCAGCCTGCGCACCGTGCAGGCCGCGCAAGAGCCTGAGCGGTGCTGCGGCGCGCAAATCTGCGACATCGGGTTTATAGGTCACGCCCGCCACCAGCACGCGCTTGCCCGCCAGATCATCACCAAGCCGTGCGCGGATTTGCGCCAGCACGCGCGCCACGCGCCCGCGATTGCGCGACGTCGCCTTGGCCAGCAAAGCGGAGGGCGCGCCCACGCGCCCTGCCTCCATCTGCAAAAAGGCCGGGTCTTTCGGAATGCAATGCCCGCCCGCGCCAAGCGCTGGCCAAAACGGCGCAAAGCCGAAGGGTTTGGTCGCCGCCGCCGCCACCACATCTCGCGTCGCCACACCAAGCGCGGTGAAGGCAGCGTGGAGTTCATCCATCAGCGCGATATTCACGAGGCGATAGGTGTTTTCCAAAAGCTTGGCGAATTCAGCGACCTCGGGGCTCGCCACCACCTCAACCTGATCCATCAGATGGCGCCAAAAGGCCAAGGCGCGGCGGCAAGAGGCATCATCGGTCGCACCCAAGAGGCGCGGAACGCTGCGGGTTGGCGGCGCATATGGCCCTGGGTTTTCGCGTTCCGGCGAAACCGCGAGGAAGACATCCTGCCCCACACGCCAACCTGCTTCTTCAAGGATGGAACGGCACAACCCATTTGTCGCCCCTGGCTGGCAGGTGGAAATCAGACAAACCAGCGCGCCTGGCTTGAGGCCACGCGCCGCCATCCCAAGCGCTGCGCGCACGGCTGTCAGATCAGGCCGTCCGCGCGCATCAAGCGGGGTTGGCACGCAAATCAACCAGGTATCGGCACCGGCAAGCGCGGCGGGATCGGCGCTGGCGTGGAAGCTACCCAAGCCCTGTTTGCAACCAGCAGTGGCAAGCCAGCGCGCCTCTAGCGCCGGGTCATAGCCAACCACGTCATAGCCAGCAGCAGCGGCGCCAAGCGCCGAGGGCCGCCCCACATAGCCGAGCCCGAGCACAGCCGGCGGCCACGGCTGAGGCGCAGCAAAGGCGCAAGGGCGGGACGTAATAGGCTCAGGTTCACACCTTCATGATTGCATTATTTTATAAAAATACAGCCTAGTGTTATCTTTTTAGTTGAACTGGCTCCGCCATGAGCCATCTGCGCGGCCAGGGATGGGTGAAGCAGCAAGGTTAAACCCCTGCTTTTGGGCCATCTCATGCCGGAAATCCCATTTCCCCAGCCCGCGATTCTCCCCTAGAAACGCGCTTCAAACGGCTCGGGGGCAGCCATGGCAATGGTTTCAAGATCGGGTGACGACGACATGCTCACGGTGGTCGGGCATCCCTTGATCGAGCATCGCCTGTCGCAAATGCGCGAAATATCCTGCCCGGTGCCGACCTTCCGCGCCTTGCTCCGCGACATCGCCATGCTGCTCGGCGCCACTGCCCTGGCTGATTTACCCCTTGAAAAACGGGAGATCGAAACGCCGCTGGAAAGCATGGCAGCCCCCAAGCTCGCCGGCAAGCCGCCGATTTTCGCCCCGGTGCTGCGTGCAGGCATCGGCTTTCTGGATGGCCTGCTGACCCTGCTGCCGGAAGCGGGTGTCGCGCATATCGGCGTCTATCGTGATCACAAGACACTGCAAGCGCATGAATACTACTTCCGCGCGCCGGAGGATCTCGCCGAACGTCTCGTGATCTTGCTCGATCCCATGCTGGCGACTGGCAATTCGGCCGTCGCCGCGCTGGATCGGCTGAAGGCGCGTGGAGCGACACGTATTCGCTTCATCTGTCTGCTCGCCGCGCCCGAGGGTATCAGGCATGTGCGGCAAGCCCATCCCGATGTCGCGATCTGGACCGCCGCGATTGACGAAAGGCTGGATGAAAACGGCTATATCCGCCCCGGCCTTGGTGATGCGGGGGACCGGGTTTTTGGCACGTGAGACCGAGCCTCTTAGATATCGAGCTTCTTAGATATGCAGCGCCCGCCCATCCACGGCGAGGGCGGCTTCCTTCACCGCCTCATTCAACGAAGGATGCGCATGGCAAGTGCGCGCGACATCTTCGGCACTTGCGCCAAATTCCATCGCCAACGCCAATTCCGCAATCAGCGTGCCGGCATCCGGGCCGATGATATGCGCGCCCAGCACCTTGTCTGTCGCCTTATCGGCCAAGATTTTCACAAACCCATCCATATGCCCCATGGCGCGGGCGCGGCCATTCGCGGTGAAGGGAAATTTACCGACCTTATAGGCGACACCGCGCGTCTTGAGTTGATCCTCGGTTTCACCCACGGACGCCACTTCCGGCCAAGTATAGACCACGCCCGGGATCGCGCCGTAATTCACATGCGGCTTTTGACCCGCCAGCATTTCCGCTAATGCCACTCCTTCTTCTTCCGCCTTATGCGCCAGCATCGGCCCGGTGATCACATCGCCAATGGCATAAATGCCCGGCACATTGGTGGCGTAATGGCCATCCACCTTGATGCGCCCGCGTTCATCCAAAGCGACACCCACTTTATCCAAGCCAAGCCCCGCCACGTAAGGCCGCCGCCCAATCGCGACCAGCACAACATCGGCAATCAGTTCTTCCGCCGCACCACCGGCAGCAGCTTCCACCTTCAGCGTCACACTCTTTTTGGACTTGGTGGCACCCATCACCTTAGTTTTCAGCTTGGTCTTGATGCCCTGCTTCGCCAGGATGCGTTCAAATGCCTTGCCCACTTCAAAATCCATGCTCGGCACCAGACGATCGAGGAATTCCACCACCGTCACTTCTGAACCGAGGCGGCGCCAGACGCTGCCCAATTCCAACCCGATATAGCCGCCGCCAATCACCACCAGATGCTTCGGCACGCTCGTCAATTCCAAGCCGCCGGTGGAGGTCACGATCTGCTTTTCATCCACTTCCACACCCGGCAGGGGAATGCTCTCACTCCCGCTCGCGATCAGGATGTGCTTTGCGGTGTAGTCCTTGCCGGCGACGCTGACAGTGCCGGGCGCCGAGATGCTGCCCTCGCCCTTCAGCCAGGTGACCTTGTTTTTGCGGAACAGGAATTCGACCCCCTTCACATTGGCGCCGACCACTTCACCCTTGCGCGCCAGCATCCGCGCCAGATCAAGCTTCACCGAACCAACAGAGACACCATGATCCGTAAGCTTATGCTGCGCTTCTTCGTAATGTTCGGATGATTGCAGCAGCGCCTTGGATGGGATGCAGCCGACATTGAGGCAGGTGCCGCCCAAGGTCTCACGCTTTTCCACGCAAGCCACCTTCAGCCCCAATTGCGCAGCGCGAATGGCGCACACATAGCCGCCGGGGCCGGCGCCAATCACGATCACATCAAAAGCGTCACTCATGGTCAGGCATCCTCAACCCGTTTGATTTCGCCGCCATGTTTGGACCGGGTGGTCAGGGCGATCAAGCCACGGAATTAGGGCTTGGGTTTTGCCCGCTTTTCCCCCTATCCTGCGACCTGAAACAGGCGCCGCAAGACGCGCCTTGGGGAGGAGAAGCCATGACGAAACCTTTCTTAGCCTCACGCCGTGGCTTACTGGCCGCAACCGGGGCGGCGCTTGCTGCGCCAGCGCTGGCACAGGCCCGCTATCCTGACCGGCCCATTCAGCTTGTCGTGCCCTGGCCTGCCGGCGGTTCCGCCGATGCGCAGCTGCGCTCCATCGCGGAGCTTGTCGGCAAGGCGCTCGGCCAGCCCATGGTGGTACAAAACCGCCCCGGCGCTGGCGGCACGCTGGGGCCGTTGACGGTCGCGCAGCAGGCGCGGCCCGATGGCTATACGCTGACGCAGATGCATCTTTCGGTGCTGCGCCGGCCCTGGATGATGCGCACACCAGGTTGGGACCCGGTTGGCGATTTCACCCATATCATCGGCATGACCGGCTGGCTGTTTGGCACTGCCGTCAAAGCCGATAGCCAGCACAAAACCTGGCAGGATTTGCTGGCCTATGCCCGCGCCAATCCCGGCAAGCTGACCTATTCCACCAGCGGGATCGGCACCACCAATCACCTTGCCATGGAAAGTATTCAGGAAATCGAGAAACTCAGCCTAACGCATGTGCCCTTTCGCGGCGCCAATGAAGGTGTCACCGCCGTGCTTTCCGGCCAGGTGGATATGATTTGCGATGCCTCCACCTGGGCGCCCAATGTGGAAGCGGGCCAATTGCGGGCACTCGCGGTGTGGAGTGCGGAACGCGCCCCACGCTTCCCCGCTGTGCCAACGTTGAAGGAGCTTGGCTATGATATGGTAGTAGCCTCCCCTTACGGCGTCAGCGGCCCCAAGGCCATGGACCCTGGCATTGTGCACGTGTTGCATGATGCCATGAAGGAAGCACTTTTCAGCACAGAAAACACCACCATCCGGGGTCGTTTTGACATGCCACTGGTCTATCACGACACGGAAAGCTACCGCCGCTTCATTTTGGAACGTGTCGAATACGAAAAGGCCATGGTGCGGCGCCTTGGTCTGACCTTGGATGGCTGAAGGGGCAGGCGCCATGACTCAACTCTCCCGCCGCGCCGCGCTTGGCTTTGGCGCGAACATCCTGGCCACACCCGCGCTAAGCCAGGGGCGTTTTCCCAATCGGCCCATTCGCTTCTTGATACCCTGGGCTCCCGGTGGATTGCTTGATGGCTTCATGCGCCTGCAAAATGAATTGTTCCTGCAGGAATATGGTCAATCCGTCATTATTGAAAATCGCCCCGGCGCGCGCGGCACGCTGGCGGCCCAGCAATTGCTGACGCAAGCCAGGCCAGATGGATATACGATAGCGCATCATCACCTATCGGTGATCCGCCATCCCTTTCTCACCAAGCGCCCAACCTGGGACCCGGTGAATGACTTCACGTATATTATGCAACAGTCAGGCTTTATTTTTGGTCACGTGGTGCATCCAGCTTCGGGATGGAACAGCCTGAAGGACATGTTTGCCGAAGCACGGCGGAAACCAGGGCAATTGACCTATGGCACATCAGGCATAGCCACTTCCAATCATCTTGCGATGGAAGAATTATGCGAAAAGGAAGATGTGGAAATGACCCATGTGCCCTATCGCGGCACATCGGAAAATATCACGGCGCTGCTCGCACGCCAGATCGACTGTATCGCCAATTCAAATTCCTGGGCGCCGAATGTCGAAGCAGGGCAGTTGCGTCTATTGGCAGTGTGGACTCGTGAACGCCTTGGCTCCTTTCCCAATGCACCAACCTTGCGCGACTTGGGCTATGACATGGTGGTGACTTCACCCTACGGGATCACAGGCCCTAAAGGCATGGATCCCGAGATAACCGAATTCCTGCATCACGCCTTCAAAAAGACTCAGTATCACCCGCTGGTTCAGGAATATATGAAGAAACACGACTTACCCAATGAATATCTTGGGCCAGCAGACTACACGGCATTCGCCCGTGAACGCGCGCTCTATGAAGAGCGCATGGTCAAAAGATTGAAGCTGAGCATCGACTGAAAGGGAAACGGGAGGGCTATTTGCCCTCCCGCATTTTTCAAATATCCAACATAAGCCTGCGCGGGTCTTCGATGCTTTCCTTCACGCGGACCAGGAAACTCACCGCCTCCTTACCATCCACAATGCGGTGGTCGTAAGAAAGCGCGATATACATCATGGGGCGGATATCGATCTTGCCGGCAACCGCTATGGGGCGATCCTGAATCTTGTGCATGCCAAGAATGCCCGATTGCGGCGGGTTCAGGATTGGCGTGGACATCAGCGAACCGTAAATGCCGCCATTGGTGATGGTGAAGGAACCGCCAGCTAATTCATCCAGCTTCAAGGCACCATCACGCGCGCGCTTGCCGAATTCACCGATGCGCTTTTCAATTTCGGCAAAGCCCATCGTGTCCGCATTG
Organism: Alphaproteobacteria bacterium; assembly: GCA_016869715.1. Classification (GTDB taxonomy): domain Bacteria; phylum Pseudomonadota; class Alphaproteobacteria; order Acetobacterales; family Acetobacteraceae; genus Neoroseomonas. Next base: position 23,241 of record VGDM01000032.1, read on the forward strand.
CGCAGCACCGGCACCACCAGGCCCGAAGGCCCGCCGACAGCAATGCCCATATGCACGAAATTCTTGTAGACAATCTCATCGCCATCAATCTCGGCATTCACGGCGGGAAATTCCTTCAACGCCGCAATGCACGCCTTCACGAAGAAGGACATTAAGCCAAGCTTTACGCCATGGCGCTTTTCAAACGCATCGCGATACTCAGAACGCAGCACCATCGCGGCTGACATATCCGCCTCATTGAAAGTGGTCAGCATGGCCGCCGTATTCTGCGCTTCCTTGAGCCGCCGCGCGATGGTGGCGCGCAGGCGGGTCATCTTCACACGCTCCTCACCCGCTTCCGGCGGGCGCGAAGCCCGCGCGGCAGGGGCCAGCGCCGGCGCGGCAGCGGGCTGCGCCAAATAGGCCAGCACATCGCCCTTGGTGATGCGCCCACCCTTGCCCGTGCCCGCACCAATCGCGGCGGCAGAAGCGCCGGTTTCAGCGATGATCTTGGCCGCCGCCGGCATTGGCGCATGCCCTAAAGCAGCCGCCGGCGCGGGTGCAGACGCCGCGGCAGGCTTGGCCGCAGGGGCTGGCGAGGCTACGGGCTTTGCAGCACCAGCGGCAGCGCCGACCTGAATGCTGCCCAGTACGGCGCCGGGTAGCACTTCCGCGCCTGCATCAGCGGCAATGGCGGCAACAACACCGGTCACCGGCGCATTCACCTCCACCGTCACCTTATCGGTTTCCAGCTCCACCAAGGGCTCATCGGCCGTCACGACTTCACCGGCTTTTTTCAGCCAACGCGCGACGGTGGCGGTTGAGACGCTTTCGCCCAGGCTGGGCACGACAATATTGGTCATTGATCGATCCATTCTAAAACCAATACGCGTCAGCCCATCAGGGCTGCGCGCACCAATACTTCCTGTTGTTGTTGATGCACTTTCGCAAGGCCGGTGGCGGGGCTCGCCGCGTCCTCCCGGCCCACATAATCGGGGCGCTTGGCCTTGATATCCAGCGTCTTCAAGACGCCTTCAATCTTGCGATCCACAAAGTTCCAGGCACCCATGTTTTCCGGTTCTTCCTGGCACCACACCACTTCGGCATTGGGATATTGCGCCAGCACCGGCGGCAGGCTGATCCTCGGGAACGGATACAGCTGTTCAAGCCGCACAATCGCGACATCCTTGATGCCCTTGTCGCGGCGCTCCTGCAGCAGATCATAATAGACCTTGCCGGTGCAGAGCACGACGCGACGGATTGTCTTGGGCGGCGCAATCTTGTCCACCTCATCAATCACATGGCGGAAACCGCTGCCGGGGCCAAATTCCGACAGATTGCTGATGGCAAGCTTATGCCGCAGCAGGGATTTCGGCGTCATCACCACCAAAGGCTTGCGGTAATTCGCCTTCATCTGCCGGCGCAGGGCATGGAAGTAATTGGCCGGCGTGGTGAAGTTACAAACGCGCATGTTGCGCTCAGCGCAAAGCTGCAAATAGCGCTCAAGCCGCGCCGAGGAATGTTCCGGCCCCTGCCCTTCATAGCCATGCGGCAGTAGCATCACCAGGCCCGACATGCGCAGCCATTTGGTCTCACCAGAGGCGATGAACTGGTCAATGATGACCTGCGCACCATTGGCGAAATCGCCAAACTGCCCTTCCCAGAGCACCAGCGTATTGGGATCGGCAAGCGAATAGCCATAGTCAAAGCCCAGCACGCCAAATTCCGCGAGCAGCGAATTGAAGGCTTCAAATTTCGCCTGACCTTCGCGGATATTACTGAGCGGCGTGTATTCAGCCTGACTACCCTGATCAATCAGCACCACATGACGATGGCTGAAGGTACCGCGCTGCACATCCTCTCCGGACAAGCGCACGCGATGGCCTTCCAACAATAAGGAACCGAAGGCCAAAGCCTCACCGGTGGCCCAATCAATGCCTTCACCCGTTTTAATCCCCTGACGCTTCTGTTCCAATTGCCGTACGATTTTCGAATTGACGCCGAACTCAGCCGGCACCCGCGACAACGCAAGGCCGATTTCCTTCAGCGTCTCGGGCGCGACCGAGGTCGCTTCAAGCTGCTCCGCCTCATCCGTCGAACCGGCGGGACGCAGGCCGGACCAATGGCCTTCCAGCCAATCCGCCTTATTCGGGCGATAGGCTAGAGACGCCTCAAAGGCTTCTTCCAGGCGCGCATTAAAGGCATCCAGCATCGCCTTGGAGGACTCAGCCGGGACCGATCCTTCCTGCGCGAGCCTTTCCGCATAAAGATTGCGCACGGTGCGCAATTCGCGGATGCGGTTATACATCAGCGGCTGGGTAAAGGCGGGCTCATCGCTTTCATTATGGCCGTGGCGGCGATAGCAAACGATATCCAGCACCACATCCGCACCAAAGACCATGCGGAATTCGGCGGCCAAGCGCGCGCAGAACACCACCGCTTCCGGGTCATCACCATTAACATGCAGGATGGGCGCCTGGACGGATTTCGCCACATCCGTGCAGTAAAGCCCAGAATGGGCATGCGCCGGCACGGTGGTGAAGCCGATCTGGTTATTAGTGACGATATGCAACGTGCCGCCGGTGCGATAGCCTATCAATTGGCTCATCGCCAGGGTTTCATAAACCACGCCCTGCCCGGCAAAGGCAGCATCGCCATGCAGCAGCATGCCCATCACGGAACGTCGGCCCTTGGTGTCGCCGCCCATATCCTGGCGCGCGCGCACCTTGCCTGCCACCACCGGATCAACCGCTTCCAGATGCGAAGGATTGGGTTGCAGCGAAAGATGAACCTTGTTCCCGGCGATATCGATATCGGTGCTGGTACCCAGATGGTATTTCACATCGCCCGAGCTTTCGATGTCATCCGGATTGGCCGAATTGCCCTTGAATTCCGAAAACACCTGGGTGAAGGATTTTTTCACCACATTGACCAGCATATTGAGGCGCCCGCGATGCGCCATGCCGATCACGATTTCCTTCGCCCCCTGCTTGGCGGCGGTTTCAATCGCGGCCTGCACCGCCGGGATGGTGGTCTCGCCCCCTTCCAGGCCAAAGCGCTTGGTGCCCACGAATTTCCGCGCGCAAAAGGCTTCAAAGCCTTCCGCTTCGGTCAATTGCTGCAGAATCTGATTCTTCTGTGCGGTATCAAAGGCGCCATTCCAGGGCGCGCCTTCAATGCGGCGCTGGATCCAGGATTTCTGATCCGGGTCTTGGATATGCATGAATTCGACGCCGATTGAACCGCAATAGGATGCGCGGCAAATCGCCAGAATCTCACGCAGATTGGCGGTTTCCTTGCCCAACACAAAATCGAGGAAAATCTGGCGATCCCAATCCTCCTCTGTGAAGCCATAGGTCTTGGGGTCAAGTTCGGGATGGGATTTCGGCACTTGCAGGCCGAGCGGATCAAGCCGCGCTTCGAGATGCCCGCGCACGCGATAGCTGCGGATCAGCATCAGCGCCCGGATGGAATCGAGCACCGCACGGCGCGCCGCCTCCGGGTCGGCCGCGGCTGGCTTGGCGCCCTTGGCGGGGGCGGGCTTTTCGGGTTCCGGCCCAAAGGCGCCGCGAATACGCGGCGCCCAGGATGCGCCAGAGGCATCCGTCAGCACCGCCCGCGCCTCATCATTCAGGGAAGCGAAAAGCTCCGCATAGGTGGGGTCGACGCTTCCGGGATTTTCTGCCCATCTGGCGTAAAGATCAGCAAGATAGGCAGCATTCGCCCCCGTCATCGCGGTTGCGAGAATATCCACTCCGGCCATCAACCCTCTCCCTCCCGCCTCGGCTACCCATGCTGGGGTTGGGCGGATGTATTCTTGTGGTGCCGTGCAACGCCCCGGCGCCGGGGCCAAGGGATCCCAGCATAAGGCCATAACGCCCGATGCGGCAGCCCCCCAGTGTCAACTAATTGGCGATATCAGCCGCCAAGCGCCTTGACCATGGTGGAGCCCAGCGCAGAAGGACTATCCGCAACGTGAATCCCGGCCGCTTTCATAGCAGTCATTTTCGCTTCTGCGGTATCGGCGCCGCCGGAAATCACCGCCCCGGCATGGCCCATCCGCCGCCCCGGGGGAGCCGTGGCGCCGGCGATGAAGCCCACCACCGGCTTGTTGGGCTTGCCAGGGGCGAAATTCTCCCACTTCAGGTATTCGGCCGCCAGGATTTCAGATTGCCCGCCAATCTCGCCAATCATGACGATGGATTTGGTTTCCGGGTCGGCCAAAAACATCTCAAGTACTTCAATGAAATCCATACCCTTCACCGGGTCACCGCCAATGCCAACGCAGCTTGATTGGCCAAGCCCGGCGGCAGTGGTTTGCGCCACAGCCTCATAGGTCAGCGTCCCGGAACGGGAGACAATGCCAACCGACCCAGGCTTGTGGATATGACCCGGCATGATGCCGATCTTGCAGGCGCCAGGCGTGATCACGCCCGGGCAATTCGGCCCCACCAGGCGGGATTTTGACCCATCCAGCGCGCGCTTCACCTTCACCATATCCAAGACCGGAATGCCTTCCGTGATGCAAATAATCAGCGGCACTTCCGCATCAATCGCTTCCAGAATGGCGTCCGCCGCGAAGGGTGGCGGCACATAAATCACGGAAGCATTGGCGCGCGTCGCGGCCACGCATTCAGCCACCGTATCAAAGACCGGCAGGCCGATATGGATGGTACCGCCCTTGCCCGGCGTGACACCGCCAACATAGGCCGAACCATAGGCAATGCCCTGTTCGGCATGGAAGGTGCCCTGCGAACCGGTGAAGCCCTGGGTCATCACGCGGGTATTGGCGTCAACGAGTACAGCCATGGTTCAGGCTCCCTTCACGGCAGCGACGACTTTCTTCGCCGCATCGGCCAAATTATCGGCAGTAATAATGGCAAGCCCGCTATCAGCGAGGATTTTCTTACCGAGATCAACATTGGTGCCTTCAAGCCGCACCACCAAAGGCACTCTCAGCGACAACGTCTTGGTCGCTTCCACAATCCCCGTGGCGATCATGTCGCATTTCGCGATGCCGCCGAAGATATTCACCAGAATGGCCTTCACATTGGCGTCCGAGGTGATGATGCGAAACGCCTCGGTCACCCGTGCCGCCGTCGCGGTGCCGCCCACGTCAAGGAAGTTTGCTGGGCTTGAGCCATAAAGCTTGATGATGTCCATCGTCGCCATGGCCAGGCCCGCGCCATTGACCATGCAGCCGATCTCGCCATCCAAAGCGACATAATTCAAATCATTATTGACCGCGTCCAATTCCTTCGGGTCCATTTCGCTGTCATCGCGCAGCGCTTCCAGATCCTTATGGCGGAACAGCGCATTATCATCAAAGGACACCTTGGCATCGAGTGCGACGATCTCCCCTGCCCCGGTCTCGACCAGCGGGTTGATCTCCACAATCGCGCAATCAAGCTCAACAAAGGCGCCGTACAGCGCCAGCACAAACTTGGTGAAGGACAAAACCTGCTTGCCGGTCAGGCCAAGGCCGAGGGCCAGCTTGCGTGCATGAAAGCCCGAGACGCCCGAAGCCGGGTCAATCGCGACCTTCAGGATTTTCTCGGGGCGCTTTTCGGCGACCTCCTCAATTTCCATGCCGCCTTCGGTGGACGCCATGATGGTCAGGCGCGATGTGGCGCGGTCCACCAGCAGGCCAAGATACAATTCGCGGGCGATATCGCAGCCATCTTCGACATAAACGCGCGAGACAAGCTTACCGGCGGGGCCGGTTTGCTTCGTCACCAGAACCTTGCCAATCATGGCATCGGCAGCGGCCTTCACATCGGCGGCTGACTTCACAACCCGCACGCCGCCCTTGCCACTCGGGTCTTCCTTGAAGTGGCCCGCGCCGCGTCCCCCCGCATGGATTTGCGACTTCACCACATAGACCGGGCCAGGGAGCTTTGCCGCTGCTGCAGCGGCTTCCTCGGCATTCCAGGCGACATGGCCTTCAAGTAATGCAACGCCATAGCGGCGCAGCAGCTCCTTCGCCTGATATTCATGGATATTCATGCAAAATGCCTCCAGTCCGGATGCGAAAAAGGGCCAGGCGAGGCCTGGCCCTGGGCAATCAGCCCACCAGCTTGCGCGACGCTTCGATTAACTCCTGCACCGCGGCGCAGCTTTTATCGAAAGCGGCTTTTTCAGCCGGGTTCAGTTCAATCTCGACAATGCGCTCAATACCGCCAGCCCCGATCACCACCGGCACGCCGACATAAAGATCCTTGATGCCATATTGGCCCGTCAGCCAAGCAGCGCAGGGCAGCACGCGCTTCTTGTCCTTCAAATAGCTTTCCGCCATGGCAATGGCAGAAGCCGCCGGCGCGTAGAAGGCGCTGCCGCGTTCCAAAAGCTTCACAATTTCGCCGCCGCCATTGGCGGT
>VGDM01000033.1 GCA_016869715.1 Alphaproteobacteria bacterium
ATATCAGCACAACCTCGCTGCCAGGTCGGAATAGTCAAAACACCATGTCAACCGAATGGACCTATGCCTTGATGATGCATATGTCCAATTCAATCGGGGTGAATTGCACCTATTGCCATAACAGTCGCTCCTTTGCCGAATGGGCGCAAAGCCCGCCAGCACGGACGACTGCGTGGTATGGAATCCGCATGGTGCGGGACATCAACGCATCTTATATCGAACCGCTGAAGCCGCTCTGGGTGCAGAATCCGAATGGTCCGGCGGACGGCCCGCATGGCCCGCGGCTTGGGGCGTTGGGTGATCCGCTGAAGGCGAATTGTACGACCTGCCACCAGGGCCTCAATCGCCCACTAAATGGTGCGCCGATGCTGCGTGACTTCCCTGAATTGAAGCAGGTCAATCAAGGCCCGCTGCGTTCAGCCGATGCCACGCCGCGATAATAGGTTGGGGCGGGATGACTGATCCCGCCCGGTCTTGCATCACTAGGGTTTGGGGCCTCCGCGTTTTGCGCAGAGGCTTTCCTTGCCTGGCAATCAGTCTTGGTGTTTCATGTCGAATGATTTGAAGGCGCAGGATAAGCGCCCGCATGCGATTGTGATCGGCTCTGGCTTTGGTGGTTTGGCCGCAGCGGTGCGGCTTGGTGCACGCGGTTGGCGAGTGACGATCCTTGAAAAACTTGATGCGGCTGGTGGGCGCGCTTATGTTTTTCGACAGGATGGCTTTACCTTCGATGCCGGCCCCACCATCATCACAGCGCCCTATTTGTTGGAGGAACTCTGGTCACTCGCTGGCCGTAAACTTGCACAGGATATTGATCTGCGCGCGATGGATCCCTTCTACCTTATCCGTTTTGACGATGGCGACGTCATGCGTTGTTCGGCTGACCTTGATGTGACGCGGGCCGAGGTCGCGCGTATCGCGCCGCAAGATAGCGCCGGGTTTGAACGCTTCATTCTGGAAAGCGGGCGGATTTTTCGTGTTGCCTTCGCTGAACTGGCGGACAAGCCTTTCCATCGTCTTGGATCATTGCTTGGTGCTGCGCCAAATTTGATTCGGCTGAAGGGCTATCGCACCGTCTACAGCCGTGTCTGCGACTACTTCACGAGCGACAAGCTGTGCGTTGCCTTTAGTTTCCATCCGCTGCTGATTGGCGGGAATCCGATGACGACGACTGCCTATTATTGCCTGATCGCGCATCTGGAACGGCTGCATGGCGTGCATTACGCCATGGGCGGCATGGGCGCGTTGGTGCAGGGTATTGTTGATCTTGCAACAAGGCTTGGTGGTTGCATTCGCTATAATGCCGAAGTGAAGCGCATCACCACCGAAGGCGGCCGCGTAACGGGCGTTGAATTGGCTGATGGTGAAAGGCTTGCCGCCGATATCGTGGTTTCCAATGCCGATGTTGCCTGGACCTACAGCAAGCTATTGCAGGATTATCCCCGGCGGCGCTGGACCGATCGCAAGATCGCGCGTGCGCGCTATTCCATGAGCCTTTTTGTTTGGTATTTCGGCACCATGCGCCGGTATGAGGATGTGTATCATCACACCATGGTGCTTGGGCCGCGCTACCGGGAATTGCTGCACGATATTTTTACGCGTAAGCACTTGGCCGAAGATTTCAGCCTTTATCTACATCGCCCGACGGCTACGGACACATCACTCGCCCCGCCTGGCTGCGATGCCTTTTACGTGCTGGCGCCCGTGCCGCATCTTGGCAGTAAGGTGGATTGGGCCAAGCATGCGGAACCCTATCGCAAGGCGATTGAAAAACGCCTGGAGGAAACCGTTTTGCCTGGGCTTGGTGAGGCCCTGGTCACATCGCACATGATCACGCCACAGGATTTTCAGGATCGGTTGCTGTCGGTGAATGGCGCGGCCTTTGCGCTGGAGCCACAGCTTTTTCAAAGCGCCTGGTTCCGCCCGCATAATGTCAGTGAAGAAGTGAAGGGCTTGTATTTGGTCGGTGCGGGCACTCATCCCGGTGCGGGTGTGCCGGGTGTGATTTCCTCCGCTAAGGTTTTGGATCAGCTTGTGCCGCATGGCGACGCGCTGAAGCGCAATTAGGCGCGCGCCGCCCCAATCTGAATAGCACCGCGCGCGCCAGCCCAATCTTCCAAAAGCCGCGCTGCGGCAATACGGCCAGACATCGCTGCCATGGGAATGCCGGGGCCGGGATGCACGGAACCCCCGGCCAGATAAAGCCCTTGCAACCGAGTCACCGCGCCAGGGCGGGCGAAAGTGCCGGTAGTGCCGTGGCTCGCGCGGCCATAGAGTGCGCCGCCGGAACCCGGAAAAAGCTGCGCGAAACCCTCCGGCGTGGTGACTACTTCCGCGCCTGCGTCGCGTGCCACGTCTAATCCGCAAGCCTTCAGCAAGCCGAAGCCTCGTTCGCCAAGTTCCGCGATTTCATTGGGTGAATAACCACGCCGATCACCATCGGGTGGCGCATTGATCAGCACAAGCATACGTTCTTGCGCGCCCTCTGGCGGCCCCGGCCCGGCTTCGCGATCCTGCGCGCAGACATAGACCGTCGGGGCGGCGGTGATATCGCGCCGGCGGAAAATCGCTTCAAACTCTGCCGTGTAATCCTCGGCGAAGAACACATTGTGATGTACCAATGGAAAGCCGGCGGTCGGCGCTTTCACGCACCAAGTCACGGCGGAGAGTGAGCGCGCGGCGCGTGGCGTATCCTCCGCCGCGCCACGAGGCGCCTGTCCCAGCATCCCCTGTGCCAGCGCAGCCACATCACCGTTGAAGACCACGGCATCGGTGGTGAGTTCCTCACCATTTGCCAGCTGCACACCAGACACACGGCCCTGGTGTATCAGAATCTCAACGACCTCGGCACCAAAGTGAAACTCAGCGCCCTGGCCTTCTGCCAAGCGCTGGATTACATCCGCTACGCGCCGCATGCCGCCCTTCACGAACCACACGCCATCCTGTTCCACATGCGCGACCAGCATAAGCGTCGCTGGTGCCAACCAGGGGGAGCAGCCGCAATAGGTCGCATAACGCCCGAATAATTGGCGCAAACGCGGATCACGAAAATGCTCGCCCAAGGCGTCCCACAACGTCTTGATCGGCGCGGTGCGGATCAGCGCCGCGATATTCGTAATGCCCACGCGCTTGACCAAGTCAAGCGGGGAGGGACGCTCGGCGGCAATGAAAGAACGCCGCAATGTGCGAAAAATATCGGCGCTGCGTGCACAGAAAGCGCGATAGCCGCGCGCCTCAGCCGCACCCGCAAATTCGCCGATGGCATCGGCGGAACGCGCGATATCGGCAAATAGATCAAGCCGGCCGCCAGCGCGCCAGGCATGCCGCGCCAGGATATCCGCCTTCTGCAACTGTAGTGCGGCTTCCAGGGAGGCGCCCGCATCCTCGAATAGCCCCTCAAAAATCCAGCGCATGGTAAAGACCGTAGGGCCACCATCAATCGCGCTGCCATCCACCATCACTTCGCGCATCTTCCCGCCGGGGGCGCTGGCGCGTTCCAAGACTGTCACCGCCGCACCACGCCGCGCGAGATCAGCGGCGGCAGCCAATCCGCCCATGCCGGCACCAATCACAGCAACGCGCGGGGAAGCCATGCTAGGTTACAGCGCTTAAACGTCTGCCACGTCCGGCAAATTGACGATCCACCAAGCGGCGGTGCCAGATAATCAGCGAAACCCCCACCACCAGCGGCACCGCCCACATGAAGGGATTGAGCGCCAAATCAGGAAAAATCCTGACAGACCCGAAAGCCATGAAGGCGGTGTAGACGGAAATGCCCGCCCCCACCAAAGCCTTGATATGTTCCTTTATCCAGGAACCCGGCCCCGGTTCGCGCGCCAGGATGAACCAAAGATTAGTCCCCGCCGTCGCCAGCCCCACCATACAAATGCCAATCATCAGCGGTTGGCCAATCATCCAGCCCTGCCAAGCGCAATTCAGCGATGCGGGTATTAGCCCATACTGCAGGAAAAGATTCAAACGCGTGCGGTTCAATTCATGTCGGCGCTTGTTGCGAATGGAGAGCCAGCCGTACCAGGCAAGATTGACCGTCAGCAACCCGGTCATCAGCATCATCCAGCCAAAAATGCCACGGATGAAAGCCTCATCAAAGCCGCTTTCCAGATGCGGGTGGGTTTCAATGGGCGCGGCCAGCGTCAGCAGACTCATGACCATCGCAAGGCAGCCGGTGATCAGCAGCGCGAAGGTGAAAACCTTGCCCCAGCGCGCATGATTGGCGCCGCCCTTGCGCCCGATCACGGGCACCCAGAAAGCAATGGCGCCAATACTGCCCGTCACGATATGGGCGGCGACCAGCGCATGAAACAGGAACAGGATCATCCGAGCCTCCCCAGCGTTCAAGTGACAATCGCACTTGACATGCACTAATGTAAAGCATGGAAATCAACCATGGTAGGTCAAGCATTGCATCGCCACTTCGCCCGCCCTCACCTAGGCGTAACACCGGGTAGGACGCCATGAATCACGTGCCCGCCTTTCGTGCTTTTGCCCCGCCACGGTCGGAGCCCTTGCCGGCGCTGATTGCGCTGTTGCGCTGCATGATCCGGGGCGATGGCGATTTACTCTCGCTTTTGCCGGCCGAGGCTTATCGCATGCCGATCGGGCCGCTAGGCTATTCGCGCCGGTCCACCATTATCGTCAATCGCCCCGATCTAGTGCGCGAAGTGCTGACCGATCCCAAGGGGATTCTACCCAAAAGCGATCTGATGGTGCATGCGCTTGATCCGCTGATTGGCGATTCGATCTTTGTCTCCTCTGGCGCCACCTGGCGGCGTCAGAGGGACATGATTGACCCGGCCTTGACTATGATGCGCGTCAACCGTGCCTTTCCAGCGATGGAAGCCGGCGCTGCGGCGGCAGAGGCCACCTTGGTCGATCATGCCGCGCATGACACACGCTTTTCGCTCGACCTGATGATGAGCCATATGACTGCGGACATCATCTGCCGCACTGTGTTTTCAACTGGCTTGGAGACGCGCGTCGCGCATGAGGTTTTCGATGCCTTCACCGAATTCGAACATAGCGTCGCGCAGGTAGAAATCCGCCGGCTGATTTTTGACCGCGCCTGGAAGCGCATTCCGCAGAAGGAAAGCGTGCTGAAGGCATGCAGTCTTATTCGCGGCTATCTTGGTGAATTGCTCGATACGCATTTGGGTGATGGTGCGACGGGCTTTGATGATATTGCGAGCGCCATCATCGCCGCGCATGATGGGGAAGGCAAAGCCTTTACGCGTGAGGAGCTGATTGATCAGCTCGGCGTGCTGTTTCTGGCCGGGCATGAAACCAGTGCTAGCGCCCTGACATGGGTGTTCTATCTGCTGGCGACGCAACCCGCCTTAGTTGCACGGATGCGTGCGGAAATTGAAGAGGTTGTAGGTCCTGGGCCGATCCTGTTCGAACATACGCGCAAACTTTTGTTTGTTCGCAATGTATTTCGCGAAACACTCCGGCTTTATCCGCCCATCACCTTCCTGCCGCGCGTGGCGAATGAGGCAACGCGCATCGGCGATTATCCGGTGAAGAAGGGCGCGCTGATCATGGTGGCGCCCTGGGTGCTGCATCGCCACCAGACCTATTGGCGCGATCCGCATCTATTCGACCCTGACCGTTTCCTGCCGGAGCGTGAGGCAGAGATGACAGCCGGCGCCTATATTCCCTTCGGCATTGGTCCGCGAGTTTGCGCGGGTGCCGCATACGCACAGGTGGAAGCGGTGCTGCTGATTGCACGGCTGTTTCGCCAGTTTGATTTCCACATTGAAGTGCCTGGTGACGTGCGCCCTGCGGCGCGGCTCACGACGCGCCCGGCGCGGCAGGTGATGTGTCGCGTCACTCCCGCGGCATGACAGGTAATCTGCTGCTGACCCTTGGCCGCCTGCCCAAGGCACTGGATGTGGCGCGTGGCTTTGCTGATCTCGGCTGGCGCGTGGTGGTGGCGGAACCCTTTAAGCGGCATTTGGCGGGTGCGTCGCGCGCGGTGGCACAAAGCCATCGGGTGACAGCGCCGGCAGAGGACAAGCAGGGATACCTGGCTGACTTACGACGCATCATTGCCGATGAGAAGATTGATCTTGTCGTACCGGTTTCGGAAGAAACCATGCATGTCGCCTTCCTGCGCGAAAACCTGCCCGCCTGCACGCGGCTTTTCACCATGCCGCCCAAGATTTTGCTCCGCCTACACAACAAGCACAGCTTTGCGCAACAGGCCACCGCTTGGGGTTTGGCTGTGCCGGAAACGCATGCGCTGGGCGATCCTGCTGCCGAGGCACTCGCGCAATCCGGCCCGGTCGTGATCAAGCCAGTACATTCCTGTTCCGGTCGCGGTGTGCGCCTTCTGCCCGCCGGTGTTGCCTTGTCCACGCCCAATCCCGCCATCCCGACCATTGTGCAGCGCTGCGTGATCGGTGCGGAATATAGCTCCTGTTCTATCGCGCATGAGGGTAGCGTTGCCTCCACCGTCATCTACCGCGCGGCGCAGAAATCAGGGTCGGTCGCTGTGGTGTTCGAACGGGTGGAACACCCCGCCATTGCGGATTGGATCACGCGTTTCATCGCCGCAGCGAATTGGACCGGCTTCATCGCCTTCGACATCATGGTGGATGAGGGGGGCAAGCCTTGGGGCATTGAATGCAATCCGCGCACGACAAGTGGTTTGCATTTCTGGGAACGCGCCGATATTGCGCGCGCCGTGCTGGAGCCTGGTTTCATCCCGCACTACCGACCTGAAACACGCCTGCAGCAATTCTATTCCGCGCTGACGGAGACCCAAATGTCACTATTCCGGCGCGGCCCGTTTCGCGATAATCTACGCCAGTTGTTCTCTACACGCGATGTCACCTGGGATCGGCGTGATCCCATGCCTTTCCTCACCATGACCGCAACGTCATGGCCCATCATTCGCATGGCTGTAGCGCGCGGTACGACTTTTGGTGAGGTCGCCACGCTTGATGTTGGTTGGTATAAATGAATTATCCTTTCTGTCGCGCTAGTCCAGAGTTTTTTTAAGCCTCAGGCTTCGACGCGCGATCAATCGGTATTCGGCTTTGGTCCTCGGTCAAAAGATCCAATGCTGCTTCCGGGCCAAGTAAAATTTCGCCGATGCGCGCGAGATCAAGCTTGGTGAAGCCCGTGGGCGTCAATAATTGCTTGGTTGCATGGAGCGCTGCGCCAATACGCTTGGCCGCGCCATCATAGCCATGATCTATGGCGTAGTGGCGGCCTATCAACTCAATGCGCCGTAATGCACGGGCCTGACCTTCTAGCGCGATTATTTGCTCTGCCGTAGTAGAAGTTGCCAGCAAGAGCAATTTCTCCAAGATCTCAGCAGTAAGCCCTTCTTCGTATGCCAAGCAGCATGTAATTTTTGCCGCCTGGCGCAACTGTACTAGGCGTCCAGTGCGGCGCGGATTGCGCGTCGGCGGCGCATGATCCAAATCCTGAAAGTTCCCCCTAAAGGACTCCGCTAATGATGCCGCGGCCACTAAATCCTTGCCGGGAGGTGTCACGAGTGCTCTGGCCAACCGGTCGTCCAAAGCAGCATCAGCAATGCTTGACGCCTGGCTGGAAAGTCCCGAGGCTGTCATGGCCACTTGCCCTGGCCTGGTTGCCTTCTGGAGCAAGCTTGCCAAGCCCATGGCAAAGCAAGCTGACCTTTCGGCGACAAGTGGCTTAAGCGCGTAGCGCTCTGCCTCATCAGGTGGCCCCCACCCTGCAAGCTTGATCGCGGACCAAAGTCGTGACGCGTGGCGCCATACCCCTTCCGGAAGCACCACCAAGGGCGCGAAATCCTCCTGATGCATGCCGCTTGTTGCCCATCGCGGACCCGGCTTTAAACTGGCTGCTAAGGAAGCGGCCTTCGACCAAAGGTAGCAGCCAATTCTGTCCACCGCGCTAATACCCTGGAAGGTTTTGCCTCGAGGATGGCGTCAATGTGCCGGGCTTCCTGCCCCTTGGCGCTTCGCAGCGCTTCGGCAATGCAGGGCAGCCCAGCGCACGGAAGCCGCCAATCATCCCTCCTCCATTCTGCGTTATCCGCAATGGCGCCATCCAGGGGCAAGAAAAGCAGCCGGGTGAATTGTAGGCTGCGCGCGGGGCGAGGCTGCCGAAGCCGTGGGCGCGCAGCATCAAGTAGCCGGTCTGCCTCATGCCTAGTCGAAAGGCGATCCAGTATTCCAACAACATTCATTAGCGCGATGTCAGATGCCGCTGCCAAGGCACGAATCAAGTGACGCGTTTCGCTGGGTTGGTTTTTTCTGCGTGACACCGATGGCATAGCCATCTGGGATGGATTCGTGAATGAAGACGCAGAAGCATCCTTCTTTAAACCCAAGGTTGACCTTTCGGGGCGGGCACTAGTTCTTGTTACCGTGGGCTGACGACGGCTGTAAGCCGTTTCCTCATTTCGTGCGATCATGTCTACCACACGACCGCTTCGCCAATCCTCAAATTGGTGGACAATGCGCGCGGTACGACGTTCTTTCGAAAGATAGGTATCAATGTAATTTCAGCCAATCACCTCCTTGGGCAGGATTGGTGCCAGCAGGGCCATTTCCATAATGGCATTGGTTTTTTCCTGAACGGGTGTCGCCTCCCAGATACCGATGATGGTGTCCCAACCATCTAAAAGCCAATCAATTTTGGTCAGACGTTGACTTAGATCCTGAGAGTCCTTTCGCAACGCGTTGAGTACTGCCATCGTGTTGCCGATAAGAGTATCGAATTCCTCCACCGCCTGTATAGCACAAGTCAGGGTAAGTTGAAGAGAATGAAGTACAAGGTTCGCGGTGGCAAAGGTTGTATCGTCAGGGAATTCCTTTCACCAACTCGCGACCGCTAGCGTTGTCTTGCCAAGTTCTGCTAACCGATGGTGCGCCGGGGCTGCCGCATTATCCTGTAGTAAGCCCAAACCATTCAAAGCCTGGGATAGTTCTTCAAGTGCGACTGCCACGGCCTCGGTTGTAGTACACAATTGTGTTGCGCTTCGTGCAACTGCACGCTGACTGCACACCATCAGCCTCCCAGGATCATCCGATTCAGGTGGTGGGCATTGAGAATTTGGACCCTCAGAGCGCTTGATAAGATCGATCAGTAGCGCGAAGTTAATTTGCTTCCTGCGCGCTTCGCGCACCAGGCGAGCCTCATGCACGGCGGCCGCTGCGCCGCGGCCCGCCAAACCTTCAATCGCCGCTGATTCCGCCGCATCTTTTACGCTGCGGGGCGTGAGCGATGTTTCATCACGCAACAATTGCCAAAATCGCCGAAGATGCAGCGTTGGTGTGCATATTTGCGGTATGGCGTTCCATGGAAAAATGTAAACGCCATCACCGCCGGAAAGATTGGCGATAATCACCTCAAGCCCGGAACCTTCTTCCTGGGGACGAGCCCTTGCCCCGAAGAGCAGCGGCGAAGTGAAGGGAAGATTGACACCCCTGTCCACGAAGGTTGCCGGCTCGAAGAGCTTTGGGTTGAAATGCTTAGAGCTGTTAGAGGATCGTGCGCCCACGGGCCGCTTTATCGTCGGATTTTGTAAAAAAATCGTAACGCGCATCGGACAAAAAATAGGAGCTTTCTTGAGAGTTGGAGTGCTGTCAGGTAAGTTTCCCCAATCCGCAGCGGTGTTGGCCTCATGCATGGGTTGCCGGTCAAATGGCTGCTTACCCGAGAAATCTGCGGAAAAAGGTCATTGACGCGGGATTCCAAGGGTTTTTTGGTTGCTCAAGTCCTGTTCCCCCTGGCCAATTGGCAAAGCCTGGGGCATGAACATTTCCGCCTTTTAACAGGAGAGTCTCCAATGTCTTCATTCAGCCTTTCCCGGCGGCAGGCGCTGCTCGCCGCCCCCGCAATGCTCGCGGCACCCGCCATTGGGCGTGCGCAGTCGCGCGCCATCAAGCTTGGCATCATCCAGCCCGTCACCGGCGCGCTGGCGCAGGATGGCGAATATGGCCGCTTGGGCGCGGAGCTCGCCATTACCGATATCAATGCCGGCGGCGGCATCAAGGCGCTGGGTGGCGCGCCGATCGAAATGGTGTTTGGCGATGCGCGCTCCACCCCCGATGGTGGCGTGGCCGAGGTTGAGAAAATGCACGCCGAAGGCGTGCTGGCGATTGTAGGTGGCTTTGCAAGCCCGATTTGCCTGGCCGCCTCCCAGGCCGCGTCGCGTTATGATCTGCCCTACGTTGTGGATGTGGGCGTGTCTGATCAGATCGTCTCTCGCGGGCTGACCAATACTTTCCGCTTCGGGCCCGGCTTTGGCACCGTGACCGGCACAGCCTTGGATAATCTGGTCGCGATCAATGACGCTGCCGGCAAGCCTGCCCGCAGCGCCGTGATTGTGCACGAGGATGGGTTGTTCGGGTCCGGCATGGCGCGGCTGTTGAATGCCGAATTGCCCAAGCGCGGCTTTCAGGTGCTGGAGACGATTGCGCACCCAACACCATCGCGCGACATGTCCAATGTGGCGCTGCGGATCAGGGCGCTTAATCCTGATCTGATCATTCCGTCATCCTATTACGCGGAATTCGTGCTACTGTCGCAAACTTTGCAGCAGCGGCGCATTCGGTCGAAGGGGATTTATTGCATCCTGAATGGCGCGGCTTCTAATTTCCGTTTTGTGCGAGAATTCTCGGAAGCAGCCAATCTGGTGATGGATTGCAACCATTGGGCCGATCCGCGTAAACCAAAAACTGCCGAATTACGCCGGCGTGTGGAAGCGCAGAATCGTTTCTGGCTTTATAATGTGCCCCTGAATTACTCCGCCGTGATGCTGTTTGCTGATGCGCTGGAACGTGCGGGCCGGGCGGATCGTGGTGCGCTGACCCAGGCGCTGGCGGCAACGGGGGCTGGCTTTGATCGCCACATCATGCCCTATGGGCCGACGCAATTCGTCAATGGTCAGAACCAGGGCGGCAAGCCGGTGAATACGCAAGTGCAGAATGGCGATATCAAGGTGATCTTTCCACGCGATTTTGCGGACGCCCAGCCGGTCTTCCCAGTCACCGGTTGAGATGGGCTACCCGCCCGAAATCCTGCTGGAGGCCGTTGCAAACGGCCTCCTGATGGGAGCCGTTTATGGGCTGGTGGCGCTTGGTCTCACACTGGTCTACGGCGTGCTGCATATCATCAACTTTGCCCATGGTGCGCTGCTGACGCTGGCGATGTATGCCGCCTTTGTCGCGCATGGCGCCTTTAAGCTCGATCCCTATGCGGCGATGGTCCCGCTGGCGGGGTTGTTCTTTGTGCTGGGCTATCTGGTGCAGCGCCTAGTGATCGGGCCCGCCAGTCGTGGCGATGACTCCAATATGCTGCTAGTCACACTCGGGCTTTCGATTATCATCGAAAACGCTATGCTGGCGATTTTCCGGTCGGACACCATGACGCTACGGCTTCCTTACGCTATGTCCATGGTGGAGCTTGGCGATGTACTGCTCTCCGTCCCGCGGCTGATCGGCTTTGGCGTGACGCTGCTTCTGGCGGCGTTGCTGTTCGTGCTGATGACGCGGACCGATACCGGCCGCGCCATTCGCGCGGTGGCGAAGGAACGCACCGGTGCGGCTTTGGTCGGCATTGATGTCGCGCATATCTATGCGGTGACGTTTGGCATTGGTACGGCCTGCCTTGCCATTGCGGCCTGTCTATTGCTGCCGTCCTTTTATGTCTCGCCCCGTGTGGGGAATGCCTTTGTGCTAGTGGCTTTCACCATTGTGGTGCTGGGCGGCATGGGCAGCGTGACGGGGGCGCTTTTGGGAGGGCTGTTCATCGGCGTGGTGGAAAGCCTGAGTGGCCTTTATTTCGGCGATAGCCTTGGCCAGATCGGGATATTCCTGATGTTCATTCTGGTCCTGCTGCTGCGCCCGACCGGGCTGTTCGGGGCGCGCGCATGACCGCACGCGAAACCCTGCCCATTCTTGGCTTTCTGGTGGCCGCCGTGCTGGTTTCGCTATTCGTCACAAGCAACGTGGTACTGAATTTTCTGGTCTTTGCGCTAATCCTCGCCATCGCGGCGCAGGGGTGGAATTTGCTTGGTGGTTATGGTGGGCAATATTCCTTTGGCCATGCAGCGTTTTTTGGCATGGGCGCTTATGTCAGCGCCATTCTGCAACAGCGCTTTGGCGTAAATGCCTATCCCGCCGCCGCTTTTGGCGTCGCCGCTGCCGCCCTACTTGGTTATGCGATAGGTGCCATGGTGTTTCGTGCTGGCTTACGCGGCTCCTATTTCGCGCTGGTGACGCTGGCCTTTGCCGAGGTGCTGCGCATCCTTGCCAATGCGACCGAGATTACCGGCGGTGCGGCAGGCTTGCTGATCAACCTCAATCTTGGCGCGGGTAATCTGCAATTTGCCAATCGTTCAAGCTTTCTGATTCTGGGCGCGATGCTGCTGGCGCTCGCCATGCAGATCACGCTGGCTTTGGAGAAAAGCCGGATCGGCGCACAGCTAGTCGCGGTGCGGGAAAATGAGGCCGCGGCTGCTGCGCTTGGCGTGGATATTTTGGCAGTGAAGCTGCGCGCCATCAGCCTATCGGCGGCGCTGACTGGCGCAGCGGGCGCGCTCTATGCGCAGTATTTCCTATATATCGACAGTAATATTGCCTTCGGCACCTGGATTTCGGTGGAAGCGCTGCTGGCGCCCATTATTGGTGGCGCCGGCACGGTCTTTGGCCCGTTGATTGGTGCGCTGATCCTGCAAGGCCTCAGCGAAGGCACGAAGATGCTGATCGGCAAAATTCCCGGCGTTGATCTGATTATTTTTGGTGTGCTGCTGATCCTGGTGGTGCGCTTTCCATTACACCGCATTCCGGGCCTGTTCGCCGCACGCTGGCGCGGCAAGGGGGCGCCATGACAGGGCAGGGGAGGGACCCCGCTTTCCTCGCGGTGCGTGATCTCACCAAGCGCTTTGGTGGGCTGACGGCAGTGTCTGACGCGACCTTCGATGTGCGTGAGGGTTCGATAACCGGGCTGATCGGCCCGAATGGTGCGGGCAAGACGACGTTATTCGCCGTGATCGCGGGTTTTGAGCAGCCAAGCGCTGGCTTAGTGTTGTTGGGTGGTAAGGAGATCACCGGGCGCAGGCCGCATGATTTGGCCAAGCTTGGTCTGGCGCGCACCTTCCAGATTGTGCAGCCCTTCGCTGGGCTTTCCGTGCGCGAAAACATTGCGGTCGGTGCCTTTTTGCGCTTGCCAAAACGTCGTGATGCCTTGGCGTTGGCTGAGGAAGTCGGACAACGCCTCGGCCTTGGCCCGCAACTCGACAAGCCCGCGGCAGCGCTGACGGTGGCGGGGCGGAAGCGCCTGGAAGTGGCGCGTGCGCTGGCCACACGCCCGCGCATTTTGTTGCTGGATGAGGTTTTAGCCGGGCTGAACCCATCGGAGCTGCGCTATTTCCTACCGGTGCTGCAGGATATTCGCTCGGGTGGCGTCACCATCCTCATGATCGAACATGTCATGCAGGCTGTGATGAGCCTGTGCGAATATGTGCATGTGATTTCCGGCGGGCGCATCATCGCCTCAGGCGAGGCGGCTGAGGTGGTGGTTAATCCGGCAGTGATAGAGGCCTATTTGGGCCATGGCGCCGCGCAAAGGTTGGCAGGCCATGCTTGAAATCAAGGCGCTTGAAGCGGGCTATGGGGAGGCGCTGATTCTGCGCGGTATTGATCTGGATGTGCCGGAAGGTGCCTTGGTTGCGGTGCTTGGCGCCAATGGCGCGGGCAAGACGACGCTCAACATGACCATTAGCGGCGTGGTGCGCCCGCGTGGTGGGGAAATCCGTTTCGCGGGGCAGAGCCTCGCCACGCTATCCCCGCCGGAGATTGTTTCGCTTGGCCTGATACATGTGCCGGAAGGGCGCAAAATTTTCCCAAATTTGAATGTGCGGGAAGTGCTGGAACTCGGTTCCTATCGCCGCGCCCAGGTCAATCGCGCGCGCAATCTGGAACGCATCTTTGGTATTTTCCCGCGGCTCAAGGAACGAACACGTCAGGCTGCCGGGACGCTTTCGGGCGGTGAGCAGCAAATGCTCGCCATTGGGCGTGGGCTGATGGCGGAACCGAAGCTCCTGATACTGGATGAACCATCGCTTGGCCTTTCGCCCCTGCTGGTCGAGGAAATGTTCACGCTGATAAGGCGCCTGCATGCGGATGGGCTCACGCTCATGCTGGTGGAACAGAATGTCGCGCAAAGCCTGGAAGTGGCGGATCAGGCGCATGTCTTGGAAAATGGCGTGATCAGCCTGAGTGGTAGCGCGCGAGATATCGCCGCTGACCCAGAACTGCGCCGCAGCTATCTTGGATTATGAAATGACCGAAGCCGTAACGACGCGTCTTGATGCCGTGACCCTGGCCGTCTTGAAGGGCCGGCTTGAACAAATTGCCGATGAGATGGATGCAACGCTGTATCGCAGCGCCTTCAACCCCATCATCGCCGAAGCGCATGACGCCTGCCACGGCGTTTATGATGCCATCACCGGCGATACTTTGGTGCAAGGCACCAAGGGCTTACCGATTTTTGTTGGCGCCATGTCCTTTGCCGTGCGCTCTGTCATTCGCAAGGTAGCAGCGGATGGCGGCTTGGATGCCGGCGATACCTTCCTTTTCAATGATCCCTATGATGGCGGCACGCATTTGAATGACTTCCGCCTGGTGCGTCCAATTTTTCATGAAGGTCAACTGTTCTGCTGGGTGGCGAGTGTTGGGCATTGGCTAGATATCGGCGGCAATGTGCCTGGCAATTACAACCCGCGCGCGACAGAAAGCCATCAGGAAGGTGTGCGTTTTCCGCCAGTGAAGCTGATCCGCGCCGGGCAGATGCAGCAGGATATTCTGGATATTTTGGCGGCGAATTCGCGCATGCCGCAATCCAATTGGGGCGATTTGAATGGGCAGTTGAACGCGCTCGATCTCGGCGAAAAGCGGCTACTGGAATTGCTGGATGATTATGGCGATGTGCGGATCACTGCCGCCTTCGCACAATTGGCCGATCGCGCCGAAGCGCTTATGCGCGCCGAGATCGCTGCCCTGCCCGATGGCCGCTACAGCTTCGATGATTTCCTGGACAATGATGGCGTGAAGGATGAGGCGCTACGCATTGCGCTTGATCTGACGATTGCAGGTGATCGGCTGATTTTCGATGTGTCACGCTCCTCGCCACCTTGTGTCGGGCCGCTCAATATCTCCGTCGCGACAACAGTAGCAGCCTGTTATGTTGCGCTGAAGCACGCGTTTCCCGATGTACCGGCCAATGCCGGCGTGCTGCGCCTGGTGGAGGTGATTGCACCGCCAAGCACGTTGTTGGGTGCCGAGGCACCACGCCCGGTTGCCGGCTATACGGAAACCATCCTTCGCCTGATTGGCGTGATCTTCGGCGCGCTTGGCAAGGCGCGCCCCGCCACCGCAACGGCGGCACCTTTCGGCACCATCAATGCGCTGGCGCTGTCTGGCCAGCGAGAAAATGGCACGCGCTGGGTCATGTTTTCCTTCTTCGGCGGCGGGCTTGGCGGCAATCCCGTAACCGATGGCCTGCATCACGCGAATAACCCGATTTCGACCGCGACGATTCCGCCCGTCGAGATTCTGGAAGCCGCCTATCCGGTGATGTTCACGCAATGGGCACTTCGCCCTGATAGTGGTGGCGCTGGCGAACATCGTGGCGGTGTTGGCTCGGTCTATGAGATTGAAGCGCTCGCCTCTGGTCGCACGGAAGTTGCCTTGCTCGGAGAACGCGGGCGTTTCGCACCCTTCGGTGTCGCGGGCGGTGCGGATGGCGCGCTCAATCGCTTCACCTGGGGGAGTGCTGGCGAAACGCCGCCGATGGCGAGCAAGATTGTCGGTGTTTCCATCAGTCAGGGTGAGCGCGTGCGTCTGGAAACGCCAGGTGGCGGCGGCTGGGGCGATCCCGCCGCACGGCCCTTGCACACCATCGCGCGCGATATTCGCCTGGGTTATGTCAGCGCCGAGGCTGCGCTTCGCGATTATGGAAGGCCAGCATCATGAGCAGCGCGATTGTCGGCGTTGATGTCGGTGGCACCTTCACCGATTTGTTTCTGTTCGATCCCGCAACAGGCCGCTTTCAGACCGCGAAGGTACCAAGCCAGCGCGGAGATGAGGCTTCAGGTTTCCTCGCGGGGTTGCGCGCACTTGGTGGCGCTACCGGCATGGCGGCGGTTGTGCATGGCACGACGGTGGGCACCAATGCGCTGCTTGAACGAAAGGGCGCCAAGCTTGGCGTGATCACCACTGCCGGCTTTCGCGATGTACTGGAAATGCGCCGCCGTGATCGTCGGCATACCTGGGGGCTTTGGGGTGATTTCCAACCGATCGCTGAGCGTGATTTACGGCTTGAAGTGCCGGAACGTTGCCTAGCTGATGGCAGTATCCACACGCAGGTGGATATTGCGGCGGTAGAAGCAGCCGTGCGGCAATTGTTGGCCGCCGGTGCGGAAGCCTGCGCGATTATTTTCATCAATGCCTACGCCAATCCCGGCAATGAACAGGCGGCAGCTGAGGCGGTGCGGCGCATTTGGCCCAATCCGCATGTTTCGGTTTCTTCCGAAATCCTGCCGGAAATTCGCGAATTTGAGCGGGCTTCGACCACGGCACTCAATGCCTATTTGCAGCCATTGGTCGTGGGTTATCTCGGCAAGTTGGAGGGCGCGCTCGCCGATGAAGGTTTCGGTGGGCGATTTCATATTGTGCAGTCGAATGGTGGCATCATGTCCACTGCAACGGCACGGCGCTTTCCTGCGCGCACCGCGCTTTCGGGTCCGGCAGCAGGGGTGATCGCGGCGGGTGCCATCGCCAAGGCTGCCGGCTTCAGCCATGTGATTACCTGTGATCTGGGCGGCACTTCCTTCGATGTTTCGCTGATTGCTTATGGGCAAATGGCTCTGGCCGCACAGGCGACGATTGATTTCGGCCTGGTCATCCGCTCCCCGATGATTGAAATCACTACCATCGGCGCGGGAGGTGGTTCCATCGCAGCGGTGGATCGCGGTGGCTTGCTGCACGTGGGGCCAGAAAGTGCGGGCAGTCGTCCGGGACCGGTCTGTTATGGCCAGGGCAATGATCGCCCGACACTGACGGATGCGAACCTCGTGCTAGGCCGCATCAATGCCGCGCGGCCGATTGGTGGCGCGCTCACCAGCCTTGATGTGGATGCCGCTAAGGCCGCGATTGCACAGCATGTCGGTGCACCTTTGAGGCTGGATGCCATGGCGGCGGCAGAGGCTGTCTTGCGCGTGGCAAATGCGAAAATGGCTGGCGCCATCAGGCTTGTTTCCATCGAACGCGGGCTGGACCCGGCGCGGTTTGTGGCACTGCCTTTTGGTGGCGGCGGCGCCTTGCATGTCGGTGCCTTGCTCACCGAGGTCGGGCTGAAAGCAGCTTTGGTGCCGCGCTTTCCGGGTGTTACCTCGGCACTTGGCTGCATTATTGCGGATGTGCGGCATGATCAAGTGCGCACGCTCAATTTGGACTTGGACAGCCTCGATCCCACAGCGCTGGATGCGCAACTGGTGCGCGAAGCAAGCATGGCTGTGACAGTGGTGCGCGATGCCGGCCTGACGGTGGAAGCGATTGAAACGCTTTTCACGCTTGATATGCACTACGCAGGGCAGACGCATACCGTTGCCGTGCCCTTGCCCGTAAAGGTGATAGGCAATAGCGCCGGCGTGACGCAGGGGATTGTGCGGCGGGCTTTTGAAGCTACCTATCAACGTGCCTTCAGCCGCTTGCTGCCTGGCTTGCCCGTCAAGATTGTCTCCTTGCGGACCGCCGCGATTGGTCGGCGCCCGGCGTTTGATTTGGCAGCACTCGCACCCGGCGCGGATGCAAGCCTTGCAAAGGCTGCGCGCGGCGCGCGGCAGGTTTGGTTCGATGGCGCCTGGTATGAGGCACGCATTTATGCGCGGCTTGATTTGCCCGTAGGCGCTGAGATCCCTGGCCCCGCCATTTTGGAGCAACCCGATGCAACCGTGGTGGTGGATCCTGGCCTGATCGCGCGGGTGGATCGCTTCGGCAATCTGATTATCGAAAGGGCGTGATGATGGCAGGCGCCGTTCCCATCAGCGAAACCGCCTTGCTGCTCTGTGATTTGCAGAATGATTTCATCCACCCCAAGGGCGCCTATGCGCGCGGTGGGCAGGGTGATGCCAGTATCGCGGCACTGCCCGCGCGGCTTGCGCCGCTTTGTGCAGCGATGCGCACAAAAGGCGGGTGGATCGCCTCCACCCATTTCACCCTGGTGCCGGGTAAGGGGGGTGAGCCCTTTATTGCAGAACACCTTCTTCAAATGCGTCCCTTTTTGCGCAGGGGGGATTTCGCACCGGCTTCCTGGGGCCAGGCTTTGGTGGATGAATTGGCGCCATCCGATCTGATGGTTGAGAAAATCGGCTATGACGCTTTTTGGAATTCGCGCCTGGAATGGGCGCTGCGCAAGGCCGGTATTCGCAAGCTGCTGGTCGCGGGCATTGTCACCAATGGAGGCGTTGCTTCAACCGTGCGCGGCGCGCATGTGCGCGAATTTGATGTGACCGTTTTGGGAGATGGCTGCGCGGCGTTTTCCGCGCCAGTGCATCAGGCGGCGATTGAAGGGCTGCGCCCGGTAGCGCGCATCACCACCATTGCGCAGGCTTTGTTGGAAATAACGGGGATATAGGCCATGGATAAGTTTGGAATTGGTCAGACGGTACGGCGCAAGGAAGATGTGCGGCTACTGACAGGGCGCGGCACCTATACGGATGACATGAACCGCCCGGGCCAGGTACATGCGGTGGTGCTGCGTTCACCCCATGCCCATGCGCGCATCATCTCCATGGATGTCCGTGAAGCGCGCGTGGCCCCTGGCGTGGTGGCGGTGCTGACCGGGCATGATGCAATGGCCGATGGCATTGGCGCGCTGCCGGTGCAGGTGGAAGTCCCCGGCAAGGATAAGCCACTTTTCGCCCCCACGCGCCATATCCTGCAAACCGAACGCGTGCGCTATGTGGGGGACCCGGTCGCGCTTGTGGTCGCCGAAACCCGTGATCAGGCCATGGATGCTGCCGAGCTGATCCAGATTGAT
Organism: Alphaproteobacteria bacterium; assembly: GCA_016869715.1. Classification (GTDB taxonomy): domain Bacteria; phylum Pseudomonadota; class Alphaproteobacteria; order Acetobacterales; family Acetobacteraceae; genus Neoroseomonas. Next base: position 19,063 of record VGDM01000033.1, read on the forward strand.
TATGAAACCCTGCCGAGCATGACGGAAACCGGCAAGGCACTTGATGCTGATGCGCCGGTCATTTGGGAAGACCAGGGCAGTAATCTTTGCGTCCATTGGGATAGCGGCCGCGCCGCGGAAGCGGATGGGGCTTTTATCCGCGCCGCGCGTATCGTGTCAGTTGATCTGGTGCAGAACCGCATTGTCGGCAATCCGATGGAACCGCGTGTGGCGCTTGGTGATTGGGATGGAGAACGTTGGACTTTGGTCTCCCCTTCCCAGGGCGCGGTCAAAGTGCGCGATAATCTGGCAAAGCTGGTCTTCAAAGTGCCGTTCGAGAAAATCCGAGTCATTTCGCCCGATGTTGGCGGCGGTTTCGGGTTGCGCGGCAAGCTGTTTCCCGAAAGCGCCATGGTGCTTTGGGCGGCGCGCAAGGTGGGCCGTCCGGTGAAATGGCGCGCGGGTAGGACCGAAACCTTCCTGTCAGACCCGCATGGGCGTGATCATGTGACGCATGCTGAAATGGCCTTTGATGAAAACGCCAAGGCAATTGGCGTCCGCATCCGCACGCTGGCTGCCATGGGCGCCTATTTGCTGGATTTCGGCCCGCGCGTGCCCACCATGGCGGGTGGGCGCATCAATGGCACGGTCTATGACCTTCAGGCCTTGAATGTGCAGGTGCGCTGTGTGTTCACCAATACAGTACCGACCGATGCCTATCGTGGTGCTGGCCGGCCCGAAACAGCCTATGTGCTAGAAAGATTGTTCGACCAAGGTGCGGCTGCCTTCGGCATTGGGCGGGAGGAAATACGCCGTCTTAATTACATCCGCCCGGATCAGATCCCCTATCGCAATGTCGCCGGCAATGTGATCGATTCGGGGCGCTTTGCGGAAACCCAGGATATGGCGCTTGCCTTGGCCGATTGGTTAGGCTTCGCCGCGCGCCGTGCGGAAGCCGCAAAGCACGGGAAGCTGCGCGGGATCGGCCTTGGCTACTTCATTGAAGCCTCAGGCGGGCAGCCGTTTGAATGGGCGCGTGTTGCCCTCACGCCCGAAGGCCGCGCGAAGCTTACGGTTGGCACCTTCAGCCATGGGCAGGGGCATGAAACGGCCTTTGCGCAAATCCTCTCGGAAAAACTTGGTCTGGCTTTTGAATCGATTGACCTGTTGCAGGGCGATTCGGATGTGGTGCTGAAGGGTGGCGGCACGGGTGGGTCGCGGTCTTCGCAAATGGGCGGTGTGGCCACCAGCCGAGCGGCAGCACTGGTCATTGAAAAGGCCAAGCGCATTGCAGCGCATTTATTGGAAGCCGGTGTGGCGGATATTGAATTCCTCAATGGCCGTTTCAGCGTGGCGGGGACGGATATCGCCACAAGCTGGCCTGAGGTGATTGCTGCCGCGCATGATCCCGCGCGCCTGCCGCCCAATGAAACACCCGGCCTTGACGAACAACTGACCTATACGCGCGAAACGGAATGCAATTTCCCCAATGGCTGCCATGTCGCAGAAATTGAGATTGAGCCCACAACCGGTGAAGTCTCCATCGCCAATTACGCGGCGGTGGATGATGTTGGCGTGCCGATCAATCCCATGCTAGTGCACGGCCAATGCCATGGCGGCATCATGGCCGGCATTGGTCAGGCCATGCTGGAACATGCGCAATATGATCCGGAAAGCGGCCAATTCCTGACCGCGACTTTCCAGGATTACTGCATGCCGCGCGCGGGCGATGCGCCTTCCTTCAATCTTGATCTGAATGTGGTGCCCTGCCCATCCAATGATCTTGGCGTGAAGGGTGCGGGTGAAGGCGGCGCTTGTGGTGCGCCGCCCGCGATTATTTCAGCCGTATGTGATGCGCTTGGCGTTGCGCATATTGATATGCCGATCACGGCAGAAGCGGTCTGGCGTGCTTTACGGTCAATCCAGTCGGCGTGATTTAGTGAGTTGCCCATTCACCATAGTTCATGGGCAACCCACTAAAAACTTATTTGATCGTATTTTCCAAGTCGCCAAGTGATTCCACTTGTCTCGAATATGCTCACCCAACAGGCCGCACACCCTAGGGATAGGGCATGCTGCCCTGCGCCAGCCCAGTAATGCTGCGCCGCTAGGCGCTGCGGATGCGGAATTGGCCGAGCGGGTTGGTCGCCACATCATCCTGCGCGCGCTAATTGATGTCATCCGCCAGCGCCTTTTGCCGCGCCCCATCCGGCGCATCAAACCAAGTCTGGATGCGTTCCTGCATCACTGGGCTGTCATACCAGCCGAACCAACCTGTGGCACCCGGGCCCTTTATCAGCGAACTCACTGCCGGTTTTAGATAGGCCAGTGACAATCCATAGGTGTGGAAAATCCGCCACCCACCCCGATCAGCGGGTTCTGTGCGCACGCGGCGTTGCACCACCGTGCCCCAATCGGTTTCCGCCAGCTCCACATTTATGCCAATGCGGCGCAGCTGATCCGCGGTTACCCAACCATGCGGGCCAATCAGCGAAATTCGGTCGGGTTGATGATCACTACCTTCTCGCCATTGTAACCACTCGCCTGCAGCGAGGCGCGGGCGCGGTCCAGGCTGCGCGGCGGGGCGTTGAGCTCCGACAGGGTCTCAACACCATAAGACGTGCCGCTGGGAAATAGACTGCGGCATTCCTGCCAAATGCTGCGATCATCATCGAGCGTTGAGCGCATGTAATCCGCCTGATCCACCGCAAGCGCCACGGCCCGCCGCGCGCGCAGATTATTGAAGGGCGCTGGCAGGTGGTTAAGCCGCATGATGCTCATCAGCCCTGTCGGGTTTAGTATGCCCACTTCGATATTGCGGTTGCACTGCAGCGTTGGCACCAGATCGGCCAAGGGCTGTTCCAGCCAATCAATCTTGCCCGATTACAGCGCGGCAGCCGCGGTCGCGGGGTCTGGCAGGATATGCCATTCAATGCGCGGGAAATGCGCAACCTTGCCGCCGGACGCCCAATCGGATGGCTCATCGCGCGGGCGATAGCGGTCATTCAGCATATAAACCACGCGACTGCCAGAGACGAATTCGTCGCGCATGAAGCGATAGGGGCCGCTGCCGATAACTTTGCTGACTTGCGTGCCGGCATCTGTCCGGGCCAAGCGTTCGGGCATCATGAAAGGCACGTTGGAATCGGGCTTGGCCGGCGCATCCAGCAAAAGCGGGAAGGGGCGTTTTAAGCGCATTTCCAGCGTACGATCATCCGCGGCGCGCCATTCTTCCACCTGCGCGGCCAGGATTTGCCCGAAAGGATCACGCTGCGACCAGCGCGCGAGAGATGCGGCGCAATCCGCCGCGCGCACCGGTTCGCCATCATGGAAGAAAAGCCTGTTCCGCAGCCTGATGCGCCATACGCGGCCATCGGCGGAAACTTAGTGCCCCGCGGCCATATGTGGGCGCGCGCGCTGCTGGCCATCCACGGCGTAAAGCGTGTCATAGACATGATAGCCATGGATTTGCGTGACAATCGCGCTGGTCCAGATCGGATCAAGCGCGGTCAGATCGGCTTGTGGCACGAAGCGCAGCGTGGCGGTGCGCGCGGGTTGCGCCAGAACGGGCGAAGCAAAGCCCGAGGCCCCGGCAAAAGCCGCGGTCCCTTACAGCAAACGACGACGTTTCAAGGGCGTTTCCTTTGTTATGGTTTATGCTTCGGCGATCGCCGCACTCCAGGGGCTCATCACATCGGTAATGCCGGTGCGCGTGCCATCGGCGCCGATGCGGATCAGATTGGGGCAGGCGAAATTCACCGGCAGCACGGCGTGTTCCACTTCCGTCACCGAATCTTCCGCCGCAAGGGCCGCCAGCGTTTCCAAGCCCAGCCGGATATCGGCGGTGACACCTTCGGGTGCGGAGATATCAAACCTTGGGTGATGCGCGGCCTGTTCCGGTTCCATGCCGAAATCGGAAACAAAGGACAGCATCTGGAAGACGGAAGCCATGATGCGCCGCCCGCCGGAAGCGCCCACCGCAATGGCGGGCTTGTCGCCCTCGGCGGCGATGATCGGGCACATATTGGTCAGCGGCCTTTTGCCCGGCGCCAGCGCATTGGCGGCTTCGGGGCGCGGGTCGAACCACATGACGCCGTTATTCATCAGCACGCCCGATTTCGGCAGCACCACACGGCTCCCCATGCTGGACAGCAGCGTGGTGGTCATGGCGACCATCATGCCACCCTTATCCGCCACCGTCAGATGGGTGGTGCAGGATTCTGCCGCGTTCGGTTCCGCATCACCCAACCCCGCCAAGCGTTCGGCATAGGCTGCGCGCATCACGCGCGCCAATTGCGCATACCAGGCGGCAGAGGGTGCCTTGCCGGAGAAATCCGCTCCCTGCATGCCTTCCAGCACGCCCATCAGCGTGGGTGCGGCGGTCAGCCCATTGGCCAGAAACAGCCGCTTGCCGCGCCAGGCGGCTTCTAGCGCGGGCAGCACGCGCGCCTTGCAATGCGCCAAATCCTCGGCGCTGACAAAGGCGCCCATATCCTTGCAATCGGCGGCGATGGCGGCGGCAATATCGCCCTTGTAGAAATCGGCGAGGCCGGCATGCGCGAGGCGCTCCAAAGTTGCCGCCAGGTTGCCCTGCTGGAAAAAGCCCGGTGAGCCCTGATACGGCGCCACCGGCGGCAGCCCACCCGGCAGATAGATGCACGCGGATTCTGAGTATAGCTTCAGCACGGATGCGGAATTGGCCACTTTCAGCGTGGTGAACCAATCCTGCGCCAGGCCGCGCTTGGCCAGCGCCACCGCCGGCGCCAGCACATCCTTGATGGGCATGCGGCCATGGCGGGCATGCAATTCCATATAGCCTGCAACCGCCGAGGGGATCGCGAAGGAAAGCGGCCCATGCACATTGCGGTCTTCGAAAACCTCTGGCCAGGTGAAAAGATCCGCCTTTATCTTGCCGGTCATGGGGAAGGCAGCTGGGTTCAGGCCACGCGGGGAAACCGGGCCGAAATCATAAGTCTCGGCGGCGCCGCCTGGGGACATGACTTGCGCGAAGCCAATGCCGCCAAGGCCACTATTCCAGGGCTCCAACGTCGCCAGCGCAAAAGCGGTCGCCACCGCCGCATCGGCCGCCGTGCCGCCGGCTTCCAGAATGGCAACGCCCGCTTCGGCAGCGCCGCGCGCCTGGGACGCCACCATGCCCTTGCGGCCAGAGGCAGCAGGCTTCGTGATATGCCAATGCTGGGAAGTGTGACGCGGCGGGGTCCAGGCCATGATCGGGTTTCCTCAAGTTTTTGGACGCCTAGCCTTGCGCCGCCTGGGCTTGCCGGCAAGCCCCCGCCGGTTTGCCCCGCCGCGCCTTTCGCTTTAAGCACGCCACCCTTGATCCAGGGGTGGGCTGTGGTGTCCGCCCCCATCCGCAGGGAGCGTTGTAATGTCTGCATCAAAGGGGCTTTTTGTTGCCCCCATTTTGAAGAATTTCATTGAAACCGAAGCCCTGCCCGGCACGGGGGTGGAGCCCGCGCGCTTCTGGGACGCGATGGAACGCACGCTGCGTGAGATGGCGCCCACCAATGCCGCGCTGCTCGCCAAGCGCGACGCATTGCAGGCGAAGATTGATGCCTGGCACCGCGCCAACCCCGCTAAGCCGATTGATCGGGCGGCCTATACCGCTTTTCTGAAGGCAATCGGCTATCTGCTCCCGGAACCCGCGCAAGTGACCGTCGCAACCACCGATGTGGATGCGGAAATTGCCTCCATGGCCGGGCCGCAGCTTGTCGTGCCGGTTTCCAATGCGCGCTATGCGCTGAATGCGGCCAATGCGCGCTGGGGCAGCCTTTATGATGCGCTCTATGGCACGGATGCCATCCCCGGCGCGGCCTCAGGCAAGGGCTATGATCCGGAACGCGGTGCTAAGGTGATTGCCTATGCGCGCGGTGTGCTGGATAGCGCTGTGCCGCTTGCGAAGGGATCGCATGCCGATGCCACGCGCTACCGGATTGAAGGTGGTGCGCTCGAAATCACGTTGAAGGATGGCAGCAAGACGGGCCTCGCGATGTCTGGCCAATGCGTGGGCTATCTGGGCGAGCCGCATGCGGTGTCTTCACTGCTGTTTGTGAATAACGGCCTGCATATTGAAATACGGCTGGATCGTGCGCATCCCATCGGCAAGACAGATGCGGCGGGCATTGCCGATGTCGCTTTGGAAAGCGCGCTGACCACCATCCAGGATTGCGAGGATTCCGTCGCCGCCGTTGATGCGGAAGACAAGGTCGCGGTCTATCGCAATTGGCTTGGCCTGATGCGTGGCGATCTGGAAGCGCGTTTTGAGAAGGGCGGCATGACGATGATGCGTCGCCTCAATCCGGATCGCGTGTTTCAGCGCCCGGCGGGTGGCGGCATGACGCTGCATGGCCGTTCGGTCATGCTGGTGCGCAATGTCGGTCACCACATGGTAATTGATGCAGTGAAGCTGGATGGCGCGGAAGTGCCGGAAACCATTTTGGATGCCTTCTGCACGTCAGTCATTGCCATGCATGATATTCGCGGCAAGCGGCTGAATTCGCGCGCCGGCAGCGTTTACATCGTGAAGCCGAAAATGCATGGGCCGGAAGAAGTGGCCTGGGCGGATGCGCTCTTCGCCCGCGTGGAAGACGCCTTGGGCCTCAAGCGCGCCACACTCAAGATGGGCATCATGGATGAGGAACGCCGCACCACGGTGAATTTGAAAGCCTGTATCGCGGCGGCCAAGGATCGCGTGGTTTTCATCAATACGGGCTTCCTAGATCGTACCGGCGATGAAATCCACACTGCCATGGAAGCTGGTGCTGTCATTCGCAAGAATGACATGAAGGGCGCGGCCTGGATCAAGGCTTATGAGGATTGGAATGTGGATACCGGCCTTGCCTGCGGGCTCCGGGGGCGCGCGCAGATCGGCAAGGGCATGTGGGCCATGCCGGATGCCATGGCGGCGATGCTGGATCAGAAAATCGGCCACCCCAAGGCCGGCGCTTCCACTGCCTGGGTGCCATCACCCACCGCCGCCACCTTGCATGCACTGCATTATCACCAGATCAGCGTTGCCGACCGGCAGGATGAAATCACCAAGGGCGGTCGGCGTGCGAAGCTGGATGATATCCTAACCGTACCGCTGGCGCGCGACACCAACTGGTCGCCCGCCGATGTGCAGGCAGAGCTCGACAACAACGCGCAAGGCATTCTGGGCTATGTGGTGCGCTGGGTGGATCAGGGTGTTGGCTGTTCCAAAGTGCCTGACATCAATGATGTCGGGCTGATGGAAGACCGCGCCACCTTGCGGATCAGCAGCCAGCACATCACCAATTGGCTCCGCCATGGTGTGGTGAGCGAAGCCCAGGTCATGGAAACCATGAAGCGCATGGCGGCGGTGGTGGATCGGCAGAATACCGGGGACGCGGCCTATCGCCCCATGACGCCGGGTTTTGACGGCCCAGCCTTCAAGGGTGCTTGCGACCTGGTGCTGAAGGGCCGTGAACAGCCTAATGGCTATACGGAATTCGTGCTGACAGCGCGGCGGCGGGAAGCCAAGGCAGCCGGGTAATTGCCGTGCGCCGCTTGTCTTTCCGGGCCAGCGGCGCAAGCATGATGCGAAGTGGGGGTGGTGACCTTCCGCACCGGAGGAACGCATCATGGATTTTTCAGGCAAGGCTGGCATTGTGACAGGCGGCGCCAATGGCATAGGTGCTGCAGTGGCGCGTGGCTATGTGGCACGCGGCGGCAAGATCGTGATTGTGGATCGTGACACTGCCGCCGGTAAGGCTTTGGCCGCATCCCTTGGCGCAGCCGCGCTGTTTCGCGCCGCCGATGTAACGAAAGCCGCTGATGTTGCAGCCTATGTGAAGGCCGCGCAAGACCGTTTCGGCGCGATTGATTGCTTCCACAATAATGCCGGCATTGAAGGCCGCGTCGCACGCCTCGCGGAATATGAGGAAGACGTGTTCGATCAGATCATGGCCGTGAATGTGAAGGGCGTGTTTCTGGGCCTCAGGCATGTGTTGCCGGTGATGATCGCCGCCGGGCGGGGCGCAGTGGTCAATACCGCCTCCATCGCCGGGCTGGTGGGATCGCCCGGCATGGCGGTCTATTCCGCGTCCAAGCATGCGGTGAATGGCTTCACGAAAAGCGCCGCCGGTGAGGTCGGGCCACACGGCATTCGCGTGAATTCTGTCTGCCCCGGCCCAATCGCGACAAGGATGATCGAAGAAGTCTCCCGCCAAGTTTCGCCCAATAATCCGAAAAGCGTTGAGGAACGCTATTCGGCGGGGATCCCGCTCAGGCGCTATGGGACCGCCGAGGAAGTCGCCAATCTGGTGCTGTTCCTGTTCTCAGACCTCGCCAGCAATATGACGGGCGGAGAATATACCGTGGATGGCGGGCGTACGGCTTCGCCGGCGGGGGTTTCGGGCAGCAGCACGCAATAGGAGGCGCGGCCGGAGACCTGCGCAATAACAACGAGACTCAGCTTTTCCCCGCATAGGATTTCGCCATGCCATCGGCGGGATCTGCCTGCGGGCCATAGGGCATGATGGGATAACGCAGCCCTGCCTTGGAAAGCCCGAGCAAACCCTCCACGGCGCGGGCGAGATCCTCGGGCGGGCAGGCCATCAGCATTTCATCATCGGCAACTCCGCCATAGCGGCGTTCAGCATAGCAGGGGATGGAAAGGCAGACAGTGCGGTCACGCAAAGCGCGGCCCCAGGAATCGGCGCAGGCGCTTTCCCCGGTTATGGAAAAATCATAGCGCTTGTAGTTCTTCCATTGAAGGCCGTTGATGAAGAGGATCATTTGCGCAGGATTGGCATAAAACAGGCAGATATCCGGCGGGTCCAACCGAGCGGACCTCAAGGGCGATACCACCAACCCCTTGTAGCGCGCCGGCACGCGCGGCATTTGCGCCTGATGCAGCCGCCCGGCTTCGCGGTTTTTAAACCACACACCCTCGAATTTGCGGCCCGAGAGATAGAGTTCCGAGGGTTCATTCAACCCAATCACGCCGCCGCAATTGCTGAAGCCCGGCACGTTTTCTTCCGTAATGCCCATGGTCAAGCCCGCGATGCGCGCTTGCGTGACCAATTGGCAGGTGGAGAATTTCTTGCCCTCGGTCGGGCGGCGGAGCCCAGGGATTTTCGCCATTCCCTCGGCGTCATTAAACAGCTTCATGCCGAAGGGAAAGGTGCGAATGCGCAGCAATTCAGTCAATTGCCGCGCCAATTCGGCAATGGCCTTGGCATCAAGCGAGGATTTTTCGGTGGTTGGTAGGGTATCGGGCATGGCTGGTTCCTCCAGTCCCCATCATGGCCCGTGTCGCGGCAGGGCGCCATGCCCCTGTCCTGCGGCGAGTGGAAAGGAATAAAGCCTTTCCTCCCCAAGCAAAAAGGCGCGCCCGCCTTGCGGAAAAAGCCGCGCAATGGCGGGATCGGTTACGCATAGCCCGCCGGTGAAGGCGCCAAAGGCCGGCATCACCACGCGGCGCGGATTGGCGACAAAACAGGGGCGGGAAATGCCGCCCGCGCGGGTTGGCGCTGTCGCCTTTGGGTGCAAATGCCCAGCGATTTCCTGCGGCGCCTGGCGCGAGAAAGCGCTTGGGATATGTCGGAAGGTGATCGACCCCTGGCGCCATTCAGCGAAAGCCTCGCCAGGCAGATCGCATGGCGGCGCGGGGTCGTGATTGCCGAGCACCCAGATCGGCTCAAGCCCATCCACCAGCTTGATAAGCGCGGCACGATCTGCGGGCAAAAGGCGCGCTGCGCCATCAGCGTCATGAAAACTATCACCCAGAAACACCAGGCGCTTCGGGCCATAGCGCCGGATCAGCAGCGCAAGGCGCGCGAGGGTTTCGCGCGTATCATAAGGCGGCAGGAAGTAGCCGGCGCGCGCGAAGGCACTCGCCTTTTCCAAATGCAAATCCGCCACACAAAGCAGCTTCTGCGCC
>VGDM01000034.1 GCA_016869715.1 Alphaproteobacteria bacterium
CGGGTCATTGCCATCAGAAGGACACCCCTACGAGCTGCACCAAGCCCTTGACTGAAAGCGCATTCGGGCGGAGCCTTACCGGGAAATAATAGCGCGGGCCATGCAAGCCCAGCGCAAGGGTAATAAGGAATGTCATGAAGCTTGGTTTCATCGGCCTTGGCAATATCGGTGGCGTCATGGCGCGGCGGCTTGTGAAAGCCGGTCACGCGCTGGTGGTGCATGATCTTGATACGAAGGCCTTGGCGTCACTCACCGCCATGGGCGCCAAGGCCGCTACCAGCGCGCGCGATGTCGCCGACCAATGCGATGCGGTGCTGCTCAGCCTGCCGACACCGGCGGCGGTGGAAGCCGTGGCGCTTGGTGCGAATGGGTTGGTGCATGGCAATAAGGCCAAGATCGTGGTGGATCTTTCCACCACCGGGCCGACAGTTGCGCGGCGCGTGGCGGAGGCTTTGGCTACCAAGGGCATCCACTTGATTGATGGCCCGGTGAGTGGCGGTGTTTCCGGCGCCGAGGCCGGGACGCTCGCCATCATGACATCGGGTGACGTAGCCTCGCAAAAGGCTGTGGAGCCGGTGCTGAAGCAGATTGGGCAGAATATCTTTTACCTTGGTGCGGAACCCGGCCTTGGGCAGACGATGAAGCTGGTGAATAATGTCATTCTTGCCAGCAATACACTGGCCTGTTTGGAAGGCATGGTATTGGGCGCCAAGGCTGGCCTTGATACTAAGCTCATGTTTGACGTGCTCAATGCCTCCAGCGGGCGTTCCTTCATGTCGGAAAAGCGCGTGCCGCAAGCCATCACCGAACGCGCCCAGGGTTTTCCGGTGCGCTTTGCGGCTGGGCTGATGCACAAGGATGTGAAGCTATGCCTGGAAGAAGCGGAACGTTTCGGCGTGCCGATGTTCATGGGCCCGGCAGCACGACAATATCTTTCGCTGGCCTTGGCGATGGGTTCGGGGCCTGAGGATTTCGTTTCCACCATTCAGCATATGGAAAAACTGGCAGGGATTGAGGTACGCGCCACCCCCAAGGAAGCAGGCGGCTGACGCCACCACAAGCATTTCGGCAGGAGGAAGCAAGCATGGAATTCGGCATTCTGATGACAAGCCACCCCAACCCGGTGGAAGAACCCTATCCGCACCAGGGCGTGACCGCGCGGACGACCGAGGAGATCCTGCGCGCCGAAGCGCTTGGCTTCGATACCGCCTGGATCGCAGAACATCACTTCAGTACGACTTACGGCATCATGCCGGATTGTTTTGTCTATATGTCCTACCTTGCGGCGCGCACCAGCCGTATCAAGCTCGCGGCAGGGGTGATCACGCTGCCGCTCTATGACCCGATCCGCGTGGTGGAAAACACCGCTTTCGTTGATGTGCTTTCCAATGGCCGCGTGATGCTGGGCCTGGGTAGCGGGTATCGGCCTTATGAGTTTGAAGGTTTGGGCAAGGATTTTGAGGCGCGGCGCGATGTTGTCGAGGAAAGCGTGCAACTGATTTTCGATGGCTTTCATCGTCGGCGCTGGACGCATGAGGGCAAATTCTACAAGGGCAAGGTCGAAGGGCAATATGAAATGCTGCCCGTGCCGATCCAGCTTCCCCATCCGCCGCTTTACATGGCGGGCGGCACGGATCGGTCCATTGGCTATGCCGGGCGCAATGGTTTCGGGCTGATGCTGAGCACGCTGCCAGGTTTGGATACCTTGGCGTCACAATCGAAGATTTATCGCGAGGCATTGGCGACAGCGCCATCACCCCAGCGCAACAACCCCGCTGCCGGGCATATTGATATTGCGCGCATGGTTTATGTGGCGGAAACCGATGAACAGGCACGCGCCGATACGGAAGAACACATCCTGCACCATATCCGCAATTTCAACAGTGCCGGCACCGGTGGCTATCTTGGCTCGGTTTCTGAAAAGGGGCGGGCGCTGGATTACGGGGTGCTGGCTGAAACCACCCTGCTGCATGGCAGCCCAACCACGGTGATTGCGAAGCTTCGCGCCCTTCAGGCGCGCACTGGCATGACCAGCCTGCTGCTGCATTACCCGCCCTATTACGGGCATGAGAAAATCCTGCGTAGCCTTACGCTTTTCGCCCAGCATGTGATCCCGGCCTTCCGCCCGCCGGCCAGCCGGGCGGCCGCAGAATAGGCATGGATTCTGTCCGGCGGGTAGGGTAATGGACGGGGATACTGGAAGCCTGTTCCAGTCAACAGGGACAAGAGAGGAAATGCGATGACACTTGAAAGAAGGTCCATTCTTGCCGCTGGGGGCGGTGCGGCTGCCTTGGGTGCACTACCCTGGCGGAGTGCACATGCTCAGGCGGCTAGCACCATCAAGATCGGCTTGCTGTCCGATATGTCCGGGCCATACCGGGATTTGAATGGCCCGAACAGTATTTCTGCCACCCGCCTTGCAATGCAGGAAATGACAGCGGCTCGCGGCCTTAATGTTGAGCTGGTGGTGGCTGACCATCAGAACCGCCCGGATGTCGGCGTCAATATCACGCGTCAATGGTTTGATCGCGATGGCGTGGATATGGTGTTGAATCTTGCGGCTTCTTCCGTAGCACTTGCTGTTTCTGAATTGGCACGCGAGAGAAACAAGGTCGCCATTGCAACATCCACCGCGACGTCTGATCTTACAGGCCGTGCGTGCAACGCCAATACAATCCACTGGGTTTATGACACCTTTATGCTGGCGCGGTCTACTGGCGCGGCCATGGTGCGCGCGGGTGGTGATACCTGGTTCTTCATCACCGCCGATTACGCCTTTGGGCACGCCTTGGAACGTGATACTGCGGCCTTTGTGCGTGCTGCTGGTGGGCGCGTTGTCGGGCAGGTACGTACACCCTTCCCGGGCACGACTGACTTTTCCTCCTTTATTTTGCAGGCGCAGGCAAGCCGCGCGAAAGTGATTGGCCTTGCCAATGCCGGCACGGATACGACCAACTGCATCAAGCAGGCCGCGGAATTCGGCATTACACGGCGCGGTATCAAGCTTGCTTCCATGCTCATGTTCATCACGGATGTGCATGCACTTGGGCTGGAAACGGCGCAGGGCCTGGTTTGCAGTGCTACCTATTATTGGGACATGAATGACCAAACGCGCAGTCTTGCACGGCGCGTTCTGGCGAATTCCGGTGTCGATACGCCGGTCACCATGGCGCAGGCGGGCGATTACTCGGCTACCCTGCATTACCTGAAGGCGGTCGCCGAACTGGGCGCCGCGCCGGCCAAGGCCAATGGGCGCGCGGTTGTGGAACGCATGAAGGCCATGCCGACGCAGGATGATGCTTTTGGCGCGGGCACTATCCGTGCGGACGGCCGCAAGCTCCATCCGGCCTATCTGTTTGAAGTGAAGACGCCGGCGGAAAGCCGGCACAAACATGACTACTACAAGCTTTTGCAGACCAGCACCGCTGATGATGCCTTCCGTTCTTTGGCGGATGGTGGCTGTTCGCTGGTTCGGAGCTGATTAGCGCTTGCACGGGGCGGTGCCATGCCGCCCCGTGCAATGCTCACGCCTTCGGCAGTGGTGGCAGCGGTGTCGCCTCAGGCGGGATTTGCACTTCGGCGACATTCAGCGTCATGGAAACTGCGACGTAATAGCCACTGACAGCGATCAAATCCACCACACCTTGTTCACCAAAACGCGCCGCGGTGGTGGCGAAAGTCGCGTCTGATATGCCGTGGTCACGGTGCAATTCCGTGCAGAATTCATAGACAATGCGCTGATCTTCCGTCATGCCGGCGGGGCGGCGACCTTCGGCAAGATCAGCCGCAATCGCAGGCGGCAAGCCAGCCTTCATCGCCATGGCGTGATGCGCATACCATTCATATTGGCTGGTCCAGACGCGCGCCGTGATCAGGATGGCGAATTCATTCAAATCAGCGGGGATGGAGCTATTGAAGCGCAGATATTCGCCAACCCTTTGCATCCTATCGGCGAAAACAGGGCTGCGGAGCCAGGCATTGAAGGGGCCTCGCAAGCCGCCGCGCGGGCCGTTGATGATGCCCTCAGCCGCGGCGCGCTGCTCGGCGCTCATGCTATCTTGCGTCAATTCGGGGAAGCGCGGTTTTTTTGGTGTGCGCATGCTGGTTTCCGTATCTTCATTGCTGCCGAAAGCGGCGCGCCCCGGCTGATGCGGCAAGGCTAGACAGCGCCAGTGGGGCGGGCAAGCCAGCGCATGCTTGCCGGGGAGGGGAGCTTTGGTTAGCCTAAGCTTTTAGAACAGCGTTTCCATGGCATTCCGGGGCCACCACCAAGCCGGATGGAGAAGCACCATGCATGATACCGTGATTCGCGGCGGCACCATTTTGGATGGTCTTGGCACGCCGCGTTACACCGGCGATGTCGCGATTGATGGCGACCGCGTCACGCAGGTGGGCGGCAAGGCCGGGCCGGCGCGGCGCGATATTGCAGCCGAAGGCCGGCTGGTGACGCCGGGCTGGGTGGATGTGCATACGCATTATGATGGCCAGGCCACCTGGGACCCCAATTTGGCACCCTCATCCTGGCATGGTGTGACGACGCTGCTATTCGGCAATTGCGGCGTTGGTTTCGCGCCGGTGCAGAAAAGCCACCAACAGGCGCTGATTGATCTGATGGAAGGCGTGGAAGATATTCCTGGCATCACGCTCAGTGAGGGGTTGAAGTGGAATTGGGAAAGCTTCCCCCAATATCTCGATGCTTTGGAAGCCATGCCGCGCATGCTGAATATCGGCGCGCAGCTCGCGCATCATCCCTTGCGTGTTTATGTCATGGGCGAACGCGGGCTGAAGCGCGAAAACGCAACCGGCGATGATATCGAAGCCATGGCACGGCTGACGCAGGAAGCACTCGAAGCAGGCGCCTTCGGCTTCACCACATCGCGCACGGATCAGCACAAGACGCTGGCGGGCGATCTGGTACCGGGCCGTTATGCGGAAGAAGAGGAATTGCTCGCCATCGGTCGCGCCATGGGCAAGGCCCGGCGCGGTACTTTCGGCATGTTGAGTGATTTTGAGGATGAGGCAGCGGAATTCAGTTGGCTGCGTGAGGTGGCAAAATCCACCAAGCGCCCGGTTTGGTTCCTGCTGACTGATCGCGCCTATGACCCGCAGCGTTGGAAGCGCCTGATGCAAGCTGTGCATGAGGCACGCGCCGAGGGGCTAAGTCTCGCGGCACAAGTCGCAGGGCGCACGGTGGGGTTGATTTTGGGGCTGACAACCTCGCTCAATCCCTTTGCGTTGCGTGAGAGTTTTGCGGCGCTGGCGGGGCTACCGCCGGCCGAGCAATTGGCGCGGCTGCGTGATCCCGAGGTACGGCGCAAGATTCTGTCTGAAGAAGCATCGAAGCGGCTTTTGGATGTGCTGCCGCCGCTGTCACGCCAGATCGCAACGCGGTGGGACAATATGTTCGAATTGGGCGATCCGCCGGATTACGAACCGCCGCGTGAACGCAGCATTGCCGCGCTCGCTGCCAAGGCAGGGCAGGATCCGGTTTCCTATTGCTATGATTTCCTGGTCGACGCGGATGGTGGGCGCATGCTCTATTTCCCTGTCACCAACTACGTGACCGGCGATTTGTCCGTGGTACGCGAAATGAACATGGACAAGGCAACGGTGCTTGGCCTTTCCGATGGCGGCGCCCACTGCGGCGTGATCTGCGATGCTTCCACGCCGAGCTTCATGCTGACCCATTGGGCGCGTGATCGGAAGCGCGGCGATGGGCTGCCCTTGGAATTTGTGGTGAAGCGGCAAACCAGTGAAACGGCGGATTTCTTTGGCCTGACGGATCGTGGGCGCTTGGCGCCTGGTGCCATGGCGGATGTGAATATCATCAACTTTGATGGGCTCCGCTTGTATCATCCTGAAATGATCTATGACCTGCCCGCCGGTGGGCGGCGTTTGGTGCAGCGCGTGGAAGGCTATGACATGACTCTGGTGGCAGGGCGGCCCATTCGCGAAGCAGGCCATGATACGGGCGCATTGCCGGGCAAGTTGCTGCGCGCGAAGGGATGAAGGCAACGCATGCCTAGCCTGAAGATGCAGCGTCGCGGTCTTTTCGCTGCTCTCGGTGCCATGGTTGCGGCGCCGCGCTTGGCGCGTGCAGCCTGGCCGGAAAGGCCGCTGCAATTGATCGTGCCTTTCGCTGCGGGTGGTGGCACGGATATTTCAGCGCGCACCATGGCCCAATTCCTGGAACGTGAATTGGGGCAGCCTGTGGTGGTGCAAAACCGCCCCGGTGCGGGCGGAGAAATCGGGCTTTCCGCCATCGCGGATGCGCGGCCAGATGGTTACACCATCGGCATTATCAATACGCCAGGCATTGTGACTATCCCGATTGAAAGAACACCGCGCTGGTCCTTGGCGAGCTTCACCTTCATCGCCGGTGTGGTGGAAGACCCGACAACTTTTGCGGTGCACCCGGAAAGCCCCATTCGCGGCATTACCGATCTGGTCGCAGCTGCAAAGGCAAAACCGGGAGAGGTGACAGTCGGCACGCAAGGCGTTGGCTCGGCAGGGCATATCAGTACGCTGTTATTGGAACAGGCGGCGGGCATTCGCTTTGAATGCGTCAGCTATGCCGGTTCCGCGCCGGCAGCCGTGGCGCTATTGCGGCGTGATATTCAAGTGACCACGGCAAGCCTGGGTGAAAGCCTGACCTTCGCACAGCAGCAGCCTTGGCGCGTATTGGGGTTGATGTCCTCAGCGCGATCCGAATTCGCGCCCGATGTGCCTACCTTTAAGGAAGCAGGTTACGATATTCGCGGCGGGTCGCTTCGTGGCATTGGCGCACCGCGCGGTGTCGCGGATGATGTGGTGCGTCGCCTTGCTGGCGCGATTGGCAATGTGCTGCGCCACCCGGAATTTCGTGAGACCAGTGCGCGCACATTCCAGCCGCTACGCTTTCTGGATAGTAGGGATTATCTGGCCTATTTGCAGGATGCAGATGCCGCGCATCGTGCGCTTTGGCGTATGCGGCCTTGGAATAGCTGACGCCGCGGCTGATTAAGTCAATTGATAATGGCTCGGCATTTCGTCCTTGAGCGCGACACCCGTCGCACCAAGCTTGCGCGCTTCCACCAATAGCCAAAGCGCCTTGGCGGCAGCGGCATCAGCGCCAAGCCCTCCCGCGCGGATATTGCTGATGCAGTTGCGCATGGCGTCATTGCTGCCGCGTCGCGCTGCCCAGGTCAGGTAAAGCCCCATGCTATCGGTTGCGGAAAGCCCCGGCCTTTCGCCAACCAGCACGACAACAGCCGCAGCTTCCATCGCCTCCGCGATGTCGTCGCCAAGCGCGACGCGCGCCTGTTCAGCAACGATGATCGGGCCGGGTGTGAAGCCGGCCTTGCCAAGCGCGGGTACCAGCGCGGCGAGCAAAGCGGGCGCTTGTTGTTGCACGCCACTGGCGCAAAGCCCATCCGCCACAACCAGTGCAATGCAGCCTTTTGCTTTTGGCAGAACAGACTCTTCCGGCAGCTTGCGGCCAAGATCGGGGCGCAACAAATAACGCCGGCGTTCTTCTGCCTGGCTTGTCACGCGCCGAATGGGCAGACCCAGCGGTGTTAGTTCCGCTTCAAGCTTCGCTGTATCCAGGTTGGACCAGACCGCATCGCGTGCCCGTGCATGTGCCTCCTGAAAATCCAAATGCGCGGCGGTCGGCAGCGCATTGCCAACACGCCCCAGTGCCACGCGCGCATCGGTGAAACGGCGGAGATCGCGCCATTTGCTGGGCGTGTTCATGCAAGCCCGATCAGCTTGGGTGACAGGCGCGCAGGGATCGCCTCCGTCGTGCTGCCAATACCCATGCGGTTCAGCCAATCCTCGAATTCCGGCGCCGGACGTTTGCCAAGTGCCGCGCGTGCGTAAAGCCCATCATGGAAAGATGTGGATTGGTAGGCGAGCATCACATCATCTGCGCCCGGTACGCCCATGACGTAAGTGACACCAGCAGCCGCGAGGCACGTCAGCAGCGCATCCATATCATCCTGATCTGCTTCCGCATGGTTCGTGTAGCAAACATCAACCCCCATCGGCAGACCAAGCAGCTTGCCGCAGAAATGATCTTCAAGGCCGGCGCGGAGAATCTGCTTGCCATCAAACAAGTATTCAGGACCGATGAAGCCCACGACGGAATTGACCAGCAGCGGCGAAAAGCGCCGCGCAACCGCATAGGCGCGCGCTTCAACAGTTTGCTGATCCATGCCGTGATGCGCATCAGCACTCAAGGCGCTGCCTTGGCCGGTTTCGAAATACATGACATTCTGCCCGAGGCTGCCGCGTTTAAGCGATAGCGCCTGTTCATGCGCTTCAGTCAGCAGGGCCAAATCAACGCCAAAAGACCGGTTCACACCCTCTGTTCCGCCAATGGATTGAAACACCAGATCAACCGGCGCGCCTAGATCCATGGCACGCATGGTGGTGGTGACATGCGCCAGCACGCAGCTTTGCGTTGGTATGTCATAGGCGATGCGCAGGCGATCCAGTATATCCAGAATGCGCAGCACCGCCTCCACATTATCGGTCGCGGGATTGACGCCGATCACCGCATCACCTGCGCCAAGCAAAAGCCCATCCAAGGTGGCGGCCGCGATGCCGCGAGGATCATCCATTGGGTGATTGGGTTGCAGGCGGATCGAAAGCCGTCCCTTAAGGCCGATCGTATTACGAAACCGCGCAACATTCACACATTTCGGTGCAACCGTAATCAAATCCGCCGCGCGCATGATTTTGGAGACAGCCGCGACCATTTCCGGCGTTAGCCCTGGCGCCAACGCAGCGAGTGTTGCACTATCAGCCGCATCAGAAAGCAACCAGTCACGCAATCCGCCAATCGTTAGGCTGCTGATCGGCGCGAAGGCCGCCTTGTTGTGGCTATCCTGGATCAGGCGCGTGACCTCATCTGCCTCATACGGGATCACACTTTCCGAGAGGAAATGCCTGACCGGTAGATCCGCCAAGGCGCGCTGTGCGGCGATGCGTTCCTCCGCGCTTTCGGCGGCCACACCGGCCAGCGCATCACCGGACCGGAAGGGGGTCGCGCGCGCCAGCAATGTCTTCAGATCGGGGAAGACATAACGCGTGGTGCCGATGGTCTGTGCGAAGGCCATGCCGCTGCTGCCGTTGTCGATGAAACCGTCGTAGTATGACAGGAAAGCACGGGAGTTTCGAGACTTAAAGCGTCGCAGTCACCATGACAGGCAGAACGCATGTAGATAGAATGCCATTGAAAGCAGGAGATTGGTGATGCGCATTGCAGTGATGGGAACAGGTGGTGTTGGCGGTGGCTTTGGCGCAGCCTTGGCCAAAGCCGGTGCGGATGTCACCTTCATCGCCCGAGGGGCGCATCTGGCAGCGATGCAGCGTGATGGTTTACGTATCACGGGCGGTCGAGGCGTTACCCACCTGGTGCCGACCAAGGCCACTGATAATCCGGCCAGAATCGGCCCGGTGGATTTGGTAATGTTCTGTGTCAAGCTGTGGGATGTGGAGGCCGCCGGAGAGGCAATCCGCCCGCTGGTCGGTACGGATACGGCCGTGCTGCCTTTTCAAAATGGCATTGATGCCAGCGAAAGACTTATCCCCATTCTTGGCGCGCAAGCGGTGATGGGTGGTGTTGCGCAAATTAGCGCAACCATCGATGCGCCTGGCGTCATTCGCCAAACCGGCACCTTCATGCGTCTCGCCTTTGGGGAGCTTGATGGCAGCATCTCGGTCCGCGGCAGGCATTTTCTGGAATGGTGCCAGCGCGCCGGTTTTGACGCGACGCTGAGTGACCGTATCCTGACCGAGCTTTGGCTGAAATTCATTATTCTGGCGACGAATTCCGGCGTGACGACGCTGACGCGCCGCCCGCTTGGTGAATTGCGCGATGATCCCGATATCGCACCTTATTTCCGCGCTGGATTTGAAGAAGTGATCGCCCTTGCTCGCGCCAAGGGCGTTTGGTTGCCGGATGATGCGCTTGAACGGAGCATAAAATTCACCATGGGCGCGCCTTTTGGCATGCGCGCTTCCATGGCGGTGGATTTGATCCGCGGCAATCGCATTGAATTGCCGTGGCTATCGGGCAAGGTTGTTGTTCTGGGTCGGGAGCTTGGCGTACCTACTCCGACCCACGCCATGATCAATGCGGCGCTGAAGCCTTATGCTATGGGTGCGCCCAAGGATTAGTTTGGGTTTTGTGCGCGCCAGTGATCCGCAATTTGGCCCATGGTGGCGGGCCAGACGCTGCCGCGCGCCATCATGCTATCCAGCATTGCGTTGAAGGCGCGGATGCGATGCGGCACGCCCATTAGCCAGGGTGTGATCGGCACCACCAAAATGCGCCCGCTGCCGGTAGCCTCGGCTTCCCGGTCCAGCGTTTGATGTGCGGTCAGAATGGCCTTGGTGAAATCCTCGGTCGGCAGATGCTGCTGATGCAGCATGCGTTGATCCGACAAATCCTGTGATAGTGGCATGCATATCAGGCGTCCGGCATCGGTAACCATCACATAAGGCACGTCATCATTCGCCCAGCCGGTGGTGAAGCTGAAGCCGGCTTCCGCAACCAAGCGCAATGTATCGCTTGATTCCGAATGTGCCGGCGAATGCCAGCCGCGCACCGAAGTGCCAAACCGCGCGCGAACTAACGCTGCGGCTTCCTGCACTGTGGCGCGTTCCTGGTCAAGCGGCACGCCACTATGATGCAACCGCCCCATATCCAGCCCGGCACAGGCAATTTCCCATCTCGCCTCAGCAAGATCATCCATCAGCGCCGGATAGCGGCGCGCAAGTATGGCACTCAGCAAGGCGGTGGCAGGCATGCCACGCACAGTCAGTGAGTTCATCAGCCGATAGACGCCAATGCGACTCCCGTAATCGCGCAGTGTGTAATCCCAATAGGAAGGATAAGGCCGTTCCATGCCGCCCGGCGCGATAAAGGGCTTGAGTGGCATATCCATCGGGAAATGGCCCATATGCACAGCGATGCAAAGCGCGATGCGCGCGCCATTCGGCCAGGTCACCGGCTGCGCTTTCGGCAGCGCGCGGAAGGGATAGATTTCATGATCCATCCCACGCCGCCGCGCAGGATAGTACAAATAATCTTCAGGCAAGCCCTTCATGGTGTCCCCGCCGCAATCCAAGATTGCGCTTCTGCCAGATGATGTTCTGTATACCAGGCGGCAATTTCCCGCCCAGTTGCCAGCCAGACCTTGTCATGGCCCACAACATATCGCAGCACATCATCCAAGGCGCTGACGCGATGCGGCTGGCCGATCAGGAAGGGGTGCAAGGGCATGCACATTACCGTCCCACTTTCCGCGCCTTCTTCGTAAAGCTGATCGAATTGCGCCTTGCAGATCGCGGCAAAGCGTTCAGGCGGCGTATTGCGCATGATCAGCAGCGGCACGTCGTTGATTTCAAGCGAATACGGAATGCTGATCAAATGGCCGCTGCGCACCTTGATCGGTGTCGGTTGGTCATCATGCAGCATATCTAGCGTATATTTGATGCCTTCTTCCGCTAGCAAATGCTGCGTGGTCTCATCATTGGAAATCGCCGGTGTCAGCCAGCCATCCAATTCCTGCCCGCTGGCGCGTTTGATGGTTTCACGATTTTCCCGAATGACGGCACGCTGCTGATCCTCATTCATGCCGTAGAAGTAGCGCGTATTATAGGTGCCGTGGCTGAACAATTCCCAATCAAGTTCGCAGCAGCGTTCGATGATTTCAGGATAGTGATCGCAGACGGCAACATTGAGTGAAACACTGCCCCGCACGCCATGGCGCGCCATGACATCCGCCATGCGCCAGAAACCTACGCGATTGCCGTAATCGCGCCAGGAATAGCCGAGCACATCGGGCTGCGGCCTGGTCCAAGGCATGCGGCGCGCATTGGGCGGCGGGTCAAGCTCATAATGCTCGATATTGGGCGCCACCCAAAAGGCGATGCGTGCGCCATTGGGCCAGGTGATCCTTGGGCGTCTCCGCCAGGGCATGTAATCGTAATGGCCGGGTTCGCTAAGCATGGGGGAAGATCCTTCACGCAACGACAAGTAATCAATCGTGCTAAATCGCGAAGGCGAGCATAGCGTTCATGCGGCAGGAATATCAATCCGTTCCAATATGGCTTGCCCTTTCAGACGGGATGCCAAGCCGAATTCTGAAAAGGCGTTCAGGAAATTGCGCCGCGCTTCGGCATCTTCTGCCCGGCAAAGCATAAGATGCGTAACTCCTATGCCAACATCTCGGTCATTTGGGCCAAGCGAGGTGCCGGAACCGCCATCAAGATCAATGCAGAAATGCCGCACCTTTCGGCGCAGTTGGAACCAAAGGCCAAAGCGCTTGCCACGACCTATTTCACAGTCGATCGGTCCAAAGATACGCTCATCATCGGCCAGGACGCTGATCTTGATCGCTGTCGCAAAAGCAGGCCCACGGAGTCGCAGGCAGCACAGCTGGTGCGATTGACGCCGCTATCGGGAACCAATAGCGACAATCGGACCATCAGGCGCCACTGGCCAACTTATCCTGGGTTTTTGTGGCGAAATCGCTGGCGTCATGGCGTTCATGCAATTGTTCGGATGGAGCGCCCGTGACGCGGTTCACCATGCGCCCGCGCTTGACGGCCGGGCGGGCAAAAATCGCCTCGGCCCAGCGCCGCACATGCTTGTATTCATGCACGGCCAGGAATTCCGCGGCGCCATAAAGGTATCCGCGCACAAGTCCGCCATACCAGGGCCAAACAGTGATATCGGCGATGGTGTAATCATCCCCACCCAGATAAGTGCTCTCCGCCAAGCGCCGGTCTAACACATCCAATTGCCGCTTGGTCTCCATGGAGAAGCGGTCAATCGCGTATTCGATCTTAATTGGCGCATAGGCATAGAAATGCCCGAAGCCGCCGCCGAGATAAGGCGCGCTGCCCATTTGCCAGAACAGCCAGGAAAGACATTCGGCACGTAGCGCTGGGTCTTGCGGCAGGAAGGCGCCGAATTTCTCGGCCAGATGCACCAGAATCGCGCCGCTTTCGAAAACGCGAATGGGCTTCGGCCCGCTGCGATCCAAAAGCGCCGGGATTTTGGAATTCGGGTTTACCTCCACGAAGCCGCTACCGAATTGCTGGCCCTCGCCAATGCGGATCAGCCAGGCATCATATTCCGCACCTGTGTGGCCAAGAGCCAAAAGCTCCTCCAGCAGGATCGCCACTTTCTGACCATTGGGCGTGCCCAGCGAATAAAGCTGCATCGGGTGGCGGCCCATGGGCAATTCCTTGTCATGCGTCGGGCCGGCGATGGGGCGGTTGATATTGGCAAAGCGCCCGCCATTGGCCTTGTTCCAGGTCCAGACCTTTGGGGGCGCGTAATCGCTGGTGCTGCTCATGCGGAGGTTCCTCAGTTTCGGACGCTTAATTGGCCCAATTTCGAAAATTATGCCATGGGCGCCGTTGCGCTTTGGCGTGGCCGGCAGCAAGCTTGATTAATGCCATTAAAAAAATCCTTTCTCGTAGCATGCCCTATCTCGCCGGGTTTAACGATCCCTTAATCTTTAGGGTGGCCTTTAGAGGAACACCAACCCGTAGGAATGATGGAAAGCGTCGTGCCCTTGCAGCACCTAGGTTCATCGCGCTGAAACAAGGACCGTTTTGTGGTCTTTGCCTTTGCTTATGCGGAATTATTGGTGGAAACTGACCTACGCAGACGTATTTCCTTCGCTGAAGGTGCCTTTCGTGCGCGCTTTGGCCGCGCGCCACAGAGCTTTATTGGGCCGCTCGTGATTTCCCTTGTTGCTCCGACAGACCGGCCGGCTTTGTCTACGGCTTTGGGTCTTTTGTCGGAACAAGGCCGCCTGAAACCAGCCGCTTTGAAGCTTGCGGATGAAGCCAGTACTGCCTTGAGCTCGGCGGGGCTTAGGCTGGGTGATGGTGAAGCCAAGCTGGTCCTTACCTTCGCCCCCTTGCTCCGCGAATTGTCCGGCGGCCCGCTGCCAGGCGGGCCTGGGCTTGCCGGCCTGGCCGAGGAAATGCTGCGTTCGGGCGAATCGGGTGGGCCGGTTGGCTTTTTGGAATTGACTGGCCCAGTGGGCCGATATGTGCCGGGCGGTGAAATCAATCAGGCAATCCAGGCTGAATTGAACAAGCAAGCGGGTGAGGGCGCCGTTGCGACAGAACTCGCTGCCGGGCGCTACGGTGTTTTGCTGGGTCAGGCGCCGTTTGATCTGCCGGCGCTGACCTCAGCGGTTGCGGAAATCCTCGAGGACCGCGGCGTCAATGATGTCTCGGTCGGTGCCATGGCTGTGGGGCTTGAGGCAGAGGGGTTGAGCCCGGTTCAGGCCACGCGGGCGCTGCGCTTTGCGCTGGCCGCTTTTGTGCGGGGCGGCAATGATGCGCTTGAAAAGGCGGGGTTTGCGGGGGGCTGGCGGGCTTCCTGGATAGCGCTTCGGAACGCGCCAATCTGCTCCGGCGCAGCATCGCGGAACGCCGCTTCCGCATGGCCTTCCAGCCGATTGTGGCCCTTTCCGATCGCACCCCACATCATTACGAGGCGCTGATCCGCCCCTTTGCAGGCCGATGATACGGCCATGTCTCATCTTGGCGAATTCGTCGCCCTGGCCGAGGCCGTTGGGCTGACGGCGGAACTGGATGGGGCCGCGGTGAGCGCGGTTTGTGAGGCCGCAGGGGCCGCTGGCGGTACGCGGGTTGCCTGCAACCTGTCCGGGCTTTCTCTGCAAAGCCCCAAATTCCTCGAGGATATGAAAACCCTGCTGGAAAACAGGCCGGGTATGGCGGACCGCCTGGTGGTGGAAATCACCGAAACGGCCGAAATAAAGGATGAGGATGAAGCCGCCCACATGATCGAATTGCTGCGGGAGCATAAGATCCTGGTCTGCCTTGATGATTTCGGCGCTGGCGCTGCGGCCCTTCGGTATTTGCGCGCCTTCAAGGTGGATTATGTAAAGGTGGATGGCATTTATGTCGCCAATGCCTTGCAGAGCGAACGTGATCGGGGCTTTATCACCGCCATGCTTGATCTTGCCCGCACGGTTGGCGCCCAGGTGGTGGCTGAACGCATAGAAACGGAAGAAGAAGCGGCGCTGATGCTGGAACTCGGCGTGCGCCATGGCCAGGGCTATCTTTTCGGCAAGCCGAAGATGGAATTGGCCGCCCGTATAGCAGGGCAGGCCTGGCAAGAAGAAAAGTGACCGCCACGGCGCTGCCGCGCCTTTGCGTGGTGATCCCTTGCTTCAATGAAGCGGCCAATGTGGCGCCCATGGTGGCGCGGCTTGATGAGACCTTGGCCGGCATCGCCTGGGAAGCGATTTTCGTTGATGATGACAGCCCCGATGGCACCAGCGCTGGCGTGCGCGCCATTGCCGCCCAGGATGTGCGCATCCGCGGCATCAGGCGGATCGGGCGGCGCGGCCTGGCCTCCGCCTGTATTGAGGGCATGCTTGCGACCTCAGCGCCCTATCTTGCGGTGATTGATGGCGATTTGCAGCATGATGAAACCCTGCTGCCGCGCATGCTGGAAGCGCTTGAAGTGGGTGAGGCCGAAATCGTGATCGGCAGCCGCAATATTGAAGGCGGTGACAAGCAGGGCGGGCTGACCGCTGTTCGGCAAATGATTTCCGATACGGGCGCGGCGCTTGCCAACGCTGCCTTGCCGATCCGTGTGAGCGACCCGATGAGTGGTTTTTTCGCCCTGCCGCGCGAATTGTTTGAGGAAATCGCACCGCGCCTGACTGGTACGGGGTTCAAGATCCTGTTGGATATTCTGCTGTCAGCAAAACGGCCTTTGCGGAGCCAGGAAATCCCCTATTCCTTCCGCGCGCGCGTGGCGGGTGAGAGCAAGCTGGATGCGGCGGTGTTGTTGGAATTTGCCGGCCTGCTGGCGGATAAGGCTTTGGGCGGTGTGGTGCCGCTGCGCTTCATGTCCTTCGCTGCGGTTGGCGCCATTGGTGTGCTGGTGCATCTGGCGGTGCTTGGGCTGCTGCATGGCTTGGGCGGGGCGGGCTTCAACGCAGCGCAATGGGCGGCAACACTAGTCGCGATGACCGCGAATTTTTTGCTGAATAATCGCATCACCTATGGCGATCGGCGCCTGCGTGGCGCTGCGCTACTGCGTGGATTGGTGCTGTTCTATCTGGTCTGCGGATTGGGCGCGGCGGCCAATATCGGCATTGCCAATCTGCTGCTGCGTGATGGCGAGCTGGCCTGGGGTTTCGCGGGCGCAGCGGGCGCTGCGCTGACGGTGGTGTGGAATTACGCGGTTTCTGCAACGCTGGTCTGGCGCGCCAAGTGAATCCTTGGCTGATTGCGCTGCTGGCGCTCACGGGTTTGCGGCTGGTGCTGGCGGCGCTTCTGCCGCTGTCACCGGATGAGGCATATTACTGGGTCTGGTCGCGCAGCTTGCAGCCGGGATATCTGGACCATCCGCCCATGGTCGCGATTTTCATCTTGCTCGGCACGGCGTTGGTTGGCGAAACCGCGCTGGGCGTGCGGCTTTTGGGGCCGGCCACGTTGTTCATTGGCTCCCTGATGCTGGCGCGCAGCGCGGAGGATCTTTTCCCCGGCCGAGGTGCCGGGCCTTGGGCGGCGGCGTTGATGAATGCGACGCTTTTCGCGGCACTCGGCGCCCTGACCATGACACCGGATACGCCGTTGCTTTTTTTTTGGGTGGCAACGCTTTGGGCCGTGGCGCGGTCGCACCACACGGGCGATGCGCGCTGGTGGCTGCTGGCTGGGGTTTTTGCCGGTGGTGCCTTGCTGTCCAAATACACGGCGACCTTGCTCGGCTTCGGGCTGGTGCTGTGGCTTTTGCTGCTGCCCGAGGCGCGGCGTTTGCTGCTGCGCTGGCAGCTTTGGGCGGGGGGCGCGCTTGCGGTCGCGCTATTCGCGCCGGTGATCCTTTGGAATGCCGCGCATGAATGGGCATCCTTCGCCAAACAGGGCGGGCGCACGGCAGCCGGTGGCGCGGGGCAGAGTCTCCGCTGGCTTGGCGAATTGCTGGGCGGGCAGGTGGCCTTGGTCACACCCTTGGTATTTCTGCTGTGCCTCGTTGGCGCCGTCATGGCGGCGCGGCAGGTCTGGCGCGTACGCGATGCCGGGGCGGGGCTGTTGCTCGCGCTGATCCTGCCTGGGGCAGCGATTTTCCTCTGGCAGGCCTTGGGCAGCCGGGTGCAGGGGAATTGGCCGGCGATCCTCTATCCAAGTGCGGCCATTGCCGCCGCCACGCTGCTCCCCGCTTCCTGGTTGCAGCTTCGCATACCGGCCTTGGTGCTGGGCTTTGCCATGGCAGGTGCGGCCTATCTGCAAGCGACCGCCGCACCTATCCCTCTGCCGCGCCGGCAGGACCCGACGCTGGCGCGGCTCGGCGGCTGGGATGGGCTGGCGGCTGATCTGGCGCGAGCTGCCGAGCGTCAAGGTGTGGGTTTCATCGCTGCCGAGGAATATGGCCTCGCTGCCGGCATGGCCTTTCGCCTGCCGCCTGAGCTTCGCGTCGTTGCCGTGGACCCGCGCTGGCGCTTCTTCAACCTGCCGAAGCCACCCGAAAACGCGCGTGGCTTGCTGATCCGCAGCGAAAGACGGGGCGAGGGGCCGCCGCTTTGGCCCGGCGCAACCCCGATTGAAGGCTATGCCGGGCGCCTGATCCGCGCCCGCCGAGGGCAGGAGGCCGAAGTCTATCGGCTGTTTCGGGTGACGACCGCGCCCGGCCAGCTGCCAAATGCGGTTTTGCCAAGGCCGGGGCAGTAATTTTCTTGACCTTGTGGGTAAGCGGGCCTTTATCCGTCCCAAAGAAAGGCCGTCCGCAATGCATATCCTGAAAAGCCGCCCCTGGAATCTGCCCGATAGCAGCGCCACCCCGGAAGCGCTCGTCTTTGGCCGCCGCAAGGCGCTGGCGCTCGGCGCTGGGATGCTCGCCGCCAGCCCGGCGCTCGCGCAGCAAGCCGCCCTGCCGCCCGCTATGCGCAATACGCGCTACGCTCCAGGCCGCGCCATCACCGCCGAGCGCGAAGTCACCACCTACAACAATTTTTATGAATTTGGCAGCCACAAGACCATCAGCGCCGCCGCGCAGCGCATGCCTCAACGCCCCTGGACGGTGAAGGTGGAAGGCATGGTGGAAGCGCCGCGCGAATATGACATTGACGATCTGCTCCGCCGCATGCCGATTGAAGAACGCGTTTATCGCCTGCGCTGCGTCGAAGCCTGGGCCATGGTCGTGCCCTGGACCGGCTTTCCGCTTTCCGCCCTATTGGCCGAGGTGAAGCCGTTATCCTCCGCCCGCTATGTCGTCTTCCAGACCGCGACGTTGCCGAGCGTCATGCCGGGCCTTCGGCAAAGCTGGTATCCCTGGCCCTATACGGAAGGCTGCACCATCGCCGAGGCAGACAATGAGCTTTCCTTCCTGGTGGTTGGCGCCTACGGCAAGCTGTTGCCGCCGCAAAATGGAGGGCCGCTTCGTTTCCATCAGCCGTGGAAATATGGCTTCAAGGCGGGCAAGAGTCTTGTCTCCATTCGCCTGACCGATCAGCGCCCGGTTTCCTTCTGGGAGAAAATCCAGTCGCAGGAATATGGCTTCTGGGCCAATGTGAACCCTGCCGTGCCGCATCCGCGCTGGAGCCAGGCGCAGGAACGCATTCTGGGCATTGGAGAAAGCGTGCCGACGCTGCTGTTCAATGGCTATGGCGATTTCGTGGCTGATCTCTATGCCGGCCTGCAAGGCGAAAGGCTTTGGGCGTGAAGATGGCATGCGCCTGATTGGCCTTGCCCTATTGGCGCTGGCTGTAGGGCTTTATCTGGCTTTCGGGGGGGGGGGCCTGGGGGCAGTGCTTTTCCGGTTGGACCCCGGCTTGCTCAATTTGGTGCAAGCCTTGGTGCAGCGCTATCTTCTGCCGATGGTGTGGGACAATGTGCTGCTGCCGGTTCTGGAAGCGCCCGCTTGGGTCATACCGGCGGTCTTGGGTGCTGTCCTCTTCTTAATTAGTTGGAACCGCGCGCGTGGCTGATGCCGCGTCGTATCACCAGCTTTTGCTGGTGGAGGATTCACCCTCACTCGCCACCGTCTATCAGGAATATCTGCGCGCGGGGCCGTATCAGATACGCCATGCGCATTGCATTGCGGATGCGCTGAAATACGCCAATCAGGCCATGCCGGATGGCGTATTGCTCGATCTTCGCCTGCCTGATGGTGATGGGCTTTCAGTGCTGCGCGAATTGCGCGGGCGTGACCCTGATTTGCCGGTGGTGGTGATGACCGCGCATGGATCAGTGGCGCTGGCGGTGGAAGCGATGCAGGCGGGAGCTTCGGATTTTCTCGTAAAACCCTTTGCGCCGGAACGCCTGACCGTCACGGTTGCCAATGTGATGGAACGCGCGGCTCTCCGCCGCCAGGTGGCGGAATTGGCGGCGGTTGCGCCGCGGCAGGGGTTTGCGGGTTTCATTGGCGCCGCGCCCGCCATGCAGGCGGTCTATCGCATTCTGGAAAATGCCGCTGCATCGCGTGCGACCGTTTTCGTCAGCGGTGAAAGTGGTACCGGCAAGGAATTGGCAGCTGAGGCGGTGCACAGCATCTCGCCCCGCAAGGCCGGGCCTTTTATCGCAATCAATTGCGCGGCTATCCCCAAGGATTTGATTGAAAGTGAAATCTTCGGCCATGTGCGCGGCGCCTTTACCGGTGCCGTGGCGGATCGCATCGGCGCGGCGCGCGCAGCCGATGGCGGCACGCTGTTCCTGGATGAGATTTGCGAAATGGATCTGGCGTTGCAGGGTAAGCTGCTGCGCTTCATCCAGACCGGCACGTTCCAACCCGTGGGAAGCGGCAAGATGCTGCAAACCGATGTGCGCTTTGTCTGCGCCACCAATCGCGATCCGCTGGAAGAAGTGCGCGCCGGCCGCTTCCGAGAGGATTTGTATTACCGCCTGCATGTGATCCCCGTGCCATTGCCGCCGCTGCGTGACCGTGGCGATGATGTGCTGGCTTTGGCTGAGGCGTTTCTGACAAAAAGCGCCGCCGAGGAGGGCAAGCGCTTCCAGCGTTTTGATGCCGAGGCAGGCGCAATGCTGATGCGCCATACCTGGCCTGGCAATGTGCGCGAATTGGAGAACGCCATCCGCACCGCCGTGGTGCTGCATGATGGCGAATTGGTGACCGCTGCCATGCTGCCCGCGACGGTGCGTGACGGTGGTGCCAAGCCCATAGCTGTAACGGCGCCGCCGCTGCCGGAACCGGAAATCATCAAGCCCGCGCCGCCCCCGCTCACATTGCGTGCGGCTGAAAATACGAAACGCATCCGCCCCCTCGCCGAGACGGAACGCGAAGCGATTGAAGAAGCGGTCAAGCTTTGCGGTGGCAATATCGCCAAGGCCGCGGCGTTTTTGGGCATCAGCCCATCAACGCTCTATCGCAAGCAGGAAAGTTGGCGGCGGCGGTGAAAATTTAGCTCAGGCCAAGCGCCAGCCGCGCTGCCGCAATTGCCACATGCGCGACTTCGGTCAGATCATAATCCGCAAGTTCATGCGGCAGCGCCCAGGCGACTTCGCTTACATCATCGCCGGCGCGTGCTTCGCCTTCCAGCCAATGGGCGGCGAAATCAATGATGGTGTAGTGATAGAGCGCGCGGCCATCCTCATCCTGATTGATGGCATCGAACACATAGGCCAGTGACATCTGGCCCACTTCAATGCTGGCTTCTTCGCGCAATTCACGCCGCGCGGCTTCCTCTGCCCTTTCGCCGACATGCTGCGCACCGCCGGGCAGGGACCATTGCCCGATGCGCGGCGGCTTGCCGCGACGCACCAGCAGCACGGCTTCTTCGCGAAACACGATGCAGCCAATGCCGACCCAGGGGCGGTCAGGATATTCGCGCGGCGCGGTGCTCACCGTGGCACAATCGGCGGTTCAGCAGCGGGCGCGGGCGCGTCTTTCTGCCGGCGCAAATCATCAAGCCGGGGGATCATGGCTTTTTCTTTCCATTGCCCGATTTGATAGACCCAGCCGCGCCAACGCGCATTCAATCGCGCCGCTTCATCATCGCCTTCTGCCGCCAGGCTTACCCAGATTTCCTCGGCATTTTTGCGCGGGCGGGCAATGATCGCCAGCCGATCGGTCAATTCGAAGCGTGTCTCACCCAAAGCCTCGCCCGGCGCATCGGCGGCACGCCGCACATCTAGGAAGGTCAGGAATTCGAAGCTCCGCGCCACTTCATCAAGGCTGACATCATCAGCGGGCGGTGCCTCGGCGGGTGTGGTGATGGCAAGCTTGCCATCGGGATCGCCGCTATGGGTCAGCACCAGCGCGTCTTCACCCATGCGCGCAACCACCACGCGCTGCACACGTTCGCGCGGCAGATTGGCAATGTCGCGATCCAGCCAAAGCTGCGGATCGGCATCCACCGGAATGCGCCCCTCTGCGAGCCATGCCTGGTTTTCATTGGGCCGGCGCACATAGGCACTTTCCGGCACATTGCCCTGGGTGCGCATGCGCCGCCGGCCAATCACCAGATCCACCAGCGCCGCACCTTGTGCATCCAGCACGCGCAGTAGCGTGGAGGTAGCGCCCGCGCGCAGCGGGTCTTCCAGGCCAAGCCGATCAAACATCTCAGGATTGCCGGTGCGCGGTTCCATCAAGCGCAATTCCGAAAGCCCTGTCAGCAATTCTCGCAGCTTTTCCTGCCGGATGGGATAATCGCCCTTGGTCGGCAGCACCCAGACATCGCCGCGCCGGATGATCTCGAGTGCGCCATCATGCCGACGCACCTCAATCCGCGCCGCAGTGCCGAGGCGCTGTGCGAGGCCCGGAAAGGCAAGCCCGCCCGTGCCGGCTGATGGTGCTGGCGGTGGTGGCGGCTTGATCAGCAAGGCGCCGGCCATGGCAATCAGCGCAGCGCTGCCAAGCAAAATCAGGGAACGTCTTTGCATAGCCCAGCCCCCCGCTTCAGTGCCGCGCCGCCGCGCGCCGCCGCGCGCGCGCAACACCCATGACCAGCGCCAGGATCGTCAGCAGCACCGGCATGGCAGCGATATTCAGGATACGCAGCCGCGTCTCCAGGCTCTCGATATCGCGCCGCAATTCCAACTGCACCGCGCGCAATTGTTGACGGGTACGGAGAATTTCCTCACGCGCCGCATCAATTTCCGCGCGCTGTTCGGCGCTGATCACTGCATTGGTCTGGCCGCGATCACCGCCCTGCGGGCCCTGGCGCAATTCACGTAGCCGGCGTTCGGTTGCTTCCAGGCGCTGGGTCAATTCCCGTTCCGTCTGACGGAACCGCGCTTCCGCATCGCGGCGGATATTATCCACCACTTCAAAGGGACGAAGAGCTTCGCCCCTTGAGCGCAGCGAAATCAGCGCATCACCACCGGCCATGGTATCCACCAAATTCGCGATCAGCGCGCCATTGTCACTGAATGGTGTGGCAACCTGCTGGCCAAAGAAATCCTGTACGCGCACCCAGAAGCGATCTTCCAGCACATCAGCATCATGGATAACGATGATATTGCCAGCACCTTCACTCCGCGTACGATGCGCCGGGAAATCTGCCGGCCGTTCCGCCCCTTGCGGCGGGGTCGGCGGGCCATCGGGGAAGGCCGTACTGACTTCTCCGCGCAGCCGCGCCGCTAGCACGCGGGTTTGCCCATCAGGGCGGAAATCCGCCAGCAATTGCGTCGGGTTCGGATTTTCGCGGACCTTCGCCACATCCGCTTCCATGCTGCGCGGGCTTGAGGTGATCAACGGTGTGAATTCCACCCGCGCGCCATCCTTCCGCCGCAAGAAACCGGCGGACGCAAAGGTCAACTGATTGAGTTGCGCTGTCGCGACCTCTCCCTGCGCGATAGAATCCCCCTGGATATTAAACCAGGCCACGTAATCCACGGCTTGCACCCGGTCCTGCGGATTGGCGCGCACGCGCCAGGCACCGCGCAAATCAAGCACCACTTTGTCTGAAGGCGCTTCAATGCCCCAGGCATTTGTCAGGCGTTCGAGGCTGGATGCGGTATTGGCCGGCGGGCGACCGCCGGGGCCGGGGCGCGATGCCTGGCCTTCGGAATGCGGGTCAATCAGCAGAATCAGCTTGCCGCCACGCAGCACGAATTGATCCACGGCATATTGCGCCGCATCCGAAAGCCCTTGCGGATGCGCCAGAATCATCACCTGGATGTCGTTTTCAATCACCTGCGCATCCAAGGGTACATCGCGCAAAGTGAAGAATTGCCTAAGGCTATTCATTACCGCGAAGGGCTGACCCATGGCGGCCTGACGCATCATCATCGCGCGCGGGTCACCATTCAGCGGCAATGGCGACATGACACCAATCACCGGGCGGCGCGGGTTGGACAATTCATAGACCAGCCGCGTCAGATCGAATTCCAGAAAGCGTTCGCGGTCCGGCTGGAAGAAGGGGATGTTGCGTTCATCATCAAGCAAATTTGCGCCGACCAAGCCGAAATAAACCTGCTCACCGGATTGATCCACCGGCACGCCTTGCAGGCCGAAAGCAAGCGCCCGGTCTTCGGTTTCGCTGAAGGGCTCTGGGTCCAGCACTTCAAGGCGCAGCTTGCCGCCAGCGACCGCGACATATTCATCCAGCATCGCGCGCACGCGTTCCGCATAGGCGCCATAGGCCGGAATGGCAGTGCCGAGCTTGCGCGAATAAAACAGCCTGAGCGTCACCGAGTCTTGCAGCCCGGACAGCACGCTCCGCGTCCCATCCGACAAAGTGTAAAGCTTTTGGGCTGTGAGATCGAGCCGCGCGCGCGGCGTGAAACGCTCCACCAACAAATTGACCCCAATAGCCAGCGTCAACGCCGCCACAATCCCCAGTGCCGAGGACCAGATGCGCCGCGTGCCGGGCTTTGCCTTGATTTGATCAGCCATGACCTAGTCAGCCTTCCGGTGGTCAAGCATCACCGCATTCACGAAAAGCCAAAACCCGATGAAGGAGGCGAAAAACACCGCATCGCGCAAAGCAATCACTCCGCGCGTCAGGCCATTGAAGCGTTCCGTGAGTGAGAGCGCGCGCGCGACCTCGGCCAGCACGGGCATGCGTTGGCTCAGGAAATCCGTCACCAGGGCGCTACCCGCGACTGCAAACAGGAAACATACGGCAACGGCCAGGACGAAGGCGATTACCTGGTTCTTGGTCATGGCCGACATGGCGGATCCGATGGCAAGGTAAGCACCCGCTATCAACAAACACGCACCATAGCCGGCTGCGATGACGCCATTATCGGGCCGGCCCAGATAATTCACCGTCAGCACCAGCGGGAAGGTCAGCGCCAGCGCAATGACGCAAAACGCCCAGGCCGCGAGGAATTTGCCGAGCACCGCCTGCCCTTGCGTCATTGGCAAAGTCAGCAGCAATTCAATCGTGCCCAGCCGACGTTCTTCTGCCCAAAGTCGCATCGTCAGTGCCGGCACCAGAAACAGGAACAGCCACGGCACGAAGCCAAAGAAGGGGCCAAGATCAGCCTGACCGCGATTGAAGAAACCGCCCAGGCTGAAGGTCATGGCGCCCGCCATCATCAGGAAGATCACGATGAAGACGTAAGCAACAGGGGTCGCGAAATAGCCGGATAATTCACGGCGCGCGATCAGCAGGGCAGCGCGCATCAGGCGGCCTCCTGCTTCAGGGTCAAATCACGGAACACCTGTTCCAGTGTCGTACCCGGTGCCTCAAGCTGTTTCGGTGTGGCATCGGCCAGCACCTTGCCGCGCGCGATGATGATGGCGCGGGTGCAGACCGCATCCACCTCCTCCAGGATATGGGTTGAAATCACGATGGCCTTTTCGGCCGCCATGCGGCGGATCAATTCCCGAACCTCATGCTTTTGGTTCGGGTCAAGCCCATCGGTTGGTTCATCCAACACCAGAACGGGCGGGTCATGCAGCAGCGCCTGCGCCAGGCCCACGCGGCGCTTAAAACCCTTGGAGAGTGTCTCAATCGGTTGCAGCCGCACGCCTTCCAACTGCGTCATGGCCATGGCGCGGGCCATGCGTTCATTAGCCTCGGCACCGCCAAAGCCGCGAATACGCGCAATGAAGTGCAAAAACCCCGTGACGGTCATTTCGGGATAGGTCGGCGCACCTTCGGGCAGGTAGCCAAGCGCGCGCTTCGCTGCGACCGGCGCTTCAATTACGTCCTGGCCGCAAATGCGCGCCGTGCCTGCGGAGGGCGTCACGAAGCCCGCCAGCATTTTCATAGTGGTGGATTTGCCGGCGCCATTGGGGCCAAGAAAGCCCACAACTTCCCCGCGATCCACTGTGAAGGATACATCATCAACAGCGGTGAAGGCGCCAAAGCGCTTGGTCAGGCGCTCGATTTCGATTAGCGCGGCCAAAGCCTATCTCCCTTTATTCCTGCATCAATGCGTTGTGGTAAAACTTCCGCGCGGGATTTGACTCTTCCCGCGCTGGCTTGCAAGCCCCCGAAAGCCCATCCTATCCGGCATCGAGTGGTGCCATAGAAAGATCGTGGCCGAAAAGCCTGAGCAAAAGCCGCGCTGCCTGCCCGCGCGGGGAAGCCAGCGTCGCATCCCGCGTCAGCAGCGCTTCCGCATCGCGGTGCGCGATCTGAACATAGTTCGCGAATTGATCTGGGTCTTCCCGCGCATCAAACAGCCGGGCACCGGGCAGCCCAGCCTGCCGAGCACCCAAAGCATCGCCGCCACCGCGGGATTTCAAATCCTCCTCCGCGATCACGAAGCCGTCTTCGGTGTCGCGCAGCACGAGCAAGCGCCGCCTTTCGCCATCACTCAGACCCGCGGAATGCACCAAAAGGCAGGAAGAAGCCTCCTTCCCCCGCCCAACACGGCCACGCAGCTGATGCAGCGCGGCCAGGCCAAAGCGTTCCGCCTGTTCAATCAGCATGATGGTCGCTTCCGGCACATCCACGCCGACTTCAATGACCGTGGTGGCGACCAGGATATTGGTCCGCCCGGCGGCGAAATCGCCCAGTGCCGCTTCGCGCACCGCAACATCCTGCAAGCCATGGGCAAGGCCAACCCGGCCGGGGAAATGGGCGGAAAGCTCGGCAAAGCGATCCTCGGCCGCGACACTGTCATCCTTTTCGCTGCCGGTAATGGCGCGCACCACCCAATAGGCGCGGGCGCCACGCGCCACCGCCTCATGCAGGCGGGCGATAATCTTCGGCAGGCGTTCCTGGCTGAGGATGCGCGTCGTGATGGGCTGACGCCCGGCGGGTTTGCCCGCCATACGGCTCACGGCCATTTCGCCCCATTGCGTAAGCAACAAAGTGCGCGGAATGGGCGTTGCGGTCATCACCAGCATATCCGCGGCCTGGCCCTTTTCCGCCAGCATCAAGCGTTGCGCCACACCAAAGCGGTGCTGTTCATCCACCACTGCGAGGCCCAGATCCTTGAAGGCGACGCCTTCCTGAAACAACGCATGAGTACCGACCGCCATGGGCAGCGTCCCATCCGCCAGCCCCTGCAATACGCGCCGCCTTTCCTTGCCCTTCACGCTGCCGGCCAGCAGCGCCACCGGGACCCCCGCCGCGCCGCAAAGCCGCCCAAAGCTTCGCAAATGCTGCCGCGCGAGCAATTCCGTCGGCGCCATCAGCGCGGCCTGGGCGCCGGCTTCCACCACGCGCAGCATGGCCATCAGCGCCACCAGAGTCTTGCCCGCGCCCACATCGCCTTGCAGCAGCCGGAGCATCCGGCGGGGTGCAGCGAGATCCGCATCTATCTCGGCCATGGCCTGAAGCTGGGAAGGCGTTGGCGCATGGCCAAAGGCGGCCAGGGCAGCGCCGCGCAGGCTTTCATTGCCCATCAGCGCGCGCCCCGGCCTTTCACGTGACCGGCGCCGCACCAGGCCAAGGGCGATCTGCCCCGCCAACAATTCATCATAGCCAAGCCGGCGGCGCGGCGCTTCGGCGTTTTGACCCTGCGGGGCATGCAACTGGCGGATGGCCTCGGCAAAACTCGGCCAGGCTTCGCGCTTCAGCAGCGGTCCATCCATCCATTCCGGTAAATCCGGCAGCGCCTTCAGCGCCCCATCCAGCGCCTCCGCCATATTCCGCCAGGAAAGCCCCGCCGTCAGTGGCCACATGGGCTGCCATAGCGGAATGCGGTGCGGCGGTTCCACCAGCGGGTCCGCCTCCAAATCCAATTGCCAGGCGCGCTGATACGCCTTGAGCCGCCCGGCCACGCGCCTTTCAGCACCTTGGGGGAAGGCGCGGCCCAGCGCCGTGCCCGCCCAGGTGGCGCGCGAGAAGGAAATCAGCGCCACCGGATCGGCCCCGCAGACCGCCGGCACCATCCAGGGCCCGCGCCCGCCGCGCGCCGGGGCGCCGGTGATGCGCAGTTCCAGCGTCACTTCCTGGCCTTCGATGGCCCCGGCCAGCCCGCGCAGCACCGGGCGATGCTGCACGCGTTCCGGCACATGCAGCAGCAGATCGAGCACGCGCCCCCCGCCCGCCGCGCGCGCCAGCAAGTCTGGTTTGCGTAGCCCGGGCAGGCTTTCAATCGGCGCCAAAAGCCGCGCGAGGGGGTCCTCGGCGGTCTCGGGCGGTTCGGGGCGGGCTGACAGGATTCCCATCCGCTCCTATATGCCAGCGCCTTGAGACTAGAGCGATATGTCAGACCCAACAGAACTTGATGCTCGGCGCCGCCGGCTTGTCTTTCGCGCCCAGCATCGTGGCACAAAGGAAACCGATATCCTGATCGGCGGCTTTGTCGCGCGCCATATCGGCAGCCTTTCGGATGCCGATGTCGCGGCGCTCGAGGAGATTATGGAACTCTGGGATGTGGATTTGGCCGATTGGCTTTCTGGCCGGCGCCCGATTCCGCCCGAACATGACCACCCGCTCTTGCGCCGGATCATGGCCGAGGCTGGCGGCGGGCCATGAAGCCC
>VGDM01000035.1 GCA_016869715.1 Alphaproteobacteria bacterium
GGCTTTTTTGCTGCATGGGGGTCGCGCTCAAGGGATGAATGACCGAGGCACAATAGACTCAGAAAATCAATCATAGACCAAAAAGACGGGATTAAATCAAAGGCTCCTTAACTTTGTGCAACCCAACCCCTTGCCCCAAGTCTTGGCAGTGTCCGGGGTAACAAGCGTTGGTTTGGCGCGCAGCCGCCAATCCAGGCGGGGTCCGGGGTAACACTGTTACCCCGGCGGGGGCTTCGGGAGCAGCGCCCCCGATACTCCCCCACCCCCTTTGACGCCCCCCTCCCCTTGCCGCACAACCCGTGCTCATGACTGTTCTGGCGATCCGAGAACTCACCATCCGCCTTGGCGGGCGCGTCTTATTGGAAGGTGCTGCGCTGCAGGTGGATGATGGGCGCAAGATTGGCCTTATTGGTCGCAATGGTGCCGGCAAATCCACCTTGCTCCGTGCCATTGTCGGTGAATTGCAGCCTGATGGTGGGGAGATCAGGCTCTCGGCCCGCGCGCGCATGGGGCACGTGGCGCAGGAAGCGCCGGCGGGGGCGGTGTCCTTGCTGGAAGCGGTACTGGCTGCGGATACCGAACGCGTGGCATTGCTCACGGAAGCGGATCAAGCGGCCGATCCCGCGCGGGTGGCAGAGGTGCATGAAAGGCTGATTGCGATCCGCGCTGATAGTGCGCCGGCGCGTGCGGCTGCGGTGCTTTCCGGGCTTGGTTTTGATGCGGCGGCCCAGGCGCGGCCCTTGGCCGAATTTTCGGGCGGTTGGCGCATGCGTGTGGCACTCGCGCGCGCCTTGTTTCTGGAGCCGGATTTGTTGTTGTTGGACGAACCAACCAACCATCTGGATTTGGAGGCGACGCTTTGGCTGGAAGGCTGGCTCGCGCGGTTTCCAGGGGCGGCGATTGTTGTCAGCCATGATCGCGGGCTGCTGGAACGCTGCGTGGGTGCCATTGCGCATCTCGATCGTGGGGGCATCACGCTCTATTCGGGGAATTTCGCGGATTTCCTGCGGGTGCGCGCGGAACGCCAGGCGCAGCAGGCGGCGCGGAATGCGAAGCTAATATCCGAGTGTGCGCGCATTCAGTCTTTTGTGGATCGCTTTCGCGCCAAGGCGACCAAGGCGCGCCAGGCGCAATCTCGGCTAAAGGCGCTGGAGCGTATGCCGGCGGTGGAAGCGCTGGTGGAGGACACGCCCGTGCGCTTCGCCTTCCCGGCGCCTGAAGCTTTGGCGCCGCCGATCCTTTCGGTCAATCGCGCGTCAGTCGGCTATGGCGGGCCGCCGGTGTTGCGCAATTTATCGCTCAGGTTGGATCAGGAAGATCGCGTGGCGCTGCTGGGTGCCAATGGCAATGGCAAATCCACGCTGGCGAAGTTGCTGGCCGGGCGGCTTGATGTCGCGGGCGGGGAGGTTTTTCGGAATAACCGCCTGCGCGTCGGTTATTTCGCGCAGCACCAGGCTGAGGAATTTGACCTCAACGGCACACCGCTTTCGCATATGCAGGCCGCGCTGCCGAAGGCGACTGAAACCGCGTGCCGTGCGCAATTGGCGCGGTTTGGGCTGGATGCGGATAGGGCGGATACAAGGGTGGCGCAGCTTTCGGGTGGGGAGAAGGCGCGGCTGTTATTGTCACTCACCACGCGCGATGCGCCGCAAATGCTGATTCTGGATGAACCAACGAACCATTTGGATATTGATGCGCGTGATGCGCTGGTGAAGGCGCTGGCGAATTTTGAAGGCGCGGTAGTGCTGATTACGCATGACCCGCATTTGGTGGAGCTGGTGGCGGATAGGCTATGGCTGGTGGCCGATGGCACGGTGACCAGCTTTGATGGCGATCTGGATGATTATC
Organism: Alphaproteobacteria bacterium; assembly: GCA_016869715.1. Taxonomy (GTDB): domain Bacteria; phylum Pseudomonadota; class Alphaproteobacteria; order Acetobacterales; family Acetobacteraceae; genus Neoroseomonas. The sequence continues at coordinate 1,849 of VGDM01000035.1, forward strand.
GCGCGCTGATCGCGGAACGTGCGCGCGGTGCGGCGCCACGTGGGGAGGCTGGCGGGGTGCGCGCCGAAGCGCGGCGCGAAAGGGCGGAAAACCGCGCTGCCTTGCAACCCTTGCGTGTGCGTTTGACGGCAGTAGAAGCCGCTTTGGAAAAACTGGGGAAGGAAGCCGCGCTGATCGAAAAACGACTTGCGGACCCCGACACCTATGCCCGCTTCAAGGCCGAGGACATCGCCTGGGCCAATACCCGCCGTGCCGCCATTGCCAAGGAAGTGGCAGGGTTGGAGGAGGAGTGGCTCGAGCTTTCGGCAAAGCTGGAAGATGCGTAACTTGAACTGTCTCCGCCACGCATCCGCGCAGCGGAAAGAGTCCAAGCTATTGTTTGGTCGCATTTTCCGAGTCGCCAAGTGAAGCCACTTGGCTTGAAAATGCTCCGGACCATGATTTACACAAAAGCGTCACGTTGCTAGGTAGGCGTCCTTCACAAGTCATTGCCCCTGCGTGCGGAGTCCCCCGGCATGAAGATTGTTGCCTGCAACAGCAACCGCCCCCTGGCCGAAGCTGTGGCCGCCGCTTGCGGTATCGCGCTCACCAATGCCTCCATCCGGCGCTTTGCGGATTTGGAGGTTTTTGTCGAAATTCATGAGAATGTGCGTGGTGAGGATGTGTTCGTCATCCAATCCACCTCCTACCCCGCCAATGACAATCTGATGGAATTGCTGATCACGCTGGATGCGCTAAAGCGCGGTAGTGCGCGGCGCATAACCGCCGTGATCCCCTATTTCGGCTATGCCAGGCAGGATCGGAAATCAGGGCCGCGCACGCCAATCAGCGCGAAGCTGGTGGCGAATCTGATCACGGCGGCCGGGGCCAACCGCGTGCTGACCATGGATTTGCATGCGGCGCAGATTCAGGGGTTTTTCGATATTCCGGTGGATAACCTTTTCGCCGCACCGCTCTATTCGCGCGATATTCAGGAACGTTATGGGGGCCGCGAATTGATGATCGTGTCCCCCGATGTCGGCGGCGTGGTGCGCGCACGCGCTATTGCGGCGCGGCTGGGTGTGGACCTTGCCATCATTGACAAGCGGCGCCCGCGCGCCGGAATTTCCGAAGTGATGAATGTGATCGGTGAAGTTGAAGGCCGCGATTGCCTACTGGTGGATGACATTGTCGATTCCGGTGGCACGCTTTGCAACGCGGCTAAGGCGTTGTTAAAGGATGGCGCGCGGTCGGTTGGCGTCTATGTGACGCATGGCGTTTTCTCGGGCGGCGCGGTGGCGCGGATTGGCGCGGCGCCGGTTGAAATGATGACCGTGACGGATAGCATTCAGGCGACGGAAGCGGTGCGCGTCTCACGCAATATCCGCCAACTCACCATCGCGCCGCTGCTGGCGGAAGCGATGAAGCGGATTAGTGAAGAAAGCTCGGTTTCGTCCTTGTTCAACTAGAGCAGATCGCGTTCAGATGGAATCCTCTGGATGCGCGAAGATGCTGGAAAAACAGAAGTTTGGGGTAAGTTGCGTGTATCCATGTGACCGCAACACGCTCTAGAATTATCACCGGAAGGAGTTGAGATCATGAAGCTGTTTTATGCGCCCGGGGCGTGTTCCATCGGCATCCATGTGATGCTGGAAGAAATTGGCGCGCCTTATGAAGCGATGGCGGTCAATCTGCGCGAAGGGGCGCAATTCCAGCCCGGCTTCACCTCGGTCAATCCGAAATCCAAGGTGCCGGCGCTGCAGCGCGATGATGGTTCGGTGCTGACGGAATATCCGGCGATCGCCTTTTGGCTGGCGTCGCGCTTTCCCTCGGCCGGGCTAATGCCGTCTGGTACGGATGCGCAGGCGCGGGCCCTGGAAGCGACTGATTACTGCGTTGCCAGCATGCATATGCAGGGGTTTTCGCGCATGTTCCGCCCGGTAATTTTCGCGCCGACAGAAGCGGATCATGATGCTGTGAAGGCGCGCGGTCAGGAGATTTTCCAAAAGGGCCTTGGCGTGATGGATAAGGCGCTTGAAGGCCGCGAATGGCTGGCCGGCACCTATTCCTTCGCCGATACCGCGCTGTTTTACGTCAGCTTCTGGTGGGCCGCTCGCTTGAATAAGCAACTGCCCCCCAATGTCGAGGCCCATTATGCGCGCATGAATGCCAGGCCCGCCGTGCAGCGCACGATGAAGGCGGAAGGCCTCGAGTGAGCCTGAACCCGACCGCCTTCTGGTTCCTCCGCCATGGGGAGACCGATTGGAACGCTGAGGGGCTGAGCCAGGGGCATACGGATATTCCGCTGAATGCGGTCGGGATTTCCCAGGCCCGGCGTGCGGCGCTGGCGCTTGTGGATCGTGGGATCGCGACCATCATCGCCTCACCGCTTAGTCGTGCGTTGCATACCGCGGAAATTGTGGCGGAAGCGCTCGCGCTCTCGGTCGCGACTGATGTGGGGTTGATGGAAGTGGGCTTCGGTGTGGAAGAAGGCCGGCCCATGGGCGATTGGTATGATAGCTGGATCGAAGGCAGCTTCACGCCTGAAGGGGCGGAGAGCTTCCAGGTTTTGCATGAACGCGCCGTGGCTGCCGTGAACCGCGCTACCGCCAAGCCGGGCCCTGTTTTGGTTGTGGCGCATGGCGCGCTGTTTCGTGCGCTTAGGCTGGCACTTGGGCATGTGCCGAATGTGCGCACGCCTAATGCCCTGCCGCTGTGGTGTGAGCCTCCGGCCTCGGGCAAGGTGTGGGCGATTACGCCAAGCCATTTGCCTGCGATACCGTAACAGATGGGGCGCTTGCGCCCTGCCCTCCCTTCCCTTAGGAACCCCGGATCGCTGGCGCCCCTGGAGGCTGGCGCTTGCCGTTTGGCGCCATGGCGCCGCGGCATTACGACAACCCAAAGGAGTACGGACAATGGTCCAGACTGTACGGATCGAAGCCGAAGCGCGCGGGCGGGCCGGTAAGGGGGCGGCACGCGCAACTCGGCGTGAGGGGCATGTCCCCGCTGTCATCTATGGCGCCAAGCGTGAGGCGACCTTGATCGCCCTCGACCCGCGCGATGTGATCAAGGAATTGCACAAGGCTGGCTGGCAATCGCATTTGTACGAAGTTGCGGTGAAGGGTGGCGATACGGAACGCTGCTTGATGCGTGATGTGCAATTCCATCCTGTGACGGATCGTCCGTTGCATGTGGATTTCCAGCGCCTGGCGCCTGGGTCACGCATTCGCGTGAAGGTGCCGGTGGCCTTCCTGCATGAAGATACCTGCCCCGGCATCAAGGCTGGTGGCGTGCTGAACGTGGTGCGCCGCGAAATCGAAGTGCTGGCGGACCCTGATTCAGTGCCGGCGAAGTTCGAACTCGATCTGGCCGAAGCGCAGATCGGTGCGGGCCTGCGCTGGTCCGCGGTGAAGGATCAGTTTGGTACCAAGCCGGTGATCACTGGTCGTGACTTCATGGTGGCGTCCATTGCTGCGCCGACGTTGGTTGATGATAGCGCCCCGGCCGCAGCCCCTGGCCCGGTGGAAGCCACCAAGCAGAAGGCGCCTGCCGCCCCTGCTGCCGCGCCGGCCAAGGCGCCCGCAAAGAAGAAGTAATGCGGGTGGGGGTTTCACCCCCATTTCCGAACATCAAGGGTTCGGGGGAAGCACCCCCCGGCCCCGTAGTGGGCTCATAACGCCATGAATTCCCGCGACAGCGCCCCGATGCTTTGGGTAGGCCTTGGCAATCCAGGGTCTGAGCATGCGCGCCAGCGGCATAATATCGGCTTTATGGCACTGGATGAGATTGCGCGGCGCCATGGCTTTGGCCCCTGGCGGAAGCGTTTCAAGGGTGAAGTGGCCGAAGGCAGCATAGCCGGCCAGCGCATCATCGCGCTGAAGCCTCAGACTTATATGAACGTGAGTGGTGATTCCGTGCAGCAGGCCGCGGCTTTTCTGAAAATTCTGCCCGCGAATGTGGTGGCGTTTCATGATGAGCTGGATCTGGCGCCCGGCAAGCTCCGCGTGAAATTGGGCGGCGGGGTTGCAGGGCATAATGGCCTCCGGGATATGCGCCGCGCTTTTGCATCGCCGGATTTTTGGCGTGTGCGGATGGGCATAGGCCATCCCGGCCATAAGGACGCGGTGACCGGTCACGTGCTCGGCAATTTCGCCAAGCTGGATCAGGCGTGGTTGCAGAAGCTTTTGGATGCGGTGGCCGATGCCGCGCCCATGCTCGCTAGCCTGAAGACCGAAGACTTCATGACACGCATTGCGCTGCTGACGCAGGAGAAGTGATGGAAGCCGAAGACGCCTTCAGCCTGGACCTCATGGGCTCCAGCACGGAAGACCGCGCCAATGGTGCGGCCTTGCTCTCGGCTGGTTTGGTACGTGAAGCAGGCGCCTTGGCGCAAGCGGCAGCTGGGCTGCGCGCGGCACTTGACCTGGCCGATCAGGATTTGCCGCGTGATGAAGCGCGCCGCGCTGCCGCCATGGCTTCGGCACTTTTAGTGATTGCGCGGCAATTGCGCGCGCATGCGGCGGATGCCTCGCGCGCGGCGGAAGCGAGCATCGCAGCGCTTTCGGGCATTGCGCTCGCCTTGCCGGAGATTTCCGCGCATTTGCGCGCGGCAGTGCTGATGCCGATCAGTGATGATGGTGCCGCGCGTATCGCAGCCGGTGTGGTTGCCGAGACATTCTGGAATGCGCTGCGCGCCGCCTGGCCCGCCGCGCCGGGAGCATGAAGATGGGTTTCAATTGCGGTATTGTGGGCCTGCCGAATGTCGGGAAATCCACGCTGTTCAATGCGCTGACGCAAACCGCCGCGGCGCAGGCAGCGAATTATCCCTTTTGTACGATTGAACCCAATGTCGGGCGCGTCGCGGTGCCTGATCCGCGGCTTGATACGCTGACGCGCATTGGCAAATCCCAAAAAACCGTGCCGACCAGTTTGGAATTTGTGGATATCGCAGGCCTCGTGCGCGGTGCTTCAAAGGGTGAAGGGCTCGGTAATCAATTCCTTGCTAATATCCGCGAAGTGGATGCAATTGTGCATGTGTTGCGCTGCTTTGAAGATGGTGATGTGACGCATGTCGAAGGCAGCATTGATCCGATCCGCGATGCCGACACGGTGGAAACCGAATTGATGCTGGCTGATTTGGATAGCTTAGAAAAACGCGCGCAGGGCCTGGTGAAGCGTGCGCGCGGTGGCGACAAGGAAGCGCTGGCGCAAATGGCGTTGATGGAACCGATCAAGGCTGCGCTGGAAGCAGGCCGCCCGGCGCGCACCGCCGTGCCGGCCGGTGAGGCAGAAGCTGCGAAGCGCCTGCAATTGCTGACAACAAAGCCCGTGCTTTATGTGTGCAATATGGAAGAAGTCTCAGCCGGCGCTGGCAATTCTCAATCCGCCCGGGTTTTTGCGCGCGCCAAGGCGGAAGGCGCGCAGGCAGTGGTCGTCTCGGCTGCGATTGAAGCGGAAATCAGCCAAATGCCGCGGGCGGATCGGGGGGAGTTTCTGTCATCCCTCGGGCTTGAAGATAGCGGGCTGGATCGCGTGATCCGCGCGGGTTACGCACTGCTTGGGCTGATTACCTATTTCACCGTGGGACCGAAGGAAGCGCGCGCCTGGACGATCCTGAAGGGCATGAAGGCGCCGCAGGCTGCGGGCGTGATCCACGGCGATTTCGAACGCGGCTTCATCGCCGCCGAGACGATTGGCTATGATGATTACGTGGCTTTGGGCGGTGAACAGGGTGCGAAGGAAGCTGGCAAGATGCGCGTGGAAGGCAAGGAATATGTTGTGCGCGATGGCGATGTGATGCTGTTTCGCTTTAACGTTTAGCTGTCCTGGGCCTGCTGCGTGCCGCGGCAGGCGATCAGCATATTGCGCGTAAGTGTGGTGACATAATTACCCCCGCCGGCGGAGCCAGGGCGGATATAGCTGCCGGAGCGATTGCGGTCCGTATCGCGGGCCAGAATGTCATAGCCCTTGCTGCCGCAGCTCTCTCCCGCCCGTTCCATGCAGGCGCCCCAATCACGCCAAAGCCCACCGCAATCCACCGCAAGGGCTGATCGGCCATCCGGCGCATAGGTCTGGGTGGCCGAGGCGCAGCTGGGCAGGATCGGTAGGGCAAGCAAGGGGGCGAGGCGGGGCATGGAGTCTCTCCCAGGCGGGGCTCATACAACCCTGGATAGAGCGCACGACAAAGAAAAGCAACTAAAAGTTATTTACAGCCAGGCAAATACACCTTCAATGGAAAATCCGCCCCGCATCAATCACGATGGTCTGGCCCGTCATGGTATCTGTCCGGCACATGGTGACGACCATATCGGCGCAATCATCCTTATCCGCGGCCTTTTGCAGCAGGGAGGATGCGGCGGAGCGTTCGATCTGTTCGGGCCGCAGGTTGGCGGTGGCGCGGGTGCCTTCCAGCAGGCCCGGGGCAACGCAATTCACCAAGGTTTCCGGCGCCAGCGCGACCGCCATGCAGCGTGTCAGATGGATCAGCCCGGCTTTAGACACTGCGTAGGCAATGGAGGACCCGGCCGGCCCCAGCCCCGCGACTGAGGAGATATTGACGACCCGCCCCGCCCCGCTGGCTTTGAGCGCGGGTGCCGCCGCCTTGATCAGCCGCATCGGCCCCGTCAGGTTCACCGCCATGATTTTCTCCCAGAGTTCGATGGTCAGGCTATCGAGGTCCTGGAAGGGTACAGATTTATTGAAGGCCGCGTCATTGATCAGGATATCAAGCCGCCCGAAGCGCGCCGTCACGGCCGCGACCAGCTCTTCAACAGTAGCGCCATCGGTGATGTCGCAGCCAAAGGCCGCGGCGTTGATTTGATATTGGCTGGTAAGGTCGCGTGCGACGCCTTCCGCCTGTTCCTTGCTTTGCGCGTACATGACCGCGATGTGCACGCCCTCACGCGCCAAGGCGTGGCAGATGCGCTGCCCCAGTCCGCCATTCCCGCCCGTGACCAGTGCGACTTTGCTTTTGAGTTCCATATCGCGTTCCTCTCTTGATGCGGAGAGACTGCGACTAGCGCGCCCTTGGAACAAGGGCAGTCTAAGTTTCGGCGATGTCCGGGGTGGCAAGCTATGTTTTGGCGCGCAGCCGCCACACCAACCCAGCGCGCGCCGCTGGCCTGCGCCAGCGGCCACCCCGGCGGAGCGCGAGGCAGAGCCTCGCCTTCAACCGGTTCCAATAAAGACTTTTATTTTGCCTACGGCGACCAAGCTTTCAGCCCCGCCGTATGATTTGATTTTGCCTGCGGCGACCAAGCTTTCAGCCCCGCCGCACCGCGTAATCCCCCGCCTCAAGCGCTGCGATAATCGCATCTCCTTGCGCCGTGTCGCGCACTTCGATCATCAGTTCCAGCTCTGCGCTCTGCACGCTGGGGGCAGCGAAAAGCCGTTGGTGGCTGACTTCAATCACGTTGCCGCCGGCGGCGGCCACGCGGGCTGCGATATCGGCCAGCACGCCTGGCCGGTCGGGAATATCCAGATGCAGGCGCAGGATGCGCCCATCGCGCAGCAATTCGCGTAGCAGAACATTCGCCAGAATGCGCGGGTCTATGTTCCCGCCGCAGACAATGGTGCCAACGGCCTTGCCGGCGAAGCGCTCCGGGAAGGCCAGGATAGCCGCAAGCCCTGCCGCGCCCGCGCCTTCGGCCAGCACCTTCGCTCCTTCGGCGAGCAAGACAATCGCCTGCTCCACCGCGCGTTCCGGCACCACCAGCACTTCAACCCCAAGGCGCTTCAGGATGGCGAGGGGTGTTTCGCCCACATCGCGCACTGCGATGCCCTCCGCGATGGTCGGGCCGCCGACTTGCACTGGCTTGCCAGCCAGGCGTTGCGCCATGGCGGGGTAGAATTCCACCTCCACCCCGAAAACGGGCAAGCCAGGGCGGAGTTCGGCGGCGGCGATGGCCGCACCGGCGCAAAGCCCGCCGCCGCCAACCGGGATGACCAGGGCTTCAATGGCCGGTGCGTCTTCCAGCATCTCAAGCGTCGCGGTGCCTTGGCCGGCGATCACGTCCGCATCATCATAGGGGTGGATAAAGACTAGGCCCTCGGCGGCGGCCAGCGCATGGGCATGGGCGCCGGCTTCCGCCAGGGTCGTGCCATGCAGCACCACACGCGCGCCCCAGGCTTCCGTGCGGGTCGTCTTGGTGGCGGGGGTGAATTTCGGCATGACGATGGTGGCGGCGGTCCCGGTCAGGGAGGCATGACGCGCCACCGCCTGGGCGTGATTGCCCGCCGACATGGCAATGACCCCGGCGGCTTTTTCGCCGGCGGAGAGCAAGGCCAGCCGATTGGCCGCACCCCTTTCCTTGAAGGCGCCAGTGGCCTGCAGATTATCCAGCTTGAGGAAGGCCTTGGCCCCGGTCGCCCGCGACACCGCCTGGCTTTCGAGCGTTGGGGTACGGAGCACGGCACCCGCGATGCGCCCCGCAGCGGCGCGGATATCGGCCAGGGTAATGGCGCGGCCTTCGGCCAGCGCCGCGCGCATCGGCATGAGACGGAGCCTTTATAAGACGAAACGAACCGCGGTGATTTCGACCGAACGGGAACCACCAGGCGCCGGCACCTCAACCGAATCCCCCACCTTGCGCCCCATCAGCGCCTTCGCGAGCGGAGAGGAGACCGAGATCGAACCATTCTTCATGTCGGCCTCATACTGGCCGATGATGCGATAGTTCTTCTCATCGTTGGTTTCTTCATCAACAATGGTGACATAGGCGCCAAAGCGCACCTGATCCCCTGTGAGCCTTTTGGAATCAATTACTTCAACGGAAGGGATCACCGCTTCCAATTCCGCGATGCGGCCTTCAATGAAGGATTGGCGTTCGCGCGCCGCGTGATATTCGGCGTTTTCGGAAAGGTCGCCATGCGCGCGTGCTTCGGCGATTGCCCGGATGATCGTGGGGCGTTCTTCCGATTTCAACTGCTTGAGTTCCTCCTCCAAGCGCGCGAGGCCCTCGGCGGTCATTGGGAACTTTTGCACGGCAATACTTCCTTGGCTTCGTTCCGACCGGCGGGCGCCGGGCGGAAAACACGAAGGGGCTGCGTTGGGCAGCCCCAGTCATCAGAACGATTTCTCGAAATACGCCTGAAGCGGCGCAACATCAAGGGTTCCGGCGCGTAAAGCCGCAATGGCGTGCACGGCGGCCCGGGCGCCGGCCAGGGTGGTGTAATGCGGCACCCCCTGGGTCAGCGCACTGCGGCGGATATCGAAGCTGTCAGCAACGGATTGCCCGCCCCCGGTGGTATTGATCACCAGTTGAATATCACCGGATTTGATCGCGTCCACGCAATGCGGTCGGCCTTCCAACACCTTGTTCACAATTTCGCAAGCGAAACCCGCTTCACGAATGCGCGCCGCAGTGCCGCGCGTGGCAACCACGCGGAAGCCCATTTCAGCAAGACGCCGTGCGAGGGTGACCGCCGCGCTCTTGTCTGACTCCTTTACTGAAATGAAGGCGGCGCCGCATTCCGGCAGCTTCACCCCGGCGCCAAGCTGGGATTTCAGGAAGGCGCGCTCAAATGAAACATCAAGGCCCATCACTTCCCCGGTGGATTTCATCTCCGGACCCAGGATCACATCCACATTCGGGAAGCGGTTGAAGGGGAAGACCGCTTCCTTCACCGCGACATGGCGATAGATGGCATCATCATCCAGGCCAAATTCAGCAAGCTTGGCGCCGGCCATGACGCGCGCACCAATTTTCGCCACCGCCACACCGGTTGCCTTGGCCACGAAGGGCACGGTACGGGAGGCGCGCGGATTCACTTCCAGCACATAGATTTCATTGTTCTTGACAGCATATTGCACATTCATCAGCCCCTGCACCGTCAGCGCGCGGGCCATGGCCACCGTTTCCGCCTTCAATTCGGTCACAATCGCCGGCGGCAGGGAATAGGGCGGCAGCGAGCAGGCGGAATCTCCGGAATGAATACCGGCTTCTTCGATATGTTCCATCACGCCGGCGACATGCACATTGCCATCCATATCGGCGATGCAATCAACATCAACTTCAATCGCATCCACCAGATATTGGTCAATCAGGATAGGGTTTTCGCCGGAAACCTTCACAGCCTCCGCGCCGAAACGCATGAGCTGTTCGCGGTTATAGGCAATTTCCATCGCGCGCCCACCCAGCACATAGGAAGGGCGCACCACGACGGGATAGCCGATGCGCTCAGCCTCATCCGCGGCTGCTTCCAAGGTGCGCGCGGTGCCGTTTTGCGGTTGCTTCAGCCCAAGCCCCTTCAGCAATTGCTGGAAGCGTTCACGGTCTTCGGCAATGTCGATGGCTTCGGCAGAAGTGCCGAGGATCGGGATGCCCGCCTTGTGCAACGCCTGGCTCAGCTTCAGCGGCGTCTGCCCACCATATTGCACAATGCAGCCGAGCAATTCGCCGGTTTCCTGTTCCTTGCGGATCAGCGAAATCACATCTTCCGCCGTCAACGATTCGAAATAGAGCCGGTCTGAAGTGTCGTAATCCGTGCTCACGGTTTCAGGGTTGCAATTGACCATAATGGTCTCAAACCCCGCTTCCTTGAGCGCATAAGCGGCGTGCACGCAGCAATAGTCGAATTCAATGCCCTGGCCGATGCGATTTGGCCCGCCACCCAGGATGATGATTTTCTGCTGCACAGTGGGGCGGCTCTCACAGACAGGCTCGCCAAAACCGCCTTCATAGGTGGAATACATATACGGCGTTTCGGAGGCGAATTCGGCAGCGCAAGTGTCAATCCGCTTATACACCGGCGCTACACCAAGCTTGGCGCGGAGTGCCGCCACGTCAGCCTCGCGGCTGCCCGTCAGGTCTGCCAAGCGCTTATCAGCTAAGCCCATGGCCTTGATCCGCCGCAGCGCGGTCGCATCACGCGGCAGCCCATTGGCGCGAATTTCGGCTTCAGCACGGACAAGCTTTTCAATTTCACGCAGGAACCAGGGATCAAATTTGCAGGCCTCGTGAATCGCCTCCACACTCATGCCCGCGCGCATCGCTTGTGCGGCGATCAGGATGCGGTTGGGCTGCGGGGTGGCGAGTGCTGCATGGAAAGCTTGCGCGCTACCATCACCTGGCACATCCACTTCATCCAAGCCCGACAGGCCAATTTCCAAACCGCGCAGGCCCTTTTGCATGGCCTCTGCAAAGGAACGGCCAATCGCCATGGTCTCACCGACTGATTTCATCGAGGTGGTGAGGGTTGCAGGCGTGCCGGGGAATTTTTCAAAGGTGAAGCGTGGGATTTTCACCACCACATAGTCAATAGTGGGCTCAAAGCTCGCGGGGGTCACCTTGGTGATGTCATTCGCCAACTCATCCAGCGTATAGCCAACTGCGAGCTTCGCCGCGACCTTGGCGATGGGAAAGCCGGTGGCTTTGGACGCGAGCGCGGAGGAGCGCGAAACGCGCGGGTTCATTTCAATGATCACCATGCGCCCATCGGCGGGGTTGATGCCAAATTGCACATTGGACCCGCCAGTATCCACGCCGATTTCACGCAAGCAGGCGATAGAGGCATCGCGCATGCGCTGATACTCCTTATCGGTCAGCGTCAGCGCAGGGGCGATGGTGACGGAATCACCCGTATGCACGCCCATCGCATCCAGGTTTTCGATGGAACAGATGATAATGCAATTATCCGCGCGGTCACGGACCACTTCCATTTCAAATTCCTTCCAGCCGAGCACACTTTCTTCCACCAGCACTTCCGTGGTCATGGAAGCGGCAAGACCGGCCGAGACGATGTGTTCGAATTCTTCCCGGTTATAGGCAATGCCACCACCAGTGCCGCCAAGCGTGAAGGAAGGACGAATAACGCAAGGCAGGCCCACGATTTTCAGCGCATCCCAGGCCTCCGGCATGGTATGCGCGATTTCGCTTTTCGGGCTTTCAATGCCGATTTTCGACATGGCATCGCGGAATTTCTGGCGATCCTCGGCCTTGTCGATGACTTCGGCCTTGGCGCCAATCAATTCGCAGCCGTATTTTTCCAAGACCCCCGCTTCCGCGAGCTTGAGCGAGGTATTGAGCGCGGTCTGCCCGCCCATGGTCGGCAGCAGCGCATCGGGCCGTTCCCTGGCGATGATTTTCTCGACAATTTCCGGCGTGATCGGTTCCACATAGGTGGCATCCGCCAGCCCCGGGTCGGTCATGATTGTGGCTGGGTTGGAATTGACCAGAATGACGCGATAACCCTCAGCCCGGAGCGCCTTGCAGGCTTGCGCACCGGAATAATCGAATTCGCAAGCCTGACCGATGACGATCGGCCCAGCGCCGATGATCATGATGGATTTGATGTCTGTGCGTTTCGGCATGGTTCAGGGCCTTGAGGGTTGCAGCGGGGTGAGAAGGGGTCTCATGCGCGGCTTTCGGTGACGAGCTTGAACGCAATCAGCGCCAAAGCACCGCCCAAAATCCAACGCTGTGCGGCCATCCAGGTAGCGTTTTCGCTGAGGAAGCGCGAAACCCCGGCGGCGCCGTAAATCAACAAGCCATCGAAGATAATGGCGATGGCGATTTGTACCGCGCCAAGTGCGATGCCTTGCAGAAAGACATCACCGCGCGCGGGGTCAATGAAGGGCGGCAGCACCGCCACATAGAAAATCGCGACTTTTGGATTGAGCGCGGCGGTGGCGAAGCCAACACCAAATAAGCGCGATGCATGTTCCCGCGGCATGGGGCGCGCGGCGAAAATCGGCTGCCCACCAGGGCGGAGGCATTGCCACGCCAGAAACGCCAGATAAGCCGCGCCACCAATGCGCAGCACATCCCAGGCATAGGGGATGGCGAATAGCGCTGCGGTAATCCCCGCCGCCGCGCACAGCATAACGACCAGCGACCCGCATTGGCAGCCGATCAGCGAAATCATGCCGGCACCAACACCTTGCGCCAAGGACCGCGAGACAAGATAGAGCATATTCGGCCCCGGCGTCGCCGCGAGGCCGAGCGAAAGTGCCGCGAAGATCAGCAGGGTTTCTAGGGTGGGCATAGGCTACCGTGCCGTCTCGTGTGCCTTGGCGATTAGCAGGATGGCGGAGGCCGTCTGGTGCAAGCCATAAGCGGCGAGATACTCCGGCACTTGACGAATCTCCTCACCTTGACTGTGAGCAGCCTCTTTATTCCGGACATTTGGTGCACCACCTTGCAGCAGCGACTTTAGGTCAGTGATTTGCTTCTTTAGGTGACTTGGAAGCAAGCTCAGCTCGAAAAATTTATCCAGCAGGACTGAAGCCGTGTCTCTCTCCGTGGCGTTTTGACCCTGTTTGCGGAGAATAATTTTTAGTACGCTTACAAACGTTTTAGCGCTTTCTATAAGTGCGCCCTTGTAGTCTCCTTGCCGGTATTTCTTGTGCGCTTGGAGAAACTTATTGTTTGCGCCCTCAAAGCCTTTACGTCCAAGAAAGTACAGCGGAAATTTAATAATTTCTGCATGGATAAATTGCTGGTCTACCCTGATGGCTAGGCCATTCTCCTTCTGAAGTCCGACCCCACCTTCTCTAAGTCGCGCATTCAAGGTTTCGATGGCGGTTGGATTGTTTTGTCTTAGGAATTCGCCAGACGCAAACTCGATAACGTCGAGGCAGCGTTCAATACGCTCTTCGAACATGAAAAAGTTCGCTAACACATGGAAATTGGGCCGAGCCGTTATTTTCTTCAGATCTACGGCTTCCAGAAGATCAAAAAGACGAAAAAAACCGTATTCTTCGCGTAAAAATGTGCAGGCGTGTCCATAGAAAACAGGATGCACGTTACCAGAGAGGTCCTCTCCGGCGTGCCCGATCACTCGCTGCGAGAGGAGAATGATTTGCCTCCGCACATCGTCCGGGATCGTAGTATATTGATAAACATTCGCTTGTGCTCCGCCCCCCCGAGACTCTTTCTTAGAAAAGATGTTAAAGATCATTTCGGTATGCCTTGTGAAGTTGAACTACCCCTGCACCGAATACCCACCATCCACCGGGATCGCGACCCCGGTGATGAAAGCTGCCGCATCGGAAGCGAGGAAAGCCGCCACGCCCTCAAAATCCGCAGGCAGCCCCCAGCGCTTGGAAGGCGTGCGCGCCAGCACAATATCATTCAGCCCGGCCATATCCTGCCGCGCCTTGCGTGTGAGGTCCGTATCAATCCAGCCAGGCAGGATCACATTCACCGTGATGCCATCGGCGGCCCAGGCGACGGCGGTGGATTTCGTCATCTGCACCACGCCGCCCTTGGACGCACCGTAAGCAACATGCAACGGCAGACCAAAGATGGACAGCATGGACCCGTTATTGATCACGCGCCCGCAACCATGCGCCTTCAAATACGGATAGGCCGCCTGCGACGCCAACATGCCGCTGGTCAAGTTGGTGTTGATGATGGTATGCCAGTCTTCCAGCTTATAGGTTTCTGGCCGGTTCCGGATATTCGTGCCCGCATTATTCACCAGAATATCCAAACGGCCGAGCCGCTTGATGGTTTCTGCCACCATGCCGGTGATCGAAGCGGGATTGGTAACATCCACCGCGACGCTCTCCGCCTTGGCGCCAAGTGCGCGCAAGCCCGCCACCGCTGCGTCATTCTTCGCGGCATTGCGGCCAGCGACCATCACGGTCGCGCCCGCCTTGGCAAGGCCCGTTGCCATGCCAAGCCCAATGCCGCCATTGCCGCCAGTGACCAGCGCAACACGGCCGGTCAGATTAAACATCTTGCTCACGCCTTGGCCCTTTCGATCATGTCAACGAAGCGATGAAACAGGTAATGGCTTTCGGAAGGGCCGGGGCTCGCTTCCGGGTGGTATTGCACGGAAAAGGCCGGGCAATCTGTCGCCGCGATGCCTTCATTCGTGCCATCAAACAGAGAGATATGCGTGACCTTCGCATTGGCCGGCAGGCTTTCCGGGTCCACCGCAAAACCGTGATTCTGGCAAGTGATTTCGACCTTGCCGGTGGTGAGATCCTTCACTGGCTGATTGGCGCCGCGATGCCCGCGCGCCAGCTTGAAGGTGCGCGCCCCAAGCGCCAAAGACAGCAATTGATGCCCCAAGCAAATGCCAAAGACCGGCAGCTTCTTGTCCAGCACGGCGCGAATGGCGGGCAGCGCGTAACTCCCCGTCGCTGCCGGATCACCGGGACCATTGGACAGGAAAACCCCATCCGGCTTTTGCGCAAAAATCTCCTCGGCCGAGGCAGTGGCGGGCAGCACCACCACATCACAGCCGGCGGAAGCCAGGCAGCGCAGGATATTGCGCTTGGCGCCGTAATCCATCGCGACCACGCGGTATTTCGGTGCGCTTTGGCGGCCAAAGCCAGTGGGCCAGGCCCATTCGGTTTCATCCCAGCGATAGCTCTGCCGACAGGTCACATCCTTGGCCAGATCCATGCCTTCCAGCCCCGGCCAGCCAGCGGCTTCGGCGCGCAGCGCCGCGATATCAAACTTCCCATCCACGCGATGGCACAAAACCCCATTCGGCGCGCCGCCATCGCGGATGCGCGCGGTCAGTGCGCGGGTATCAATGCCGGCCAAGCCGGGAACGCCGTGGGAAACCAGCCAAGCGTGCAGGTGGCGCGTGGCGCGGTAATTCGCGGGTTCCGTCACATCCTGCTTCACAATCAGCCCGCGCGCCGCGGGTGTGAGGGCTTCGATGTCTTCCTGATTGGTGCCGACATTGCCGATATGGGGGAAGGTGAAGGTGATGATCTGCCCGGCATAGGAAGGATCGGTCAGGGTTTCCTGATAGCCGGTCATGCCCGTGTTGAAGCAGATCTCGGCCACCGCCTTGCTCTCGGCCCCGAAGCCACGGCCCAAAAAGACGCTGCCATCAGCCAGCACCAGGCAGGCGGTGGCGCCAGGGGGGGCGGTATCAGCAGCCATGGGAAGGGGCTCCGTTTTCGGGGTGTCAGAGGGTGCGCCGGGCATATCGGCCAGGGTCAGGCCAGTGGCGGTAAGGATCGCGGGCCAATGTTTTGCGGGAATGGCCTTGGATTGCCGCCATTTGCGAATGGCTTCCGTGCCGACGCCGCAGCGCTCGCCTGCGGCTTCAGAACCGCCCAGAAGGGCGATGATATCTTCGACGCTGCGCATGAGGCGCGCTTATCCGGGAAAAAACTTCCCAGTACAAGGGAAAAGCGCGGAGTGGGAAATTTCCTCCCGAGGTTTATTTCCCTGCGAGCCGCGCCAACACGCCCCCCAGGCGCGGTATGGCGGCCTGGATGCTGGCCTCGGTAAAGCCGGCAAAGCCCAGAAGCAGCCCTTGGGCGCGCGGTGGCCCGGCATAAAGCGCGGAAAGCGGCGCGAGATGGAGGCCTTCCGCCAGCGCCGCCGCCGCGATGGCCTGATCCGTAACCCGCCCCGCCAAGCGCGGCCCAAGCCTTGCCACCAAATGGAGCCCGGCATCGGTCGGCTCCGGCGTCAGATAGGGGGCCAAGGGCGCCAGGACTTCCTGCATGGCGGCCAGCCGCCTTCCATAAACCCGGCGCGTGCGGCGGATATGGGCGGCGAAATCGCCATTAGCGATAAACTCCGCCAAGGCACCCTGCGCCAGGATGGAAGCCGCAACACCCCGGCGCACCAGGTGCGCCCGCGCAGGCGCCACCAGCGGCATGGGCAGCACCACATAGCCCAGCCGCATGGACCGGCTGAGCGCTTTTGAGAAACTGCCCACATAAATCACCCGCGCCGCGCGATCGAGGCTCATCAGCGCCGGCAAGGGTGCGCCAGCATAGCGATATTCGCCATCATAATCATCTTCGACCAGAAAGCCGCCGGCCCGTTCCGCCCAATCCAGAAACGCCAGCCGCCGGCTGAGGGAGAGCGTGCCGCCCAAGGGGTAATGGCGTGACGGCGCCATAAAGACGCCGCACAAGGCCTGGTCCAGCGCGGCGGGGTCAAGCCCAGCCTGATCGGCAAGGCCCGGGATGGGCCGCAGCCCCAGGCGCTGCAGCGCGTGGCGAAGTGGCGGGAAGCCTGGTTCTTCAATCAGCACCGCATCGCCGGGGGTAAAGGCAGCGGCGGCAATGATGTCCAGCCCATCGAAAAACCCGCTGGTGATGATGATTTGTGAAGCCTCTGCCGCGATGCCGCGCCAATCGCACAAATGCTCTGCGAGTGCGGCGCGGAGGGCGAAGAGCCCAAATCCATCCTGCGGTGCAAAAAGCCCGGCGCCATCCGCCCGCCATTGCCGCTGCAAAAGCCGCCCGAGGCTTTGGCGCGGGAACAAGCCAGCATCGGTTGCTTCAATCTGAAAGGGCTGCCAGGGGGTGGGCGGCGGGGCTGGGCTAGGCGCCGCAGGGCTGGCGGGGCGGGGCACTTGCAGACTGCCTTCTGGCAGCATTGCCGAGGCATAAAGCCCTGAACCCCGGCGGGCGGTAACGAAGCCTTCGGCAGCCAATTGTTCTACCGCCAGCACAGCGGTGGCCCGCGCAATGCCATGTTCTTCTGCAAGCGCGCGGGTGGAGAGCAGCCTGGCCCCCGGCGCAATCCGCCCGCCCAGGATCAGCCGGCGCAGCCCTTCCGCCAATTGCACATGCAAGGGCAGCTTCGCCCGACGATCGAGGGCGAGGGAAAGCAGCGCGGCCTCGGCCCCTGGGGCTTTGCGAAGTGGTCTGCTCATGTTTTGAAAACCGGACCTTTTCATCAAGCCACACTTCGCCGACGCTGCGCCCTTTGGCAAGTGACAGAAGGAGTACCCCCATGGCCCGCCCCAGCGCAGCGCCGTCTGAGCGCACCCGTGTCAAGCGCATGCATGAACGCGGCGCTTATGACCGCGCCAGCATTGATGCCATTCTGGATGCGCAGCCCTTGGCGCATATTGGCTATGTACTGAATGGCGCGCCCTTCGTGACGCCGACGCTGCAATGGCGTGAGGGGGATCACGTGTACTGGCATGGCTCCGCCGCCAGCCGGATGATTGAAACCTGCATTGAGGCAGATGTTTGTATCACCGTCACGCTGATGGATGGGCTGGTACTGGCGCGGTCTGCGTATAATCATTCGGTCAATTATCGTTCGGTGATGCTGCTGGGCCGCGCGCGGTTGATAGCCGACCCAGGCGAGAAGGAAATGCGGCTGAAAAAATTTGTGGAGGGCATGTTCCCTGGCCGTTGGGTCAGGCTGCGCGCCATGACGGCTTATGAGGCGAAGGCAACCACGGTGCTGGCGATTGAAATCAATGAGGCATCGGCAAAAATCCGGAGCGGCCCGCCTGGCGATCCGGATGAGGATTTGATGCAGGATGTCTGGGCAGGGGTGCTTCCGTTGGAGGTGCGCACCCTGCCGCCCATTCCTGACCCGCGTGGGAGTGTAGCGACACCGCCGGAATATCTGACGCGGTTCAAGATCGGCTGAGGCGTTCTCATGCCGCGATGAAAGGCAATGCAAGCACCATGACCTGGTCCATCCATCATGTTTCCCTGCATGCGCATGATCTGGATAGGGCTGCGCATTTCTTCGGCACGCTGATTGGGCTTGGCGTGGCGGCGGCACCCGATGCGCGCACGCGCTTCATCGGTCCGGGCGGGCGCGGCTTGCGGCTGCATCGCCCTGATGCGGTGCTGGCACGGTCCGGCGCTGCGCTGCTTGGCCCGATTGGGGCGCGTTATGTGGCGCTTGAAGTCGCGTCCCTGGATGCGGTGATGGCGCGGCTGGACTGGGCCGGGCTGGCCTATGCGCCCGCCTTGCCGGGGGAATTCGCGCAGCCGCCGATCTATACGCTGGACCCGGCGCTTAATCTTTTGCTGCTGTTGCAAGCAGGCGTGGCGGGTGAGGCGCCAACATGGCATATACATCACGTCAATCTTCAGGCGGAAAATGTGCGGGAAGCCGTGGCGTTTTACACGGGCGTCATTGGGCTCAAGGAAGGGCGCTGGCGTTCAGCGGCCAAGCGCGGGGATTTCAGCATAGACCCTGCTGAATTGGCTGTGCTGACCAATGCGGATGACAATAGTGGGCTGCATATCATCCGCCCGGATGCTGGCTTCGCGTATCGCAATCGCTTCGCGCATAACCCTTCTATTGGTGGGCATCCGGCCTTTTGCGTGGCGGATGTGCAGGCGGTGAAGGCGCGGTTGGAAGCGGCGGGTGTTTTGGTCTCGGACGCTGGTGTTTATGCCATGGCGGGGATGCATCAGATTTATGTGCTCGACACAGCCGCGAATATGATTGAGGTGAACCAGCATGTCTGAAACCCAAACCCGTACCCTGATCACGGCAGCCGAGGCCGCTGCGACACCGCCTTCCCTCGGCCGGCTTTCCGCGCTGCTGCTGGAACACGGCACCATGCAACTGCGGTGGTTCGCGCCAAAGGGTGAGGATATGCAATCACCGCATGACCAGGATGAACTTTACATCATCGCATCCGGCACCGGCTGGTTCCGCCGTGGGGCGGAGCGCGTGCCCTTCGGCCCGCATGACGCGCTTTTCGTGCGCGCGGGGGAGGTGCATCGGTTTGAAGAAACCTCAGCCGATTTCGCGACCTGGGTGATCTTTTACGGCACGAAGGGCGGGGAGGGGTAGGGCGGCACGAAAAGCCTCGCCAAAACCACCTTAAAGGTGGTGGGGAACCCCATGGAAAAGCGCAAGCCAAGCCATGATCTGGCGGCATTCCGGGCAGGTCTTGTCCTTCCAGGAGAAATAGAATGCCCCCGCGCGAGACCATGATCCACCCCGAAACCGGCGCCCTGCTGCGTCGGCGCAAGCGGCGAGAGGTTGTGGCCTATATGGACCTGACCCGCGTGGTGGAGGTGACGGGCTGATTCCCCGAAGATGATGGCGATGGCGTTTTGCTGGGCGCGGATGCTGCGCCACTCGATCAGGCGCTTGCCGAGATGAAGGCGGAATATACCACCTCCGTACAGCGCCTGGCGAAGCAGGTCCGCAAGGCGGCGGGCCTCACGCAAAAGGATGCGAGCCTTTTGCTGACGGGTTCGCCCAATAGCTTCTACAAATACGAACGCGGCGAAGCGCAGCCGAGCCGCCCGACGCTGCTGCTGATGAAGCTCCTGGTGCGTGAGCCGAAATTGATTGAGGCTATCCGGGCGGCGTGAACCCCCCACCCTGGCCCACCCGCCCCGCTTTGCTATAAGTGCGACCCAGATTGAAGGAACACCCCATGGAACTCCGCGCCCGTTTCACCGACGCCTTAAAGACCGCGATGCTGGCCAAGGATGCCGCCACCACCTCCACCATGCGCATGATCATGGCCAAGCTGAAGGATACCGATATCGCCGCGCGCAAGACGCCGCAGGACCCAGGTGTTGCGGATGATCAGGTGATTGCCATGCTGCGCGGCATGGCGAAATCCCGGCGTGAGAGTGTGGAGCTGTATCGCCAGGGCAATCGCCCCGAATTGGCGGCGAAGGAAGAAGCGGAAATCGCCGTGATCGAAAGCTTCCTGCCGCAGCAACTGGATGATGCCGCCATGGCGGCGGCGATTGATGCGGCAGTGGCGGAAGCGGGCGCGGCTTCCATCAAGGATATGGGCAAGGTGATGGCGGTGCTGAAATCCCGCCACGCGGCCGCGCTGGACATGGCCAAGGCCGGGCCGATGGTGAAGGCGCGGCTGGGAGGCTGAGCATTTTCAAGCCAAGTGGTATCGCTTGGCGGCTCGGAGAATGCGATCTAACAAGCGGTTAGCGCATGTCCCCGGCGCGCTGGCGACCGGGACATGCACCCCCGGCTCGCGCCCTCGGCAGCTTCAGTCGCTATCCTGCAAATCTTCCGCCAGTACCACGATCTGCACGGCATAGGACACATCACCATCTTCCGCATCGCGGTGCACGGTGCCGATAAACTCATTCCCGATCTTGAGCTCCACACTGCCCTTAGGGCGGTCCGGCGCGGTCACCTGAATGCGGGGGTTGTTGAAAAGCTTGCGCAGATGCGCCTGCACGGCGGCGCGTTCGGCGGGGGTCATGGTGTGGTTCCTTCAAAACTCGGCTGCGTCGGGGATAGCCGCCTTGGTGCCGGGGCGCAAATTACTCTGTAGACCACTTTGAAAGGGCGCTAATGTCGAGAAGGCCAAAAAGGCTTGACCGCTCGCACATCGAAAACCACCCATACAGCCCTGGCCTGAGAACGAGGATAGGGTGGCTGTGCTTCTACCCAAGGTCCAGGTAATTTTGCCCTGTTTGCTGCTGCACGGCCTATTTGCGCTTGCTGGCGGGTCCGAATTGATTTTCGTTGGAATTTTAGGAAACGCCGAAAGTTACCGTTTTGGATGTGAGGTGACCTCCGAATTTTGGTGGTATAGGACGAGGGAAATATACCTGATTTCCGGTCTGGCTTTTTTTCATGATCAATGCCCTTTGCCTCGTTGCCATGTATGTCTATGTCCGCGGTAAGTGGTCGGTCGAGTCGGGTTTCATCTTTTAGGTAGTGACAATATTTTTGTTCGGCATTCATGACGTTTTTGATAGCATGGTTTTTATAAAACTGAGTTATTGTATTATTTTATCATAAGGAAAAAGGGTTCTGATGATCAACTTCGGTACAAAACGCCTCAAAGACGCTATGAAAGCAGCTTTTTACACACCCTCGCTCAACCCCCCCTCAAAGGTATATCCTCCCCCCTCGCCATGGCCCTGCCCCCCGGTTTCCTTGATGAGCTTCGTGCCCGCACGCCTCTGCCCGGTCTGATCGGGCGGAAGACGCGGCTGCTCAAATCCGGGCGCAATTGGAAGGCCTGCTGCCCCTTTCATGGGGAAAAGACCCCCTCCTTTTACGTCTATGACGACCATTTCCACTGCTTTGGCTGCGGCGCGCATGGGGATGCCGTTACCTTCGTCATGCGGGCCGATGGCGCGCAATTCATGGAAGCGGTGGAACGGCTCGCTGGCGAAGCGGGGCTTGAAGTCCCCAAACTCGCCCCGCGTGATGCCAAACGCGCCCGCCAGGCGCGGGACCTCCACACTGTTATGGAAGCGGCCAGCGCCGCGTTTCAGCGTCGGCTCCGCCTGCCCGAAGGCCGCCCGGCTTTGGAATATCTCCGCCGCCGCGGCCTGACCGAGGAGACCATCCAGGGCTTTGGCCTCGGCTGGGCGGGCGTGGGGCGCGGCGCCCTGCAGGCGGATTTGAAGCAGGATGCATTTGAGACCGACCAATTGATCGAAGCCGGGCTGCTGAAGGCGCCCGAAGGCGATGAAGCGCCGCGCGATTTCTTCTTCAACCGCGTCATGTTCCCCATTCGGGACCGGCGCGGGCGGGTGATAGCCTTTGGCGGGCGTATCCTGGGCGATGGCCAGCCGAAATACATCAACAGCCCGGAAACGCCGCTTTTTCGCAAACGCTATGCGCTTTACGGGCTGGACCGCGCGCGGGAAGGTGTGTTTCGCGGTGCTGCCCTGGTAGCCGTTGAAGGCTATATGGATGTGATCGCGCTGCATCAGGCGGGCTTCAGCGGGGCGGTGGCGCCGCTTGGCACGGCGCTCACGGAGGATCAGCTGCAGGAATTATGGCGCCTGTCGCCGGAACCGGTGCTATGTTTTGATGGCGATGCCGCCGGCGCCCGCGCCGCCGCCCGTGTTTCGGAAGCCGCCCTGCCGCTGATAAGCGCCGAACGCAGCCTGAAGCTGGCAACACTGCCGGCGGGGGAAGACCCGGACACGCTGATCGCCACGGGCGAGAAATCCGCCTTCCAGGCCGTATTGGATGGCGCGCAGCCCTTGGCCGAGGCGCTTTACGGCCTGCTGTTGGAAGGCCAAGCCCTGGCGAGCCCGGAACAGCGCGCTGCCGCCCGCAACCGCCTGGTCGCCGCCGCCGCAACCATTTCAGACCGCGCCTTGGCCAGCGAATATCGTCAGGCTTTACTCGATCGCTTCTTTGCCGCCACGCGCCGCCAGCCCGGCCGCGCCGCACCGGCCCAGCGCATCACCCGCCCGGCCCTGGGCGCGCCCACGATCCGCACCGCCCAGGCGCGCATCCTGATCGCCATTCTGCTCCGTCACCCCTGGCTGCTGCCGCGGGTTGAAGAAGCCTTCGGCCTGCTCGATCTGCCCGAAGGCCCGGCGCGCGGCCTGCAAAGCGCCATTCTGTCCTGGCCTAAGGATTCCAAGCGCCTTGACTCTGCGGCCCTGCTATCCCACCTCGCCACTGAAGGTACGGCGGAAGCCGCGGTCTGGGCGCTTGGCGCTGAGGCCCTGCCCCAAGCGGCGCGCCCCGATGCGCTGCCGCAGGAGGTAGAGGAAGGCTTCTGGCATTTCTTCCTCAGGCTGCGCGGAGAAGCGGCTTTGCTTGAAGACCAAAAGGTAGCGCGAGAAGTGTTTGCCGCCACGAATGACCCGGCGGCGCAGCAAAGGCTGATCCGCCTGACCGAAGCCCTTGGCGCCTTGCGTCGGGGGGAAGACGGGGCCGATATGCCCGGAGATACGGCGGCAACGCCATAAGTGCAGAGGGATTTTGCGCGGGCATCCGGGGCGCCGGGTGCCTGTTGCAATTGGATGGAGTGACACGGCATGGCGACTAAAGCGGCGGTAGGGGCGGAACCGGTTGAAGCCCGCGACGAACAGGTGGAGGGCATGATGCTCGACATCCAATCGGCGGCGGTGAAAAAGCTGATCGCCCGCGGCAAGGAGCGCGGCTATGTCACGGTAGACGAAATCAACGCCGTATTGCCCTCGGAACAAGTGTCTTCGGAAATGATCGAAGACACCATGGCGATGTTGAGCGAAGCCGGCATCACCGTATCTGAAGCTGAAGAAGCCGAGGAAGGCGAGGGCGCGCTGGTCAAGCCTGTGACGCGCGCCGAGGGCGAGGACGAGGAAGAAGCCGGCGGCAATGTGGATGAGGAAAGCGTCGGGCGCACCGATGATCCTGTCCGCATGTATCTGCGTGAAATGGGCAGCGTTGAATTGCTGTCCCGCGAAGGTGAAATCGCCATCGCCAAGCGGATCGAGGCCGGGCGCGACATGATGATTGGCGGCTTGTGCGAAAGCCCGCTGACATTCAAGGCCATTCTGCGCTGGCATGAAGCGGTTCGCCAAACACCACCGCGCATGCTGCTGCGCGACATCATTGACCTGGAAGCAACCCAATCCGCCGGCAATCCCGATGCCGCTGCCTCTGCTGCGGTCGAGGAATTCGAGGAAGGCGAAGAAGGCGAAGGTGTTGGCCTTTCGCTCTCAGCGCTTGAAGAAAAGCTGAAGCCGGAAGTATTGGCCACTTTTCAGCAGATTAAGGGCATTTATGCGAAACTTTCTAAGCTGAGTTCCAGGCGCATGGAAGCCTTTACCTCGGGCGAGGAATTGGCCAGCCGTGGGGAGAAGAATTACGAAAAGCTCCGCCGGGAACTGATCACGCTGGTTGAAAAGGTGCAGTTGCACAATAACCGGATTGAGGAGCTGGTGGATCAGCTGAAAACGCTGAACCGACGCATGACCATGATGGAAGGCCAAGTGCTGCGCCTCGCCGATAGCCAAAAGGTCAAGCGCGATGAATTCCTGACGCAATGGCGCGGCAGCGAAATGGACCCGGCCTGGCTTGAACGCGTGGGCAACCTGCCCGGCAAGGGCTGGAAGCCATTCGTCGCCAAGCATGGCGCGGAAGTTGAACAAATCCGCGCGCGCATCAGCGAAGCCGCGAATGAAGCGGGCCTGCCGGTGGCGGAATTCAAGCGTGTTTATGCCACCGTATCGCGCGGCGAACGCGACATGACCCAGGCGAAGAAGGAAATGATTGAGGCCAATCTGCGCCTTGTCATCTCCATCGCCAAAAAATACACTAATCGCGGCCTGCAATTCCTTGACCTCATTCAGGAAGGGAATATCGGCCTGATGAAGGCGGTGGACAAGTTCGAATATCGCCGCGGCTATAAGTTCAGCACCTATGCCACTTGGTGGATCAGGCAGGCGATCACGCGGTCAATCGCCGATCAGGCGCGCACCATCCGCATTCCGGTGCATATGATCGAAACCATCAACAAGCTGGTGCGCACATCCCGCCAGATGCTGCATGAAATCGGCCGCGAACCCCAGCCGGAGGAACTGGCCGAAAAGCTCGGCATGCCGCTTGAGAAGGTGCGCAAGGTGCTGAAAATCGCGAAGGAACCGATCAGCCTGGAAACCCCGATCGGGGATGAGGAAGACAGCCACCTTGGTGACTTCATCGAAGACAAGAACGCGATCATCCCGATTGATGCGGCGATCCAATCCAATCTGCGCGAACAAACCACGCGCGTGCTGGCCAGCCTGACGCCACGCGAGGAACGCGTACTGCGCATGCGCTTTGGCATCGGCATGAATACGGATCACACGCTGGAAGAAGTGGGTCAGCAATTCAACGTAACCCGAGAACGCATCCGCCAGATTGAAGCCAAGGCGCTGCGCAAACTGAAACACCCAAGCCGCAGCCGGAAGCTGAGGTCGTTTTTGGATAATTGAGGGAAAGCAGGGGGCGCTGCCCCCTCACCCACACCCGCTCGGCACACCTTGCGCTGCGCACCAGGCCAGCGCTTCTTCCGCCGCCTGCTGATCCGCCGCGCGGATCAAACCCAGATACCCCTGCTCGGCCGCGCCAAGTGCGCGGTTGCGAAGCGTGATAATGCCGGGATGGACCGAAGCCCAAGGCGCGCGCTGCCAGGGAAGTGCCACGATATCGCCACCGCGATTGTCTTATCCCCCTAAAGTTGAGGCACTATTGTTGTGTCATAGGGGAGTGTTTTGGATGGCTCGGAAGCGCTATTCGGATGAGGATTGTCTGAAGATT
>VGDM01000036.1 GCA_016869715.1 Alphaproteobacteria bacterium
GATGCATCACCAAAACGCAGCTTAACCTCAATCCCAGATGGGCCAGATACTCCGTTAGACAGCGCGCCAAGCGGTCTCAAATCATTTGACGACGGACAGTTTTTCCCATCTCGACCAGGAAGCGCTCTCGCCGCGTTTGCTTGCGAGCACGGTCAAAGCCGAGGCTCGAGAAGCTTTTTTGCTGCATGGGGGTGGCGCTCAAGGGATAAATGACCGAGGCGCAATTGAATTTGAAAATCAATCACAGACCAAAAAGGCGGGATTAAATCAAAGGTCCCAAAGTTTCTTCCAGATCGCCCCTGCAAGCTGTTGAGCAAGGCGTATTTCTGCTGGCGCTTGGCTTTGGCGCACAGCTACTCCAAGCAACCCGCCCATTGCGTATTGTTGGGTCTTAATTGTTTGGAATGATACCAGCTTTCTCTAGGGGTCTCCGGGGTCCGTAACGTTCACCTCAGCCAGCACAAAATCGATTGAACCTGCGAGCAGAATGCCCGCGGTATCGGCAAAATTGAGCCCCTTGATGGTAACGTCAACATCAGTCGGTGATGTTCCCCTCCCTTGGCGTGCCAAGGAGCTACGGATTTCGCCGGCCACATGGCGTGTCATTCGCGCATAGTCATCCGGATCGACCTTTTCATTTCGATTGGGGACTAAACGAACGGTGACATTCTTGAGTTCATAATTCCCAAGAACTCTGGGGTCTGTAGCAACCATCGTCTGTTCAATTGACGCGCAAGCACTGGTCAAAAGCACAAGACAGAGAGCGATGGCCGTGCGGAAGAATTGCCAGATGCTCGCGCTTGCTGATGGGCGAGAAACGTGACCCAAAGCCAATTCATGTTTTATGAAGCGAACCTCTTTAGGACAAGGTCAAAGTGGAGCAGGTTTCTTACTAAATCGCAATAGGGCAGAAGGGTTTTTGCTAGGTTAGGGACAGGCTGGTTATCCTTTACATCACGGGCTCTTTGATGCTCAAACTCCCTAGGTCCGCCAACCGGCCGCCTGAAATCAGTGTGTTGTGAAAACCGCCTAAACCCGCCCCCGCCAACCGGCCCAAATCACCGCCACCCGATCCGCCACGCCACGCGGCATCGGCACCACCTTCCCTTCTGCCAAGCGCCGCAAATCGCGCGCCGCCAGCACCGCAAGCAGCGCTGGCGCCACCAGCGCCTTCGGCACATCGCGCGGCGCGCTTCGCAGCGCCTCCACCCCCTCAGCCGCCATCTCAGCGCAAAGCGCAGCAAGCGCCGGCGCCATGGGCGCGCTGATCACTGCCCCGGCGTTCAACCCAGCCGCTGCCAACCGATCCACGGGCAGCAGGCAGCGCCCTTGCGCGGCATGGGCGGTGACAGACCGCAATACGCCCGAAAGGCCATAAGCCGCGCCAAGGGCGCGGAGCTTCTCGGCTTCCTCAGCACTGCCACTCAAAGCCAGGCCCGCCGCATGGGCAAAGCCGCCCGCCGTGCCCCGCAGCCAGGTCACGAAATCCGTCTCGGTCGAGATGCCGGCTTCCTCGGCCTCCGCCTCACGCGCGTCAATCATGGCGCCGAGTGCCACAGGGTCTAGGCTGCCTGCGGTGATGGCGGCATGCAAAGGTGCCGCAACCTCATGCCGGCGGGCGGGCTTCCCGGCGCGCGCTTCCTCCAGCGCATCCCGCCACCATTGCAGCCGGATCAGCGCGGCGATGGCGTTGCTTGCGGCCTCTCGGGCGCGGGCCAATTCATGGTTGAAGGCAATCAGGGTGAAGATCGCCTCTCGCCTTTCCGGCGTCGCGAAAAGCGCCGCCAGGAAACGGTCCGGGTCATGGGCGCGGGCAAAGGCCGCGATGGGGGAAAGCTTCACGCTGGCTGATATGCCTGGGCGCACGCCGCGCGGGAAGGGTGCGGTTGACGCCTGTGCTGGCGCCGCTTACCTCAGAAATAGAGTCAATGGCTCACATCTGAGGAACGGAGAAACCCCATGGCCTTCAGCCTGCCCGGACTGCCCTATTCCACCACTGCGCTTGCCGCCAATGGCATGTGCCAGGAAACCCTGGAACTGCATCATGGCAAGCATCACAATGCCTATGTCACGGCGCTGAATGGGCTGATCGAAGCCAAGGGCCTGGCCGGCAAGTCGCTTGAGGCAATCTGCGCCGAGGCCGGCAAGGCGGGCGCTGATGGCCTGCCGGTACTGAACCAGGCGGGGCAGCACTATAACCACATCCTGTTCTGGCAGGTGATGCAGCCGGGCGGGGGTGGCGATAAGCTGCCGGGCGCTTTGGCCGGCAAGATTGATGGTGATTTGGGTGGCATGGCCGCCTTCAAGGAAGCCTTCAAGCAGGCGGGTGTGACGCAGTTTGGCTCAGGCTGGGCCTGGCTGATCATTGGCGGCGATGGCAAGCTGAAGGTCACCAAGACCCCGAATGGCGCCAACCCGATCTCGACCGGCGAAGGCAAGCCGATTCTGGGCGTGGATGTGTGGGAACACGCCTATTACCTGGATTTCCGCAATGTCCGCCCGAATTACCTGGATAACTTCCTGAATAAGCTGGTGAATTGGGAAGTCGTGGCCGATCTGATGGGCAAGGGCGGTCTGGCTTCCGGCCAATCCGCCTGAACCACCGCCAGTGCATGAAAAAAGGCGCCGGGGGGTGACCGTCGGCGCCTTTTTTGTGGCCTGTAGGAAGGATCAGCTTTTCGCCTCATCATTAGCGGCTTCCGGACGCAGCACGCTGCCAATGGTGCCGCGCACGACGGTGACCTTCACATTGGGGGCAATTTCAGCCTCGATCTCGTCAGAGCCGTCCTTCACCTTGGTGATGGTGGCGACAATGCCGCCCGCGGTCACCACGCGGTCCCCGCGCTTCAATTGGCCGAGCATTTCGCGGTGATCCTTCATCTTCTTCTGCTGCGGGCGAATCAGAAGAAAGTAGAAGACGACAAAAATTAACACCAGCGGCAGCAATTGCATGACAACAGCGGCGGTACCGCCCGCATCCTGGGCATAGGCGGGCGCGATGCCAAAAAGTTTTTCCATGGTGGGGCATTCCTTTTGCGATAATGGGGGCGGAAACTAGCGGTCGCCCCCTTTCCGTCAATAGCATCCCGGCCTATTCCGCGCGGCCATGGAACATTCTTCGCTACTCCCCGCCCTGACCCGCATCGCCGAGGCGCTTGAACGCCTGGCCCCGCTGCCCGCTTCCGCCCCAGATTTGACCGGGGCGGATGCCTTCATCTGGCACCCGGCACGCGTGGCGCGGCTTTCGCCCGTGCCCAAGGTGGTGGCGGTGCCGATTGACCTGCTGCAAGGGGTGGATCGGCAAAAAGAGATTCTCATGGAAAACACGCTGCGCTTTGCGCGCGGCTTCAGCGCCAATAACGCCATGCTTTGGGGGGCGCGGGGCACCGGCAAATCATCCCTGGTCAAGGCCGCGCATATGGCGGCCAATAAGGAAGTACCGGGCAGTCTAGCGCTGATTGAAATCAATCGGGAGGATATCAAGACGCTCCCCGAATTGCTGCGCTTCCTGCGTGCGAGCACGCGCCGCTGCCTGGTGTTTTGCGATGACCTCTCCTTCGAACGGGAAGATGCGGATTACAAGGCGCTGAAATCCGTACTGGATGGCGGCATTGAAGGCCGGCCCGCCAATGTCCTGTTTTATGCCACATCCAATCGCCGGCATTTGATGTCGCGCGACATGATCGAGAATGAGCGCAGCACCGCCATTCACGGCTCTGAGGGAATTGAAGAGAAAGTCTCGCTATCCGATCGCTTCGGGCTTTGGATCGGGTTCCATAATGCCAATCAGGATACTTTCTTTGCCATGATCGAAGGCTATGCCAAGCATTACGGCCTCAATGTATCGGTTGAGGATTTGCACGCGCAGGCAGTGGAATGGTCTGTCACGCGCGGTTCCAGATCCGGGCGCGTAGCGTGGCAATTCATCCAGGATCTGGCAGGGCGCATGGGCGTGAAGATTGAGGGCTGAGCGGCGGACGCTTGGGGCGGTTGCTACGCGCGACCGATCACATGAAGCGCCCCAAGCGTTTGTCTGACCACGATTTCTGGGCTATGAAACAACGCGATATGGCCTGAAAATGCCTCAGGCCGCCCGGTAAGTGCTGCCCGAAGCCGCCGCGCCGATCATGGCCTCAAACACCGCTACGCCATGGATTGCTTCCTCAACCGGTAGCGGATAGGCCGGGCCGCCTGTGACGGCAGCAGCGAAGGCCGCCAGTTCCGCATGTTCGATATCGGTTTTCGGGAAATCCTTGACCCAGACTTCACCCTTGCGCGGGGTGAAACTTAGCCTTTCATACCCGTTCAATTCCAGCGCCGCATCCGTGCCGTAAAGCGCCACGCGCCAGACCCGCGGCGCATAGGCCAGGGTGGCGAAACAGCCGGTGGCGCCCGACGCAAAGGAGAATAGCCCCGCCGTTGTGTCATCCATGCCATTGGTTAAAGCCCTTGCCAGGGAACGCACCGTCACCTCGGCAATTGGGCCGGCCAGATTGATCATCATGTCAATCATGTGAATGCCCATGCCGCCCATGCCGCCGAGCGGGCTTTCTTGGGCGTCCGTGCGCCACATGCCAGGCTGATAGGAAAGCGCGCCCGGCCCGCTGAATTGGCCCTCGACATGCAGCAATGTGCCAAGCGCGCCGGCGGCCATCAGCTTTTTCATCTCGGCCACCGCAGGCAGGAAGCGTCGATTATGGCCAAGCGCCATCACCACGCCGGCTTGTCGGCAGGCGGCAACGGCGGCTTCCGCACTCGCCTTCGTAGTGGTGAAGGGTTTTTCGACGAAAACATGCTTGCCTGCGCGGGCTGCCCCAATCACCTGATCCGCATGCATCTGATGCGGTGAGGCAATCACCACCGCCTTAACGCGTGGCTCCGCCAGGATGGCGGCCAGATCGGGCAGGATTTTCACGCCCTGGCGCGCGGCCCATTCGGCGGCGCGTTCCGGCCGGCCGGTGCTGCCGGCAATGAAGCGGATGCCGGCATCATTCCGGTTCTGCACACTATTAACCAGGGTCTGGCCCCAGCGCCCCATGCCCACAATGGCCGCTTCAATCATGCTCGTTCCTCATTCAGGTTCAACGCTTGGAAGAATCGCCTGCGCCTTCGCCTTCCAGCACCCGCGCCATGGCGGGCAAGCGTTTGATCCCCCAGGCGATGGCAATGGCCGAAAGCAGCACTGCCGCCAGGGTCGGCAGGGTCATGCCAAAACCCTCTCCGGCCGCGCCCAGCAATAGCGCACCAAGGGCAGGAAAGGCGCGCACAATCAGCCCCCAAAGGCTGAGCACGCGCCCGCGCATGGCGGGGTCGGAGGCGGATTGCGCCAGCGTCTGCGCGCAAATCCCATGCACTGACATAGCCGCACCCATGATGGCCGCGCAGAGCACGCCAAAGGGAAACCAGCTTGTGGCGATAAAGCCCACCATGGCGAGCGAAATCGCCGCCGGTGCAAACACCGCGAGCCTGGCCGTGCCATGCATCTTGCCGCGTGCGGAGACAAATATCCCGGACAGCAAGGCACCAATGCCGAAAGCCGCCGTCAGCACCGCAAGCGCTTCCGCGCCCAGGCCAAATTGCCGTTCCACATAAGGTGGCAGAATCTCGGGCAGGCTGCGCAACAAAAGTGCGACAATCGCCGCATAGGTCAGGATCGGCCCGAGGCCGGGATGCCCAGCGACATAGCGCAGCCCATCGCGCATTTCGCCCCAAAGCGATTTTGTCTTGGCATGCCCCTGTCGTTCCTCGGCCGAGACGTTGAGCAGAGGCGTTGTGGCGGTTGCGATGAAATAAGCGACTGCATTCGCCGCAATCGCGGGCCAAACACCCGCAACTGCAATCAAGGGCCCCGCCAGCGCTGGCCCCACAAAACGCGCCAAATTGAAGCAGAGCGAATTGAGCCCTATCGCTGCTGTCAAATCATTGCGCGGCACAAGCCCGGGCATCAGCGATTGCCGCGCCGGCTGCGCGAAGGAAGATGCAATGCCGTTCAATACCTCAAGCGCCAGCAAGATGTAGATATCAAGCTTATCAAGTGCCACCAGCAGCGCGATGACGGCCGCCACGAGGCCGATCATTGCCTGGCTCCAGAAAGTGAGCTTCAGGCGATCGGTGCGATCCGCAATGGCGCCGGCAATGGGGCTGACCACCACGGCGGGCGCCAGATCGCAAAACGCCACCATGCCGACCCAGAAGGCGCTATCGGTCAATTCCCAGGCGAACCAGGAAATGGCGATGCGATGCATCCAAAGCCCGGTCCAGGAAACCAGGGAGGCGGTGAAGAAAACCTTGGCGTTGCGGTGGGAAAGTGCGCGCGTCAGGACCGAAAGGGATGCCATGCGCGCTTCTGGCCCTCAGCGCCGTCCGCGGATATTTTGCGGACGTTGCGCGCCTGGGTCGATCGGCGGCTGGCCGGTGCCGGCATTGCGGATGCATTCGCGAATCAGTTCGTCGCGCAGGGTTTGCTGCCGGAAGGTGTCGGAACGCAGCCGCGCAACTGGCACATCATTCGTCATGTCACCGTCGCCGAAATTCGCATCTGCCCGCATCAACTGACCGCGTTCGCGGAAATTGACGACGCGCTCTGCCTCCTGGGTACAGATGCGCTGCAATTCCGGCGTGGTGCCGGCGGTGGCGGCGCGGGACGTCGGCGGCGCTTCCTGCTGCGCGCAGGCGGCCAAAACCAGAAGCAAGGGCAAAAATCGGATCATAAGGGGTCTCCCGCCGGAACCATGCGAGATAATAGCCCGGTCAGGCCCGCTTCGTCGAACCGGCCGGCCGGATCAAGCGGCAGGCTTGCCGCGGCGCGCAGCAAGGCGGGGTGCAATGCCGCCCCGGTCGTGCGGATTGTAAAAAAACCCTTGAGCCGCACCATCCGCCCCATGGCTTCAATCAGCGCCAAAAGCCTCAAGCAAATCGCAAGACCCTGAGGTGTCGCCAATCCATGGCGCACATCCACCGCTTCCGCCCAGCAGGCGGCATCGGCATCGGCGAGCAGCAATTCCATCGCCTCCCCATCCGCACGAAGGAACACCAGCCGAAGCGGGCTGCCCCAAATCTCCGCCCCTGCGGCACCGCGCGCCGCTTCCCAGGCGCCGAGCAGATCGCGCGCCGTGACGGCGGGGGTTTCCTCGGGCGGGAATGGGATGGCGTAGGTCAGCGCTCCATCGCTGCTTGGGATGATCCGGATCGGGCTGGTCATGCGCCCCCTTTTTGGACCGGCTGGCTGCGCCGCGCCAGCGATGATCTCGGGCGCCGCTTGACGCCGGCCATAGGCGCGGCACTTTGGCGCGCATGACCGACATCGCAGACCTGACCGCATCCGAGGCCGCGCGGCGCATCGCCGCTGGCTCTCTGACCGCATCCGCGCTCGCCGAGGCGTGCCTCGCGCGCATCACCGAACGCGAACCTGCGGTGCGCGCCTTCGCCTGGCTTGATCCCGCGCTGGTGTGGCGTGGGGCGGCGGCCTTGGACAAGGGCGGGCCGCCCGCGCCACTCAAGGGCATTCCGTTTGGCGTGAAGGATGTGCTGGATACGGCCGATATGCCCTCCCAATATGGCTCACCGATTTGGGCGGGGCATAGGCCCCGCGGTGATTCGGCTGCGGTCGCCATGGCGCGGGCGGCCGGCGCGCTGATTATCGGCAAGACCATCACGACAGAATTCGCCACGCGCCATCCGGGGGCGACAACCAACCCGGCCAATAGGCACCACACGCCGGGCGGTTCTTCATCCGGTTCGGCGGCGGGGGTGGCGGCGGGGTTCTTTCCGCTGGCCTTTGGTACGCAAACCGGCGGCAGCATTATTCGCCCGGCGGCGTTTTGCGGCATTGTCGGCTTCAAGCCGAGTTTTGGCGCCATCCACCGCGGCGGCATGAAGGTGATCAGCGAAAGCCATGACACGATCGGCGTCATGGCGCGGAGTGTCGCCGATTGCGCGCTTTCCATGGGCGCGATGACGCGGCGCGATTACGGGAACCCAGAGGCCAAGCTGCCCCGCGCGCCGCGCCTCGCTTTCACGCTCGGCCCGCCCGCTGCCAAGACAGCGCGGGAAACGCTGGCGCTAATGGAACGCGCCATCGCCGCGTGTCGCCGTGCGGGGGCTGAGGTGGTGGCGATCACCCTGCCCGAAGTCATGACCGAAGCCTTCGACGCCCATGAATATGTGACGAATATGGAAGGGCTGCTGTCACTCGGCTGGGAATTGACGGCAGCGCGGGCGCAGCTTTCCGATGTGATCAAGGAAAAGCTTGATTGGGCCAAGCGCTTCCCAACCGCACAGCTTGATGCCTGCAGGGCCGTGCAAGCCCGCGCGCGCGCGGCGCTGCCGGCTGCGATTGAAGGCTTTGATGCGGTGATCACGGCGTCCGCGGCAGGTGAGGCACCGGCGGGCATTGGCTGGACCGGCGATCCTTCCTTCAATGCGCTCTGGACCCTGCTGCATGGCCCATGTGTGACCGTGCCGGCGGGGGTGGGGCCGCAGGGCCTGCCGCTTGGCGTGCAAATCGCTGGCCGCATCGGCGAAGATGCCAAGGTGCTCGCGATTGGGGAATGGCTGCGGCAGGCGCTGTAAGGCGCCTGAACGGAAAAAAAGAATAGGCGCGCTACCGCACCATGCTGTAGCCCGGCACGCCCTTCAGTGCTTCGGTCGTATCGAAATCACGCAGCACCGCGTCATCGGCCATTTCAACTTCAACGCAACGATCGGCGTATTTGCCGGCGAGGTGACGCGCGCCCACATCGCCGGTAATCGCCAGCATCTCAGGTAGAAATTCGCGTGACCAGAGCATGGGATTGCCCTGCTTGCCGCGGAAGGTCGGCATGACAATCGCACGGCCTTCTTCCGGATCGAATGCCGCCATCAGCCGATCGAGCATGGCCGCACTCACGAGCGGCATATCACCAAGACAGACCATGAAGCCTTCGACATCTTCCGGCAAAGCGCGCAGCCCGGCCTTCAGCGATGCGGAAAGCCCCTGCGCGTAATCATCGGCAATCGCGAATTGCACTGCACGGCCACCGTGCGCTTCTTCCACCCGGTCATGCTCATGCCCCGTCACCACCACCACGGGCCGCGCATGGGAAGCGAGCACCTGATCCACCACGCGCACCACCATGGGCACGCCATCATTATCCGTTACCAGCAGCTTATTGAGCGGCGCCATGCGGCGGGACCGGCCAGCCGCCAGCACAATCGCCGCCACGCGCCGCCCGCGACGCGGTGCGAGGGCGGGCGGTGGTGTGCGCGGCGCCTGCTCGCGCGGCAAGGGTCGCACTTCGATTTCCTTAAGCAGGCCACCCACACCCATGGCGCCGATATCCTCCGGCGTGACTTCAAGCCCCGCGAAAAGCCGTTGCAGCACCCAATCAAAGCCATTCAGCTTGGGGCTGCGCGCGCAGCCGGGCAGCACCATGGCGGGGATTTTGCCGATATGCCCAAGGCAGAGCAGATTGCCCGGATCAACCGGCATGCCGAAATGGTCAATCACGCCCCCGGCGCACACAATGGCGGCGGGCCCGACATCGCGCCGATCGACCACGGCAGAAGCGCCAGCCACCAACAGCATCTCCGCCCCCGTACGGCGCAACCGCGACAGCGCATCGGAAACCGCAACCGTGTCATGGCATACGCGTTCAACGGGCAATAATGTCCCGCAAAGTCCCGCGATGCGTTCTTCTGTCGCCTCCACCGCGCCTTCCATGACGCTTTCCTTGATGCCGGGCAGTTCAGAAAGCACCAGCCCGACTTTCAAGGCGCGGAAGGGATGAATGGCCAGCACCGGCCCATTACCCGTTTTGGCTACGGCTTCGACAACGCCGAGCATCTGCCCCGGCACAGCAAAGGGAATCACCTTAATGGTCGCAACCATTTCCTTGGTGTTCACGGGTGTGAAATTGGGCAGCGTTGCGATGGTAAGGCTTTCATCCACGGCATTCATACGCGCGATGCGCTTAGTATCCAGCACCAAAAGCCCAGCCGTTTCCGCGAGGATATTGACGCGCCCGGTGGCCGCGCGAGACCGCGCAAGCAAGGGTGCCGCCAAAACCAGGCCCAGCCTTTCGGCGGCTTCATCTTCCGGCACATCGCCCACTTCAAGCCGTGCGGCGATGATCTCCCGATGGCCACCCTCACGCAGCGCGGCGATGGCGCCATCATCCAGCACTGTGCCCTTTTTCAGCACGCGTCCGGTCAGGCGCATGGTATGCGCCAGGATCGCGCCCTTCGCTTCTTCAAGCCGCGTTGGGCCGAAAATCACGCCGCAACACCGGGGATAGGCCGCACGGCGCCAAGCG
Organism: Alphaproteobacteria bacterium; assembly: GCA_016869715.1. GTDB lineage: Bacteria > Pseudomonadota > Alphaproteobacteria > Acetobacterales > Acetobacteraceae > Neoroseomonas. The sequence continues at coordinate 10,293 of VGDM01000036.1, forward strand.
CGGCACCACGCCGGGCAGCGACGATTTCCGCCATGATAGAAAGCGCAATCTCTGGCGCGGTGATGGCCTCAATATTCAAGCCAACCGGCGCATGGATGCGGCCCATGGCTTCCGCCTTATGGCCAAGCTCGGTCAGGCGCGCGATGCGCTTCGCATGTGTGCGCCGGCTGCCGAGCGCGCCGATGTAAAACGCCTCGCTCTTCAGCGCCGAATCCAAGGCGGGGTCATCCAGCTTCGGGTCATGCGTTAGTGTCACCACTGCGGTGCGCGCATCAGGTGCCAAAGCTGCCATCGCCTCATCCGGCCAATCGGTGGAAAGCGTCACCCCTGGCAGCCGTTCCTCGCTGGCAAAGGCGCGACGTGGGTCCACCACCACCATGGCAAAGCCAAGCGGTGCGGCCATGGGCGCCATAGCCTGCGCGATATGCACGGCACCGACAATAATGATGCGGAGCGGCGGGTTATGCGGATGCACAAACCAGGTCGAGTCGCCCTCGGTCACTATGCCGGCTTCTTCGCTGCCGAGTGCTGCCTTGGATGCTTCCACCAATTCTTTCGGCATATCATCACCGGGCCACAGCAGCTGCGCGCCATCAAAAAGCCGCGTAAGCAGCACCACGGGGCGCTTGGCAGCGCGTTCGGCTTGCAGCCGAGCAAGAATGGTGGCCTTCATGACAGCGGCTCCACAAACACCTTCACCTTGCCGCCGCAGGTAAGCCCGACTTCCCAGGCACGCTCATCGGAAATCCCGAAATCGAGCAATTGCGGCGCGCCACTCGCCATGGATTGCCGCGCGGCATCCGCGACGGCCCCTTCAATGCAGCCGCCGGAAATCGATCCTGCCAGCTTGCCCGATTTGGTGATGGCCAACCGCGATCCCGCTGGGCGCGGCGAGGAGCCCCAGGTTTCCACCACGGTCGCGATGGCGACATCTTCCCCCGCCGCTTTCCAATTGGCAGCGATCGCAAGGATATCTTCGGCATTGTCGTTCTGAGTCATGCAACCATCCTCCTGCTTTGGCCTGTGCGCGGATCGGATAAGGTTTGGATCAGCGCCCGCAGGCTTTCAAGATTATGCACGGGCCGGAAATCATCCACATGGGGCAGCATGGCCCGAATGCCCTGGGATTTCGGTTGAAAGCCTGAAAAACGCAACAGCGGATTGAGCCAGATCAGACGCGCGCAGGAGTGTTGGAGCCTCTCGGTCGCCTCCGCCAGCCCCGCAGCACCTTCGCAGTCCAGCCCATCGGTGATCAGCAGCACCACCGCCCCCTGGCCCAATACGCGCCTTGCCCAAAGCTTGTTGAACAAGCCAAGGCTTTCACCAATCCGCGTACCGCCCGACCAATCGGGCACGATGTGGGACACCATCTCATAGGCGAATTCGGGATCACGATGGCGCAACTGCCGCGTCACATTGGTCAGCCGCGTGCCGAACAGGAAGCTATGCACCCGGTCGCGTTCATTGGTGACGGCATGGAGGAAATGCAGCAGGATTTGCGCATAACGCGCCATGCTACCGCTGATGTCAAACAGCACCACCAAAGGCGGCGCCTTTTCCTGCCGCTGCCTGTGTTCCAGCTTCAGGATATCGCCGCCAAGGCGCAGACTTTGGCGCAATGTCGCGCGCAAATCCACGATACGGCCTGATGGGTGCGTTCGAAAGCGCCGCGTGGGTTTTTCATCCAAGGGCAGCGATAATTTCCGGATTTCCTGCTTGGCGGCCGCAATTTCAGCCGCTGACATGGCTTCGAAATCGAGCTTTTGCAGTTTCTCCCGGTCGCTTACCATGAAGCTCATATCATGGCGCGGCGGTTCCGGCTCGGGCGGGCGAGGCTTCGGTTTTTCTCCCTGCATGGCTTCAGCCAAACGGCGCGATGCCGGCGGGGGTTTGTCCGAAGGCGCCTTGTGGCCATCCAGCGCTGCCATGGCGGCAGCATGTGCGGCGGCTTCCGGGTCGCGCCAGAACAACTGAAACGCCTGATCAAACAACTCGAAATGCTCGCGCCGATGCACCATCACGGCGCGCAAAGCGGCATGCACCTGCCGACGATCCCCGATATCAATCGCGGCCAGGGCGGCGAGGGCGCTGACGGCCTCACCAGGCCCAAGCGGCAGGCCGGAACGGCGCAGCAGCCGCGTGAAGGCCAGCAGATTAGCCGCGAGATGCCCACCCGCACCTGGCGCCATGGCCAGCAAGGGCTGGCCGCCAGCGATGATCCGGGCAGGGTCACGATCCGGCGTCACCCCGCGCGAACCTCCGCAATAAGCCGCGCGGCTTCCTCGCCCTTCAGCTTGGCGATGTCATCCTGGTATTTCAGCAAAACGCCGAGCGTTTCATCAACCACACCCGGTTCCAGCGCCTTGGCATCAAGTGCCGCCAAAGCCTGCGCCCAATCAATCGTCTCGGCGGCACCGGGCAGCTTGAAGTAATCGCCATCGCGCAGCTTTTGCACAAAGGCGACCACCTGGGCGGAAAGCGCTTCCGGCAGGCCTGGCGCGCGAAGTTTCAGAATGGCGCGTTCGCGCGCTGCATCCGGGTAATCCACCCAATGATACAGGCAACGCCGCCGCACCGCATCATGCACTTCGCGCGTGCGGTTGGAGGTGATGATGACAACCGGCGGGGTCGCTGCCTTCACTGTGCCGAGCTCAGGGATCGTGACTTGGAAATCCGCGAGGATTTCCAGCAAAAACGCCTCAAAGGGTTCATCGGCGCGGTCAAGTTCATCAATCAGCAGCACGGCGGGGCTGCCTTGCAGCGCATCCAGCAAGGGGCGCGGCTGGAGGAATTTGCGGTCATAAATCCCGCGATCAAGCGCGGCGGGGTCCACATCACCGGCAGCTTCCGCGAGGCGTATCGCCATTAATTGCCGCGCATGATTCCATTCATAGGCGGCAGCCGAAATATCCAGGCCATCATAGCATTGCAGCCGCACCAGCCGGCGCAGCAGCTTGGCCGCCAGCACTTTCGCAATTTCCGTCTTGCCGGTGCCCGGTTCGCCTTCCAGGAATAGCGGGCGGCCCATGGTCAGCGCCAAATGGATGGTGGTGGCGAGCGCACGATCCGCCACATAGCCACCCGCGCCGAGCAGCGCCTGGGTTTCGGCAACGCTTGCGGGAAGGCTCACTTGAACATCAACACGACGATGCCAAGCCAGATCGCGCCCCCCACCCAGGCGAGCAGCGGAATCCCAAGCGGCGCGTCCGGCAGCAATTCAAAGATTGAAATGCCGCCGCCGGTCATGGGCGGGGCGGGCAGGAGGGCAGGGGCCACGCCGGGGGCCGCCGGTTCGGCAGCGGCGACGGCGGCGGCGAAGCGATCAAAGAATTGATCGGACATTTGCTTGGCAGTGGCATCAATCAGCCGTGCACCAAGCTGCGCCATCTTCCCACCGACCTGCGCTTTTACTGCGAATTTCAGAAGCGTTTCATTGGGGCCAGTTTCTTCCAGGGATACTTCAGCGCCACCCTTGGCGAAGCCCATGGCGCCGCCATTGCCTTCGCCTGAGATGGTGTAGGAAGCTGGCGCCTGAATATTTTCCAGCTTCACCTTGCCGCCGAATTTCGCGGCCATGGGGCCAATCTTCACCGCAACCTTGGCCTCAAACGCGTCATCGGCGGTTTTGGTCACGCTTTCGCAGCCGGGAATGGCGGCCTTCAACATTTCGGGGTCGTTCAGCGCGTCCCAGACGCGCTGGCGGGGCGCGGGGATGCGGCGCTCGCCATTCATGTCCATCGAGTGATCTCCTGGTTCCGCCCAAACTAGGGGCGCAAGGCCAAGGGCGAAAGGGGGCGCCCCCTTGTGGCGGGGCGGGTCATGCGGCAATCAGGCTGTTGACGGTTATCAGCCTGCAAGGTTTGAGGGAGGCCCAAGCCCATGAAGGCGACCAGCTTCGCCCTAATGCTGTTCCTGGCGCTGAGCCTGCCAGCGGAAGCCGCCGTGGTCTCCGGGGCGGGCATGAGCCTGGCCTGGGGCCTGCCTTTTGCGGGGCTATTGCTGTCTATTGCGCTGATGCCGCTGCTGGCGGCGCATTTTTGGCACCATCACTACGGCAAGATCGCCGTCGGCTGGGCCTTGCTGCTGGTACTGCCCTTTGCCGTTGCCTTCGGGCCGGAAGTCGCCGCGTCCGAGGTCTGGCATATTCTGTTGCAGGAATACATCCCCTTCATCGCCCTGCTGCTAGCACTATATGTGACGGGCGGGGGCGTGCTGTTGAAGGGCACGCTGATCGGCACGCCGGCAACGAATACCGCCTTGCTCGCCTTCGGTACGGTGATCGCGAGTGTCATGGGCACTACGGGCGCTTCCATGCTGCTGATCCGCCCCGTGCTGCGCGCCAATGCCTTTCGTGAGCGCAAGATCCATACCTTTGTGTTTTTCATCTTCCTGGTCAGCAATATCGGCGGATCGCTGACGCCGCTTGGTGATCCACCGCTTTATCTGGGCTTCCTCAAGGGTGTGTCCTTCTTCTGGACCACGACGCATATGTTTGGCGAATTCCTGGTCTGCGCGGTACTGCTGCTCGCGGCCTATTATGTAATGGATAGCTGGGCCTGGGCGCGTGAGAAGCCGGTGGCACCGGTCATTGAAAAGCGCGAGAAACTCTCCATCGAAGGCTATGCGAATCTGTGGTTGATTGGCGGCGTGGTGCTGATGGTGCTGGCGCAGGGCTATTGGCGCCCGGACGATGTGGCGCTGTTTGGCGAGACGATCGGCCTGGAACGGCTGGTCGGTGTGGCTGTGTTTGTCGCAATTGCCGCCATTTCCATGTGGGTCACGCCGCGGCAATTACGCGATGATAATGGCTTCGCCTGGGGCGCCATTCTGGAAGTCGCCAAGCTTTTCGCTGCCATTTTCGTCACCATGGCCCCGGTGCTTGCCATTCTGCGCGCTGGCACGGCGGGTGCTGCGGCGCCGCTGGTGGCGCTCACTTCCGGCGCGGGCGGTGAGCCGATTCCCTGGGTCTATTTCTGGCTATCGGGGGCGCTTTCTTCCTTCCTGGATAATGCGCCGACCTATTTGGTGTTCTTCAACCTGGCCGGCGGTGATCCTGCTTTTCTGATGACGGAAGGTGTGCTGACGCTGGCCGCGATTTCCTGCGGCGCGGTCTTCATGGGGGCTAATTCCTATATCGGCAATGCGCCGAATTTCATGGTCAAGGCGATTGTGGAAGAACAGGGTGTGCGCATGCCATCCTTCTTTGGCTATTGCGCCTGGGCCCTAATGGTCCTGATCCCGCTTTTCGTGCTGGTGACCTTCATTTTCTTCTGAGGAAATTTCGATGCCTTACGTAATCGCCAATGATCTGCCCAATGAACCGGCAGGTGTGCGCTTCCGCCGCCTGCTGGTCCGCCCGGAAATCCTGCAAATGCCCGGCGCGCATTTGGGCATTGCTGCCTTGCTTGCGAAAAAGGCAGGGTTTGAAGCGCTGTATATGTCGGGTGCGGCCATGTCGGCCACCATGGGCTTACCTGATCTTGGCATGATCACGGTGGATGATGTGTCCTGGCATGTGCGCCAGGTAGTGCGCGCTTCTGCCCTGCCGGTGCTGGTGGATGGCGATACCGGATATGGCGAGGCCTTGAACGTCATGCACATGGTGCGCTGCTTTGAAGAAGCAGGCGCCGGCGCGGTGCATTTGGAAGACCAGTTGCTGCCCAAGAAATGCGGCCATTTGAACGACAAGAAACTGGCCTCGATGGATGAAATGGCGGCCAAGATCGCGGCGGCGCGCAAGGCCAGGCGTAATCTGGTCATCATCGCGCGCACCGATGCGGTGGCAAATGAAGGCATGGATGCCGCCGTTGATCGCGCCAAGCGCTATCTGGAAGCCGGCGCCGATGCGATCTTCCCAGAAGCGCTGACCACCGCTGAGATGTTCCGCGAATTCGCCTCGCGCATGCGGGGGGTGAAGTTGCTGGCGAATATGACTGAGTTTGGCCGCACGCCGTTTTTTACAGCAACCGAATTCCAGCAAATGGGCTATGCCATGGTGATCTGGCCCGTGAGCCATTTGCGCATCGCAGCCCGCGCCATGGAAGATCTGTATGGCGCGATCAAATCAGATGGCGGTACGCATAACATGGTTGGCCGCATGCAAACCCGTGCGGCCCTTTATGAGACGATCGGCTATCACGCCTATGAATCGCTCGATGCCAGCCTAGTGCGCACCATTGTGCCGGAGGGCATGCCGCAGAATTGAGGTTGTGTCGGGCGCGGCGGTGGCTTACCCCCCGCGCCCCGAAAAGGCGTTGAAGGTTTGCAGCGTGTAGGTGTCCTTGACACCGGGCACGGTCTGGATGGTTTCCACCACGAAAAGCCCGATATCGCGCCCCGCTTCCAGGTAGAACTTCCCGAGCAAATCATATTGGCCGGAAATGGAATGCATTTCCGAAAGCTCGGGGATGCCATCAGCCATCTCGCGCGCCACGCGATAGGCTTGGCCCATCTCGCACTTGATCATCACGAATATGGCGCGCATGGCATTGGCCCTCCTGGAACCAGCACAGGCTAACGCGGAACCGACCCGGCGGGAAACGCGCCCGCACCACCGGCCGGGTTAAGTTGCAAAGCGCCTAACATTATGACTAAGTTTTGGGCGGAAAATCGCCCAAAAGCCGGTCAGGTACCCTCTCCAGTCGGCATAGGGCTTGCTTAACAAGGATCATGGTTTTGCCCCCTCCTGCCCCAGATCGCGGCGGCGCCGCCCAGCCCTTGCTCGAAACCCGTGGCCTCGTGAAGCATTTCCCCATTCGGGGTGGCTTGTTTGGCCGCCAGAAGGGGGAGGTGCGCGCGGTGGACGGTGTCTCGCTCAGTGTGCGCAAGGGGGAGACCTTGGGCATTGTGGGCGAAAGCGGCTGCGGCAAATCCACCACAGCCCGGCTGCTGATGCGCCTGCTCGACCCCGGCGCGGGGGAGATGATTTTTGATGGCGAACCGGTCGGGCGGGATGATCTGGGCGGCGGCATATCGCTGAAAGAGTATCGTCGCCAGGTGCAGATGGTATTTCAAGATTCCTACGCCTCCCTGAACCCCCGCCTTCCGATTGAAGGCAGTATCGCCTTTGCCCCTGAAGTGCATGGTGTGCCGGTGGCGGAAGCGCGCGAAAGGGCGCGAGAATTGCTCGCCGCCGTGGGTCTTGCGCCCGCACAATTTGCCCGCCGCTACCCGCATGAATTATCCGGCGGCCAGCGCCAGCGGGTGAATATCGCGCGCGCACTCGCGCTTCGCCCGCGCCTCGTCATTTTGGATGAGCCGGTCTCCGCGCTCGATAAAAGCGTGGAGGCGCAGGTCCTGAATCTGCTTGTGGACCTCAAGGAAAGCTTGGGCCTGACCTATGTTTTCATCAGCCATGACCTGAATGTGGTGCAATATATCAGCGACCGCGTGCTGGTGATGTATCTGGGCCAGGTGGCAGAAGAAGGCCCGGTTGATGAGATTTATGCCCGCCCGGCGCATCCCTATACGCGCGCGCTTTTGGCATCGCGCCCTTCCATGGATCCGGCGCAGCGTCGCACTGAACCGCCGCTGACGGGCGATCCGCCCAATCCGGTGAACCCGCCCTCCGGCTGCCGTTTCCGTACCCGCTGCCCCTTTGCCGAGGCGGTTTGCGCCGAAATCCCACCTGCCGTTGCAACCCTCAGCCCTGGCCACACCGCCGCCTGCCATATGGCACTGCCCGGCAGCGGCCACAGCAATGCCGGGCGGATCGCAGCATGAGCGCGGCGTTGAAACCGGCCAATGAGGCACCGCTGATCCGACTGCGCGATTTGCATGTGAAGTTCGAAAGCCGTGACCGCACGGTGCATGCGGTGAATGGCGTTGATCTGGACCTTGCCGCGGGGGAGGTGCTCTGCATCCTTGGCGAGTCGGGTTCGGGTAAATCGGTGACGCTCCGAGCGCTCATGAAGCTGCTGCCGAAAACCGCGAAGGTTACGGGCGAAATACAAGTGGCCGGGCGCGATGTACAGGCGATGAATGAAGGCCAGCTTGCCGATTTCCGCGGCGGCGATGTGGCGATGATCTTCCAGGAACCCATGACGGCGCTCGACCCCGTGTTCACCATCGGGCGGCAGATTGCGGAAACCGTGCAGCGTCATGAAGGGGTCAGCCGGCCCGCCGCCGATGCGCGGGCGCTGGAATTGCTGGAATTAGTGCAAATTCCCTCGGCCAAGCGGCGGCTTTCGGCTTACCCGCATGAATTATCCGGGGGCTTGCGGCAGCGCGCCATGATTGCGGTGGCCCTTGCTTGCCGGCCCAAGCTGCTGCTGGCCGATGAGCCGACCACGGCCTTGGATGCCACGGTGCAAATCCAGGTGCTGCTGCTGCTGCGATCCTTGCAGGAACAGCTTGGCATGGGGGTGGTGTTTGTCACCCACGATCTTGGTGTTGCTGGGGAAATCGCTGACCGCGTGGCGGTGATGTATGCCGGCAAGGTGGTGGAAGAAGGCCCTGTGGGTGCGCTCATGGGCGGGCCCTTGCACCCCTATGCCAAGGGCTTGCTGGGGGCGACAGTGCATGCCGGCATGCGCGGCAAGCGCCTGACCACCATCCCCGGCGCGCCGCCCATGTTGGATAAGGTGCCGGAAGGTTGCGCCTTCGCGCCCCGCTGTGTCGAGGTGACGGATGCCTGTCATAATGGCGTGCCACCGCTCAGCCGGATTGTCCTGGGGCGGCAAGCGCGCTGCATCAAGGTAGTGCCTGGCAAGGGGGCACCCCATAACTAAAAAAAGCGAAACTTGCCGTGGTCTTCGCGGCGCGGCAGAAGTCTTTTTGAGACGGGCGCTCTCGCCCGGCTCTTTCCCGCGGGCCGAGGCCGCTTTTGCGGTCGCGCTCTGCCATGGTGCCGGTCCTGCGGAGGCGGCTTGGGTTGGAATGATATGCGGACCATTACGCAGCTAGGCCTTTTGGCCCTTCTCGCCGGCGCTGGCGCCGCCTGGCATTTTAAGGGCGAGGAATATGGCCTGCCCTCACCACTTGCCTTGGTTGGGCTGCAGCCTGCCGCGAGCCAGGGACCCGCGCGTGGCGGCCCATCTGGGCCAATTGGCGTAATTGTCCAGCCGGTGCGCACGGGCATGGTGGTGGATAAGGTCGAAAGCATCGGCACGGTGCGGGCACGTGAGGCTGTCACCATCACCGGCAAGATCGTTGGCATGGTCACGCATATCCGCTTTACCGAAGGCCAGAAGGTGCAGGCGGGCGAAACCTTGGTAGAGCTTGACTCCGGCGCGGTGTCTGCTGAGCTCGATCAGGCGCGCGCACTATTGGATGATGCACGCAATCAATTGCAGCGCGCCCGTGGTTTGCAGGCTGGCCAGACCATTGCGGCGCAGCGGCTGGATACGCTGGAAGCGGTGGCGCGCCAGGCGGAAGGCCGTGTGCGGCAATCCGAGGCGAAGCTTGAGGAATTGCGCGTGACCGCGCCCTTTGCGGGACGTGTCGGCCTGCGGCAAGTCAGCCTTGGCGCGCTGATCCAGCCCGGTACGGCGATTACAACGCTTGATGATTTCTCCCGCGTGCGGGTGGAATTCGCGGTTCCGGAAGTGTTTCTGGCGCGTGTGCAGAATGGCCGGCAGGTGACCGCGCGCAGCACCGCCTATGGAAACCGACGCTTCAATGGTGAGGTCGCGATCATTGATACGCGCATTGACCCGGCCACCCGCAGCGTGCGCGTGATTAGCGAATTCAACAATGCGGATGAGGCACTGCGCCCTGGCCTGTTCCTGAATGTGGAAATGGTGCTGGAAGAACGCCCGGCCGCCTTGCTGATCCCGGAGGAAGCGATTGACCCTGTGGGCGACCGCGCCTTTGTCTATGTAATCCGCGATGGGCGCGCGAAGCGACAGGAAGTGAAACTTGGGCTTCGCCTGCCGGGTGAGGTGGAAATCCGCGAAGGGGTTGCTGCGGGCGAAGCAGTTGTGGTGCGCGGCATTCAACGCTTGCGGCCAGATGCGCCGGCGCGCATCATTGAAACCATCACGCGTCCGACAAGCTGAGCAGGGCTGAACCCATGGTCCTTTCCGATATCTCGATCAAGCGGCCGGTTTTTGCGACCGTGATCAGCCTGATGCTGATCGTGCTTGGCATTGCTTCGCTTTATAAAATGCCGATCCGGGAATACCCGAAGATTGACCCGCCCATCATTCAGGTCATCACTACCTATCGCGGTGCCTCGGCGCCGGTGGTGGATAATCAGATCACGGAAATTCTAGAAGGTGCTGTCGCGGGGATTGAAGGCATCAAATCCATCCAATCCCAATCGCGCGATGAACGCAGCCAGATCACCCTCGAATTCCGCCTGACGCGTGATGTGGATAGTGCGGCGAATGATGTGCGAGACCGTGTGGCGCGCGCCTTGGCGAGGCTGCCGGATCAGGCCGATACGCCAATTGTGCAGAAGGTTGATGGCGACAGCCGTCCGATTTTGTGGATTGCGCTCAATTCCGAAACTCTGTCACCGCTTGACCTGACCGATATCGCGCGCCGGCGCATTGTGGATCGGCTCGCGATTGTGGAAGGTGTCGCGCAGGTTCTGGTGCTGGGTGAGCGGCGTTTTTCCATGCGCATCTGGCTGGACCGGCAAGCGCTCGCCGCGCGCGGCCTGACCGTGCAGGACGTGGAAGACGCGATCCGGCGCGAGAATGTGGAATTGCCCGGTGGACGCCTGGAAAGCTCTGCCCGTGAATTGACGGTGCGTACCGACACGCGCATGAGCTCGCCCGAGCAATTCCGCCAGGTGGTGGTGGCCCGCGGCAGCGGGGGCGCGCAGGTACTGCTGGGCGAAGTGGCGCGGGTTGAGATTGGCGCCGAAGATACGCGCGGCGGCTATCGCATCAATGGCCGACCATCGATCGGCCTTGGCATTTTGCGCCAATCCACTGCCAATACGCTGGCAGTGGCCGATGGTGTGAAAGCGGAACTGGAACGCCTCAAGCCCACATTACCACCCGGCGTGGATGCCACCATTGGCTATGATGAAAGCCTGTTCATCGCCCAATCCATCTATGAGGTGAAGCATGCACTGACAATCGCCCTCGTGCTGGTGGTGGGGGTGATCTTTCTCTTCCTGCGTTCGGTGCGCGCCACCATCATTCCCGCAATCGCCATTCCGGTTTCCATCGTCGCTTCCTTCATTCCCATGGCGGTGTTTGGGTTTTCGGTGAATGTGCTGACGCTGCTTGGCTTGGTGCTGGCGATTGGCCTGGTGGTAGATGACGCGATTGTGGTGTTGGAAAACATCCACAGGCGAATAGAGCTTGACGAGGATCCCTTGCTTGCCTCCCTTCTTGGGGCGCGCGAAATTGCCTTTGCGGTCATTGCGACAACCCTGGTTCTGGTTTCGGTCTTCCTGCCGCTATCCTTCATGGGGGGCAATACGGGCCGGCTATTCACGGAATTCGGCATAGCCCTTGCTGCATCGGTGCTATTTTCCGGGCTGATTGCGCTGACGCTGACACCCATGATGTGTTCCAAGCTGCTCCGTGCGCATGAGGCTGAGGGGCGTTTGGTCCGCATGACAGAGCCTTTCTTCGTTGCGATGAATGAGGCGCTGCGCTGGACCTTGGATAAGGCGCTCCGCGCACCGCTGCTGGTGATGGGTGCATCGGCGGCCATGTCGCTGTTTGCCGTGGTGCTGTTCAATGCTTTGCCCAAGGAATTCGCCCCCACCGAGGATCGTGGTGTGGTTATTATTCCAACCACGGGGCCGGAAGGCGCCTCCTTCCCCTATACGGTTGAACATGTGATCCGGCTTGAGAATCTGCTGCAACGCTATCTGGATAGTGGTGAAGCTTACGCGGTATTCGCAACCGTGGGCGGCTTCCAGCGCCCGGCCGTTGGCAATATCGCCAACGTCTTTGTGCGTCTGGCCCCCTGGAGCGAGCGTGAACGGAAGCAGAAGGCCATCGCTGCTGAGATTTTCCCGCTAGTGGCCGGTATTCCGGGCATTCGCGGCTTTGCGTTGAACCCGCCATCACTCGGCCAACGCGGCTTCCAGCCACCGGTGCAATTCGTGATTGGCGGGCCAGATTATGATACGCTGATCGCATGGCGCGATGTCTTTCTGGAAAAGGCACGCACCAATCCGCGCCTGCTGAACCTTGACCACAACTTCAAGGAAACCAAGCCGGAAGTGCGCGTGGATATTGATCGGCGCAAGGCGGCCGATCTTGGCATTTCCATCGCGGCCGTGGGCCGCACGATCGAGACCATGATGGGCTCGCGCGAGGTCACCACCTATGTCGTGGGTGGCCAGGAATACAAGGTGCTATTGCAGGCGCCCGAATCCGCGCGGCTTTCGCCCTATGATCTGCAGAATGTCTTTGTGCGCACAGGGAGCGGCGGGTTGGTGCCCCTTTCCAATGTCGTGACTCTGTCCGAACGCGCCCGCGCGCAGACCTTGTCACGTCAGGATCGTGTGCGCGCCATTACCATCACGGCTTCCCTCGCGCCGGGCTATTCGCTCGGCGAGGCCTTGGAATTTCTTGACCGCGCTGCGCGGGAAGTGCTGCCTCAGGAAGCGCGCATTTCCTATTTGGGGCAGAGCCTGGAATTCCGCGAAAGCTCCGGTGCGCTTTATATCACCTTTGCGTTGGCTTTGCTGGTGGTGTTCCTGGTGCTGGCCGCGCAGTTCGAAAGCTTTGTGCATCCCTTTGTAATTCTGTTGTCCACGCCCTTGGCCGTGACCGGCGGGTTATTGGCGCTTTGGCTTTCCGGACAATCACTCAATGTTTTTAGCCAGATTGGCATGGTCTTGCTAATCGGCCTGATGGCGAAGAACGGCATTCTGGTGGTGGAATTCGCCAATCAATTGCGTGACCGCGGCATGAGCATCCGTGATGCCGTACTGGAAGCCTCGGTCGTGCGACTGCGCCCGATCCTGATGACCTCCATCGCGACCGTGCTTGGGGCTGCACCATTGGCCCTGGCAACCGGTGCGGGGGCGGAAAGCCGTCAGGCGCTTGGCGTGGTGATCATGGGCGGCATTACGCTTTCCACCATCGTGACGCTGTACGCGGTGCCGGCGCTGTATTTGCTGCTGGCGCCCTATACCAAGCCGATTGGCGCCATTGCCGCAAAGCTTGTTGAATTGGAAGCAAAACCGGCCCGCGCCCACGGCCATCAGGCGGCGGAATAACGTCGCTGCCTCCGCTCAGGGTGATTTCATGCCCTGGATTTATCGGCTAGATTTCCCCTGGATTTCGAAATTGGGGAAGCGGTTATGGCGGAAGTGAAAACAGGGCGAACGGGCGGCAGGCTTTTGGCTGATGCCTTGGTGGCCCAAGGCGTCACCCACGCCTTTTGCGTGCCGGGTGAAAGCTATCTTGATCTGCTCGATGGTCTCTATTCCGTGCGCAATCGATTGCAGCTGGTGACCTGCCGCTTTGAAGCCGGCGCGATCCATATGGCGGAAGCCTATGGCAAGCTCACCGGCAAGCCAGGCGTTGCGATTGTCACGCGTGGCCCCGGCGCCTGCCATGCCGCGATTGGCGTGCATGTCGCTCAGCAGGATTCAACGCCGCTGGTGCTGCTGGTCGGGCAAATCCCGGTAGAGGAGACAGACCGCGAAACCTTCCAGGAAGTTGATTATCGCCGTATGTTCAGCCCCATCGCGAAATGGGTGACACAGATTGATGATGAAAAGCGCATCCCCGAATTGATGGCGCATGCCTTTGATGTTGCGGTAACTGGCCGCGCCGGCCCGGTGGTGATTGCGATCAGTGAGGAAATGCAAAAGCGCATGGCCAATGTGCCGGATATCGGCCCCGCCAATGTGCTGCCGCCGCACCCGGCGCCTGACGCTGTTGAATATATGATGGCGATGCTGGGTGTGGCCAAGCGCCCGCTGGCCTTGCTGGGTGGGTCACGCTGGTCGGATCAGGGCAAGGCCGATATCCGCGACTTCCTGCTGGCGAATGATCTGCCGGTGGCGGTTGGCTTCCGCCGTCAGGGGATTTTTGACGGCACTTCGGAAAACTATGTCGGCGATCTGGGTGTCGGCGCCGACCCTGGTCTGGTGGCACACGCCAAGGATGCGGATTTGATTATCGCGATTGGATCGCGCCTGGGTGAGACTTTCAGCCAGGGTTATACCTTGCTCGATATGGCGGGCGCGACGCCGATTGTGCATGTCTATCCCGAACAATCCGAAATCGGGCGTGTCTATCGCCCGGCGCTTGGAATCACAGCGGATCTCAATGCCTTTGCCGCGGCGGCCAAGGCGGCAGCGCCTATCAAGAGACCCACCTGGGCGGGCTGGACGCGAGATTTGCGCGCCACGCGCATGAAGCAGGCGGCAGCGCCCGATTACGAAGGGCCGCTCAACCTCGCGAAAGCCTTGCAGGATTTGGAAAAGGCGCTGCCGGCAAATACCATCTATACGACCGATGCCGGCAATTTCGCGACCTGGCCGACGCGCTTCATGCATGTGGCGGCAGGGCAGGATTTCCTCGGCCCCACCAATGGCGCCATGGGCTATGCGGTACCATCCGCGATTGGCGCGAAAATTGTGCATCCGGAACGGACAGTGATTGGCTTTGTCGGCGATGGCGGATTTTTGATGACCGGGCAGGAAATCGCGACCGCCTTCCATCATGCGGTCAATCCAGTCATTCTAGTCTTCAACAACCAGATGTATGGCACCATCCGCATGTATCAGGAACGCACCTATCCGCATCGTGTCTCCGGCACGGCGCTCACCAATCCTGATTTCGCGCGCTTCATTGAAGCCTTTGGCGGCCACGGTGAGGTGGTTGAAAAGACCGAGGAATTCGTGCCGGCAGTCCAGCGCGCGCTCGCTTCCGGCAAGCCTGCGATTGTGGAAATCCGTATGAATCTGGAACAGGTTACCAATCGCGCGACCATTGCCGATTTGCGCGCGCAATCGGGCAAGGCAGCACCGGCGGCGGCATTCCCGACCACCGCCAAGCGTGGCCCGGCACCGCGGCGCAGCGGCCCGCGCCCGCGCTGAATTCAACCTGGCCGGGGTGCCGCTTGTGGGCGCCCCGCAAGATTCACGGCGGAAAAGCGCGTATCCAGATGTTCGATTTCAAGCCAGCCCATATCACGGCCAAAGGGCTTGTAGATCGGGAAAGTTTTCAGAATACCAAGCGTCGCCGTGCTTTCTAAGGGTGAGATGAAACTGCAATCCTGATCACCGAATTGCGGCTGTGCGATCCAATGCGCCAATTGCGCGGCGCTAAGCGCGAAAAACCCGCAATGCGGATTGGTCGCGCGCTGGAAGGTGAGGGGGCGTGCGCCTTGGCGGCCCTTCAGGAACCGCTCATCCGGTAAGGCTGCTTCAAAGGGGGCGAGCAAGCCTGGGCGCAGCATGCCATCAATATAGGTCTTCAGCGCCGGGCCGCGCGCGAGTGGTTCAAAACGATTGGGAAACAAGACGCGCCGCTAGCCATAATCATCTTGAAAGGCCAGGATGCGCTGAATCATTTCACTGCCGGTCAGGCGCAGATCACCTTCCGAAAAGGCGAAGACATCACAAAGGTTGCGCGCATCGGCAAAAAGGTTATGCGCCTTGAAGCCCAGCATGCGCTGATTATCGAGCTTCGCATCATAAAGCCGCACACCGCGGGACCGACAGTAATCCGCATCCAGCAAATTATTTTCGCCATTTACCAGTACGATGATGTTTAGCTGATCCGCGACCCCAATCATAGGTTCGAATTTCTTTTGCAAGAAATTGATGTTAAAGAGTGGTCCGTAATAGTCATGCCAGGCATCAATCACGCTCCGGAAGGCAGCCGCGCGCTGTTCTCGCCGATGCGCATCGGTGGAGCTGTGGTTTGATCCTTTCCGGCGTCAGCGCCTATGGGACCAAATTGGCGATTTGAGTGACGGAGGATTTCTGTCTCATCGTAACCCCAAGGAGAGTGAAGATGAGCCAGAAATTCGCTGGCCGGCCCACGCGGGTACCAGCCGAAAAGCTGGTCCGCGATATTCGCCGCGCCACGCGCAAGCACCATTCCGCCGAGGACAAGATCCGCATCGTCCTGGAAGGGCTT
>VGDM01000037.1 GCA_016869715.1 Alphaproteobacteria bacterium
GAGCCTCGCGCCCGCCAATGCCGCGCTGCTGAATGATCTTGGCAATGCGCGCCGCGCTGCCGGTGAAAAGGCTGCGGCGATTGAAGCTTTTATTGCTGCCATCGCTGCCCATCCAGCCCTTGCCTTCGCCCATTTCAACCTGGCGGATGCGTTGCTGGAAGCGGGCGATATCCAGCGGGCCAGCGATGTTTATGATGAGATCATCAGGCACGGCTTTGTCGGGATTGATGGCGATTTCCATATCAATCGTGGACTATGTCGCCTGCAGCTTGGTGATGCGGCTGGCGCCATGAGTGCCTTTCGCGCCGCCTTGGCGCTGGAACCCGGCCATTCCCGCGCCGCTGCCGCCCTTTCGGATACGATGCAGAAGCTTGGTGCCCATCGCGATGCGGTGATATTTCTGACGGGCTTTTTGGACAAGCAGCGCGCCAGCCTTGAAACGCTTGTCTCGCTCGGCTCCGGCTTTATTGGCCTCAAGGATTACCCGCGTGCGCTCGGGCTGTTTGAACGTTTGGCTGCGGCCTCACCGCACTCCGTCAAGGCGCTGATCGGCAAGGGCCTCGCCTTGAATGGTGAGAACCGCCACGAGGAAGCGATTGCAGCGCTGGATGCTGCCATGGCGCTCGATGCGCGTGATGCGGAAGCGCTGATCGGCAAAGGGGTTGCGCTGAAGGCGCTAAGGCGCACGCCTGAGGCGATCGCGACCTATCAGCGCGCCATTGAAGTGGCGCCGCGCAATCCGAACGCGCATCTCAACCTTGGTCACGCCTTGGCGCTACTCAACCGCCATGAGGATGCGCTTGTTTGTTACGAACGCGTACTGGCGCTTGATCCCGGTGTGACGGAGGCGCTTTCATCCCTGGTTTACACCAAGCAGTGCCGCTGGCTTTGGGCGGGGCTTCCGGAGCAGCGACAATACCTGCTGGACCGTGTGCGCGCGCGGCAATATGTGGCCAATCCCTTTGCGCTGCTTGGCATTTGCGACGACCCCGAGCTGCACCAGATCGCCGCGCGCGCCTATACGCGCAAAACCTTGCCAATTGCGCCCGCGGTGCAGCCACCGCCGGCCAAACAGCATCAGCGCTTGCGCATCGGATATTTCTCGGCTGATTTTCGCAATCATGCCGTGATGCAATTGCTTGTCGGCGCATTCGAAGCCCATGACCGCGATGCCTTCGAAATCCACGCCTTTTCCCACGGGCCCGACGCGGAAGATGGTATGCGGGCGCGTATCCGGGCCACCATGGATCATTTCCATGAATGTGCGCGTCTTTCCGATGGTGCCTTTATTGCCCTGGCGCGACGCGCCGGAATTGATATCGCCGTTGATCTCAATGGCTATAAAAAGGATGTGCGGCTTGCCCCCTTCGCCGTGCGCCTGACGCCGGTACAGGTCAGCTATCTTGGCTATCCCGGTACAATGGGTGCGAATTTCTTGGATTACATCGTTGCTGATGCGATCGTTTTGCCCATGGATCAGCAGCGCTTCTATGATGAGAAGATCGTGCATCTGCCGGATAGCTACCAGGCAAATGATGCCCGCCGCGTGATTGCGCCCGAGACACTATCGCGCGTCGAAGCGGGGCTGCCGGCGGATGGCTTTGTCTATTGCTGTTTCAACAATGCCTACAAGATCACGCCAGAGGCATTTGCGTCCTGGATGCGCATTCTAAACGCCGCGCCAGGTTCCGTGCTGTGGCTACTTGCGAATGAGGCCGAAGCGATGCAGCGTTTGCGCGCGGTCGCGACCGAGCAGAGGATTGATCCGACGCGTTTGGTTTTTGCGCCCCACTTGCCATTGGCACAGCATCTCGCGCGGCATCGGCTTGCTGATCTTTTCCTCGATACGCTGCCCTATAACGCACATACTACGGCAAGCGATGCGCTTTGGGCCGGGCTGCCTGTGCTGACGCAAATCGGCAATGCCTTTGCCGGGCGTGTGGCCGCGAGCCTGTTGCACGCGGTTGGCCTGTCAGATTTGGTCACGCGCGATGCGGCAGCCTATGAGGCGCTCGCCATCGCGCTTGGCCGCGACCCTGCGCGCGCCGGCGCGCTGAAGGCGAAGCTGGCAGCGGCCATTCCAACCGCGCCCTTGTTCAACACGCCGCGCTTTACGCGCCATCTTGAAGGCGCCTATCGCATGATGTGGCAACGCCATGCGGCCGGCCTGCCGCCGGAAGGCTTTGCCGTACCGGCCGAGGATTAGGCGCACCTCATGCCGGATTTCGCTGCCTTTTTCGCCTCTGGCCATGTGGCTGATCTGATGGTGGCGGTGCTGCTGGTGGAAGCCTTGGCGCTATTGGCTTTTTGGAGGCTCACGGGGCGCGGGCCGCGGCCGCAATCGGTGCTCGCGCTGGTGCTGCCAGGGGTATTTTTCGCGCTGGCGCTCCGCGCGGCGTTGACCGGGGCCTGGTGGGGGTTTGTTTCAATTGCGCTGACGGCCGCGTTTTTCGCCCATGCTTGGGATTTGTGGCGGCGTTGGCGGGGGTAGGTGCATCGGGAGGAAGACCGAGGCCCCTTCATGCAGCCTTTCCCGACCAAAAGCCTTTGGTCAGAAGTGCTCTGCAAATGCCCGCGAGAAACATCGACAGGGCGCTTTCCAGGCGCCGTAGCTAATAGCCACTTCGCGGAACTGCTGGCGCAACTTCGCCAAGGATGGGTGCTTCAGGCATTCCAGGAATTCGGGGGTTGCGACCGCTACGGGGGAAGATGGCGCAAGCTTAACGAATATAGCGTTCAGCGGTCGGCACCAGCTTTAAATCAAGGGCCGCTTTGGCGTTGCGGAGCATCTGGCCCGCGTGATGGGCGCGCGCTCGCAGCATGATGTGCAGTACCATTTCGGGCGGCAGGGCCTGTTCATTCAAGTCAAGCGCGCGCCGTTCATGTTCAGCTGATTAGGCTGTGCACATCAAGGCCCGGGTCTGGCTGCGGGCATGGACCCGGCAATAGGCAACCGCGCCGGGGACATAGAGCGAGGGCACCTGTGTCGCGGCCCGGAACCAAAACTCCCAATCCCCGCATGAGGGCAGATCTTCTCTAAATAGGCCAATTTTTTAAATAGTTTCGCGCTTGATGAGCACAGCTGGAACGCGCAAAGCCTTGATGCGTTGCTCCAGAACCGCCTACCCATGCCGGTGCAGTTTGTAGCGCTAGGTCGCGGTATCCACCGCCTGGACCGGGCGGGCGCAGCCGAGGAACTGATGCAATAAAAAACATCATCTATCGTCCGCGCGCATCTGACCCATCCGCCCCGCCCCTTCCGCCGCCAACCAGGCGAGCCTGCCTTCCGCGAAAACCGCTACCGGCGCGCGGCGCACCCCGTCCACCACCAGCACATCACCACGCAGGCCCGCTGCCAGTCTGCCACGATCATGAAGGCCACAAGCCTCCGCCGGATTGGCAGAAACCAGCGCCCAGGCGCGCGGCAAATCCAACACTCCGCGCCCGGCCATGATGAAGGCCGCCTCCAGCATGGCCGGCCAGAAATAGTCGGACGCCAGCACATTCACCAAACCGCGTTCCGCAAGAGGCGCGGCGGAGGCCCAACCCAAATGGCTGCCGCCACGCACCACATTCGGCGCACCCATCACTACGGCTTCACCCGCAGCGCGAGCATCTGCCGCAACAGCTTCAGTGATGGGAAATTCACAAATCCGCGCGCCATGGGCTCGAAACAGCGCGCGCCGTTCGATACTGTCATCATCATGGCTCAGCATGGGAATGCCAGCACTTGATGCCGCCTCCGCCAAGTGCGCGCGGGCCGCCGGCACTTCATCGCGCCGCGCATACACCTCTTGCACCAGCGCAATAAAGGCATCGGCCTTCATGCCCGCACGCCCGGCATATTTTGCGACATCATCCAGATTATTGAGCTTCTTCACAATGCTTGGCGTATGATCATTGAAGCCAAGCAGATGAACATCGCCCGCAGCGATATCCGCCAGCGCATCATCCAGCGCATCGAAGTTGTCGGCCTCAAACCGAAGATGGACCCGTAGATCAGTGGCGGCGCTGCCTTTCATCTCCCGGAGCGCGGCTTTCATGCCGCGCCAGGCATCAAGCGAACGCAGGCCAGGTTCCCAGGAAAGCGTCACGCCAAGATAGGCTGTGGTAATGCCGCATGAGATCAATTGCGCCGCCGAATCACGCAAGGCGAGCGCTGCCGGAAAGCCAATGCCAGGGCGCGGCTGGAATTGCCTTTCATGCGCGTCGCCGTGAATATCCACCAAGCCCGGCATGACCAAAAGGCCGGAGGCATCAAAACGCCCGGCGTCACGCGCGGGGTTTTCAGTAATGACCCCAACCGTCATGAAAAGATCATCCCGCGCCAATGCCGTATCGCGCAATACCTGCCCGTTTTGAATAATCCAGGCCATGTTCAACTCTCCATCACCAATTGCACGCGCGCCGCGGCGTAGCAGGAGAGGGTCCAATCCACGGGCATGCCTTCCGGATCGGTATTCAAGGCTTCGGCCACAATCACCGGGCGGGACCGCGATTGCATGAGATGCTTGGCTTCTTCAGGTGTGGGCAGGCGCGCAGTGATGCGCGTGGATTGGCGCCGGTAATCCGGCACACCACAAGCCGCGAGCGCCACGGTGATGGAAGCCTGCTGCGTCAGGGATTGCGCCGCCGCTGCAAAGCGGGGCAGCAGAAAGTGATGCAGCCCAAGCACCAGCGGCCTACCATTCACGAGGCCAAGCCGCGCCACCCGCAACACAGGCCTGCCGCGGCGGATACGCAGACCGGCTGCCACCTGTGCATCCGCGGGGATTTCAGCAATATGCAAAACACGCCCACCTGCTTCACGATTCTGCCTAAAAATCGTCTCGGAAAACCGCGTACGCGGCCCGAGAGGATAATCCAGCACATCTTCCGCCACAAAGGCGCCGCGCCCCTGTTCCACGCGAATAATGCCGCGCGCTTCCAGTTCTTCCAAGGCGCGGCGAACCGTGTGGCGATTGACGGCAAAGCGTTCCGTCAGCATGGCTTCGGTCGGCAGCCTTTCGCCCGGCTGGCGCTTGCCGCCCGAGATATCGGCTTCCAGCGCCGAGGCAATCTGACGCCAGAGCGCCACACCCGCCCCACGCGCCAAGCCAGAGTTTGTCATCAAAGTTTCAACCATGACTGCGCAAATCCATGACATATCCGTATTGCACGCAGCGCGCTTCCTGTCTATAAGTCTAGACAAATCAGATGACCCAGACAGACACCCCTTCCTCCCAGGCCGCGCGGCAGAAATGGATGGCTGTGCTGGCACGTGCCTCGGCGCGAGAACTGGCCGATAGGCTTGCCGCGCTGCCCGCCCTGCCGGAAGCAGAGGTGCTACGCGCACCAGAAACCGGTCTGGTGATGGTGCGCGGGCGCGCCGGTGGCGATGGTGCTTCCTTCAACCTGGGTGAGATGACCGTCACGCGCTGCGCGATCCGCCTCGGCATGCATATTGGCCATGCCTATATCGCAGGACGCGATCATGCGAGAGCAAGGCTTGCCGCTTTGCTTGATGCTGCCCTGCAGGATGCCGTGCAGCATGATGTGGTGATGCAGGCAGTGGTGGCGCCCCTCGCCGCTGCGCAACAGGAAGCGCGTGCGGTTGAAGCGCGCAAGGCGGCGGCGACGCGCGTTGATTTCTTCACTATGGCGACAATGCGATGACACGCTTGACCCCAGGCTTCGCTGATCCCGTTTTGGATGCGCAAGCAAGCTTTCGCGCCATTCTGGAAGCCATAAGCCGCCCCGGGCGGATTCGGACGATTGATGCGCGCATCACCCCGCCCGCGCCGTTATGCTCGGCTGCCGGGGCGGCTTTGCTAAGCCTTGCAGATGGCGATACGCCACTTTGGTTGGATGCCGGCGATCGGGTGGGCGAATGGCTGCGCTTTCATTGTGGTGCACCCATCACGCCCGATATCGGTAGGGCGCGGTTCGTTGTGGCATGCGGTGCAGCACCATCGCTTGATGCGCTTGATATCGGCACGGATGAGGACCCGCAGCTTGGCACAACGCTCATCCTGCAAGTGGCAGCACTTGTCTCGGGCGATGGTTGGCGCCTGATGGGTCCAGGCATTCAGCTCGAAAATCGGCTGCGTGTAGTGGGTGCGCCCACGGATTTCGTTGCTGCTTGGGTGCGTAACCAGGCGTTGTTTCCGCGCGGCATTGATGT
This sequence comes from Alphaproteobacteria bacterium, assembly GCA_016869715.1. GTDB lineage: Bacteria > Pseudomonadota > Alphaproteobacteria > Acetobacterales > Acetobacteraceae > Neoroseomonas. Next base: position 6,164 of record VGDM01000037.1, read on the forward strand.
ACTGCTTTGCGCTGGCGACAGTATCGCTGCCCTGCCGCGCAGCGTCATGATTGCGGAGGGCTGAGCATGTATGTCGCAGTTAAGGGCGGCGAAAAGGCAATCAGCGCGGCCCATGCCTGGCTGGATGAAACCCGCCGCGGCGATACATCGCTGCCGGAACTCAGTGTTGCGCAGATTGAACAACAAATGTCCTTGGCGGTAGATCGCGTGATGGCGGAAGGGTCCTGCCATGATCGCTTCCTGGCAGCACTCGCCATCAAACAGGCCAAGGGCGATTTGATTGAAGCGGCGTTTCTGCTGCGCGCCTATCGTACCACCTTGCCGCGTTTTGGTGCCTCCCTTCCTCTTGAAACCAGCCGCATGCGGCTCCGTCGCCGGATCAGCGCCACCTATAAGGATTTGCCAGGCGGGCAGGTTTTGGGGCCGACATTTGATTATACGCATCGGCTGCTGGATTTCGCGCTTGCTGTAGAAGGACGTGACACACCCGCCACACCGGAGGCACCAAGCGATACCGCCGAAGTGCCGCGCGTGACGGAATTCCTTGCCCGTGAGGGGCTGATGCAGCGTGAAGCAACCACCAGCGCTGAACCCGGTGATCTGACGCGCGAACCGCTGAGCTTTCCGGCCCCGCGCCCGGTGCGGCTGCAAAACCTTGCGCGCGGTGATGAGGGGTTTTTGCTGGCGCTGGGTTATTCCACGCAGCGCGGCTATGGCAATGCGCATCCCTTCGTTGGTGAAATCCGCGTTGGCCATATCGGTGTTGAAATCACGCCGCCTGAATTGGGCTTTGCGATTGATATCGGCGATATCGGCATCACCGAATGCCAGATGGTCAATCAATTTGCGGGCAGCCGCACGGAACCCGCGCAATTCACCCGCGGCTACGGCCTGGTTTTCGGACATGGTGAGCGCCGCGCCATGTCCATGGCGCTGGTGGATCGGGGGCTGCGCGCGCGTGAATTGGGCGAAGAAGCGGATGCCCCGGCGCAGCAGGAGGAATTCGTACTCTATCATTCCGACAATATCGAAGCGACCGGCTTTGTTGAGCATCTGAAATTGCCGCATTACGTGGATTTCCAGAGCGAGCTTGAGAACCTGCGCACCATTCGCTGCGCCGCCGAAGCCGAGCTGCAGGAGGCCGCGGAATGACTGAAGCCGGCTATAATTTCGCTTATCTGGATGAGACAACAAAGCGCATGATCCGGCGCGCGGTCCTAAAGGCGGTGGCGATTCCGGGACATCAGATTCCCTTTGGTGCGCGTGAAATGCCGCTGCCCTATGGGTGGGGCACGGGCGGCATTCAGTTGACGGCCTCGATTCTCGGGCCACAAGATGTGTTGAAAGTGATTGACCAGGGCGCTGATGATACGACCAATGCCGTTTCCATCCGTCGCTTCTTCACGCGCGTTGCTGGTATTGCTACCACGGAAGCGACGGGTGATGCCACCATCATCCAAACGCGCCATCGCATTCCGGAAAAGCCGCTGACCGAAAGCCAGATCCTGGTCTATCAGGTGCCGCAGCCGGAACCTCTCTTCAAGCTGGAACCGCGCCGGGCTGAAACGCGGCGGCTGCATGCTCTGGCGGATTATGGGCTGATGCATGTCAGGCTTTATGAGGATATCGCTCGGCTCGGTCATATCGCGAAAGCCTATGATTATCCGGTCATGGTGAATGAGCGCTATTTGATGTCGCCATCGCCCATCCCGGCCTTTGACAACCCCAAGATGCATCACATGGCTGCCTTGCAGCTTTTTGGCGCGGGGCGGGAGAAGCGAATCTATGCCGTGCCGCCCTATACGCCAGTGCGTAGCCTTGATTTTGAGGATCATCCCTTCCGCCCCATTCGCGCGCCACATGCCTGCGCGATTTGCGGCAGCACGACCAGTTATTTGGATGAGCTAGTGACAGATGATGCGGGTGGGCGCGCCTTTATCTGTTCCGATACGGATTACTGCCAGGAACGGCAGCAAGCGCCAAAGGCGGCTGCGGAATGACCCTATTGCTCGGAGCCAAAGGGCTTGATCTGAAGTTCGACATAATCGCAGCTTTGGATGATGTGGCGCTTGATGTCACCACCGGTGAAGTTGTCGCGATTGTCGGTGAAAGCGGTTCGGGGAAGACAACGCTATTGCGCGTACTGGCTGGCCAAATGGCGCCTGATGCGGGCACCGTGCACTACCTGGGCCGTGATATGCTTGGCATGACGGAAGCTGAGCGCCGCCGGCTGATGCGGAGTGATTGGGGTTTTGTGCACCAGAACCCGCGCGATGGGCTGCGCATGAGTGTCTCAGCCGGCGGGAATGTCGGTGAACGACTGATGGCGAACGGCGTACGGCATTACGGCAACATCCGCGATGAAGCCAAGGCGTGGCTGCAACGTGTGGAGATTGACGCCGCACGCATTGATGATCTGCCCCGGTATTTTTCAGGCGGCATGCAGCAGCGCCTGCAAATCGCGCGCACCTTGGTCACGCGTCCAAGGCTGGTGTTCATGGATGAACCAACCGGCGGATTGGATGTTTCGGTCCAGGCGCGCCTGTTGGATTTGATCCGCGCGCTGGTGCGCGAATTGGGGCTTTCCGTGCTGATCGTGACGCATGATATCGCCGCCGCGCGCCTGCTGGCAGACCGGATTTTGGTGATGCGGCGCGGGCAGGTGGTAGAACAGGGCCTCACGGATCGTGTGCTGGATGATCCGCAGCACCCCTATACGCAGCTTTTGGTTTCATCGGTGCTGGCTGCATGAGCATTCTTCTCCGAACCGAAGGCTTGGGCAAAAGCTTCACGCTGCATCTGCAAGGTGGCACGCGGATTCCTGTGCTGGCTGGCATTGACCTTGCCGTGCAGGCCGGCGAATGCGTGGCACTTTCTGGGCCGTCAGGCGCGGGCAAGTCCACGCTTATGCGCTGCCTCTACGGCAATTACGGCGCGGGCGTTGGGCGGATCGTGTTGACGCATCGCGGGGCAGAGCTTGACCTTGCCAGCGCCGAACCGCGCGCCGTGATCGAAGCGCGGCGGGAAAGCATTGGCTATGTCTCGCAATTCCTGCGCGTCATTCCTCGTATCAGTGCGCGTGATATCGTGGCGGAGCCCATGATGGCGCGCGGCATGGCGCGTGATGCGGCATTATCGCGCGCCTCCGCCCTGCTGGATCGGCTGAACCTGCCGGAACGCCTGCACAGCCTGCCACCCGCGACATTTTCAGGCGGCGAGCAACAGCGCGTGAACCTTGTACGCGGCTTTGGACCAGGCTATCCGGTTTTATTACTCGATGAACCCACCGCCAGCCTTGATGCCGCCAATCGCGCCATTGTCATTGGCCTGATCCTTGAGGTGAAGCAGGCCGGTACCGCCATTATCGGTATTTTCCATGATGCCGAAGTGCGGGAAGCCGTCGCGGATCGTGTTTTCACTGTTGAACCCATGCAGGATGCCGCATGAGCGCTGAGATTATTCTGACCAACGTAAAACTTGTCCTGCCCGACGCACTTCTGGATGGCACGCTGGTGCTCCGCGATGGACTGATTGCGGATATCCAACCCGGCCGCAGCCAAGCACCAGGTGCGCTTGATTTGGAAGGTGATCATCTGATCCCCGGCATTGTTGATGTGCATACTGATAATCTGGAACGCCAGGTGCAGCCGCGCGCCAATGCGCGCTGGCCGTCGCGTTCCGCCATGATCGCGCATGATGCCCAATGTGTTGCCGCCGGTGTGACCACCATTCTGGACGCGCTGTGCCTTGGTGATCTTGGTTTTGATACCGAACGTGGCCAGACTTTTCTGGATGGCGTGCGCGATCTCGATGAGCTTGCCGATTTGGGCGCGCTGAAGGGTGAGCATTTTCTGCATCTGAGGTGTGAGCTACCAGCGCGTGACATGCCGCCCGCGCTTGACCCGGTGGCGGATCATCCGCGCGTGGTGATGGTAAGCCTGATGGATCACTCGCCGGGCGTTGGACAATATCGGGACATTCCGCGCTACGCCGCCATGCGCAAGCGCCAGACGCAATGGAATGACGCGCAGGTACAGGCGCGGATTGACAGCTTGCTCGCGCAGCGTGCGGAATTGCGTGAAAAGCAGCGCTCCTGGCTTCTGGACCGTATTCGCCACCGCAACCTGCCATTGGCGTCCCATGATGATGACACGCCCGCTGAAATAGCGCGCAACTTGGTCGATGGCATCACGATTTCCGAGTTTCCCGTCACCATGGAGGCAGCCCGTGCCGCGCGGTACTTGAAAGTGGAAGTGATCGCCGGCGCGCCTAATATCGTGCGTGGCGGCAGCCATTCCGGCAATGTTGCGGCGGCTGATCTGGTACGCGAAGGCTTGGCGCATGCTTTCGCGTCTGATTACGTGCCGGCTTCCATGCTGGAAGCCGCCTGGCGCGCGGTTGAGGCGGGCGGGATTACCCTACCGCAAGCAATTGCCATGGTAACGGATGCGCCAGCGCGCATGGCAAGGCTGGCTGATCGCGGCCGGCTTGCGTCCAACCTCAAGGCCGATCTGGTGCGGGTGCGCGGCATCGGCGATATGCCGCTCGTGCGCGGGGTTTGGCGTGCCGGGGAACGCATTGCGTGACGCCCTACCGCATTGCGCTTTACTATGCGCCAGCAATTAATGATCCCCTGCATGAGCGTGCTTCGGCCTGGCTGGGGCGCGACGCAGTTACCGGGGCTGCGCTGGCGCAAAAACCCATCTCTGGCGTTGATATTGCGGAGGTCACCGCCGATGCGCGCGGCTATGGATTTCACGCGACACTGAAGCCGCCCTTTCGCTTGCAGAGCGATGTACACTCAGCGCTGCAAGCCGCGCAGGAATTCGTGGCGCGCACTGCACCCTTCGCCTTGCCGCCGCTGCAAATCACCGATCTTGATGGCTTCCTAGCACTGTGTGAATCCCTCCCCTGCGCTCCGCTGCAAGTGCTTGCGGATGGGGCTGTTACCGCGCTAGACGCACATCGCGCGTTGCCTACCGAGGCTGAGATTGCGCGCCGCAAGCCGGGAATTCTCAGCCCGCGTCAGCGCGAATACCTGCGCGACTGGGGCTATCCTTACGTTTTTGCCGAATGGCGCTTTCACATGACACTCACGCGGCGCCTGACGCCGACTGAAAAAGCCCTCATCCTGCCCGCGGTCACGGAAGCATTGGGCGACGCGCAGGCTCTAGGCCGCACCATCTCAGAAATCTGTGTTTTTGCCCAAGCCGCACCGGGCGCGTCCTTCACAATCCTTGAGCGTCTGACGCTGCGCGGTTGAGTGCGGCCAATACGCGCGCCACACCTTCCGCCACATCCGCATCATTCACCACGCGTTCAATATCCAGCGCATCGGGTAGTGCTACCTCTCGCGCAAGCCTCACAGCGATCTCGCCAGCGCTTTCCCGGCCACGCGAAGCAAGACGCGCCGCCAGAACCTCGATCGGCGCAGTAATGTTCAGCACGCGCAAAACATAGCGCGTATTCGCTTCAGGCAGCACGGTGCGGGAGAGATTGGCAATCACCACGCGACGCGCAGCCATATCCGCCTCAATGTCGCGTGGAATGCCGTAATGCAGCCCATGCGCTTGCCAGTGCAGCGCGAAGCCACCCGCATCAAGGCGCGTAATAAAGGCGGTTTCGGTCAAGGCTTCATGATCCTCAGTGCCGGCCTCAGCGGGGCGCGTGATGGCGCGGCGCACAAAGCGAAAGCGGGCATCCGGCACCAGAGCAGCGCGCGCGCCGGCCATCAGCGTATCCTTGCCCGCCCCGGAAGGCCCCACCACCGCAATCAACATGCACGCGCCCCGTCCATCGCCAGACCTGATGTGCGTAATACTATCGCAAGAACCAGCGAAAGGCAGCAGCATCATGGAAATATCACAAACCGCGCTTCATCCCCTCAAGACCAAGATGCAGGCGGGCCAGGCGGCGCTTGGGTTATCGCTGCGCATGATCCGGACCCCCGACGCGGCGCGGCTGGCGCGCAATACTTGCCATAACTTTCTGTTCATTGATGTGCCGAGCGCCATCTTCAATCTTGAAAGTATTTTCGCCATTGCGCAAACTGCGCTTGCCATTGGCATCGCGCCCTTGGTGCGCGTGCGCAGTATTGATGATCCGGATGTGCCTGTGCTGCTGGATAACGGCATCACCGGCATGGTCTTTCCTAATGTGAATACGCCGCAACAGGCGAAACATGCCGTGGATCGCTGCCGGTTTCCACCAATTGGGCGGCGATCAGTCGCAGGTGGCTATGTCCATTTTGATTATTGCGCCATGCCGGTCGCGAAGGCAACTGCTGCCCTGGAAGCGCATACGCTTGTGGTCTTCATGGTAGAGACGGCGGAAGAGTTTGCTAATTTGGAAGCCATCGCCGCTGTGCCGGGCGCGCATGTGGTTCATATCGGTGCGAATGATTTAATCGTCTCACTCGGCAAGGCAGGGCAATTCGGCGATCCGATTGTGGTGGAAGCGATGGACCGCTCCATTGCCGCATCCGCGCCGTATGGCGGCTTTGCTGGCTACGACGCCAATCGCGATCTGCCGCAACAGGCGGCCTCCATCAAACGCGGTGTGCAGTTTTTGACAACGCATACGGATATCGGATTCTTGAGCGCTGCTGCTTCGCAATGGACGGCAGGGTTGCACGCTGCGTTGAAAGGCTAAAACCTTCACACCACCGGCTTGCGGCGCAATTCCGGTTCCACCAATTGCGTGAAGACATCAGCGCCAACCCGTACCAAGGCGCCATCATCCAAAGCAGCGCGCGGGTCATCCGCATTGCGCAGATGCTTGTATTCATCACGAAACGCCCATCCAGCTGATCGCGCCAGCAAATGCACCCAATTCATCACCGTAATAGCGCGGCCGCGTTCCAATGCCACAGCTTCGCGATGGCAGGAATGGAAGATGGTGCAAAGCGTATCCGCCCCATGCCGCACCATTGCGGCCAGATTGGCCTCATGCGCTGCGGCCAGGGCGCCCGGTACGCCGGCCAAGGCGGAACACATATGGCCGGGTAGTGCTTCCTCATCCTCCACCAACTCCAGACCAGGGATCAGACGGAGCAGATTTGAGACAAGATCATTCACGGCAACACGCGGCTGAAACCCGGCATGCCGATGTAGCAAAACGCTCAACGGCACAGCCTGCACCAGCAATTTCTGTAGGGCAGCGCGGCGATCCCAGAGCACTTCTGTCACATGCGTCGTGCTGAATTGCGCCGGCGTTTCCGGCGCCATCACATCTTCCATGTTCATATGGCAGGAAGGGCACCAAGTGATCACCTTATCCTGCCCCGTCGCATTGAAGGCTGCAACGGTGCGCCTGCCCATGCCTTCTGTAATGCGCGCATTATGTTCCGTTGTAGAACCGCAGCAATGCGAAGGCCCACCGCGCGGCGCGGCATCCACGCCAACGGCCTCCAGAAACCGCGCCGTCAGGCGCAATACATCGCCATGGCGCAGCAGATTGCAACCATACCAAAATACTGCGCGCTCCGTCGGCAAGGGATGATGCGTTACAGCCATTCCGCTCGCTCCTGTTCTGTCAGACCAAGCCGCGCAAAGCCCTTCACGCGGGCGGACCAGCCGCGATCGGCCTTTGTCGGTAGTAAGGGCACACCATCCAAGGCGCCGCGCGCGCGCATACTGGCAAAACGCATCATCAAGGCGACATCCAGTCTTTCGGGGCAGGCGCTGTTGCAGGCGGCACTTCGCGTGCAGGCACCAATCCAGGCAAGTGAAATGCGCGATGCTTCCTCACCGCGCAGCAGCGCCCGCATGCCGGATGCGACCTCGGCCGGATCGGCTTCGGCCACACCAGCGGCAAAGCGCGTCATTGGGCAGGCTTGGACGCAGGCGCCGCAGGCAGTGCAGGCTTCCGCCATGCGTGCCCCTTCTTCGGCAATGCGCGCGGCTAAACTCATGCAGCGGCGCCAATGACCGCAATGGCTTCGATTTCAAGGCGCGTCAGCGGCGTGGTGAAACTTGCCCCGCCCACGCAGGTGCTAGCGGGCGGCACGGCAAGTGGCGCCAGGATGCGCCGACGCACGGCATCAAAGCCCGCATAATCGCGCATATCCGAAAGATAGGTATTCAGCTTCAGCACATCGGCGACGCTGCCGCCTTCCTGCGCCAAGGCGCACGTCAGGCAAGCGAAACATTCCTCGGCCTGCGCTTCCACGCCTTGCGTTTCCGCAGTGCTGCCGCGTGCCGTGACACCGGAACAGAACACCAGCTTGGCACCGCCCGGCAAAAGCAGGCGACGCGTCAGCGCGAAGGCGGGTTTGGGCGGGGTAGTTTCGGCCATGGCTACGTTCCCTGAAAACAGCGCCAGTTTGCCGCGCCCTAGCCGTGCAATACAAGCTCAATAACGGCGCAGCGGCACGCGCCAGGCCATGATGGAAGCGGCGCCCACCAGCACGGCGGCAATGATAAATAGGCCGCGAAAAGGCTCGGCCAAGCCAGCGCGCAATTGCGCCACACTATCGCCGCCCATACGCGCGCCCAAGGCCCCGGCATCCGCGACCAATGCGGCAAAACCCTCAGTCAATGCCGGCGTGATTAGGGCCATGGCGCCGAAAATCGCAGCCGCCGCCACGGCCGCGCCAAGTGCCGCCCCGAAATTGCGTGAAAACGCGACGCCCGCCGCAGCGATGCCAAGCCTGCCCTGCCCCGCCGCCGCCTGCACTGTGGTCTGCACCACCGGATAGGATGTGCCGGACCCGAAAGTCGCCACCCCCAACAGCGCCAACATCAGCCATAGCGGCATGGCGGCGGCATAGATCGCGAGCAGACTCCAGATTAGCGCCGCCACGGGCAAGCCAATACTCGGCCAACGCATCGCATGCCCGGTGCGCGCCACCATCTTGCCCGAGAAAAACGCCCCAAAAGACGAGCCGATGGAAATCGCGAGCAGCACCAACCCAGCGAAAGCCGGATCATAGCCGCGCACCACTTGAAACCAAAGCGGCAGGAACGAAATCAGGCCGACTTGCGCTGCCACGACTAAAATGGAGAGCATCAGCAGGCGCCAAATGCTCGCCTCGGCAAATAGGGGCAAGGGCAGCAAGGGTTCCGGGTGGCGACGTTCCACGCGCAGCAGCAAAATGCCCGCGAAAAGCGCCATGGCCACCAGGCCAATGATCAGCGGCAGATAGGCCGCATCAAAACGCCGCGCGCGATCAAGTGCGACCAAGGCAGCCCCCATGGTCAGCACAAAAAGCGCGAGGCCCGGCCAATCAAACCGCCAGCGCCGCCCGGCATGATCCGGCACAATATCGGGCAGCCGGCGCGCGCTGTAGGCACAGACCAAAGGCAAGGGCAGCAGGAACCAAAAGACCCAGCGCCAGCCGAAAGCCTGGGTGATGAAGCCCCCCGCCACCGGGCCGAAGGCCGAGGCAAAACCATAAGCGCCCGCAATCCAGGCCTGGAATTTGCCGCGTTCGCGCGGCGGCGCAATCTCACCGATTAGGGCTTGGGTCAGGGTCAGCAGCGCCCCACCGCCAAAGCCCTGGATCACGCGCGCGATGACCAGGCTTGGCAGATTGAGCGCCATAGCGCAGCCGCCGCAGCCCATAAAGAAAATCGCAAGCGCCACAAACAATAAACGCCGCCGGCCAAAGAAATCACCAAGCTGCCCAAAGACCGGCGCGGCGCAGGTGGCCGCGACCAGATAGACAATTAAAATCCAGGAAACACGCTCAATCCCGCCCATATCGGTTGCGATATCGGCAAGCGCGGTTGCAACAATGGTTTGATCCACTGCCGAGAGGAAAATCACCAGCGCAATCGTCGGAAAGCCGTGCAGAAAGCGCGCGCGAAGCTCACCAGCGGGATCAGCCGCCATCACAGGGCACCGCTGCGTCCCATCTCAAGGAACTTGTCGCGCCGGCGGGCGCGTAAAGTCGTGCCATCCAAGGCGAGCAAGGGTGTCAGCAGGGTTTCGATCTTACCGCCGAGTGCTGTCATCACTGCTGCCGCATCGCGATGCGCGCCGCCTAGTGGTTCTGGCACCACCACATCCACCAGGCCAAGCTTGCGCAAATCATCTGCCGTCAGCTTCAGCGCTTCGGCGGCCGTGCTGGCCTGCGCGGCGTCGCGCCACAGGATGGAAGCGCAGCCTTCCGGGCTGATCACGGAATAGATCGCGTGTTCCAGCATGATGATGCGATCCGCCGGCGCCAGCGCAATCGCGCCACCGGACCCGCCCTCACCAATAATGGTCGCAATGAAGGGCACGGGCGCATCCAGCCCGGCTTCGATGGACCGCGCAATCGCTTCTGCCTGGCCGCGCGCCTCCGCATCAATCCCCGGAAAGGCGCCAGAGGTATCAACGAAGGAAAGAATGGGCAGGCCAAAACGCCCGGCGAGATCCATCAGGCGCCGCGCTTTCCGGTAGCCCTCGGGCCGCGCCATACCAAAATTATGTTTCACGCGGCTATCGGTATCATGGCCACGCTCCGTCCCCAGCACCATCACGGCGCGACCACGGAAGCGCCCCATGCCGCCCACCACTGCCGCATCATCGGCAAAGGCGCGATCCCCCGCGAGTGGCGTGAAACCCTGAATCAAAGCCGCGATATAATCGGTTGCATGCGGCCTGTCCGGGTGGCGCGCCACCTGCGCTTTCTGCCAGGGCGACAGCTTGGCATAGGTGGTCTTCAGCAGCGCCTGGGCTTTTTCACCAAGCCGCCCGATTTCCTCGGCTACATCAATGCCGCCGGCGTCGGTGGTCCGACGCAGCTCCTCGATCTTGCCTTCAAGCTCGGCGATGGGTTTTTCGAATTCCAGGAAGTGACGCATGGCGCGGGGTTAGCCCAAATCCGCCCGGCGCGCGACCCCCTCGTAAGTTTGGACGGCTGATTCACCGCTCCGGCTCAACGCCTCGGCGGATCAGACGCCAAGGGGTGGTGCTCGGCCACCAAGGCGCGCAGCCGTTCCTCCAGCACCTTGGTATAGATTTGCGTGGTGCCGATATCCGCGTGGCCCAGCAGCATTTGCAGGCTGCGCAAATCCGCCCCCCTTTGCAGCAAATGGGACGCAAATGAATGGCGCAGCACATGCGGGCTGACCCGGCCGGGGTCGAGCCCTGCTGCCAGCGCAACCTCCTTCAACATCAAGCCTAAAGCCTGCCGCGTGAGGTGCCCCGACGCCCCACGAGAGGGGAAAAGATGACGGCTAGCCTTGCCCTTTTCCTCAGGCCGGGCGGCCAGGGCCAGATCCCGCGCGCGTTCGGACACCGGTACCAGCCTTTCGCGCCCGCCCTTGCCGCGCACGGCGATCAAGGGCGCGCCGGGGCGGAGCGCCGCCGCCGGCAGGCTGACCAATTCCGAAACGCGCAGCCCGCTGCAATAAAGCATCTCCACTATCGCTGCGGCCACCGGCCCCCTTTTGCCGGGCAAGGCTGCGGCGGCGGTAATCAGCGCCTCCATTTCCTCCTCTCGGAGTGCCTTGGGCAGGCTTTGCGGCAGGCGCGGCGCTTCCAGCAATTCTGAGGGGTCATCGGCGCGCACCCCCTCTCGCAGCAGGAATTGATGGAATTGACGAAGGGCGGAAAGCCGCCTTGCCTGGGTGCGCGCGGCCAGGCCCTGCGCCGCAAGCCCCGCCAACCAGGCGCGAAGCAAGGCGCTATCCGCCCCATGAAGCGGGGAGCCATGGGCGGCGGCAAAACCCGCAAAATCCTCTAAATCCGCCTGATAGGCAGCGAGGGTATTGCGCGCCGCGCCGCGTTCGGCAGCCAACATTTCCAGAAATGCCTCGGTATGGCGGGAAAGCCCCGCCCGGGCAGCAGGTTTACCGGGCGCGGAAGCGGTCATTGGGGATGGTGCGCTCAACGGCCTGAGGCGTCACGCTCGGCGGAAAGGCGCCAATCAGGATCAGGCCCAGGACAAAAAGGCCAAGCACCACGGTAGTAACCAGCAGAAGTGGGTTGCGGAACATGCTGGCGGCGGGGCTCCCTCTCGCTTTCCTGAATTCGTGCTAACGCTCAGCCCCAAGATGCGCAACTCTCTCTTTGATGATGCCCTGCAGGGCCTGCCCGGACCCGAGACCGGGCGCGACCCGCCGCGGTCCAGCATTGTGTTGGTCGGGCTGCCCGGGGCGGGGAAATCCGCGCTCGGGCGGCGGCTGGCCGGGCTTTTGGGCCAGCCTTTTCGAGACGCCGACACGGAAATCGAAAACGCTGCCGGCATGCCGGTTACGGAAATCTTCGCCCGCTATGGTGAGCCGCATTTCCGCGATGGTGAGCGGCGCGTGATTTCTCGCCTGCTGGCCGGCCCGCCCCTGGTGCTGGCCACCGGCGGTGGCGCCTTTGCCGATACCGCCACGCGCGCTGCGATTCGCGCGAGCGGCGCCGTTTCCATCTGGCTGAAATGCCCGCTTTCGGTGTTGATCCGCCGGGTCGCGGGGCGGGAACATCGCCCGATGTTCCTGAATGCCGACCCGGCGGAGGTGCTGCAGCGCCTGATGAATACGCGCCACCCGCTTTATGCCGAGGCTGACATCACACTCGCCTGCAATGATGAAAGCCTGGAAAACACCACGCGCCGCCTGGAGCATGCCTTGAAGACCTATCACCCGCCCGAACGCGTGCCTGTCGGCCTTGGGGAGCGCGCTTATGAAGTGCTGGTCGGGCAGGGTTTTCTGGCGCGTGCCGGCGGCTTGCTGGCCCCGGTGGTGCCGGCGAAGCGCGTGGCGATTATCTCGGACGCGACCGTGGCGCCCTTGCATCTGCCGGCTTTGCGCGCCGGGTTGCAGGAAGCGGGCTTTGTGATTGCAGCCGAACTGACCGTGCCCCCCGGCGAGGCGAGCAAGGATTTCGGCCGGCTGCATGGGCTATTGGATGATCTGCTCTCGGCCGGCGTTGATCGGCACACGGCGGTGATTGCGCTAGGTGGCGGTGTGGTGGGGGATTTGGCGGGCTTTACGGCGGCGATTGCCATGCGCGGGCTGCCCTTTGTGCAAATCCCGACGAGCCTGCTGGCGCAGGTGGATAGCAGCGTTGGCGGCAAGACCGGGGTGAATTTGAAGGCGGGGAAAAACCTTGCCGGTGCCTTCCATCAGCCGAGGATCGTGCTGGCGGATACGGATACGCTCGGCACCCTGCCGCAGCGCGAATTGCGGGCAGGTTATGCGGAAGTGGCCAAGCACGGTTTGTTGCGAGGCGAATTCTGGCATTGGTGCGAAGCGAACGGTGCCGCCGTTGTGGCCGGTGATGCGGGCGCGCTTGCGGTAGCCGTGATTGAATCCTGCAAGCTGAAAGCGGCAGTCGTCGCCGTGGATGAGCGTGAGGAAAGTGCCGAGGGCGGGCGCGCCTTGCTCAATCTTGGGCATACCTTTGGCCATGCCTTGGAAGCTGAAGCGCGGTTTGATGGTTCCGTGCTGCATGGAGAGGCGGTGGCGGTCGGACTTGGCCTCGCGGCATCGCTTTCCGCGCGGCTTGGGCATTGCAGCCAGGAATGGCCTTCGCGCGTGATTGCGCATCTGGCGGCGTGTGGCCTGCCCGCGCGCATCAGTGATCTGCCGCGTCGCTTCACGGTGGAAGCGCTGCTCGGGCGCATGGCGAAGGACAAGAAAAACCGCGACGGCAAGATGCGCTTTGTGCTCCTGCGGGCCCCAGGTGATTGCTTCACCAGCAGCGATATGCCGGCGGAGATGGTGGAGAAGCTGTTGCGCGATGAGGGGGCGGGTTAGGCGCGGCTTTCGCGCACCGCCGCGTCTTCCCGCTTGGCCACTTCCGGCAATAGCGCCGTGGCAAGCCCCGGCCCTTCCATCGGCAGCACCCAACCCTGTTCCAGCCTTGGCAAAACCGTGACGAGGTCGCGATACCAAGTGGCGAGCGTGGCACGCACCACTTCCAGAAAAATCGCTGTTGGCGCATGCAGCGCCAGATGGAGCGATGCCACCAAAGTCACCGGCCCGGTGCAATCATGCGGCGCCACGGGCCGCGCCCAAGCCTCGGCCAAAGCCGCGATCTTGCGCGCTTCGGTCAAGCCACCGCACCAGGTGAGATCAAGCACCACCACATCGCTTGCACCAGCGACCAATAGGTCACGAAACGCGACCTTGCCGCCGAGCGTCTCACTCGCGCAAATCGGCACACGCGCGGCACGCCGCAATTCCGCGAGGGATGCCACATCATCCATTTTGCCGATCGGGTCTTCCGCCCAGGTGATCGCCAAAGGCTCCAAGACCTGACAGATACGGAGCGCCGCCGGATAGGACCAAAGGCTGTGCAATTCAGCCATGATCTCAATCCTGTCACCAACGGCACGGCGGATACTCGAAGGGTTCAAGCCCGCGCTTGAGATCAGCGAGTGTGATGGATTGCCCCTGGGTTCAAGGCGCATAGATATCGAAGGGCCAGATTTTCATGGCGGTGAAGCCCTCCGCGAGCAGGCTTTCCGCCAGCGCCCCGGCATCGCACATGAAGGCCACTTGATCATCATAAGGCCCGCGCGCCTGATCCGCCGCGCTGATATCGCGCCGTGCAGCGCTTTTCGTGTTGTAATCATAGCCAGCGCAGGTGTTGTAGCTGCGCACCCTATCGCGTGAAGGGCCGCTGAGCGCTTTATGCGCCGGCACGCCAAGCCGCTTGCCGGCTAAATCCCACAAAGCAATATCCACTGCCGCAGCGGCACAGATTTCGGCGCTTGATGGACCGAAGTCGACATAGGGTGTCAGCAAGCGCCGTGAAATGCCCTCAATCTGGCGCGCATCACGTCCAAGCAAAAATGGCGCGGTGCTCTCGTGGATCACGGCTTCCACCGCGGCGGCACCGCGAAACGCCTCGCCCAAACCCGTGAGGCCCTCATCGGTTTCAATTTCAAGCCAAAGCAGGTTTGGTCGTTCAGCGATGCGGATGGTGCGCAGCGCGCGGATCTTGGTGATGGTGATGTCACTCCGCGCGGATGCCTTGGCGGCGCACCACGTCTGACCAGCGCGCCACTTCGCTTTGGATATGGGCGCCCATTTGTTGCGGCGTGCCACCAATGGGCGTCAGCGCCAATTCCTGCATGCGTTGGCGCACCGCAGGGGCTTCCATCGCCTTGTTGAAGGCGGCATTCAGCGCGGCAATCGCAGCGGGCGGCGTTCTGGCCGGCGCCATGAAGCCGAACCAACTGTCAATCACCATGGCCTGAACGCCCTGTTCGCCAAAGGTCGGCAGATCGGGCAATTCCGGAATTCGCTCGGCACTCAAGGCAGCCAAAGCGCGGACGGTACCAGAGCGGATATGCGGCAGGATCGACGGCAGATGATCAAAAAACACATCAACCCGCCCGGCGATCGAATCCGTCGCCGCCGGCCCGCTGCCGCGATAGGGCACATGGGTTATTTCAATGCCGGCAATGCTGCGCAGCAATTCCGGGCCAAGGTGGTTGGAAGCGCCCACACCTGACGACGCAAAACTCAAAGGGGTCGTAATCGCCAGCACAATGAATTCCTGGATGTTGCGCGCGGGCAAGTCCTTGCGCACCGTCATCACATTTCGCCCCGCCCCGGTTAGGATCACGGGCGCGAAATCGCTCAGGCTGTAACCCGGAGTGGCATAAAGCACCGGATTGGCGCCGCAAGGCCCGAAGGCGCATTGGATCAGGGTGAAGCCATCCACCGCACCGCGCGCGGCTTCGGCCATGCCGATATTGCCGCCCGCACCACCGCGATTTTCAATCAAGGCGCCGCGCGGCAAATGGGGCGCCGCAGCTTCAGCCAAAACGCGCGCCAGAATGTCGCTGGTGCCAGCCGGGGTGAAGGGGACGATGATGCGAATGGGCCGGTCGGGCAGATCGGCAGCCTGCGCCTGTCCAGCGAAAAGTGCGGCACAAACCGCGAAGGCGTAACGCAGCCTGGGTTTCGTCCTTGTTCCTGTGGGCCGAAGGCTAGACCGCGCCACTGCCACCCGCAAATTCCGCTTGCTCCGGCGGGACCGCTTGGGCCAAGCTTCCCGCCAAGGCACAGAAAGTGCCGTCATGGGAAGGAAACAGGGTGATGAAGTTGCTGTCGCGGGCCGCGCTGGCCCTTTCTGGCTTGATGGCGTCCGTCGCCCCGGCCGCCGCCCAGGTGCAAATGATCATCCCCTGGCCCGCTGGGGGAGGCACGGACATTGTTGGCCGCCTGATCCAACCAGTATTCACCGAAGCCATGGGCACGCAGGTGGTCATTCGCAATGTCGGCGGTGCGACAGGCACCATCGGCACGGCAGAGGTTGTGCGCGCCAAGCCGGATGGGCAGACAATCCTGCTCACCTCCATGGCGCCGATTGCCATTCAACCAAGCTTCATGGCGCGGGCGCCCTATCGCGCGGATCAACTCACCGCGGTCTGCCTGGTCGCGGAAGCGCCGGCCACGCTGATGACGCCAAACACAACAGGCATTCGTACCGTCGCCGATATCGTTGCGCGCGCCAAAGCCAATCCAGGGCAATTGCCCTATGCCTCGGGCGGCGTTGGCGGGCTTGGGCATCTCGCCATGACAGGCCTGTCACGCGCCTTCGGCATTGAGATGAACCACGTCCCCTTCCGTGGTTCGGGCGATAGCGTGCAGGCGATGCTTTCCGGCACCGTGCCGATGCTGACGGCGGAACCCAATCTCGTGAAGCAATATGGGCTGCATGCGGTGGCGATGTTTGCCGAACAACGCTCACCGGATTTTCCTGATACACCCACCATGCGTGAACAGGGGCTTGATCTCATTTATCCGCTTTGGACCGGCATCTTCACCGCGCGCGGAACGTCGGAAGCGGTGGTGGCGCGCATGGATGAGGCCTGTGCGCGCACCCTGCGCACCCCATCGGTGATCGAGGGCATGACCCGCGCCGGCCACCCGATCCGCTATCTGAACCATCAGGCTTTCACCGCCTATGTGAAGGCCGAGGCTGAGAAATATGCTGGGTTGATCCGCGATAGCGGTTTGCGGCAGGCGGATTGAATAAAGGGTGGCGGTGGGGTGCCTTATCGCGGCCCCGCTGCGGCAGTCCCTCCCGGCGCATGTGCAAATTCCGGCACCAGCCGCGCCAATTGCTGCAAGGCAAGCCGTGCATTCCCTGCCCGCCCCGCCGCCGCCATTTCATCAATCGCGCGCCCGACCAAAGCACTATCCGCCGTGCGCGGTGTCGCCACCAAAAGCCCCGGAAAGGCGGTTGGGTGCGGCGGTTCCTGGCCGTGGAACAATTCCTCATAAAGCCGCTCACCAGGGCGTAACCCAGTGAAGCGGATTTCCACATCCTCATCGGGGCGGAGCCCCGCCAGCCGGATCATGCGCCGCGCCAGATCCACAATCTTCACTGGCTGGCCCATATCCAAAACAAAGATGCCGCCTTCGGCCAATTCCGGCGGCTGATCGGCCGGATCGGTCGTGCCAACCACACTTGCCTGCAACACCAGCCCAACCGCTTCACGCACGGTCATGAAATAGCGTCGCATATCGGGATGCGTCACCGTCAAAGGCCCACCGCGTTCCAATTGCCGGCGGAATAGCGGCACCACGCTGCCAGTCGAGCCCAGCACATTGCCAAACCGCACCGTGATGCAGCGCATGCCTGTGCGGCCATGGCGCGCTTCGCGGTCAAGCGCCTGGCAATACATCTCGGCAAGGCGTTTTGACGCACCCATCACCGATGTCGGGTTCACGGCCTTGTCGGTCGAGATGAACACCATCGCCGCTGTGCCGACCGAACGCGCAGCCTCCGCCACCACGCGCGTCCCAAAGGCATTGGTCAGCACACCTTCCAGCGGATCATTTTCCACCATCGGCACATGCTTCAGCGCCGCCGCGTGGAACACCAATTCGGGCTTGATATATTCAAACAATCGGCGAATGCGTGCCTCATCACGCACATCCGCCAGCACCGCGCGGCGCGGGACATCCGGGTGTTTTTCGCGCAGTTCTAGATCAATTTCATACAGCAGAAACTCGCCGTGATCGAGCAAGACCAGCATGGCCGGACCAAGTGCCGCGACTTGCCGCGCCAATTCACTGCCAATCGTGCCGCCCGCGCCGGTCACCAGCACGCGCCTGCCCTGCACCAGCCGCGCCATGCCTTCGCGGTCCAGCGGCACTTGCGGGCGATCGAGCAAATCCTCAATCGAAATCGGCCGCAACTCCACGCGACGCGTCGCTTCACTACCCGCCGGATCAAGCCTGGTCGGTGCTGGTGCGCGACGCAGAGGCACGCCGTGGCGATCGGCAGCATCCAACAAAGCCTCCAGCGCCGGGCCTTCAATATCGGGTCCAGACAATACAATCAGCCCCGGCAGCCGCCCTTCGGCACGCAGCCGATCCAGCACCGCATCTGCTTCTTCGACGGTGCCCAGGATCAAATGCCCCTGCATGCGCCGCCCGGCCTGACGCGCCCGGAGCGAAAGAATGCCAATGACCCGATACGGCGCGCGGCGATCCCGCTCGAGCGCGCGAATGAAAAGATCAGTGCCATCAGCGGCACCCACCAGCAGCACGGCTTGCGCATCGGCCGCCGCTTCGCCGGCATGGCGCGTCGCTTGCACCAGGGCCAACACCCGTGCGCCGATCAGCAGCGCGCCCAATAACAGCGCATGGATCAGCGGAAAGGCCGCATTGGCCGGCTGCCACCCGCCGAGCATTTGCCCACCCAGCCAAAACAGCAGCGCGCCACCCACAGCCGCGCCCGCCACCGCGAGCAAATCGCGCAAGCCCACAAAGCGCCAATATTGCTGTGGCAGCCGCAACACTGCCCCGGCTGCGAGCAACGCCAGCACCGCACTGGGTGCGGCCACCACCCACCAGGCCCCGCTTGGCCAATGGCGCGGCACAATAGCCCAAACCGTCAGCAGCAGCGCCAGCAGCGCAAGCAGGCCATCAAGGGCCAGATTCAGCAGAATCCGATCAGAACGGCGACGGGTCACCCTCCGTTCCTAGCGCAGAACCGCCCCCTTTGGAATCACTTCACTTCACCCCGGCCATGGGGCGCATCATGAAGCCCGTCAGCCGACCGTAAAGCGCCACCAACAGCACGGCCTCCCCCGCCGAGGGGAACCGCGCTAGCGCCGTCCTTCGCCCCGCCTGACCCAAGGCGATGCGCCGCACCAGGTCCGCCAGGCGCTCCACCTCGGCAGCAATCGCGCCAGGATTAGCCGTGTCCACCAAGGCGCCGCAGGCAGCGTCTTCGATCACGGCGGCCACTTCCTCGGCTGTCCGTTGTCAAATCATTTGAGACAAATTGGCGGCCTTTGTGCCGGAGTATCTGGCCCATCTGGGTTTAAGGTTAGGCTGCCTTTTGGTGATGCATCAAGCGGCGGTGCTGGATGGTTCTGCGCTTGATGCGCACACGGTCCAGCAGGATGGCCTGCCCCCAGCCGAAATAGGCATCGGCGGGGGTCAGGTTGCTCAGGCTTTCGTGGTAGCGCTGGTGGTTGTATCGCTCGACAAACGCGGCGATCTCAGCCTCCAGCGCACCCAGCAGGT
>VGDM01000038.1 GCA_016869715.1 Alphaproteobacteria bacterium
CTCGGGACTTTCCGTGCGATTGAAGGCGTTGCGCGTATCGTTGCAATTAGCCGCATTGCCGGGAGGCCCTTCAAACCCCGACATGTTGAGCCGGCAGGGCACCTGTCGCGCCCAACGCCAATCGGTCGCTGAGTCGCCCGCATAATTGTCGAGCCGCCCGAATACTGCGCGCAAGGGGACGTTCAGCCGATCTGGTAGCCCTAGCCCTGCGCCAGCCAAGCCCTCCGGGAAAACCATCCGGACATGGGCGGGGCTGACAACTGCCGCGAGGTTTGCGGCCACATCGGCGCCGTTCGAAATACCATGGATGAAGATGCGGGTGGTGTCGACGCTCTCAAGGGTGGTCGCCCAGCGATAGGCGCCCAGGGCGGCTGAGTAGATCATCCGCTGACGCGCTTCATAGGTTGCGTTGCGAATCCAGAAAATCGAGTTACGCTCTAGGCCTGCCACCCGGTAGGCGTCGAACCCCAGCACGGCGACGCCATGCGCATGGAAAAGCGCCATCGCATTGGCCTGGTCGCGCGCGCCTGCACCCCCGTGCACCAGGATCAGCAGCGGTGGTTTCGTCACGCCCTGGGGAAGCCGCAAGTTAACTGCGGGATGACGCGGATCGAAGGGAGACAAAGGCCCGCGAACAGTGTGTATGCCGGGAGCGATCTCGACCAATTTGGGTCCGGCCATGTCGGCGGTTGGGCCATCCTCCTGAGCACAGCCGGCGAGGAACGTCCCTATCGTAGCCGCGAGAAAGTCCCGGCGCCCTAGCGGACTGGGACCGACGTCTTGTGTCATGACACGACCCCTCCCCGACTTTTCCCAAGGAGGTAGCACATCTCCTCCAGTCCTAATCAGCAGGAAAAGGGCTCGGACCCGGTTATATGTCAAGCGAAATCGCTTTGCTACAAACTCCGCAGTGACGTGTCCCGGTGAATGTATCCACTCAGACGGAGAGTCCTCTGCTTTGATGGCTGATGGTTGAGGTTGTGGCAACGGGGATGGGGGCGAACTCCAAAAACACGCGCGAGGCTGGTGGGGCCTTTCTGACCCCATCGCATGCCGGGGTAGTTTTTCCAGCCCCTCGGGTGCCTACCCCCCCCCTCCCTTCATCTCCCGGAAAAGGCGCTACGCCGCTACGCTTAAGGTCATGCCGACGTTGGCCATTGGGACGGCCTGCGCACGCGAAAGCAACCAAGAACCCGGGCGTAGCGTTGTAGCGGCATTTTCCAGAGGTAAGGACACGGGGTGGCTTATTGGGCCAAATGTCCGATCAATGTCCGATTCAAGGCCCTTACCACAAAGACCAAAACAAATTTAACTACCTGATTTAATTGGTGCCGGGTGAGGGATTTGAACCCCAGACCTTCTGATTTCAAATAGGAAAGCCATATCCGCCACCCACCGCCACATACTGCCAAAACCCTTTTAATTACAGAGGCTCATAAAATAAAATGCCCGCATGAGCTGCCACGAATTACCAGAAGAATCGGGTCCGCTCGGTCCGCTCTGGGTCCGCTGGGAAACCTTCTTATTCGGCACGGTGAGCGGTTAACTTTGAAGGGATGATGCGATGCCCATGAGGCTGACTGAAGGCGCGATATCCGCAATGGTATGCCCAGCAGGCAAGCGCGACGCCATGGTGTTTGATACTGAGCAAAAGGGCTTGGGCGTCCGTTTGACTAAGCAAGGCGGCAAGGTTTTCGTATTGCAATGGCGCGACGCTTTCACGCGGGATAAGCGGCGCGAAGTCCTGGGCGCCTTTGCGCAGATTACACTCAAACAAGCCAGACAAGCCGCCCAGGTACGACTGGGCGATGTTGCGAGGGGAATAGACCCCAAAGCGGTCAGGATGGCTCGACAAGCCGCTGCACAAGCCGCCAAACAGGAAGCCGCCTTCACCTTGCAAACCCTCGTGGATGATTGGGAAAAGCTGCATCTCACGCAAAGGCGTGAGCGTTACCGGGTAGAAGCTATCCGGTCCCTGAGCATTGCTATCGCCAAAGATTTAACGCGGCCCGCATCGGCACTGCACCGCGCCCAGGTGCTCCGAGTGGTAGATGCTTATGACAAGGCCGGGAAACACGCAACCGCTAGGCCTGTGAGGGCCTATGGCCGGGCTTGTTTCGCCTGGGCGGTGAAGCGGGGCAAGCTGGCCTCTAACCCCTTCCAGGGCCTTCCCGCTGGCGTGAAATCTCAGCCCAGGGAACGGCTTCTGAGTTATGATGAAATTGGCAGAATTTGGAACGCGGCATGTGGCGTGCTCGAGCCGTATGGGCCTTTCATTCGGGTACTGATGCTCTGTCTCATGCGGCGGGAAGAAGTGGCCGCGATGAAATAGAGCGAAATCTCACACGATATGACCACCTGGGCCTGCCCTGGGTCACGCATGAAGAAAGGTGCCGCGCATGCCGTGGCGTTGTCAGATGCAGCGCGGGAAGCTCTAGGCAAAGTGACGCGGATGGATGGACAAGATTTAGTTTTCAGCACAACCGGCAAAACGCCGATTTCTGGCTTCAGCAAAGTGAAGATGCGGTTAGACAAGGCTTCCAAAGTGATAGGCTGGGTGCTACCCCCCTGCCGCGGCTTGGGGTTGATCCGAGTGTCAGGGCCATTCAGGGACACTCGGCCATACAACTAACCACGACTGCCCGTACGGGCACCGCCGCGACGTTCTGCCCAAGACCCCAAATGCCAGCCATCGGTCGGCGATCCGCGGCCATTACAGGGGACCACATTGATGGCAGGAAATTCGCTGACCAGCGCCATTGCGACGCCTCGAGGGCGTGAAAGCCTGCAAGCTGGATATCAAGCGTATTGCGGGTCGTCACCCGAACAATGCGTCCCCATTCGCCGGCATAAGCGGTCACGATGGGACCCGCCTCATCGCGGGTGAGACGCACAAGATTGCCGACTTCCGGGATCACGATCTGGGAGCCATCGGGTCGGGCGTCTACCAGAATGAGGATTTTACTGTTCCATAGTGTTGCCGGCAAAGCGGCTTCGCCGACGTCGTAAAAGCGACAAATGTCAAAATTCTGCTAATGGGGCAGCCGATAGGGTGGAAAGAAGCCCCTTCTGGCGCCGAATCGGGAGATGGGGTATCAAGATCGCCCATGACCCGGTTCGTATTCATCACCGGCGGCGTGGTCTCCTCACTCGGTAAGGGTATCGCTTCCGCTTCGCTCGGCGCGCTGTTGCAGGCGCGCGATTACAAGGTTCGGCTGCGCAAGCTGGACCCCTACCTCAATGTCGATCCAGGGACCATGAGCCCTTATCAGCATGGCGAGGTCTTCGTCACCGATGATGGCGCGGAAACCGATCTTGATCTTGGCCATTATGAACGCTTCACCGGCGTGCATGCGCGCAAGGCCGATAATTGGACCACGGGGCGCATCTATTCGGATGTGATCGCCGCTGAACGGCGCGGCGATTATTTGGGCGGGACGGTGCAGGTGATCCCACATATTACTGACAAGATCAAGGAAGTGGTCCAGACTGAAACCGATGGCTATGATTTCGTGCTGGTCGAAGTGGGCGGCACGGTTGGCGATATTGAAAGCCTTCCCTTCCTGGAAGCCATTCGGCAAATGGGCAATGAACTCGGCCCGCAGCGCAGCATTTTCATGCATCTGACGCTAGTGCCCTATATCCCTTCAGCCGGCGAATTGAAGACCAAGCCAACGCAGCATAGCGTCAAGGAATTGCTGGGCCTTGGTATTCAGCCACAGATTTTGCTCTGCCGTTGTGATCGCCCGATCCCGGAGAATGACCGGCGCAAGATCGCACTATTCTGCAATGTGCGCCCGGAAAGTGTGATCCCTGCGCTTGATGCTAGCACCATCTACGAAGTGCCCTTGGCTTATCATGCCGAGGGGCTGGATGTGGAAGTGCTGCGCCATTTCGGCCTTTCCGCCTTTGGTGAGCCCGATATGTCGCGTTGGGAAAGGATTGTAAACGCGATCAAGGCCCCGGAAGGTGAGGTGAATATCGCGATTGTCGGCAAATACACCAATCTGCTGGATGCCTATAAATCGCTTTCGGAGGCGCTGATCCATGGTGGCATTGCGCATCATGTGCGTGTGAAGCTCGATTGGGTGGATAGCCAAATTTTTGAGAATGATGCGGAAGCGCTCGCCCGGCTTGAACATGTGCATGGCATTCTTGTGCCTGGTGGCTTTGGGGAGCGTGGCACGGAAGGCAAGATTGAGGCGGTGCGCTTTGCGCGCGAACGTAAGCTTCCCTTTTTTGGCATTTGCTTTGGCATGCAGATGGCGGTGATCGAAGCGGCGCGGAACCTGGTTGGGTTGAAGGGCGCGTCTTCCTCCGAATTCGGGCCTTGCGCCGAACCCGTCGTTGGTCTGCTGACCGAATGGCAGCGCGGCAATCAGGTGGAACGCCGCGATGCGAGTGCTGATCTGGGCGGCACCATGCGGCTTGGCGTCTATCACGCGCATCTTGCGGAAGGATCGCTCGTGCGCTACGTCTACGGCAATGCGGCGGAAATCCAGGAACGCCACCGCCACCGTTATGAGGTAAATATCGCCTATCGTGATCAGCTTGAAGCAGCCGGCTTACGCTTTTCAGGGCTGTCACCCGATGGCGAGCTGCCGGAGATTGTCGAATACCCGGACCATCCCTGGTTCATTGGCGTGCAATACCACCCGGAACTGAAATCCAAACCCTTTGAGCCGCATCCGCTTTTCGCGGGCTTCATTGCCGCGGCGGTGCGTCAGGCACGGCTGGTATGATGCGCCATGTGAAGGCGGGCAATGTGACCTTCGGCAATGATCTGCCCTTGGTTTTCATTTGCGGCCCCTGCCAGATTGAAAGCCGCGCCCATGCCTTGGAAACTGCTGCTGCGATCAAGGAAACCGCGGCATCTGCCCGTGTGCCGCTGATCTATAAATCCTTCTTCGACAAGGCCAATCGCACCAGCGTTTCCGCCGCGCGCGACATTGGTATGGCGGAGGGTCTTGCCATTCTCGCAGAGGTGAGGGAAGCAACCGGGCCGCCAGTGCTGACCGATGTGCGCGCGCCTGAGCAATGCGCGCCAAGCGCGGAGGCAGTGGATGTTCTGCAAATCCCAGCCTTTTTGTGCCGGCAGACGGATTTGCTGCTGGCCGCGGGCGCCACGGGCCGTGTGATCAATGGGAAGAACGGGCAGTTCCTTGCACCCTGGGATATGAAGAATGTCGCGGCGAAAATCGCGAGTACGGGCAATCACGATGTCTTGCTTTGCGAACGCGGCGCTTCCTTTGGCTACAACACATTGGTGTCTGACATGCGGGCTTTGCCGATAATGGCAGAGACTGGCTATCCCGTAGTGTTTGACGCGACGCATTGCGTGCAGCAGCCAGGCGGGCAGGGCACCTCAAGCAGTGGGCAGCGCGAATTTGCGCCGGTGCTGGCGCGCGCTGCCGTAGCGGTGGGTGTCGCTTCGGTATTCATCTAAACCCATGCGGAACCGGATCACGCGCCGTCCGAAGGGCCCAATATGACTCCGCTGCGGGAGATGCCGGCGCTGATTGCGCGCCTCAAAGCCTTTGATCGGCTGGCAAAGGGCGGCTGAAACCCATGCGGGTCATCAGCCCATCCCGCTTGATGAATTGGTGCCACAGCGCGGCGGCGATGTGGAAGGCTACCAGCGCGAGCGGCGCATAGGCCGCCAATTCATGCACTTCCTTGATGCTGCGCGATAGGGTGCGGTTGGCCACAAGCGGTGAGGCGATGCTGAAGAAGCCGAATTCCAAGCCACGCCGGCGCAGAAAATGCGTCGCCAGACCAAGCAAAGGCACCGCTGCCGTCAGCGCATTAAGCCCAAGATGTGCGAGTTTCGCGAGACGCTGCTGCTGCGCTATCATGGCCGAAGGCAGCGCTGGCGCGGTGCTGATCATGCGCCAGAGAATCCACAGCGCCAACAGCAAGATCACCAGTGCGCCCACGCTGTTATCGGTGGTCTTGATGAATTCGCGGAAGGCGCCGCGTGGCAGATCATCGGTAATTAGAATCGCGGCTGCAGTGTAGAAGATCAGGACTGCCATCACCCAATGAAACAGGATGGCAAGGCGATTGTAACGGTCGCGGTCCATGGCGCATTCCTTCACGAAGTCAGCAAAGGGCTAAACGCTTTTCGGGAGCGCTGCCATGATAAGGATCAAACCCTACCCGCGCGCCGCGCCGGTTCGCGGCTCAAGCCCCGCGCTGCCAGCGCCGCCAGATATTCCACCCAGCGGCTTTCCTGTTCCTCACCCAATCGGCGCAGATATTCCCAGGTGAAAATCCCCGTATCGTGCAGATCATCAAAGCTGATGCGGAGCGCATAATGGCCCACCGGTTCCAGCCCGAAAATGCCCACATGCCGCCGCCCGGCCACAATCACCTTCTGCCCCGGCCCATGACCTTGCACTTCCGCACTCGGGCTTTCCACGCGCAGATATTCCGCCGGCAGCGCGAAACGCGCGCCATCGGCAAAAGCAATTTCCAAGATTTTTTCCGCCTTGCGCAGACGGATTTCGGTGGGCGCGTTCATGCGTCCAGTTTACGCGCCTCATCCGGCAGCATGATCGGAATGCCATCACGCACAGGAAAAGCGAGGCCCGCCGCGTCGCTAATCAATTCACCCTTGGCGCGATCATAACGCAGCGGCTTTTTGGTCACGGGGCAGACCAAGATTTCGAGCAGCTTCGGGTCAAGCGCGCCGCCTTTCGGTTGGGGTTCGGTCATGCGATGAATTCCTTCTTCAGCTCAGGCTGCCAGGGTTTGGCATGTTGGCCGCTGCCCCCATACGCAGTAGCGCGACCAGCATTTCGGCCCGTTCAGGCCCCTCGGCCGCTTCCAGCAAGGCCTGTTTTTCCGGCGGATCAAAGGGACAGACCATGGACAGCATCGTCACCAGCAGCGCATCCGGGGTTTGTTCCACCGCATCCCAATTCGCTTCAATCCCCCGCGCCAGGAAATAGGGCTTGAGCGCCCCAAGCAAAGCCGGACGATCCAGCGGCGCCGGTTCGGTTTCCAGCAAATCCGTCACGAAATCCGTGTAATCCGCGCGCACACGCCGATAGCCACCAGGCGCCTGAGGCAATTCCTCAAGAATGCGAAACCGCGCCACACCGATCAGCGTAATCAGCAACCGACCATCATCGGTTTCGCTGAAGGATGAAATGCGCCCAAGGCAGCCGATGCGATAAAGCCCCGGCCCTTCCGCCGCTGGCTTGCCACGCGCATCCGGCTGCACCATGCCGAAAAGCCGGCCTCGGCCCAGCGCATGCATCGTCATCGCCAAATAGCGCGGCTCAAAAATATTAAGCGGCAAGCGCCCGCGCGGCAGCAGCAGCGCCCCAGTCAGGGGGAAGACTGCGATTTCGCTCGGCAGGTCTGCCAAACGCGGGCTGAAGGGTTGCATGATGCGCGGTGCCGCCGGCCTTACCGGAACAGCACGGAAGAAAGCTTGCGCCGCCCGGCGACACTGGCCTCATCCCCAAAGCCCCAGGCTTCGAAGAATTTAAGCAATTGCTTGCGCGCCGCTTCGTCATTCCAGGCGCGGTCACGCTTGATGGCTTCGATCAAGGCATCCACTGCGCCGGCACGATTTTCCATGGCATTCAGCGCCACGGCCAAGTCAATCCGCGCCGCGTGGTCATTGGCATCAGCGGCCAGGCGCGCTTCGAACTCCGCAAGCTTGGCCCGCGCTTCGCGCCCCTCGGCGGCCAATTCCAAGGTGCTCCGGATGGAAGCGATCTCGGCATGGCTGCGGAGCTTTTCCGGCACGCTTTCAATCACCTGCAGGGCCTGTTCTTCCTGCCTGAGCACCATCAGGCAGCGCGCAACGCCGGCCATGGCTTCGGCATTTTCCGGCTCCTGCTGCGCCAATGCGCCGAACATTTGCAGCGCCGTGGCGGCATCGCCTTCTTCCAGCGCGGCCTTGGCTTCGCCGAGCAAATCAGCGGTCGGCATCTGCCCGCCCGCCTGCTTGAGCAAACCTTCAATGAAGCGCTTCACCTCCGATTCCGGCAGCGCGCCCTGGAACAGATCGAGGATCTGCCCCTTCCAGAAGGCAACCACTGTGGGCACGGATTGCAGCGGCAGGCCCATTTGCACGAGCTGCTGCACAAGGCCGCGGTTCTTATCAATATCAATCTTCACCAGCCGCACGCGCCCACCGGCGGTATTCACCACCTTTTCCAGCACGGGGGTCAGTTGCTTGCAGGGGCCGCACCATGTGGCCCAGAAATCCACCAGCACCGGCACATCATTGGATGCCTGCACCACATCCTGCATGAAGGTGGTCTGGTCACTATCCTTGATGGCGCCGGCAGCGGCGCCCTGCGGTGGGCGAGAGGCGTCGGAGATCACTTCCATAGCGGCACTTTCTGGTCTTGCTGCCCCATAGATGCGCCCTATCGCCACAGAAGCAAGCCACCCAGACGCGGATCAGGCATCATCAAGTTCCAGCAGCCGCGTTTCATGCCCAAGCCCAGCCAAAAACCCGAGCAAATCCTGGGGGGTGAGGCCGGTTGACGCCGTGTTCACCAAAGGATGCACCCAAATCCGCGCATGGCGCATCAGCCCGGTATCCATGACAAAACGAATCCGGGCGGGGGACGCATTCACCAGTCCAAAAGGCGTGACCGAGCCTGGCGTCAGACCAAGTACGCCCAGCAATTCCTCGGCACTGCCCATGCTCACCTTGCCTGACCCCGCCATGCGGGCCAGCGCATTGATGGAAACCTGGCGGGATTCCTCCAAGGTGGCCAGCAGGAAGGGGCCATCGCCCTTGGCGGACCGCAAGAACAGGTTTTTCGTATGCCCGCCCAGCAGCGTGCCGCGCAAATCCTGGCTTTCGGCTACCGTAAAGACCGCCGGGTGATGGCGCGTCTCCGCGGCAATGCCGGCGGCAGTGAGGCGGGCGAGCAGGCCCTCGGGGGTTTCCGGCATCAGTCGAGTTTGATGTTATTGGCGCGGATGACCCGGGCCCAGACCTTGATTTCCGCATCCATCCAGCTGCGGAAAGAATCCGGCCCTTCCACCCGGTTCTCGCCACCGATGGTGGTAATGCGCTCAGCGACACTCGGCACCGCCATGGCCGCGCGGAGATCACGCGCAAGGCGCTCCACCATCGCCGCCGGCGTGCCGGATTGGACCAATATGCCCTGCCAGGTACCGCTATCGGCCGCAGGCCAACCCAATTCCTGGAAGGTCGGCACATCGGGGAAATCGGGCAGGCGGCGCGGGCCGGTGACCGCAATGGCGCGCAATTGCCCCTGTTTGCAGAAAGGCCCAGTGGCGGTCGCGCCATTGATGATGAGCTGCGCCTCCCCGGCCGCTACAGCAGTCAGTGCCGCCGCGCCGCCTCTATAGGGCACCTGCGTCAGATCAGCGCCCCATTGCTGCGTCACCAAAAGTCCTGTCAGGTGATTGCCGGCGCCGATACCGGAATGGCCGACATTCACCCTGGTGGGATTGGCCTTGGCATAGGCCACAAGCTCCGCCGCATTGCGCACGGGCACGGAAGGATGCACCGCCAGGATATAGGGCGCGTAGATCAGCATCGTCACCGGCGCCAGATCGCGCTTCAGATCAAAGGGTAGGCGCGAATAAAGTGAAGGCGCGGTGGTGAGGGAAGAAACATCAATAAGCAGCAGCGTATGCCCGTCAGGGGTCGATTTCGCCACCAGATCAGCGCCGATATTCCCGCTGGCGCCGGTGCGGTTTTCCACCACGACATTCTGGCCAAAGGATTTTGTAAGCTCCGGCGCCAGTAGCCGCGCCAGAATGTCAGAAGTGCCCCCGGGGGCGAAAGGCACGATGATGCGTACCGGGCGATCAAGATTCTGTGCCAGGGCTGGCAGGGCAGTCAGGCTTGAAAGGGCAAGCGCGCCCTTCAGCGTGTCACGGCGATTCATGCGTTTCCTCCGGTGATGTTGCCGGATGCTTGCGCTGTTTGGTCGCGCTGTCCAGCGCCACTAGCCGCGCGGACAAGTCGCCAGTGCTGCCTGGGCAAAGCCGCGCAGATCACTGGCGGTAACGGCAAGGTCCAAATCGAGATTGGCGAGCGGCAGCGCGAGGCGTTGCGGCAGACCGGTCAGGTTTTCCGTGAACCCATTCCAGGTACTGGTGACGCTCACATTAGCCAGCCGTGCCACATCCTCGGCACCCGCTGGCATGGCGATGGTGATGCGCAACAGGCCATCCAGGAAGCTGGTGCCTTCATCGGCAGCAGGTGTTCCACCAAAGCGAATGGCGAAGCGCCGGATGATCGGGCGGCCTTCGCACCAGCGCGGATTATCGGCCAGGCGCAGCAGGTCCATCACCCGCTCAGGCGCAACACCGGCGGCGATACGCTCTGCGGCAATGGCGAGCATATCGATGAAGGGCGGGCGCGGCACTTCCTGCTCATGACGCGCGCGCCAGGTGTCGGCTTCGGTGCGTGCCTCAGCAAGTTGACTGACAAGGCGGCCTTGTTCGGCGGCGGCAGCGCTTTCGCGTTCCGCTGCCTCGGCCAGCCAGGTGTCCAGCGCTGTGACTTTGGCGCGTGCGATTTCCTCCGCGCCGCGATAGGTGACGATACCAAAGCCCAGGAACACAAGCAAAACCATCACCGCCTGCGACAGGCGCCACAGCCGGCGCGTGGCGCGCTGGCGGCGTTCCCGGCTGCGTTTTCTGCCAAGAGCCATCTTGGCCTCAGCCTTGCAGCAGCGCCCAGATGCGGGGCGGTGTCAGCGGCATTTGCACGCTATCCGCCACCGCCCCGCGCCCATGCCGCGACAGCGCATCGACCACCGCATTCACCAAGGCCGGCGTGGCGCCGATGGTGCCAAGCTCACCGACACCCTTTACGCCCAGCGGATTGGTGCGGCAGGGGATGGATTGATCCAAAAGCGTGGTTGCGGTGGGCAGCATATCCGCGCGTGGCAGGGTGTAATCCATAAAGCTTGCCGTCAGCGGCTGGCCGGTTGAGGGGTCATAGATCACTGCCTCACACAATGCCTGGCCAATGCCTTGCAGCGCACCACCGACCACCTGCCCTTCCACGATCAGCGGGTTTACCACGCGCCCGGCATCGTTGGCGGAAACATAAAGCGGGACAGCGACTTCGCCCGTATCGGGATCAATTTCTACTTCTGCGATATGACAGCCATTTGGCCAAGTGGGGCCGGCAACCGAGCTAGACGAATCAATAAAAATCCGCCCTTCCGGTTGCTTCGCCGCCAATTCGAAAAGCCCAACGCGCCGATCCGTACCCGCCACCTGAAAGGCGCCGGCGAGATATTCCAGATCAACCGGCGCGACTTCCAGCGCATCGGCCGCCAGATCGCGCGCCTTGTCCACGGTTTTGTCGGCGGCGACCTTTACCGCGGAACCAGCAGTGAAAAGTGAACGCGAGCCCGCGCTGCCAAAACCGCTGCCGCGATCCGAATCACCCATGGTGATTTTGATATTCTCGAGCGACACACCGAAAACATCCACGGCAAGCTGCGCATAGCTGGTGGCGATGCCCTGACCCATGGCTTGCGTGGTGGCGTAGATCTCGATTTCGCGATTGGCCTTCACGGCAACAGTCACGCGTTCTTCAAATACATTGCCGCCTGTCCATTCCAGGAAGGCCGCAATGCCGCGCCCACGAAGCTTGCCCGCCTTCGCTGATTGCGCGGCGCGGGCAGCAAAGCCCTGCCAATCGGCCGCCACCAAGGCCTGGTGCATGATTTTCTCAAAACGGCCGCTGTCATAGCTTTGGCCCATGGCGTTCTTATAGGGCATTTGCTCTGGCCGGATCATATTGCGCCGGCGAAGCTCTGCCGGATCAAGCGCCAGCTTGCGGGCCGCCGCATCCATCAGGCGTTCGATGATGTAAATCGCTTCCGGCCGACCGGCGCCGCGATAGGGGCCAGTTGGCGCGGTATTGGTCAAGACAGCGGTGAATTGGAAATCGATATCCGTGATGTCGTAAATGCTCGTCGAAACCCAAGGCCCGATCAGCAATTGAATGGCGACACCGGAATTGCGCGTATAGCTGCCCATATTGGCCAGCGTGCGCACACGAAGGCCGACCACCTTGCCCGCTGCATCCAGCGCCAATTCCGCCTTGCTTTCCGTATCGCGGCCATGCAGCGCAGCGAGGAAATCTTCCATCCTCTCTGCCGCCCAGCGCACCGGGCGACCAAGCCGCCGCGCAGCGAAAGCCACCACCGCATCTTCGGCGTAAAGCCCGGTCTTCATGCCAAAGCCGCCGCCAACATCCCCCACCAGCACGCGCACGCGATCGGTTGGGATATCCAGCACTTCCTTGCACAGCTGATCACGAAAGCCTGATGGCATTTGGGTGCTCATGCGGATGGTGAAGCGATCACACGCACCATCATAGTCAGCAAGCACGACGCGCGGTTCCATGGAAGCCGGCGCCAAGCGCTGGTTCACCAGATAAAGGGATACGACATGCGCGGCCTTCGCAAAGGCAGCTTCGACCGCTGCCTGATCGCCATAACGGGTTTCGGCGACGATGTTATTGCCGGCGGCGGGCCAAAGCTGTGGCGCACCGGGGGCAATCGCCTGCCGCAGTTCCGTCACGGCGGGCAATTCCTCGTAATCAACCATGATGGCTTCGGCGGCGTCACGTGCTGCGGCGGCGCTTTCGGCGATGATGGCGGCGACGGGTTCGCCCACGAAACGCACCATCCCATGCGCCAAAATCGGGCGCGGCGGCGCGGCCAAATCCGACCCGTCCGGGCGCTTGAAGGGCAAAGCAACACCAAGGGATTTAAGCCCCGCCGCCGCCACATCTTCCCCGGTCAGGATGGCGACCACACCCGGCATGGCACGTGCGGCGCTGGTATCAACCGAAGCGATGCGCGCATGGGCCTGGGGGGAGCGCAAAAACACCAGATGCGCCTGGCCCGGCAGGGCTTCATCATTGGTGAAACGGCCGGCGCCGGCCAGGAGCGGCCCATCTTCCAGCCGCCGCACTGCCTGGCCGCTGCCGAAGCGGCCCACCGTGTCATTCATGCCATCCATGGCCCAGCACCCATTCATTTCGGCGGGCGGATTTGCCCCTGCCTTTTCAGGGGTTCATCTGCGACGGAATGGCGGGCGTAGCAAGATGCCGCAGCAATTTGCCCCGCCTTAGCGGAGCCCTTCGCGCGCCAGACCCAGTTCGCACAGCAGGGCGCGGTTCGCGTCACTTTCCGCGGCAAATCTCTCGCGAAACTGCGCGCCAGGGAGAAAGCTCGGCACGGACGCTAAGCGCTGCGCGGTGGCGCGAAATGCCTCACTCCCCACGGCGGTTTCGCAGGCACGCTCAATGGCCTGCGCGGCGGCCTCAGGGATGCCGGCAGGAGCAATCAAGCCGCCATGGGATGTTCCCTGCACCGGATAGCCAAGCTCAGCCGTTGTCCGCGTATTGGGGAGATGTGGCAGGCGATTACGTCCAACAACGGCAATAGGCGTCAGGCCCGTGGAAGCGGCGATGGAAAATGCTTCCACGAAAGCCATGATCTGCCCGCCAAGCGCTGCCTGACCCATGGGGCCGGCGCCGGTGAGGGAAACCATCAGCCCTTCAATATCGGCCTTGCGGAGCAGGGAAGCCATCAGGATATGCTGTGTGCTGGCACTGCCGGGCGCGCCATAAATCAGCGATTCCCGCCCGCTACGGCCATGGGCGAACAGGCCCTGAAAATCCTGAAAAGGCGCGCCACGCCCCAGAATGACAACCTGCGGATTGTCATAAACCAGACAGAGAAAACGAAAACTACCCATTGAATAGCTGAGCGGAATGGCGTGCGGTTGCGCTGTCAGCGGATTATTGGGTGAGATCGCGATGGTGTAACCGTCAGGCCGCGCGCGGGTGAGTTCCGCACTGCCAATGGTGCCCGCCGCGCCGCCGCGATTGACGACCACCACGGTCTGCCCAAGTGCGCGTGACAATTCCGGCTGGATGGCGCGCGCCATGAGGTCCGTATTGCCCCCGAGCGGATAGGCGGCAATCAGCGAAATGGTGCGTGACGGAAAGGCTTCCTGCGCCATGGCCTGAAAGGCAAGAAAGACACCGAAAATTATTTGGAAAATGAATTGGCGCGTTCGGATCCTCCTATCGGCTAAGCCGAATCTTGCATTGGTCGCTGCTCTGTCATGCGTTACTTCTGTGCAGGAACAGGAACAGAATAGCGCATATCAGCACCGCGACCACAAGGGTCATCAGCGCCGCGCCAATGCCGCCGATGCTGGCCGCGACACCGGAAGCCGCCTGCATGATGGCGGCACCACCGAAAAAGGCGACATTCATGGCTGAAAGTGCCCTTCCCACGCGTTCCGGCGGTGTTGCGGCGCGCACCAGGGCAAAGCAGATCACCTGGGTTGAAATCAAAAGGCCAAACAGCGCGAGCAGTACCGCATCGGCTGCCACCGGCCAAGCCAACGCGCCACCCAGCACCATCAGCGCGATGGCTGCCACCGCGCCGATATGCCCAGCCGCCAGAATGCCGCCGCGATACTGCTGATACCGCCGTTCCAGAATGCCCGCCAGCAATGGCCCGATGATGAGCGCCACGGTGCAGAGCAACAGCACATGCCCCGCCTCCACACGCGACAGACCGCGTTCTTCCATCAGCCAAGGCCCGCCCCAAAGGCCACGCACGCCAAGCACCACGGCGAAGGACGTCCAGGCCATGAAAATCGGCGCGCGCAATTCACGCGAAAAGCCAAGCCGGATCACATCGCGCGCATCATCCTTCAGGCTGCGCCGCGTTGCGGCATCGGGCGGCGTTTCGCGCACCACAAAGGCGACAGAAAGCGCGGCAAAAATCGCGAGGCCAGCACAGGCGAGAAAACCCGCGCGCCAGCCAGAATATTCCACCAGAAAGGCCAAGGGACTACCGGAAATCACCATCCCCGTATTGCCCAAAGCCTGCACAATCCCGCCCCAAAGCCCGAAGCGCTGTGCCGGCATATTCTTGGCCGCAAAGGTAATGGGGCACATCAACATGCCCGAACAGCCAATACCCAAGACCATTTGCGCAATCAGCATGGACCAGGCGCTATCCGCATAGGCACCCAGCACCGCGCCAAGCGCTGCAATTGAAAGCAGGCAAAGCGCGGTCGGCTTCACGCCCCAACGATCCAGGGCAACCCCCACCGGCAGCATCGCCAGCGCAAAGGTCGCGGGAAAGGCGCCGGTCAGCGCGGCCAGCCCATCGGCCGTGACACCCAAATCACGCTGCAGCACATCGGCCGCAATCGCGGGCAGGGTGCGCACCGCGTTCGAAAATACATGCCCCATCGTCAAGGCGATGATGGAAAGGGCGATCAGATTCATGAAATGTATACGATCTTCAATTCCGGAACATCTTGCCCGGATTGAGAATTCCCTTTGGATCAAGCGTTGTCTTCAAGGCGCGCATGACGGAAAGCGCCCCATCGCCATGTTCCTGTTCCAGGAATTCGCGCTTGCCAAGGCCGATGCCATGCTCACCGGAACAGGTGCCACCCAGCGCCAGCCCTTGCGCGACGATCTCCTGGTCCAAAGCCCAGGCCTTTTCGAGTGCGGCCTGATCATTATCGGGAAACAGGATCAGGCAATGGAAATTGCCGTCACCAACATGGCCGACAATGCAGCTTGTCTGCCCTGATGCCTTTGCAGTTTCCTTGGCCTTCACCACCGCTTCCGTGAGGCGCGAGATGGGTACGCAGACATCCGTGGTAATGCCGCGATGGCCGGGTTTTAGCGCAATCGCCGCCCAATAGGCATCATGCCGCGCCTTCCAAAGCCGGTTGCGCGCCTCAACATCCGTGGCGGCTTCAAAGCTGGTGGCACCTAAATCCCGCGCCACGGCTTCCACCGCTTCCGCCTGTTCCACTACGGAAGCGGGCGAGCCATGGAATTCGAGAAACAGCGTCGTGGTCGCGACGAACCCTTCCAGCTTGGAATAGCGGATGCAGGCTTCCATCTGATCCTCATCCAGCAATTCAATGCGCGATACGGGAATGCCGCTTTGCATCACGGTGCTGACGGTCTCCACCGCCGCCGCAAGGCTTGGAAACTGGCAGACCGCTGCACTGATCGCTTCCGGAATGCCGTGCAGGCGCAAGCGGATTTTCGTGATGACGCCGAGTGTGCCTTCCGATCCGATAAAAAGCCGTGTCAGATCATAACCATTGGCAGCCTTGCGCGTGCGCCCGCCGGTTTGAATGACGCGCCCATCCGCCAGCACCACTTCCAGCCCCAAGACGTTTTCGCGAATGGTGCCATAACGCACCGCATTGGTGCCGGAAGCGCGCGTGGCGCACATGCCACCAATCGTGCAATGGCTGCCGGGATCAACCGGGAAGAACAGCCCCTCGGCGCGCAGAAAATCATTCAGGGCTTGGCGCGTCACACCTGGTTCGATCAGGCAATCCATATCTTCGGTGTTCAATTCCAACACCGCCGTCATTTGCGAGAGATCGAGCGATATGCCGCCGCGCACCGGATTGACATGCCCTTCAAGCGAAGTGCCGGCGCCAAAGGGCACCACCGGCACGCCATGCTGATGGCAGAGCGCCATGATGCGGCTGACCTCATCCGTGGTCTGCACAAAAGCCACCGCATTGGGAAGTGTCGGCGGCGTGGTATCCTCACCCCGGCTATGCTGTTCACGCATGGCCTGGGCGGTGCTCAGCCTTTCGCCCAGAAAGCCGCGGATGCTGGCAATGACCTGAGCTATGGCGGGGGCGCTGGCATTCATGGTGTTTCCTCATGCCGGTGCCGTAGGGCTGGCGGCGGGTTGCAGCCTTTTTGCCGCTTGCAGTCCAGCACGTCCAGCGGGGGCATCTTCCGGCCCACGCCTTTCTGGCCTAGCGCCTTCTTGCCGCGCCATTGCGCGGCCACAAGGCACTAGGCTGTTGTTTGGTCGCATTTTCCGAGTCGCCAAGTGTTTCCACTTGGCTAGAAAATGCTTTAGCCTTCGCCCATCAGCGTCCCCAAGGAGGAAACAGGGCAATGCCGAATAAGGTCAAACAGATGTGGAAGGCCGGCCAGGCTGTGGCCAATGGGTGGCTAGCCATCCCGAATGCCTTTTCGGCGGAAATGTTCGCCCAATCAGGCTGGGATAGCCTGACCGTGGATATGCAGCATGGCGTGCAGGATTACCTTTCCTGCGTAGCCTGCTTTCAGGGCATGCAGCCGCATCCCGTAACCCCCATGGTGCGCGTGCCCTGGAATGAACCGGGCATCATCGGCAAGGTGTTGGATGCCGGGGCCTATGGCGTGATCTGCCCCATGGTGAATACGCCCGAAGAAGCCCGCGCTTTGGTGCAATATTGCAAATATCCGCCGCATGGCACGCGTTCCAATGGCCCAATCCGCGCCGGGCTTTATGGTGAAGGCGGTTCCTATCAAAAGACCGCGAATGACGAAATCCTGGTCATTCCCATGATCGAAACCAAGCAGGCGATTGAGCATATCGGCGCCATCCTGGATGTGCCGGGCATTGATGGCATTTACGTTGGGCCTTCGGATCTTTCCTTCTCCTACGGGTTGGAACCGAGGCTTGATGTGGAAGACCCCTTCATCCTGGGCATTTACGAAAAGCTGCTGGCAGAATGCGGCAAGCGCGGCATCTCAGCCGGGCTGCATTGCGGATCGCCCGCCTATGCCAAGCGCATGATCAAGATAGGCTATAAGCTGGTGACCATCGCCAATGAAGTCGCCATCATGGTCAATGCAGCCAAGGCGATCGTAAAAGACATCAAGTCTGCCTAAGCATGGAACGTAGCTGCTTTCGCTACTTCTATCCCCTAAGCGTTCGCTACAATGAAGTGGATGCTCAGGGCATTGTCTTCAACGCGCATTACCTGACCTGGTATGATATGGCGGTTTCCGCCTATATCCGTGCCACCGGCTGGGATAATCGCGCTGAAGTCAAGGCAAGTCGCGCGGATTTTCACGTCGTGCGCGCCCTTGTGGAATACAAGGTCGGCATTGGCCATGATGAGGAATTGGCGATTGGCGTGCGCACCACGCGGATTGGCAATTCTTCCGTCGCCTTCGAGCCGGCGATTTTTCATGCCGATGGCGATAGGTTGCTCGCCACCGGAGAGATTGTCTGGGTCTGGACCGATCAGACAACCAAGCGCCCCATTCCCGTGCCGAATCGGCTACGCGCGCTACTGACGCGCTTTGATGCCAGGTGAAACTGGCGGGCTTTTCAATCGCATCGAATGGGTTACGCTCCTTCCCAAGGAAACGCCCAAGCGAGAGTTACCATGAACCACATGACCAATAACGCGCTCAGCACCGCCGCGGATGATGTGGCTTTGGTGCGCGCCTGGCTGCAACGCTTTGAAGCGGCACTGAAGGCACAGGACGCGGGGCGCCTTGCGATGCTTTTCGCGCCGGAAAGCCACTGGCGCGATCTGCTCGCCTTCACCTGGAACATCACGCCACATATAGGCGCTGCTGACATCGCGGCAGCGCTCGCAAAGGCAGTGTCCACCACTGGCGCGCATGATTTCGCCCTGGCGGAGGGGCGCACGCCGCCCCGCCGCGTCAAGCGTCTGGGTATGGAGGTGATTGAAGCACTTTTCACTTTCGCGACTAGGCTTGGGCGTGGCGATGGCGTGCTGCGTCTGCCCGCGGAAGTTCCTGCGCAAGCCTGGGTATTGCTGACAACGCTTGAAGAGCTTACGGGTTTTGAAGAAAAAACCGACAAGCGTCGGCCGAGCGGCGCAGCCTATTCGCACAATTTCGGTAGCGATAATTGGCAGGATCAACGCGACAAGGCGCAAGCTTTCACGGATCGCGACCCCGTGGTGCTGGTGATTGGTGCGGGGCAGGCGGGGCTTGGCGTGGCGGCGCGGCTTGGCCAGCTTGGGCTGGATACGCTGGTCGTTGAAAAGCATGACCGCATCGGCGATAATTGGCGCAAGCGCTATCATTCACTAGCGCTGCATAACCAGGTTCATGTGAACCACCTGCCCTATATGCCCTTCCCGCCAACCTGGCCGAAATATATCCCGAAGGACATGCTGGCCAATTGGTTTGAACATTACGCCTGGGCGCTGGAAATTAATGTCTGGACCGGCACGGAATTCCTCGGCGGCGACTATGACGTGAAGGCCGGGCATTGGCGCATCAAGCTGCGGCGCGCGGATGGGACGCTGCGCGAAATGGCGCCGCGCCATGTGATTTTTGCCAATGGCGTGAGCGGCATCCCAAAAGTGCCGAAGCTACCGGGGCTGGACGCCTTCAAGGGTGATGTGATCCATTCACACAGCTTCACCAGCGGCGCGGCGTGGCGCGGCAAGCGCGCGCTGGTGCTCGGCACCGGCAATAGCGGGCATGATGTGGCGCAGGATCTGCACAGCCATGATGTCGCCACCTCCATCATCCAGCGCGGTTCCACCACGGTTGTCAGCATCGATCCAAGTGCCAAGATGAATTACGCGATTTATGATGAAGGCCTATGCTTAGAAGATTGCGATCTGATCGCAACCTCCGGCACGCCGCCGCTCATCATACGCGGCTATCAATTGGCCGTGCAACGCATGGCGGAACTGGACAAGGATCTGATCGCAGCGCTCAAGGCACGCGGCTTCAAATATGATCTTGGCGAAGATGGCACCGGCCATCAGATGAAATATCGCCGGCGCGGTGGCGGCTATTACCTGGACGCCGGCTGTTCCGGTCTGATAATCAAGGGCGAGATCGGCCTTTTGCAATTCGACGACATCACCGAATTTGTCGCGGAAGGGGCGAAGCTGAAGGATGGGCAGATTGTACCTGCGGATTTGCTCGTGCTTGCGACCGGCTATTACACGCAGCAGGAATTGGTCCGCCGCCTAATGGGCGATGCCATTGCCGACAAGGTCGGTCCCATCTGGGGTATCGATGAGGATGGCGAATTGGCCAATATGTGGAAGCCCACCGCGCAGGAAGGGCTATGGTTCATGGCCGGCAGCCTGGCGCAATGCCGCATCTATTCGAAATATTTGGCATTGCAGATCAAGGCGCGGGAAGAAGGCATGGTCCCGCGCGGGGGTGCGTCCTAAACCACATCCCCCGGATCGCAGTTCGCGCCGCAGAGTACAATGCCAATTCGCGCGCCGGCAGGTGCGCGCCAGGTGCCGGATAGCAAAGCAGCCAGCGCTGCGGCGCCACCCGGTTCGGCGATAATCCGCAGCTTCTCCCACAACCAACGCCGCGCGGCGATGATCGCCTCATCCGGCAGCGTCACGCAGGTCGCGTGCGTGGCGCCGAGTACTTCAAACGCCAAACGCCCGGCGCGGCGCGCGCCCAGGCTATCGGCAGCGATGCCGCCCACCGGCACATCCACCGGCGCGCCCGCCTGCTGCGCCGTGGTGAGTGTCGCGCAGGCTGCCGGTTCCACCACCACAAGGCCGGCGCGCCCCGCATACCAGGCGCCAATGCCGCCAAACAGACCGCCGCCTCCGGCCGCGATCAGAACATGCGTCAGCTCCGGCGCATCTTGTTCCAATTCAAGCCCAATCGTGCCCTGGCCGGCCAGAACCTCATGCTGGTCATAGGCATGGACCAGCATGGCGCCGGTCTTAGCCGCGCGGGTTTCGGAGGCGATGCGCGCTTCCTCATAACTCGCCCCGCCAACCACAAGCCGCGCACCAAAGCTTTCAATCAGCGCGCGTTTCACTGCCGGTGTTGGTGCAGGGACGACGATTTCCGCCGGCATGCCAAGGCTTTGCGCGGCATAAGCAACAGCTGCACCGTGATTGCCGCCGGATGCCGCCACCACGCCCGCCGCCGGCACCGCGCCTGACAGCAGCCGATTAAAGGCCCCACGTGGCTTGAAGGACCCCGTCACTTGCAAGAATTCCAGCTTGAGCGTGACCGGGTGTTCCGTCCCCAATTCATGCGGCGCCAGGCGCACCACCGGGGTGCGGCGGATATGGGCGGCAATGCGCGCCATGGCGGCGCTGATTTCGCTTTGTGCAATCATTCGCCGAGCCTGCCCCGCCCGCCCCGCCCCGGCAAGCGCTTCCCGCGCGCTGGGCTTTCTGGCATCATCCTTCCAGGCAAAGGCGCCAGTTAGGGCGCTGCCTCGGGAAGGGGGCCGGCGCGATGGTGCCGGCAGACAATGCTCATCCACGCAAGTGCAGCAGCTTGGGGGTCAGAAGCGGTGCTGTTCCGCGGCCCATCCGGTGTGGGCAAATCCGATCTGGTGCTGCGCCTGATCGGGCGCGGCTGGCATTTGTTGGCGGATGATCAGGTGGTGCTGGAAGGCGGGGTGCTCAGCGCGCCGCCCGCCTTGCGCGGCATGCTGGAAATTCGCGGACTTGGGATTTTCACTGGGCTGCCTGTTGCGGAAAATGCGCGACTTTGCCTGGTGGTAGATTTGGCCGCACGCACCGATGTGCCGCGCCTGCCGGAACCGGCCTTTTGGCAAGGCCCCTCAGGTGCTGTACCGCGCATCGCCCTGCATGCTTTTGAAGATTCCGCCTGCGAAAAGGTGATCCATGCGCTTGGCGCTGCCTCTGGTCGCCTGCGCCAAAAAGCCGGGGCCTTCGCAGCATGACCAAGGCCGCGCGAGAGATTGTGTTGGTCACGGGACTTTCCGGCGCAGGCAAGGCTTCCATCCTGCGCGTGCTGGAAGATTTGGGGTTTGAGACGGTGGATAATCCGCCCATCGCCATTCTGGAATCGCTGGTGGGTGATGGCGTGCTGCCGCTCGTCGCCGGGATTGATGCACGCACGCGTGATTTCGATGCCGCCGCTGTGCTGCGCATTCTGGAACGGCTGCGCTTGCGATCTGACATCAATGTCTCGCTCATTTTCGCGTCGGCGGAGGATGAGGCGCTGCTCCGCCGCTATACCGAATCGCGCCGTCGCCATCCGCTGGCGCCGGGTGGCCCCATGGGGTCACGCGTGCTGGATGGCATTGCGCGGGAAAAGGCGCTGCTGGAGGCACTGCGCGATACCGCGGACCTTATGATTGATACCTCAGAGCTACCATTGACGGATTTGCGGCGCATGATTGAAGGCCGCTTTGCCCTAAATGCGGCAGCGGGGCTCGCGGTTTCCGTGCTGTCCTTCGCCTATCCGAAGGGGCTGCCTCGGGAAGCGGACCTGGTTTTCGATGTGCGGTTTTTGCGCAACCCGCATTATGACCCGGTGTTGCGCCCCATGACGGGCCAGGCGGCGCCGGTGGCTGCCTTCATTGAAGCCGATCCGGATTTTTCGGCCTTTTTGCAGAGATTGAAGGGTTTTCTTGAACTTTTACT
Source organism: Alphaproteobacteria bacterium (assembly GCA_016869715.1). Taxonomy (GTDB): domain Bacteria; phylum Pseudomonadota; class Alphaproteobacteria; order Acetobacterales; family Acetobacteraceae; genus Neoroseomonas. The sequence goes on from VGDM01000038.1 coordinate 22,216, forward strand.
CCCGCGTTACGCCGTCGAGGGGAAAAAGTATTTCACCATCGCTGTGGGTTGCACGGGTGGCAAGCACCGTTCTGTCCTTGTCGCGGAACGGCTGGCGGGGCATCTTCGCGATACTGGTTGGCGGGTGGACCTCGCGCATCGGGAATTGAAACTTGCCGGCGGACAGGCTAGCAGCGACGGCTTGAATGTCGCGTCGGGCCAGGAGGCCCTTTCTCACTCATTATGATTGGTCTTGTTCTGGTTTCCCATGGCAGGTTGGCCGAAGAATTGCGGCTGGCGATGGAACATGTTGTCGGCCCGCAGCAGGCGGTGGCGACGGTTTGCATCGGCCCCGATGATGATATGGATTTGCGCCGACGCGAAATTCGCGATTGCATCTCAAGCGTTGATCAGGGCGATGGCGTGGTCGTGCTGACCGATATGTATGGGGGCACGCCTTCCAACCTTGCCATGCAAATGGTGGAAAAGGGAAAGCCGGTGGAAGTGCTGGCAGGTGTGAACCTGCCTTTGCTGGTGAAGCTTGCGAAGGTGCGCGGCAGTGAACCGCTGCATGAGGCGCTTGATCACGCCAAGGCAGCGGGGCGGAAATATATCGCGCTTGCGCGTGATGTCGCGGGCGCCAAGCCCAATGGCAGCGCCAAGGAATGAACGAAGCCACCCCGGCCACTTCTTCCGGCGGCATGGTGCTACGCCGTTCTGTTGTCATCCCAAATAGTCGTGGCTTGCATGCGCGCGCGGCGGCAAAGCTGGTTGCCTTGGCAGAACGCTATTCCGCTTGCGTGAATGTGCTGCGTGATGGCCAAAGCGTGCCCGCGGTTTCCATCATGGGACTGATGATGCTGGGCGCCGGGCGCGGTGCTGAAATTGTGATCGAAGCCGAAGGCTGGGACGCCAAGGAAGCACTGGACGCGGTGGCCGCCCTGGTGGAAGCGGGTTTTAATGAAGACTGAAACGCCCGCCCGCCCGCGCGCCAGCAAAACCCCGCGCCGCCGAGAGACGCAATTGCGCGGCATTGCCGTTTCGCCCGGTATTGCAATGGGTCCCGCTTTCGATACCAGCGAGGCCCCCGCCCAAGCGCCGCGCCGGCGCATCACGACCGAAGCGATTGAAGCCGAACGCCAGCGCCTGGCCGATGCGGTCGCGTTTTCGCGCAAGCAGGTCACCAAGCTGAAAACACGCATCGCGATTTTGCCTGAGGAAGCGCAGGAGGAAATCGCGCCCCTTTTGGACGCGCATCTGCTCATGCTCGGCAATTCGCGGCTGATTCGTGGAGCGCGCAAAAGGATCGAAGGCGAATTGCTGGCCGCCGAGACCGCCATCACCGATGAAGCAGAAGCGATTGCGGACGCCATCCTGGCCGCCAAGGATGATGACCGCGCGGGTCTCACGCGCCGTGTGACGGAAGTGCGCGATATTGCACGGCGCATCACGCGCAATCTGACGGCGACTCCCTTTCGTAGCCTCAAGAATCTGCCCGAAGGGTGCATCCTAATCGCTGAGGAACTGACACCTTCAGATGCCGCGCTGTTGGACCCGGCGCGCATCGCTGGTGTTGCAACCGATGAAGGCGGCGCGGATGGTCATACCGCGATCATGCTGCGTGCGCTTGGCATTCCTTCCGTGCTTGGCGTGTTAGGCTTGACGGAAAGCGTACGACGCAATGATCAACTCGTACTGGATGGTACGGCGGGCCATATTGCCATTCATCCGGAAGCCGCAACGCTGACTGCGGCGCGCGAGAAACTCACGGCCTATGCGCGGGAACGTGCGCGGCTTAGCCGGTTGCGGCGCCTGCCCGCCATCACGAGCGATGGCGAGGAAGTGGAATTGCAGGCCAATCTGGAAATTCCTCAGGAATTGCCGTTGATTGCGCAGGCCGGCGCGCAAGGCATCGGGCTGCTGCGCACCGAATTCCTGTTCATGAATCGCGAAGATTTGCCGGATGAGGAAGCGCAATACGCGGCCTATCGCCAGGTCCTGGAAGCCATGGGTCAGGATACCGTGACCATTCGCGTGCTGGATTGGGGCGGTGAGAAGGATATGGCCGCACTCGCTGAAGGCGTGGCACCCGTTCATGCCGGCGCAAATCCGGCGCTTGGGCTGCGCGGCATCAGGTTGTTGCTGCGCCGGCCGGAATTGCTGGAAGTGCAATTTGCCGCGATTTTGCGTGTTGCGGCGGAAGCGACGGACGGCAATGTGCGGCTTTTGCTGCCCATGATCACCATCCCTGAGGAAATGAAACAGGCGCGCGAGATTTTTGATCGTGTCGCGCGGCGGCTGCGCCGGCGGGGTGACAAGCTGCCGGAAAAATTACCGCTACTTGGCGCCATGATTGAAACACCTGGAGCGGCACTCGCTGCCGATGCGATTGCGCTGGAAGCGGATTTCTTTTCAATCGGCAGCAATGATCTGGCGATGTATACGCTGGCGGTGGATCGCGGTGATGCGGAAGTGGCGCATCTTTATGACCCGCTGCACCCGGCAGTGCTGCGGCTGATGCAATTCGCGACTGAAGCGGCACTCAGGCTGCGTATGCCGGTTTCGATCTGCGGGGAAATGGCTGGCAATCCGCAACTGATCCCGCTGCTGCTCGGGCTTGGCATTCGCAGTTTTTCGATGAATGCCTCCGCGATTCCGCGCGTGAAGCAGGCGGTGCGTGGGCTGGATATTGGCGATTGCGCACGCTTCGCGCGCCGCGTGATGGAACAAAGCGACCCGGCGCGGATTCGCGAATTGGTGGCGGGGTTTGCGGCCGGCGCGGGTGAGAAGGCCTGAATGGTCGCCGCATTCATCGAGAAAGCTTGATAATGGTCTGCGCCAGACGCCAGTATTCATCCATTTCATTATAGATCTGCGCCGAGATACGAACCCCAAGCCCACCTGAAAGCGCGGCAATAGGGACATCAATGCGGTGGTCGCTCCACAGCTTCAGGCAAAGGGCACCGGACGTATCCGCGAAGAAAGGTGATTGAACTAGGGAACCCCTGATCAACCCTGCAATTAGCGTCTATTTTTCGTGATCGCGGTGATCTCGCTGAGGTTCCTGCCAATGTTGATCGCTTCCCTGCCCATTTTCGGGGTGGAATGGGGTGTCTTTCCCCTCTTTCAGACGCAATTCGCCCGTCATGCGTGACAGTATCGCATCAAAACACGCCGCTT
>VGDM01000039.1 GCA_016869715.1 Alphaproteobacteria bacterium
GCCTGATTTCGTAGAATTGCTGACGGGAATAGCCCATCACCTTGCAGGCGCGGCTCACATTCGACAATTCAGCGGCGATTTCGAGCAACGACAGCTTGCGTCGTGCTACCTTGTCTTTCGTGGTCATCATCGTGGTCTTTCGTGTTTGAGGGTTGTGTCGCAACGCCATCAAAGCCGCTTCCACGCAGTCCGGCCACCGCGAACCGGGCGCGCAGACTCTTACGGTCCGCGCCCGGTTCCGCCGGTGGCCTATGTCAGGGGATTACCGTAGGGAGACAAGTGGGTTACTGAATTCAAATACGAGACCCGCCTTTCTTCCATGCCGCCGCAGTGCGCGCCATTGGCGGAGGCCCTGGCGCTTTGTGAGTCATGGTGGGGGATTTGGCAGCGACGAGGGGAATGCTTTTTTGCGTTTCGTGAGCCAAGAAATTGATGGATGCGCGCCTATTGGAAATCGCCCGTACCGCTACTTCGCCTGCAAAAACGCGAGGCTTTCGCCTTCCAACATCACCGCCGTCAGCCCCCCGCCGGACCAGGCGGCGGTATCAATGCAAATGCGGTTTTCCCGCACCACCGGGATGAACCCTGCCGTATGCCCATGCACCACCACATGCCCATGATCGCGCGGGCTATTCAGGAAATCATGCCGGATGCGCAGCAAATCCTCACGGGATTGATCTTTCAGCGCGACCCCTGGGCGAATGCCGGCGTGGACGAAAAGATAGCCGCCTTCCTCATGCCACAGCGCCAAATCGCGCAGGAACCGGCGCTGATGCGGGGAAATCGCCTCGGGCCAGCTCTCACGCCGTGCATCGGGCGCAACACCCCAGGAATCGAGCGTCGTCCTTCCCCCGCCCCACAGCCAATCCGCTGCCGCCGCACCATCACCCGCAAGCGCGCCAAGCATGGTTTCTTCATGATTGCCCATCAGATGCAGCGTGGGCAGGTGAGGAATGGGATCGCCGTTGGAGAGGTAATCCACCACGCCGCGTGAGTCTGGCCCCTTATCCACGTAGTCACCCAAATGGATCAGCATGGCGGAAGCCACGGGCCGGCGACGCAAATCCTCGGCAATTTGCGCGTGCAGATCACGGAGTTGTGGCAACGTGCCATGAATATCGCCAATGGCGTAAAGGCGCCGTCCGCGCGGCAAATGCCCAGGTGCACCACGTATTTCCATCACTTTGGATCCGCCCTTGGGTCCAAGGCATCGCGAAGCCCGTCGCCGACCAAATTGAAGGCCAGCACGACCACGAAAATCGCGAGCCCCGGCATGATGGACAGCCAGGGCGCCTGAGTCAAAAACCGTTGCGCGCTATTCAGCATGGACCCCCAGGAAGGCGCCGGTGGCTGCTGCCCGAGCCCCAGGAAGGAAAGCGACGCTTCGGCGATGATCGCTTCTGCAATCGCGAGGCTCGCCTGCACCAGCAAGGGCGGGATGATATTGGGCAACACATGAAAAAGCCCTATGCGCCAGGGCGGATTACCAAGCGCGCGTGCTGCTTCCACCCAATCGGTTGAATTCGCATCCAAGGCCATGCCGCGCGCCAGCCGCACGAAAACGGGCGATGCGGTAATGGCAATCGCCAGCATGGCATTTTCCAAGGCCGGCCCCAGAAACGCCGCCAGCGCAATCGCCAGAATGAGAAACGGCACGGAGAGCATGGCATCCGCCACGCGTGATATCAGCCCATCCACCCAACCGCCTATCAACCCCGCCAGCAAGCCAAGCGGCACACCGATGAACAGCGCGCCGAGTACCGAAATCACGCCCGCCATCAGCGACGCCCGCGCGCCCCAAATGACGCGGGAGAGTACGTCGCGCCCATTTTCATCCGTGCCGAACCAATGCTCGGCGGAAGGCGGCTTGCGGATGCGGGTCCAGCTTGTTTGCAGCGGATCATAAGGCGCGATGAAGGGGGCGAGCAGCGCCATCAGCACAAACGCAACCACCACCACCAGGCCAACCGCCGCCAGCTTTTGGCGAAAGAAGCGTTTCAGCGCGCGGCGCGCCGGACTTTCGCCCATGGTGATGGCCGGCGCATTCATGCCTGACGCAGCCGTGGATTGAGTGCCATGTACAAAAGATCAGCCACCAGTGAGAGCAGCACGAAAATCAAGGCGGTGGCGAGCACAACACCCTGCACCACCGGGTAATCCCGGTTGAATACCGCATCCACAATCAGCTTGCCAAAGCCCGGAATGGTGAAAACCTGCTCGGTGAGCACAGCACCCGCGAGCAACCGGCCGAATTCAATGGCGCCCAGGGTCACTACCGGGATCAGCGCATTCCTCAGCGCGTGTTTCCAGATCACCACGCGTTCTCGCAGCCCTTTGGCGCGGGCCGTGCGCACATAATCTTGCGACAACGCCGTAAGCATCGCCGCACGCGTATGGCGCATCAGCACGGAAGCAACGCCGGTGCCAAGCACAAAGGCCGGCATGAGGGTTGTCGCAATAGATTGCCAGAAATCCTCGGTCAGTGGGACGTAACCGGATGGCGGCAGCCATCCAAGCTCCACACTGAAAAACAGGATCATCATAATACCGAGCCAGAAGTTCGGCGTGGAGATGCCAAATAGCGCGACACCATTCGCCGCCCAATCCGCCGGCTGATCGCGCTTGACGGCGGAGAGGATACCCGCCGGCACGCCAATCAGCACCGCAATGATGAAGGACATGGCGGCAAGCTGCGCGGTGACCGGCAGCTTATCCAGAATAAGCTGGCTGACCGGCATCCTGATGCGCCAGGAAAAGCCGAAATCGCCGGTCAGCACATTGCCGATCCAATAGAGGTATTGTTCATGGATCGGCCGATCCAGCCTCAACTCGGCGCGGATTTGCGCCAGCACTTGTGGGTCGCCGCGTTCTTCCCCTGCTAAGATCAGCGCCGGATCGCCGGGCATCAGTTGCTGAAGCCCGAAGATCAGGATAGAGAGGATGAACAGCGTCGGCAGTACCTGCCCAATCCGCCGGAAAAGCCAGACCCACATGGCGGCTATTGCAACCGCACGCCTTGCAAACGCACCAGCCCATCCGCGATCGGCCGATAGCCGGAAAGCCGCGCGTTATGCGCCATGATGTTCTTGCGGTGCCAGAGATAGATGCGGTGTACGTCCTCCCCAAAGGCGATGCGTGCGACGCGGGCGTAAAGCGCCTGGCGCTTCGCTAGGTCCAATTCCGTGCGTGCTTCATCCAGCAGCTTATCGACTTCCGCATTGGAATAGCGGCCATCATTCTGCCCGCCACCAGTGCGGCTGAAGCTGTAGATATTTCCATCCGGATCGGTGCGGCCAGACCAGCCAACCAGATAGGTTTCAAACTCGCCCCGCGCGGCGGCCTGCAAGGAAGAAGCGAATTCCATGGCGCGCAACCGCAGATCAAAACCCGCTTCCTTCACCATGGCTTGAATAACCTCACCAACTTGCCGCAGATCAGGATTATTCGGCACCGTCATTTCAACCGTAATGGGAAAGGTGACGCCCGCTTCACGCAGCAGCGCCTGCGCGCGCGGCAGGTCCTGCGCGGTGGGTGGGAAATCGCGCACATGGAAGGGGCTCGCCGGCGGGAAGGGCTGGCGCGTGGGGACATACATGCCCTCATAAACCACCTGGTTTACCGCGGCGCGATCAATTGCCAATTCAAAGGCGCGGCGAATGCGCGCATCGCGGCCAAAGGGCGTATTGGCGCGTTCGCCATTGCCGGTATTGATACTGATGCTTTGATAGCCAAGCTCATCTACCGCAACGGCGCGCAGATTGCGGCTGCGTTGGATGGGCTTCATGTCATCGGGTTCCATACGTTCAGCGAATTCGACGGCGCCGGATTGGAGGTTCGCAAGCCGCACCGTATTGTCCGGAATGGGCAGATAGGTCACGCGCGCCAGATGGATATTCCGCGCATCCCAATATTCCGGGAAGCGTTCACCAACAATGCGTTCCTGCGCGACACGCTCCACAAAGCGGAAGGGGCCGGTGCAGACCGGGCGCGTGCCGAAATTCCGCCCCAGTGCTTCTGCCGCCTTGGGGCTCACCGGCATGCCGGCGCGATCCGTCAGCGCCGCAAGGAAGGACGCCGATGGCCCCTTCAGGCGAATACGGATTGTCTTCGGGTCAATAACCTCGACGCTTTCCATATCTGCGATTTCGCTGCGACGGAAACTGCCCTGCAAGGTCAAATGCCGCAGCAGGGAGTATTTCACCGCTTCCGCATCCATCACTTCGTTGTCATGAAAGCGCACGCCTTCGCGCAAAGTGATGACCAGGCTGCGCGGGTCTTCCCAGCGATGGCTGGTCGCAAGCTGCGGCACGATTTCAAGTTTTTCATTGATGTCAAAGAGCTTGTCGCAAAGCGCGGCATACACAATGCGCCCGACAAAAGTACGCGACAGCGTCGGGTCAAGAATATCGGGGTCTTCCTTCAGCGCGATGCGCAAATGCTGCGCACTTGCGGGTGCTGCTGCGATGGCGAGCAATCCAAAAGCGGCAAGCGCCGCGTGGATCATTGTTTTCATACATGATCTCCCATCCTGGTGGGTGAAGGGGCCTTGCCCCGGAAAAAACCTAGTAGCCGTGCCAATCTTTCACCGCCGCCAAGCGCTGCACTACGCTCAACGGGTGCGGGCAGGCTTGCAGCAAAATGGCAGGCAACAGCGTGGTCGGCACCTTCAAGCCGCGGCGTTTCCGCGCGGCATTTTTCGGTGGCAAAGACACAACGCGTATGGAAGCGGCAGCCGGAGGGTGGCGCGATCGGGCTCGGTACATCGCCTTCCAAGGGCGGCGTTTTGGTCTGCGCGCCTGGCATGGCGGCGACCAGCGCGCGCGTATAGGGGTGGCGCGGCGAACCCAGCACTTGCTCAGCCGGGCCTTTCTCCACGATGCGGCCAAGATACATCACCGCCACACGATCCGCGACATGGCGCACCACGCCAAGATCATGGCTTACCAACACAAAGGTCAGGCACAAATCGCGGATCAGATCACGCAGCAGATTGATCACCTGTGCCTGCACCGAAACATCCAAGGCGCTGACAGGCTCATCCCCGATAATGAGGTGCGGATTGCTGGCAAGCGCGCGCGCAATCGCGATACGCTGACGCTGCCCACCCGAGAATTCATGCGGCCAGCGCCCGGCATTTTCCGGCCGCAAGCCAACACGGCGGAGCAATTCGGCAACGCGCGCCGCTTCCTCGGCGCGCGGCACCACGCGATGCAGCCTAAGCGGCTCCGCAATCGCCTTCGCCACTGTCATGCGCGGATCAAGGCTGCCGAAAGGGTCTTGGAAAATGATCTGCATATCTCGCCTGCGCGCGCGCAAGGCGGCTGGTGAAAGGCCGGCAAGGTCCTCGCCCGCGAAACGCACCGAACCGCTATCGGGTTCAATCAAGCGCAGCATCACGCGCCCGAGCGTGGATTTACCGCAGCCGCTTTCGCCGACAATCGCCAGCACCTCACCTTTCGCAACCGCCAATGATACGCCATCCACAGCATGCACCGCGCCAGCACGGCGGCCAAGCGCATCACGCACCGGGAAATGCTTCACAACATCGCGGAGTTCCAACAACGCCGTCATGCCGCCGCCCCGAGCATGGCATCAAGCGGCGCGACCAGGCAGGCGCTGAAATGGCAGGGCGCAACCTCGGCCAGGGGCGGCGCGCCTTCAGCGCAGCGCGCAATGGCAAAGGGGCATCGCGGTGCAAAGCGGCAGCCTGGCGGCGGCGCGCGCAAATCCGGCACGGTGCCTTCAATGCTGGCGAGCCTTTCGCCGCGCCTGCCCGCTGCTGGTGCGGCGCCCAATAGGCCGATGGTATAGGGATGTTCCGGTCGCGCAAAAAGATCAGCAGCCCGCGCCTTTTCCGCCACGCGCCCGGCATACATCACCACAATATCATCTGCGTGATCCGCGACCACCCCCAGATCATGCGTGATCAGGATTACCGCCGTGCCGGTCTCCCGCTTTAGATCATCCAGCAGCGCCAGGATTTGCGCCTGCACCGTCACATCAAGCGCTGTGCTTGGTTCATCCGCAATCAGCAGCTTGGGCCGGCAAGCGAGTGCAATCGCGATCATTACGCGCTGGCGCATACCGCCCGAGAGCTGATGCGAGTATTGCCGCGCGCGGCGCGCCGCATCGGGAATACGCACTTTCTCCAGCATCGTGACGGCCGCTTTGAAGGCCGCGTCGCGGTCAAGTTTTTGATGCAGGCGCAGCGCTTCCGCCACTTGTTCACCGGCAGTGAAGGCCGGGTTCAGGCTGGTCATGGGTTCCTGGAAGATCATCGCCATTTCGGCACCGCGCAAAGCCCGACGATCGTCTGCCGGCAGGCCGAGCAATTCCCGCCCCATCAGCCTGGCACTACCCGTTACTGCCGCGTTTTCCGGCAGCAGCCCCATAATGGCCAACGACGCCACCGATTTGCCGCAGCCGCTTTCACCAACAATTGCGAGCGTCTTGCCGGCTTCGGCGCGAAAGGAAATGCCATCCAGAATGGACAGCATGCGCCCATCCTGGCGAAAGCCAAGGCTGAGCCCAGACACGTCCAGCACCGGCGCAGTCACTGGCAAATCCCTCTGGCTGAGACGGGCAGCTTCATCACGCTTCTAAAAACCCCAATAGCGGTTCTTTCGCAAGCCCTGACCTGACCCAACACGCCGGGGCCGTGATACAGCCTGCCCACAAGCAAAGCGCCCCTGCCGCAAACCGCAGCAGAGGCGCCCCATTTCAGAAGCGTCGCGGCGTCTTACAGGCGCACACGCAGCAGATTGCCAATTTCACCAACAATACCGCGGCGGAAGGCGAGCACGCAGGCGATGAAGATGACACCCTGGATCACCGTGACCCAGGCGCCCATCTCAGCCAGGTAGTTCTGCATGGCGACAATCACCGCGGCGCCGATCATCGGGCCAAACACCGTACCAAGCCCGCCCACCAACGTCATCAGCAGCACTTCACCCGACATGGACCAATGCACATCAGTCAGCGTCGCAATGCCGAAGACAAGCGACTTCGTGCCGCCCGCAACACCGGCCAGCGTCGCGGACAGGATGAAAGCGACCAGCTTATAGTCATCCGTCCGATAGCCGAGCGATGTGGTGCGTGGTTCATTTTCACGAATGGCCTTCAGCACCTGGCCGAAGGGCGAATGCACAATGCGATGGATCAGCAGGAAGCAGGCAACAAAGACCGCTGCGACGAACCAATACATCGTCATGTCAGAGGCAAGGCTGATCACGCCAAACAGATGGCCACGCGGCACGGCCTGAATGCCATCCTCACCGCCGGTGAAGGGCGCTTGCAGACAGAAGAAGTAGATCATCTGCGCCAGCGCGAGCGTGATCATGGCGAAGTAGATGCCCTGGCGACGAATGGCGATCCAACCGAAAATCGCGCCTTGCACGCCGGCCAAAAGGGCGCCGACGATGATGGAAAGCTCGGGCGTCAGGCCCCAAACCTTGGCGCTATGCGCGGCGATATAGCCCCCCATGCCGAAATAGGCTGCATGGCCAAAGGAAGTCAGCCCGACATAACCAATCAGCAAATTGAAGGCGCAGGCAAAAATCGCGAAGCAGAGCAGCTTCATCAAGAAGACAGGATAGAGGAAGAAGGGTGCCACCACCAAGGCCGCGAACATAACCAAAAGGGCGACGAACTGTGCCTTGGTAAAGCCGAAGAGTTCTTCCTGCGGTCCCGCGGGCACCGCGCTGCTTGTCATGGATGGACCGGCCATGGATCAAGCCCTCCCGAAAAGGCCGGCAGGACGCGCCAGCAAGACGATAACCATGATAATAAAGATCACGGTCGCCGAGGCTTCCGGATAGAAAACCTTGGTAAGACCTTCAACAATGCCGAGCCCGAAGCCGGTCAGCACGGAACCCAGGATGGAGCCCATGCCCCCAATCACCACCACGGCGAACACGACGATGATCAAATTGGTCCCCATTTGCGGGTTCACCGAATAGATCGGCGCAGCGAGCACACCGGCCAGCGCGGCAAGTGCCACACCCGCCCCATAGGTCAGCGTGATCATGCGTGGCACATTCACGCCAAAGGCCTGCACCAGCGGCGCGTTTTCCGTCGCCGCGCGCAGATAGGCGCCGAGCCGCGTCTTTTCGATGACCAGCCAAGTCGTAATGCAGGTGAAAAGCGCGAACACCACGACCCAGCCGCGATAGACCGGCATGAACATGAAACCAAGGTCCCAGGCGCCGGAAAGCTGCGTCGGAATGCGATAGGGCATGCCGGAGGAGCCGTATTGATTTCGGAAAATCCCCTCAATGATAAGGGATATGCCAAAGGTAAGCAGCAGCCCATACAAATGATCCAGCTTATAAAGCCGACAAATCATTGTTCGTTCAAGGATGACGCCGGTCAGACCCACCACCAAAGGTGAGAGGATCAGCGCCCACCAATAGCCGATGCCCAGGTAATGCAGCAGCATCCAGGCCACGAAGGCGCCCATCATGAACTGGGCGCCATGCGAGAAGTTAATGATGTTGAGCAGCCCGAAAATCACCGCGAGGCCGAGCGACAGCATCGCGTAGAAGGCGCCATTGATAAGTCCGAGCAGAAGCTGTCCAAAGAGCAGCGGCGCCGGTATGCCGAATATCTCATCCATGCGGTGATGTTTCCCTCAGGGCATCGCCGCGCACTGACTGGGACCAGGCGCGGAATGCGAAGTGGCGCTCATAAACAAGTATCAGGACCTAACCAAAGCGCAGCCGCCTTCACCAATCGGGCGGAAGGCTTCTTCGGCGGGCGTAGTTTGCAGCAGCTTGTAGTAATCCCAGGGCTTCGTGCTTTCGGCCGGCGTCTTCACCTCAAACAGGTATGAGGGAATGATGCGACGGCCATCCGCTCGGATCGTTGCCTTGCCAAACAGTTCATCATCGGAAGGCTGCGCCTTCATCCTATTGACAAGATCAAGGCCCGAGGCCTTGGCGGTGGGCACGCCCATCGCCGACACGGTTTTCAGGAAGTGCAGCGCACCGGAATAGCAACCGGCATGGATCATGTTCGGGTAGTTGTTGGGAATGCGCCGCAGCATGCGCTGAGTCCAGGCGCGGGTATTGTCATTCATGTCCCAATAGAAGCTTTCGGTACAGACCAGCCCCTGTGCCGTTTGCAGCCCAAGCCCATGCACGTCATTCACGAACAGCAATAGCGAGGCAAGCTTGATGCCGCGCCGCGTCAGACCGAATTCTGCCGCCTGCTTAACGCAATTCTGCGTATCCGCCCCGGCATTCGCAAGCCCGATCACCTTCGCGCGGGAAGCCTGCGCCTGCACGAGAAAGGAGGAGAAATCCGTGGTGCCCGGAAAGGGTGTGCGCACCTGGCCAATGATGCGCCCGCCTGCCGCACGGACGAAATTCGAGGAATCGCGTTCCAGCGCGTGGCCAAAGGCGTAATCGGCGGTGATGAAGAACCAGGTATCGCCGCCCGCACGCACCGTGGCACCGCCGGTAGAGCGCGCCAACATGTAAGTATCATAGGCCCAGTGGATCGTATTCGGGCTGCATTGTGCGCCTGTCAGATCCGCAGTGGCAGAACCCACGCAAATATAAGCCTTGTTCTTCTCGCGCGCGACATTGGATACGGCCAAGCCGACCGAGGATGTCGGCACATCCATGATCAGGTCCACGCCCTGATCATACCATTGCCGCGCCAGATTTACGCCGACATCCGGACGGTTCTGGTGATCTGCTTCGATCACCTCCACCCGGAAGCCATGGCTGGCGCCGAATTCGGCAGCGGCTTCGCGCGCGGCGGCCACCGAAGTCGGCCCCGTATTATCACGATACATGCCCGACATATCGGTCATGACACCGATACGCACGGTATTCGCCGCCTGCGCGCGGGCAAGAGAAAGCGGCGGGGCGCCTGTGGCTGCCGCTCCGGCAAGCATATTACGACGAGACAGTTGCATAACGTCCTCCTGCTGATGTGCTAGAGCACTTCCAAGTCAAGCGAGATCACCTGACTTTTGTGTAAGTGCGGGCAAACCATAACGTGGCGTATGTTCGCAAAATGGATGCTTAGCGAACATATCCAACGAATAGGCACCTTAGACCCCAAGATATTGATGCAACCGATCGAGCGATGCATTCAGGTCTTCATTCGCGACCATATCCACCACGCGACCATGTTCCATGACGTAATGCCGATCCGCGACGGTTTGCGCGAAACGGAAATTCTGCTCGACCAGCAGCACGGTGAAGCCGCGCTTCTTCAATTCGCGAATGGTGCGTCCGATCTGCTGCACGATCACCGGCGCCAGGCCTTCCGAAGGCTCATCCAAAAGCAAAAACCGCGCGCCCGTGCGAAGGATGCGCGCAATGGCGAGCATCTGCTGCTCACCACCGGAAAGCTTGGTACCTTGGCTGCGCGCCCTTTCCTTCAAATTCGGAAACAGCGCATAGATCTCATCCAAGGGCAGCCCACCGAGGCGCACCATGGGTGGCAGCATCAGGTTTTCGGTCACGTCAAGCGAGGCAAAAATCCCGCGCTCCTCAGGGCAATAGGCAATCCCCGAACGCGCAATCACATCCGAACGCGCATTGACGAATTCCTTGCCCTCATACCTGATTGAACCACTGCGGCGCGGCACCAGCCCCATGACGGATCGCAGCGTCGAGGTCTTGCCCGCGCCATTGCGGCCAAGCAGCGTCACCACTTCGCCTTCACGGATATCAATATCCACGCCATGTAGGACATGGCTTTCGCCATACCAGGCCTCAAGCCCCCGAATTTCCATCAAGACGCCAGTGTTGGCCTTGGCGCCCGCAGGGGCGGTCATCACATCAGCCATGTTCCTGCTCCGCTTCGGTTGACGCATCGGTGCCAAGATAGGCCGCCACCACATCCGGGTTGCGCGACACGGCCGCGTAATCGCCTTCCGCCAACACACTGCCGCGCGCGAGCACGGTGATGGTATCGCAAAGCCCCTGCACAACGCGAAGGTTATGTTCCACCAGCAGGATGGTGCGGCCGACCGAAACGCGCTTCACCAGCGCCACAACCCTGTCTACATCATCATGCGCCATGCCCGCTGTTGGTTCATCCAGCAGCATCATCACCGGATCAAGCGCAAGTGTGGTCGCTATTTCAAGCGCACGCTTGCGACCATAAGGCAATTCACCGGCGGTCAGGTGCATCCATTCCGTGAGGCCCACATCGGCCAGCAATTCCTCGGCCCGCGCATCAAACTTGCGTAGCACCGAATCGGAACGCCAGAAATCGAAGGAACCGCCACGGGCGCGCTGCAAGGAGACGCGAACATTTTCAAGCACGGTCAAATGCGGAAACACGGCAGAGATTTGAAAGCTCCGCACCAGGCCAAGCCGCGCAACCTCAGCCGCCTTCATACCGGTGATATCGCGACCCTCATAGCGAATGGCGCCACGGGTCGGTGGCAGGAATTTCGTCAGCATATTGAAGCAAGTGGTCTTGCCTGCGCCATTCGGGCCGATCAAGCCATGGATGGTGCCCCGTCGAACACTCAGGTTCACGTCGCTCACCGCGACGAAGCCCCTAAATTCCTTGGTAAGCCCTTCCGTTTCAAGGATGGTGTCAGACACCCGAACCACGCCCCCTTCTTGCGGCGGTTGATACCGCCAAGCCTCTTGCCGTCTTAACTATGCGAGGCTCGGCCTTCCTGCAAGTCACCCCCTCAATTCCCGAGAAAAATTGGCACCGGTGTTAATGAACAACAAAGGCAGAGGTTGCGCCTTGCCCTTTCCAGCCCTTCGGTATGCCCCAATCAGGTTTCCGACAATTCCTGAGGCTTCACTTGGCGCTCCGCCACCTTGGACAATTCCAGGATGAAATCAACGACTTTATCCTCAAAAATCGGGGCGCGGAGATTTTCCATCGCTTCCGGATTCTTGCGGAAAAACTCAATCACCTGCTGTTCCTGGCCACGGTAGCGTACAGCTTCCTGGCGGAGCGCGCGGCTCAGCTCATCCGGTGTCACCTGGATATTATTGCTGCGGCCGATCTCGGACAGCAACAGGCCAAGCCGGATGCGCCGCTGGGCGATCCCGCGATATTCCTCGCGCAGCGTCGCCTCATCCTTGCCCGCATCATCGGCATCGAGCCGCCCGGCCTTCAAATCAGTTTCCACGCGCTGCCAGATTTGGCTGAATTCACCCTCCACCATGCCTTCCGGCACCGGGAAGCTTGCCTGATCGGCAAGCTTATCCAAAAGGGCGCGCTTCAAGCGCATGCGCGCCATGCCATCATAGTCGCGCTGCAAGCCTTCCTTCACCTGCGCCTGCAAGCCAGCCAGATCATTCTGCCCGACCGTCTTGGCCAATTCATCATCAATGGTGCGCGGCACGCGCTGCTGAAGCTTCTTCGCCGTAATGGAGAAGACCGCGCGCTTGCCCGCCAATTCGGTCGAGCCGTAATCCAGCGGAAACACCACCTGGATATCGCGGCTATCGCCCACGGAAAGCCCTTCCATCTGCTCGGTAAAGCCTGGGATGAAGCCGGGGCCGCCCACTTCAATCGGCATATCGGTAGCCGACCCACCCGCGAAGGGGGCAAGGGCGGGTTCTTCCGTGCCCGCGATCAACCGCGCCGGGCCGATGCGGAGCGTGAATTCCACCCCCATACCGGCTGGCATGCCGTGCAAATAGATAAAGGGCCGGCAGGCGCCGATTTCCGCTTGATCGGGGAAGGTGAACGCAACCGTGCTGTGCCCCGTCGTCACGGCAAAGGCGTCGCGCTGCATATCCAGGAAATCAACACCATCTGCGCGCAGGCTATAGAAATTGAAGCCAAGCTTGCTCTGCGTGCCTTCCGGCAGGCTGCCGCCAGCGAGTTGGGTGCTGACCATCAGGCTTTGCGTGGCACCCGGTGCCGCGGCGATGCCCTTCGGGCTTTCCAGGAACACCTGCACCCAGCCGGCTTCACTCGCTGTGCCGTTGATACGCAGGTCGAAATAAGGCAGCGCGTCATGCGTGCCGATGGCAGCGATTTGGGACTTCAGGCCACCCGAAAGTCCAACCTCCCACCCGCGCGGCGCCTGGCCCGGGATGCCAGGCACGGCACCAAGCGCCGGGCCATTGGTCAGCAGGTCAGGCACCACGGAGCCAGCGAAATCGCAGACCATCATCTCGCCCTTCCTGGCGGGGCGGGCTTCGGTCACATCCGTCAATTCGCCATTGCGCGTCGCGAGCGTTTCCAAAGTTTTCTGCACTTCCTCATCGGACGGCTCGGCGCGCAGGCGTTCCAGCTCAATGCCGGAAAAATCGGGCATCGGCACATCCGGCAGCACTTCCAACTCCATGCGGAATTCAAGATCAGCGCCTTCGGCGAAATTCGTCACTTCGATTTTGGGTTGAAGCGCGGGCTTCAGGCCACGATCCGTCACCAGCTTCCGCTGCGCGTCATTCACGGATGCTTCAAGCACCTCACCCATCACGGCGCTGCCATAGCGCTGCCGCACAATGGAAAGCGGCACCTTGCCCGGGCGGAAGCCCGGCAGTGAAACCGTCTTCGCGATTTCGGCGAGGCGCTTTTCGCGGTTGGAGGCGATATCGCCGGCCGGAAGCGTCACGGAATAGGCGCGCTTCAAACCTTCTTGCGCGAGCTCATTAACCTGCATCGGAGGATCGTCCATCCTAAGTTAGAGAAACAAAAGGCACTGGCGGCGCTTTGGTGCGGGCGAAGGGACTCGAACCCCCAAGGCTTGCGCCACCGGAACCTAAATCCGGCGTGTCTACCAATTCCACCACGCCCGCGCCCAACGGCGCCGCGCCGCAGTCAACTTTTGGGCTTTAGCCTATGCCTCGGCGCTTTCCAAGGGTGCTTCGGCCAAAACACTTTCACGAAACCAAAGCCTGTGCCGAGGCATCCAGAATGGCGGCCTCATCCAGCCCATATTCACGGTAGAGGTCCGGGATATCGCCCGCTTGGCCGAAGCGGTCCACACCAAGCGGCACCACTTTTTGCCCGCGCACGGACCCAAGCCAGGCATGGGCGGCGGGGTGGCCATCCAGCACCGTGACTAGGGCCGCATTGGCGGCGAGCGGTTCCAGCAGGGTTTCGATCCAGCTTAGCGCGCCAAAACCCGTGCGCGCCTTGCGCCGTGCCGCGACCCAATCGGTGTGCAGCTTGTCCGGGCTGGTAATGGCGAGCAGCCCGGCTTCGGGGATATCCTCGCGGATCGTGGTGAAGGCGGCCATGGCCTCGGGCGCCAGGGCGCCTTGATAGGCCAGCGCAAAACTCGCCCCCGGCGCGGGCGGCACCAGCCAATAGGCGCCGGCAATAACCGCTGCCGGATCGAGGTTACGTTCCGGCTGTTCCAGCCCGCGCGTCGAAAGCCGGAGCCATACCGCCGAACCATCGGGCTGCTGCATGTGGTGAAAGGCATGGCGCAACAGGATGGCCAATTCATCGGCATGGGCGGGTTCGTAAGCCACCAGCCTATCCTGCGCCATGCCGATCAGCGGCGTATTGACGCTTTGGTGCTGGCCGCCTTCCGGTGCCAAAGTCAGGCCCGAAGGCGTTGAAACTAAGAGAAACCGTGCATCCTGATAGCAGGCGTAAATCAGCGCATCCAAGCCGCGATTGACGAAGGGATCATAGACCGTGCCCACCGGCAAAAGCCTGGCGCCATACAGCCGGTCCGCGAGGCCAAGCCCCGCCAGCAGCAGGAACAAATTCTGTTCCGCAATGCCCAATTCCACATGCTGGCCTTCCGGCGACATGCCCCAGCGCTGGGCAGAGGCAAGCTTGGCATCGCGGAACACGTCATTCTTCTTGTGCCGGTCAAATATGCCGCGCCTATTCACCCAGGGGCCAAGATTGGTGGAAACCGTCACATCCGGGCTGGTGGTGACAATGCGCTTGGCGAGGTCGGCATTCTCCCCCTGCCCGCGCCCGATCTCGGCCAGAATCTCGCCAAAGGCGGCCTGGGTGGAGTGCTTGCGCCCCGCCGGCACGCGCGGCGCGGCGAAGTGTTCCGGCACATGGATCTTTGGGGATTGCAGGGACCGGCCCTGGGGCGACAGGGGCTTGGCGAAATCAATACTGGCCAGGAAGTCGCGCAATTCTTCCTCGGGCACATCAAGCCCTTCAAATTCACCCCATTCCTGACCGGGGCGAATTTTCATGGCGGCGCGGAAGCCTTCCATCTGCTCCTTCGTCATCAGCCCGGCGTGATTATCCTTATGCCCGGCAAAGGGCAGGCCCATGCCTTTGATGGTATAGGCGATAAAGCAGGTCGGCTGATCGCCCGCCGCATCCTGGGCGCGGAAGGCCTCGGTCAGGGTTTCGATGTCATGCCCGCCAAGGTTGTTCATCAGCGCAGAAAGCTCTTCATCCGAAAGCGGGTCAATGATGGCACGAATGCCGGCAACACGGCCAAGCTCAGCCAGGATGGCGGCACGCCAGGCGGCACCGCCCTGAAAGGTCAGCGCGGCGTAAAGGCTGTTCGGACAATCATCAATCCAGCAACGCAATTGATCACCATCGGGGCGCGCAAAGGCCGCTTCGAGCTTGCGGCCGTATTTCAGCGTGACGACATTCCAACCCATATCGCGGAAGAGGCCCTCGATCCGGCCAAAAAGCCTGTCCGGCACCACGGAATCGAGGGATTGGCGGTTGTAATCCACCACCCACCAGACATTGCGGATATCGTGCTTCCAGCCTTCCAAAAGGGCTTCGTAGATATTGCCCTCATCCAATTCGGCATCGCCGACCACAGCAACATGCCGGCCGGGCGGAATGCCCTCAGGCGCCAGGCGATGCAGATGCACATAATCCTGCACCAGCGAGCCGAAGGACGCGAGCGCCACACCAAGCCCGACGGAGCCCGTTGAGAAATCAACCTCTGATCCATCCTTCACGCGGGAGGGATAAGGCTGAATGCCGCCGAATTGCCGCAGCGTTTCGAGCTTGGCGCGATCTTGCCGGCCCAGCAGATAATTGATGGCGTGAAAGACTGGGCCCGCATGGGGCTTCACCGCCACACGATCGGCGGGTTTCAGGATATCGAAGTAGAGCGCGGTCAAGATGGAAATGCAGGAAGCGCAGGATGCCTGATGCCCGCCCACCTTCAACCCATCCCGATTGGAGCGGATGTGATTGGCGTGATGGATCATCCAGGAAGACAGCCAAAGCAGCTTCCTCTCCAGCGCATGGAGGATTTCAATCCGCCGCGTGCTGCCCAACAGATGGCGCGCCTTCCCCTTGCCCTGCACTGTCATGATCCGTTCCCCCGACAAGCAAACTGGGATACGCTGCTTTGGATGCTGGTAAGGAAGGGGCCCATCAGGCGCGCACTAGTCGCTTCAGCCCGCCCGAGGCAGCGCGCTGGCCATCCCCAACATAGGCTTCGTGATTATTCTCAATACTCGCCGGATCATAAAGGTAATTCACCATCAACCCGCAGGATTGGCGCAAACCATTCTCCGAGACATCGGCGCGCCAATTCAACCTTTCGACCCGCGCGCCGTTGGACAGGTGAAAATGCGCCACGGGATCAAGCGCGCGCCTTGTCCTGCCCGATGGCGCTTCCTTGATCAGATACCGCGCGCAAAGCCGGATCAGAATGGGCGCCATGGCGCGGGCGAGCGCTTCCTGTTTAAGGCAGGCACGGTCCGCGAGAAGCTTCGCGAAATCCAGCACCGCGCCATCGCCGAGCGCTGTGGTCAGGGCCGCTTCTTCTTCGCTGGTCAGCAGGCCCTCGCCAGCCCGAGCGTTTTTTTCAAGCCAGACGCGGAAGCCCGGCATGGGGGAGAGCGTGCAAAAGGTCTTGAGCTTCGGGAATTCGGCGGCGAGCAGTTCCACCACGCGCTTGATTAGGAAATTGCCGAAGGAAATGCCATCCAACCCGCGCTGGCAATTGTTGATGGAATAAAAGACGGCGGTATCCGCCTGCCCGGCATCCTGCAACGGCGCCTTCTCATCGAGCAGCTTTTGCACACTGGCCGCCATGCCGCGTTCCAGCGCGACTTCCACGAAAATCAGCGGCTCATCGGGCATCCGCGGATGGAAAAAGGCGTAGCAGCGACGGTCCGAATCAAGCCGATTGCGCAAATCCCGCCAGGTGCGGATGCGATGCACCGCTTCATATTGCACCAGTTTTTCGAGCAACGCGGCGGGCGATTTCCAGTCGATCGCGCGCAATTCCAGAAAGCCGACATCAAACCAGGAAGCGAGCAAGCCCTTGAGGTCAGTCTCCAGGGCCTGCAAGGGTGCTTCGTGATCCTTGAAGTGAAGCAATTCCGCCCGCATTTCGACCAGAAACTTCACCCCATCCGGAATGGCGGCAAAGGCAGTGAGCAGCTTGAGCCGCGGCGGTTCCAAGGCGCGGCGCAGCCCGGCAAGGGCAATGGCGCGCTCCACCGCATCCGGTGCCGCGCTGAGCTTTTCAATGGCGCGCGTGACAGCCACGCCATCGGAATCAAAGGCTGCAAGGGCGCGGAGGAAACCAAGCCGCCCGGCTTCATCCAGGCCGCGATAACGCTCAGCCAGGGCTGCGGCACGGTTGCGCGCGGAGACCTCACCGCCACGGGCTTCAAGGCAGGCGCGAAATTCCTCGGCAAAATCACTGGCGGGTTGCGGGCTGCGCTGCACGACCCAGGCGAGATCACGCCAGAGTGAGGCCACACGCTGCATGGCGCGATTCATGAGACCGGCTTCAATGGTGATATCGGACATGCCTGACCCGACCCCCTTTCACCGAAAAGCCTATCGAGACATTGGCAAAAAAACAAAGCATTTTTTTGCAATGAGAACGCGCGCTTGATCGGTTTCACTTGGATAGCGTTCGCCGCGCCGCGGCCATGAGGGCGGGCAAATCCTCGGCGATCAAACCGGGGGGGCCGGCAGTGGCGCCCGCACCATGCAGCCAAACACCTGCGGCGCCTGCTTCATACGGCGTCATGCCCTGGGCAAGCAAGGCCGCGATGGCGCCGGCCAGAATATCGCCCGTGCCGCCGGTGACGAGGCTGGGCGGCGCATTGTCATTGATGATCACGCGCCCATCCGGGCCAGCGATGATGCTATCCGGGCCTTTCAGCACCTCCACCACGCCAAGCCGCGCCGCGGCAGTGCGTGTGGCCGCCAGCCGATCCGCGCCCAGCGCGCCGAAAAGCCGCGCGAATTCGCCTTCATGCGGGGTGATCACCGCCGCGCCGCGCAGGAGTTCGGGCACATCAGATGCGGCCATTAGTGCGCCGGCATCGGTGACCAGAAGCTTGCCGGCTTCAATGAGCATGCGGATGGCAGCGCGGGTTGCCTCATGCGGCAAAAGCCTGGGACCAACCAGCCAGACCTTGCGCCGAGCATCGGGTAGCAGCGCCTCCAGCCTTACATCGCTCAACAATTGGCCGGGCGCATCGACGCGCAGCGTGGCAGCAAGATCGAGCGTTTCGGCATGCAGTGTGACCAGCCTCGCGCCAGGCCGCCGCGCCGCTGCCGCCGCCCAGCGTGCCGCACCAGGCATGGCGGCACCTGCCAGGATCGTCAGATGCCCACGCGTATATTTAGGCGCGGCTGTCTCAAGCGCTGACAGCGCCCTAAGCGAGGGATGAGTGCGCTAGCAGCGCGGCGCGATGTCTTCCAGCACCACGGGAGGCAAACCGATATCGGCAAGTACCGTCTCGCCGCACAGCGCGCGGCCTGGCAGCAACAGATGTCCCGGCTTCAGGCGAAAAAAGCTGATGGTGAGTGCCGCTTGCGGCGCATGGCCCAGCGCCTACCCGGTGGCGCCATCCAAGCCAGAGGGCACATCCACCGCCACCAAGGGCGCTTCCACGGCGCGCAGAAGCTGGATCGCCTCGGGCGCCAGAGGGCGCGACAGGCCAGCGCCAAACAGCGCATCAACCACCAAAGAAGCGCGCGCGGCCTCGGCTTCCGTGAAAGTCGCCATCGGGCCAAGCCAGCGCGCTGCAGCGGTTGCCGCCGCCGTGCCGGGGCTGGGTGGTGCCAGGGCCGCCACCGAAACAGGCCAGCCGGCCTAGTCGAGGTAACGCGCGGCGACATAACCATCACCGCCATTATTGCCCGACCCGGCCAGCACTAGCGTCCGGCAGGGGCGGAAGCAGGCAAGGATGGCCCGCGCCACGGCCCGCCCCGCTGCTTCCATCAGGGTTTCCGTGGCGACACCAACGGCCAGCGCCGCTGCATCGGCGCGCGCCATTTCAGCCGGGTCAGCAATTCGGTCGGCTAAGGCCGTGCCATGGGGTGTTTATAGCCGAACTGCGCGCCGGCCATATGGGCTGGGTCAAGTGGCGCCCCAAGCTGCTATAGAATACGCCTGAGTGTAGGAGTCGTGCATGGCCTTCGTCATCGCCATCGCCCAGCGCAAGGGCGGCGCCGGCAAATCCACCGTGGCGGCCAATCTGGCCACCGCGCTTGCGGAGTCGGGCCATCGTGTCGGGCTTTTGGACATAGACCCGCAGCGCAGCTTGGCGCGCTGGGACCAGCAGCGCGGCGTCAGCAAAAAGGCGCATACCCTGCATTTCGAGGCACCGACCGGCTGGCGCCTGCCCGCCACGCTCGAAAGGCTGCGGCGCGATCAGGATTTCGTGCTGCTCGATACCGCCCCGCATGATGACACGGATGCCAAGCTTGCCGTGCGCGGTGCGGATCTGGTGCTGGTGCCCTTGCAACCCTCGGCGGCTGATCTTTGGTCCATGGATGCAACGCTTGATATCGCCAAGCAGGAACGGCGCCCCTTCCGCCTGCTGCTGAACCGCGCGCCCGCTTCGGGCAAGTTGCGAGAGTATATTGAAGGCCAAATCCGCGACCGCAAGTTGCCTTTACTGGAAACCACGCTCGGCAATCGTACTGCCTATGCCCAGGCCTTCATGTCAGGGCTTGGCGTCGTGGAAGCCTCACCGCGTGGGTCGGCGGCAGCGGAAGCGCGCGCGCTTGCGGCGGCGCTCGAAGCCATCTGCAAAAAAGGTGTTTGATCATGGGTGATATCCTGCTGGCGCTCCATTTGCTGGGCGCGGTGCTTTGGGTGGGCGGCATGGCCTTCGCGCTTTTGGTGCTGCGCCCGGCCGCGCATGAGGTGCTGCAAGCGCCGGAGCGGCTTGCACTCGCGAAGGCCGCCTTTAGGCGTTTCTTTTTGATTGTGTGGCATGCCATGCCCATCGTGCTGCTGACCGGCTGGGCCTTGTTCTTCCTTTGGCATGGCGGCTTCGCGGGCGCGCGATGGAGTCTGCACCTGATGCATCTGCTGGGGCTGATTATGGGATTAGTCTTTCTTGCGCTATTCTTCGGCCCTTGGAGTGCCATGCGCCGCGCCATGGCAGCGGGGGATAAGCCAGTTGCAGCGCGTGCCTTGGAAAGCATCAGAAAGTTGGTCTTGATGAATTTGATCATGGGTTTGGTTGTGGTGGCTTTCTCCGGCTTTGGACGCCTCGCGGGATGAGCATTACACTCAAGGACGGCATTCAGATTGTCGAAGATGCCGCGCCCGAATTTGAAGCCGTTGCCGCCATTCAGCGCGGTCTGCATAATTTCAACCAGGAAACCGGTGGGCCTTATGACCGCGAACCGGTGACGCTTTTGGTGCAAGATGCCGATGGCAAGACGCTTGGCGGCTTGCTTGGCCTGACCTTCTGGGGCTGGCTTTTCATTGATTGGCTCTATCTGGAACGCGGCATTCGCCGGCGGGGCATTGGTGAGCAATTGCTTCACCGCGCTGAGGCGATCGGCCGCGAGCGTGGCTGCACCAATGCCTATACGGATACTTTCAGCTTCCAGGCGCCAAGCTTTTGGAAGCGCAATGGCTATGCTGAATTCGGCAAGCTGGAAGGCATGCCGGCAGGCCATGCGCGGGTGTGGTTGCGGAAGAAATTGGTGTGAACCGCCCTGGGTAAGCCATCGGCTCCAACTTCCAAATAGGATGGAGGCGTTATGAGCAAAACGACGAAAACAGCTTGCCTGAAGTCGGTGCTCGAGCGGTTCGGATGGTGCTGTATCACGAGGGGGAACACCCTTCTCGCTGGGCTGCGGCGTTATCGATTTCGGCCAAGATTGGCTGTTCAGCGCATACGCTGCTGGACTGGGTCAAGCGGGCTGAGGTGGACAGCGGCAAGCAGGCGGGCGTGCCGAGCGATATGGCCGAGAAGCTGAAAGCGCTGGAACGGGAGAACCGCGAGCTGCGCCAGGCCAATGAGATCTTGCGCAAGGGGTTAGCATATTTTGCTGGCGCGCAGCGCGTTTTATCCACACGGAGCTCGACCGCCGGTTCAAGCCATGATCGCTTTTATTGATGATCAGCGCATGGTTCACGGTGTCAAGCCGATCTGCAAGATATTGCCGATCGCACCGTCAACCTATTTTGATCACCAGGCCAAGCGCGCCGATCCTGATCTTCTGTCGGATCGGGCCAAGCGGGATGGGTTGCTGCTGCCGGAAATTAAGCGAGTGCATCCTCCTGCTCTCCGGCGATGAAGTCGCGGACCGCCTCGCGCAAGCCGCGCAGCGACACCAAACTCGAGATCCCCAAAGGCCCGCGCCGCCGGCGCGGCAAGCCGCTCGTCGAAGGCTTCTCCGCCGTTTCGGAAATCGATGTGCACGCCTCGGCCGGTCCCGGGGCGATCAACGACGGGCTCGAAGAATCAAAAGAGACCTGGCTCTTCCCCGATCCCGTCATCCGTCACGAGTTTCGGGCGAACCCGCGCCGCGTGACAGGCAGCACCGTGAGTGGGCGCTTCGCCAACCGTAGGCAAAGGCGACGGATCAGCCAAACGCCGGCTGCTGATAAGACGGGATGTATCATGGCAACCAGTTTTCCATCGGTGAGAGCGGCTTCACGGGCAAATGGACGGCGCAACCGGTGTCGCCGCGCTCCGTCCTGAAGTTGCGACGATTCGACAAGGTGCCTCTGTGCTTCGGCGCGGAAAGGGATCGGCGAATCGGCCGTGATGGGCAGGCTCAGCTACCCCCTGCATCAGATGTTTATGCGGCGTGCAGCAGAAGCAGGCGTTGGACATCTCGAGCTGTTGTCCCTCGGTGTAGGAGAGGCTGCGCGTTTCCCCGACCAGCATCGCGTCGATTTTGACCTCGCTCATGCCCTTAAAGGTGGCGGCGATGTGCCAGCTCTCGCTGTTGGTCAGCACGTGCTTCAGCAGCGTCGTCTTACCGGCACGGAAGCAAACGGAGAGCGACATGAGTGGGAAGCGTATGTTAGGCGCGAACCTGGTCATGGAAGTCGTTTCAGGGGTATCCGTCCGGACGCGTTGATGCAGAGCGTCAGGCCGGCCATGCAATGGTCTCTTGGGGCTCGGAAGGGATCCAGTTCAGCGGGGGTATGCGTGCGAGAATGCCGGCGCGTAGCCGCTCGGGCCGCTCAGCGCGAGGCAGGAAGCCGTCGGCACGCGCGCTGTGGGCGCGGGCCACAGCGAGCAGGTCCGCCGCCCCCTCGGCGTCCGGCGGAAGGTCACCGAAAAGGTAGCCGACCTTCCGAGGGGCCATGAGCGCTGCAGTGCAGGCTCGCTTGCAGCCAGACAGGCAGGCGACGCCGACGACGCGGATGACGCAGTCTTCAGCGGCTGCCGCGCGTGCTGCGGCGAGCAGCGCGGCCCCGGCGCGCGGGGCCGCCGGATCGGCGCCAGCGGCCAAACAGCGGGTGCACACAAGGAGAGTAGAGGGTTTGGGTGAAGAAGACATGGAAACTGTTATGTGATAACATCACAAACGGTGCAAGGGGCTTGCCACGGCTTCCGTGACATCCGACAAGGGTGACAACCGTCCCACCATGGCGCTGGACAGAGAAAACATGCACGGCAAGGTTTCACGCAATCAGGACTTGGTGCTCGGCGTGCTGCGCTCTGCGGCTGGTCAGGCCTTGACCGCCTATGAGGTCCTTGCGCGTCTGGAGGCGGTTGGGGTGCGTGGGCCGCAGACCGTTTATCGGGCACTGGAAGTGTTGCGGCAGGCGGGCCTTGTGCATCGGATCGAAAGCATAAACGCCTTCACGGTCTGCGTATTCGACCAGGCCGAAGGGCATTGCGGTCCCGACCACGATCACAATCAAGGGCACCGCCCCGCCTTTGCGGTGTGCCGAGGTTGCGGGGCAATTCAGGAAGTTGAGGACGCCGCCCTGGCCGCCGTGCTGGGCGTGGTGGCAAACCGAACCGGGTACCGAGTTGAGGACCGCGTTATCGAGTTGGTCGGCGCCTGTCCGACCTGCGCTCAGGCGTCGCATCAAACATCCAGTGCTTAACGCGGATTGATCTCTACATCGTTGGCCTTGCCAGAAATGTGATTTTATCCCATAAGAGTCCGATGACGCTCGATGATCCCTTCAATAATCCCCTTTTCAATGCTATCGACTGGACGCCCACGGGCTTGGTGTCCTGCGTGGCGCAGCAGCACGACACCGGTGAGGTGCTGATGGTCGCCTGGATGAACCGCGAAGCCATCCGCGAAACCTTGGCCACCGGTCGCGTCTGCTACTTCTCCCGCAGCCGTAACCGACTGTGGCGCAAGGGCGAGACCTCGGGCCAAGTGCAGCGCCTAGTGGAACTTCGGGTCGATTGCGATGGCGACGCGCTTCTGGCGCTGGTCGATCAGGTCGGCGCGGCCTGCCACACTGGTCGGCGCAGTTGCTTCTTTCGCGCGGCGCGTGACGGGGTGCTGGCCGTCATAGCAGACCCCATCGCCGACCCCGCGGAGTTGTATGGCCACAGCGAGTCTGCGCCGTGAGCGGCGCCCGCGCCGTGCCCATTACCGTGCTCACCGGCTTTCTCGGAACCGGCAAGACAACGCTGCTCAACCGGCTGCTCAAGCACCCGGACTTGGCGGACACAGCCGTCCTGATCAATGAGTTTGGCGAAATCGGGCTCGATCATCTGTTGGTCGAACGGCTCGATGGGGATACCGTTCTGCTCAATGCCGGTTGCCTCTGCTGCACTGTGCGCGGCGATCTGTTGCGGACGTTGGAAAGCCTCGCGGCGCGGATCGATGCGGGCCAGCCCTGCCGGCGCGTCGTTATCGAGACGACTGGCCTCGCTGATCCCGCGCCCATCCTGCAGACATTGATGGTAACTCCCGTGACCGCGCGCCGCTTCCGCCTCGATGGCGTCGTGACCCTGGTGGACGCCGTGAACGGTGCTGCCACGCTGGATGCGCAGCCGGAGGCTGTCCGGCAGGTAGCTGTTGCCGACCGGCTGGTGCTGACTAAGGCGGATATTGCCAGCGCGGAGGCGACCAGCGCGCTGCTGGCGCGGCTCGGCGCACTCAATCCGGGCGCGCCGCTGCGCGTCGTCACACAGGGTGAGGTCGAACCAGGATTCCTGCTGCATGCCGGGCCATATGACCCCGCCGCGCGACCGACCGAGGTACAGAGCTGGATCGATGCGGAGGCCTGGGCACGGCATGACGACGACAACGGGCATGGGCATGGCCATGGCGACGGGCACCACCACGACCCTAACCGTCATGACGCCCGCATTCAGGCCTTCTGCCTGACCTTTGATGCGCCGATCCCGCTCGCTGGCCTCGCCTCCTGGCTCGAGATGATGGTGGCGACGCGCGGCGAAGCGCTGCTGCGGGTGAAGGGCCTGCTGAACCTGCAAGGCGGAGATCGGCCGGTGGTTCTGCATGCCGTGCAGCATGTGTTCCACCCGACCGTGCAGCTGACGGGTTGGCCGCACGGCGACGACCGTCGCTCCCGCATCGTCTTCATCCTCCGCGACCTGCCGCGCGCGGCGGTGGAAGACAGCCTGCGCGCCTTCCTCGCCGCAGCGGAGAGCCCGCAGCCGGTGGCGGCGGCCTGACG
>VGDM01000040.1 GCA_016869715.1 Alphaproteobacteria bacterium
GCCGCGCGGCGATGTTTGCAACGTGACTTCGATGCGATCGCCAGCGAAGCGCTTCCAATCGAAGCGGCTTTGCGCATTGGCCTGCCGCACAAAGGCAGGCGCGGCAAGCAAGGCAGTTGTGGCGCCAAGCGCCTGGCGGCGCGTGATGTGATTGGCCATTCCTGGATTCTCCCATTTCCGGGCGGCTTGGGTGCCGCCCTTCCAGGGATGATCCTTCACGCAACCGCGCCGCTCTGCAAGCGGAAAGCTTTGTATGGTCGCATTCTCCGAGCCGCCAAATTTAACCCTTGGCTTGAAAATGCTTTCAGGTGGCGTCGCGGCGCAGCGCTTCCAACACCGCGGGATCAGTGATTGGGGTGGTATCCCAAGGCGGCGGTGGGGGCGGGTCGAGCGTCTCGAAAACTGTTGAAAGTTCAATCATCCCGGCATCCGCCGGGCGCGGATAGGGTGTTGGGTCCGGCGCGCCCGGCAGTTTGGGGCGGCCAATGCCGATAAAGAAATCCTCCAGCCCCGCTGGGATCAGCAGCCACAAGAACCGAAAGGGATGCGCGCCATGATTGATGAAGCCGTGGCGGATATGGGGCGGTGCCGCCATGAAACTGCCAGTCGGGATGCGGCTCACCACGCCATCAAGGCGCCCGAGCGCCTCGCCCGCCACCACCCAGAAAATCCCGGTCTGCAACGGATGGGCATGTTCGCGGATTTTGCCGAGCGGCGGCAATTCCTGAAGCCCTACCGAAAACCCAGCCGGCATGCCGCCGATGCGCGGCGAGGTCAGCACCTCAATCCAGCCATTGGCCGGTTGCGGCTGCCAATGCTGCGCCCCGCCGCCCGGCCGGATAAGGATGAAACCACCGGCGTCTGACATTGGCTTTCCTTTTAAGAGCGTGTTGCGGTCACATTAGACCACGCAACTCGCTCCAAACCTTTGTTTTTCGTGCATCTTCACGCGTCCAGATTGTCCACCTGAACGCGATCTACTCTAATGCAAGCGCGGGCGCTTGAGGAATTGCACCCGATCGGCTGAGGTGATGGCCACATCCCGCCGCGCCTTGCCGCGCGTCACCTTTAGATGAACATGGCTGCCCGCCGGGCCAATCGCCCAAATGGCGCGCCAGAAATCGGCCAATTCGCTGACCTCGGCGCCCTCCACCGTCAGGATGCGGTCGCCATTGCGCAGCCCCGCTGCCTCGGCCGGGCTACCGGGCGCGAGTGAGGCTACCGAAATCCCCTCCTCATCCTCGGTCGCGTAAAGACCGAGCCAGGGGCGCGGTGGGCCGGGGCGGCGACCCTGAGTCATCAGCTCATCCAAAACGGGCATCAATTGATGCACGGGGATCACCATATTCAGGTCCAGCCGGCGGCCTTCTTCCCCCTGTTGCAAGATCAGGGAGCCGATGCCTACCAGCTTGCCATCCGGGCCGAATAATCCCGCACCGCCCCAGGAAGGATGGGCGGGCGCAACAAACAACGCATCCTCCATCAGATATTCCCAATAACCGGCAAAGGGCTGGCGCGCGACCAGCTTGCCGGCCACCGCATGGGCGCGCCCACCCGCCGCTGACATTACCGTCGCCGCACCGATTTTGAGGTTTTCACTATCGCCCAGGGATGCGGGCCTGAGGGGAATTTTGCCGAGCGCCTGCACCAAAGCAAACCCTGTTTCTTGATCCACGGCCAGCGCATGGCCTGGCACGGCTCGGCCTTCAGCGGTGGTGATCCAAATGCTCTCGGCCTCGCTCACAAGATAGCCTACGGTCAACACCAGGCCATCGCCAATCAGCACGCCGCTACCTTCGCGTTCGGTGCCGAGTACCCGCGCAGTAAAAGCATCCGGCGGCACCTGGCTCCGCAAACTGACTACGGCGCGATAGGCCTGATCCAGATCGAAGCCATGCTCCGTTGGATCGGGCTGTAAATGCTCAGGAATGTCCCAGTCTTCGTCGGCCATGATCTCTCGGGTCGATGCGTCAGCCTGTATACCATAGGCTTTGTTGCGAGATAGGTTACAGGGTTTGGCAGCAGCGCCAAGGCCGGGCAAGATACGAAGTAATCGCAGGATAGGTAGGAAGATATGCTGCTGCGCTGGATGCTCTGCTGTGCCGTGCTGGTCCTGGCGCCCTAGGCGCGCGCCTTGGCCTATCCCGAAAGGCCCATTCGCGTGATCGTGCCCTATGCGGCGGGGGGTGCGACCGATGTGGTCGCCCGCGTGCTGGCGGAAACAGTGGCGCCGATCCTGCCTCAACCGCTGATTATCGAAAATCGAGGTGGCGCCGGCGGCATGGTTGGGGCCGAGGTGGTGGCCCGCGCGCCCGCCGATGGCCATACGGTCCTGTTCAACAATACTGGCCATGCCGCCTTGCGCGTGCTGGTGCCCAATCCGCCGATTGATCCCATCACCAGCTTGCAGGCGATGGCGGTGGTGGCAGAATCGCCAATTGTGATGTTGGTCGCGAATAATGTGCCGGCCAATAATTTGCGCGAATTCACCGCACTCGCGCAGGCGCGGCCGGGGCAGTTGGATTATGGCAGTTCCGGCGGCGGCGGCATACTGCAAATGGCGGCGCTGCTTTATTTGAAAGCGACCGGCGTGCAGCTGAATGAAGTCCCCTATCGCGGCGGCGCACCGGCGACGCTCGACCTCGCCGCCGGGCGCATTGCCATGATGTTCGATGCGGGGCTGACAGGGTTTCAGACCGCGCGCGGTAATCAGGCTCGCGCTTTTGCGGTGACCACGGCGCAGCGCAATGCCGCCAATCCTGAGGTGCCGACCTGGCGCGAAGGCGGGGTGGATGCGGAAATAAGCGTCTGGCAAGCGGTCTTTGTCCCAAGCGCAACACCGCGCAACCGGCGCGAGATACTGAACGCGGCGATTAACCGCGCGCTTGGGCACGAAGCGCTACACAAGCGCTTGGGTGATCTTGGCGCCGTCCGCATCCTCAGCCTGAATGTCGCCGAAAGCGAAGCCTATCTGGCCGCTGAGGTGACGCGCTGGGAAGCGCTGCTGAAGCGCTGATCCTGTGCTGGAACCCCTGCCCGAAGCCATCACCGCTGGGCTTGTCGCCATAGGGCTGCTCGCCCCCGGCGCGGCCATGCGAGGGGAGGCGCTGGCGGGTGGCGTTTCATCCGATATCTGGCACCTGACACTACCCGATGGCCAGGAGATTTGCGTCAAGCGCGCTTTGCCCAAGCTGAAGGTTGCCGCTGATTGGCGCGCGCCGGTGGAGCGCAATATCTATGAGGCGCGCTGGCTGCAGGAGGCAGACCGCGCATTGCCAGGTGCCGCGCCAAAACTGTTCGGCCAGGATGAGGAGACGGGCGCGCTCGCCATGGAATTTCTCTCGCCCGCGGATCATCCGGTCTGGAAAGCGCGGCTGAGAGATGGCAATGCGGATTTGGCCTTCGCGGCTGAGGTCGGGCGGCGCATCGCCGCCATCCACGCGCATGCCGCGGCGCAGTCTGGCTTGGCAGCAGCTTTCTCCACCGATGAGATTTTTCACGCCATCCGGCTTGAACCCTATCTGCTGGCAACCGCACGCGCGCATCCCGATTTGGCGGCAATTTTGGAAGATATCGCGGCGGTCACGGCCTGCAGCAAGCGGAGTTTGGTGCATGGCGATGTCAGCCCCAAGAATATCCTGTGCGGCCCGGCGGGCCCGGTATTTCTGGATGCGGAATGTGCCTGGTGGGGCGACCCCGCGTTCGATCTCGCCTTTTGCCTCAATCATCTTTTGTTGAAATGCCTCTGGACGCCGCACGCTGCCGCCGGCTTCATGGCCTGTTTTGAGGCGCTCGTCGCGCGCTATCTGGATGGCATCACCTGGGAAGCGGCGGATGCGCTGGAAGCGCGTGCGTCACGGCTGCTGCCAGCGCTTTTCCTCGCGCGGGTAGACGGCAAAAGCCCGGTCGAATACCTGACCGCAGAGGCAGACAAAAACCGCGTGCGCCGCGTGGCGCGCGCCTTATTGACAAGGCCCACGGATCGCCTCTTGGCGGTGCGCGCGGCCTGGGGGGAAGAAACCGGCGCATGAGCAGCACCATTATCACCGCCATTCGTGGCCGCCGCGTTTGGGATAGCCGAGGCCGACCTACCGTGGAGGCGGAAATCACGCTCGCCGGCGGTGCTACAGGCCGCGCCATTGCCCCCGCCGGCGCGAGTACCGGCAGTGGCGAGGCTTTGGACAAGCGCGATGGCGGCAGCGCTTTTGCCGGCTATGACGTGACAGGCGCGGTGGATGCCGTGAACCGCGAATTAGCCCCTGCCCTGATTGGCATGGATGCGCGCGCGCAAGCCGGGCTGGATGCGCGGCTGATTGCGCGCGATGGCACGCCGCAAAAAACCCGCCTGGGCGCCAATGCAACACTCGCGGTTTCCATGGCTGCCGCCCATGCCGCCGCGGCCGACGATGGTGTGCCGCTCTGGCGCTATTTGGGTGGTGATGCGCCCGATGTTTTGCCGCTGCCGCAAATCCAGATTCTGGGTGGCGGCGCCCATGCCGGGCGGCGCGTGGATATCCAGGATTTTCTGGTGATGTGCCCGGCTGCCACCAGCTTTGCCGAGGCTTTGGATTGGACCGCTGAGGTCTATCGCGCCGCCGGCGCCATCATGAAGCAGCGCGGGCTTTTGCAAGGTGTTGCCGATGAAGGTGGTTGGTGGCCGGCCTTCACCGCCAATGAACAGGCTCTGGAAACCCTTGTCGCCGCCATTAAAAGAGCAGGCTTCACGCCGGGTAGCCAAGTCGCGATTGCGCTTGATATTGCTGCGACGGATTTCGGCAAGGGCGGGCGCTACAAGCTTGGCCTTGAAGGCCGCGAACTCGGCACGGATGAGATGATCCGCATGTTGCTTGGCTGGATCGCGGCCTACCCCATTGCGTCCATCGAAGATCCCCTTGCCGAGGATGATGCGGCGGGCTTTGCCGCCTTCACCCGTGAAGTGGGCGGGCGCATTCAGGTGGTGGGCGATGATTTTCTGGTGACGGATGCCGCGCGTGTGCGCTGGGCTGCCGCCATGGGTGCGGCCAATACCGTGCTGATCAAACCGAACCAACGCGGCACGCTCACGGAGGCCAAGGCCGCCTGGGATGCCGCGCGTGACGTGGGCTTCGCCGGTATTGTCAGCGCCCGATCGGGCGAGACCGAGGATGTCACCATTGTCCATCTGGCAATGGGTTGGGGTGTCGGGCAGTTGAAGGTTGGCTCCTTCGCACGGTCTGAACGCATGGCGAAGTGGAACGAAGCCTTGCGCGTGGAGGAAGGCCTTGGCGCGCGGGCACGCTTTGCGGGCGGCGCTTACCTCGGGCGGTCACTGCCATGAAGGTGCTCCTGCATTATGACGCCGGACCGGGGCTGGCAGCGCGGTTGGCGACGCTGCCCGGGATTGACCTGACCATCTGCCCGGAAGCCGATGCAGCGCTTTATGCGCGCCTGCTGCCGGAGATTGAGGTGATTTGGCATGTGCTCCGCCCCATCACCGCGGCTGATATCGCGGCCGCACCCAAGTTGCGCCTGATCCAGAAAATTGGCGTGGGCGTAAATACCATTGACCTGGAAGCTGCCAGGGCGCGGGGTATTGCGGTGTGCAATTTGCCGGGGACGAATAGCCGGGCCGTCGCGGAAATGACCCTATTGCTGATGCTCGGGGCACTCCGCCGCATTGCCTATTTCGATGCTGAAACGCGCGCCGGGCGCGGCTGGTCCCAGCCCCCTGCCCTGCAGGATGGGCTGTTTGAATTGGGCGGACGGAGAGTGGGGCTGGTTGGCTATGGCGCAGTGCCGAAGCTGCTGGCCCCTGTTCTGCGCGCCATGGGGTGCGAGGTTTTGTATACCGCCCGCACCCCGAAGCCCGAGGCCATCGGGGCCTTCCGGTCCTTCGAGGCGCTTTTGTCGGAAGCTGATGTGGTCTCGCTCCATATCCCCGAAACGGCTGAAACACGCAGCCTGATCAAAAAAGCGGCCCTTGACCGCATGAAGCCGGGTGCCGTGCTAGTGAATACGGCGCGCGGTGGCCTCGTGGATCAGCCAGCCCTGGTGGCGGCCCTGCAATCCGGCCATTTGGCT
Source organism: Alphaproteobacteria bacterium (assembly GCA_016869715.1). Classification (GTDB taxonomy): domain Bacteria; phylum Pseudomonadota; class Alphaproteobacteria; order Acetobacterales; family Acetobacteraceae; genus Neoroseomonas. The sequence continues at coordinate 6,061 of VGDM01000040.1, forward strand.
GCAGCCGGGCTGGATGTTTTTGCGGCCGAGCCTGTGGACCCTGGCGACCCGCTGCTCGCGCTGCCCAATGTGGTGCTGGCGCCGCATGTGGCCTGGCTTTCGGGCGGAACCTTTGCCCGGTCCTTCAGTATCGCCGCGGAGAATTGTCGGCGGCTGGTCGATGCCAAGGCGCTTTTGCATCAGCTGGTCTGAGCCCTTTTGCCATGGGGCCAGCCGGGATCAGTTTTTGCCCATAAGTTGAAAACAAGGACACTGAATTTCCTCCAAACGGCAGAGGGCGCAGAGCATTGCTTTGTCTCTCCCAGAACAGCACGAAATCTTCCCTAAGTGGACGTTAATTTGTAAGTTGATTCCCATGTCGAACTCCATTCCTGAACTCGATCGGTTTCGTTCGGACTCGTTTGAGCCGGCAAGTTTTAGTTAACGGGGCGCAACAGTTCCGTTCACGACCCCCTTGCTGCCCAACGCTCGCATTCGCGCCGCAAGCACGGGACATGGATATGAGATGGTTGTGGCCAATCCCTCCAGGGGCCGTGGGGCATTGATCATGCCCTGGTCATCCATGCCGGACATTTGCTCTCCGACGCTTTTCGATAAGCATCTCTGGGAGAGCTTTCATGCAGCGGAGGACTTATCGCCCATCGGCATTCGGCATGAAGCGCAAAGATTAGCCGCGCAGGGTCTCGCCGGACGACGCGCGGCTTTGGCAGCCAAGGATGCTCAAAGGCGCGACCAGGCCGGGCAAAAGGCTCATGCGCCCCATGCTGCTCGAGACGCTGATTGCTGCCTCGGAAGGCCCAATCGAAGCTGCGGAGCGGCCAAATCTTGCGGATACCGCCTCCTTTCTGAAGCGGGGCGAAAGGGCGATCGCACGCGCGGTAGCACTTGCGCAGATGCCGGTGGCGGAATTCACGACTAATCTTGAAGCCCTCGCTGTAGCCTTGAGTGGTTCGGCGCCAAAAATCGCGCGGCAGGACGCGCGACTGCGTGACATGATTACAAACCTTGATAATCTGGCTTATCAAGTGACCGATTGGACCGGCGAGCAATCAGAGGGAACACCACATGTCCTGGCGGCGCGCTTCATTGTGGAAACCGTGCGTCAAACTCTGGAATGCGCCGAAATGGCCTTGGCAACCACGGATGCCCTAATTGCCGATCTTGGTCTTTTTGTTCCGGCATGACGGAGCGAACGGGACAAGGTGATTGAACGGGCACGGGGTCCTGATTGGGTGCTAGATGGTTGGAAAACGCCCATCGGGCTTTGGGCTGCAGCCGACGCTGTTCAGCGCCGATCTGGCATTTGGGAAATTGCGCTGATCGCGCCGATCCTGCCACGAGAGGCCAAGGCCTGGTTCGGCAAGGTGAGCGATTGGCGCGAAACTCCCCGGCGCACTACCCAGGTGGTTCGAGATAAATCGGATTGGCGCAGCGGCAATGCCATGGAACTTGTTGCCCGTAACGAGCACTTGATCGGCGCGTCAATCGCCTACGAAAACCGCATCTTTCCCATGTTTTGCCGCGAACGCAGGATCGCTTGGCGATCCGGCGGGCGGACATGGCAACCACTTCCAAACGAACCATCCCGCAAGCAGCGCGGACGAATGGCAGATCGTGAAGGCAAGCAACCGCCAACACAATGGCTGCAAAGGCAGGCGAGGAAATTCTACTCTCCATATCGCATTCACTCGGCACTGAGGTTGAAGGCGCATCCGATAAGGCACTGCTCAAGATTGTTGCTCTAGTAGGCCAATTGGGTAGTGCGGACATCCATAAACGGCTTCTTGGTACTTCGCTGCGGCGCCCGAAGCGCCTGCACCCCCCGCGGCCAACCAGCCTTACGCGCCTCATGTTCTTACCCTTGGAAGGTGCCTTGATCTAGCCCCTACAATGGAAGCGCGCGGAAGGCCGCGTGCCTCGATCTGCCTTGGGGCCGCTCATGGAGTCGCTCCATCAGGCAAACGGCCCTCAGTTTGATGCATTATCGGTCCAGTTGCGCGGTAGCAGCCTTGATGACCATAAACTGATCGCGCATCTGAGACTGCAATGATGGAGCTCGGCCGCCAATAAGTGCCACGCCTGCGCCTAGGAAGCGCATGGTCTCGTACTGGCTTCGGCCAGCAGGATTTCGAGCGAATCACACAATTCGCTGCCTCCCTTTGGCGACATGCAGGACCTATTTGGGATGGTGTGCAGCACGTCGGCGGTGATTGCCCGCCTGAAACGCTCCGCGCTGCCCTGATTGGGCCGGCCAATAAAGTCGCTTCGTCTTCGTTGCTGCTCTTGAAACCTTGCTGCAGTGCGCGAAGCGGCCTTCCCTCTTCCTGAGCCTAATTGGCAATCTCCCGCCGCAGGTGGCCGGTGTGGTGGAACAGGTTCTCAATCTATGGGTCAGTACCCTTCTGCCTGAGCTCACGGAGGAGGATTTCGCCACTGGCGCAATGCTTGCGGCAGAAATGCGGCTGATCATCGGCGCGCTTGAGGGACAGCCCAAGATCACCGCGAGAGTGGACGCCAAGGAGCTTCACGGCCATCGGCGCAACCTCGATCAGTTCTGCCGTTCCGCCTACCGCGAAGTGGTGTCCACGCATGTGATCATGGCCCTGCGTGAGCTACACCCTGACCAAACGGCCGATTTGGCTGAGATTGAGGCCATGGCCAGGGTGGCGCGCAGCCTTGAGGAGACCGACAGGCGTGTTGGCCCGCCGCAACCCTATGTCGCCTGCAGGAAGAATTCCGCGCTGCAATCGAAAAGCTTCAGCAGAGTAATCTTGAAGCGGCCGTCACCGTCATGGAGATCGCACGTATTGAGGAAATTCTCATCGGCCAGGAAGCGGCTGAGCGATCCTTGAATCGCCCCCGGCGCAGGTCGGGCCGGTTAAAGTGACAAACGTGCAGGCGGCGCCCTGCCGGCGATGACGCCGATTGCGACATGTACTGGTGGGGCAGGCGTTGCTTATGCTAAGAAGGGTCGAGGAGAGTCGAATGCACATGACTGAGCTTTCATCGCGCCGTGCCATGCTGGCGCTGGCGCTCGTCGGGGTGGCGCTGGTGCCGCGCCCGGGCCTCGCGAATCTGCCGGATAAGGTGCAGGCCGCGATTGATAAGCTCCGTGCCGGGCGCGCTGCGCAGCAAGGTCGCGTAACGCTCCGGCTTCCGGCGATTGCGGAAAATGGCAATACCGTGCCGATGAGTGTCATGGTGGAAAGCCCCATGACCAGCGCCGATCATGTGAAAGCGATCCATGTTTTCGCCACCGGCAATCCAACGCCGGAAATTGCCGTATTTCACCTGACCCCCGCCATGGGCCGCGCCACGGTGGATACACGCATCCGCCTTGGCCAAACTCAGGATGTGGTGGCCTTCGCGGAAATGGCTGATGGCAGCCTTCACATGGCGCGCGCCGAGGTAAAGGTCACCATCGGCGGTTGCGGCGGCTAAAGCAGCAGGAGAGCGCATCATGTCCTCACCCATCGGGCAGCCCCGGCTGCGTCTTCCCGCCCAGGTCAAGGCCGGCGACATCATCGAAATTCGCACGCTGATCACGCATGTCATGGAAACCGGCCAGCGCCGCACACCGGAAGGCCAGGAGATTCCGCGCGACATCATCAAGCGCTTCGAAGTGCGTTTTGAAGGCGCATTGGTCTTTGCCATGGATTTGGCGCCGGCCATCTCAGCCAATCCGTATATCGCCTTCCCCTTCAAAGCTGAACGTGCCGGACGCTTTGAAATGACCTGGACCAATGACGCCGGCGAAACGCGGAGCACAAATGCCGAATTGAAGCTTGGGTGACGGGCACAGCACCCATGCGGTCGATGCTGCCATTCAGCAACGCACCATGATCACGCGGCGTGATTTGCTGGCCGCCGCAGCGGCGCTCGCGCCGCTGACACACGCTTATGCCGAAGCGCCCCGTCAGGATGAATTGTTGCGCTTTGCCCCGCTCGGCCGGGTCACGCTGATCCATATGACGGATTTGCACGGCCAATTGGTACCGATGTTTTTCCGTGAGGCCTCAGCCAAAATTGGTGTCGGTGAAGCACGCGGCAGGCTTCCCCATATCACTGGCGATGCCTTTCTGGCCGAGTTTGGCCTGGCGCGCGGTACGCCCTTGGCCCATGCGCTGACCGATCTGGATTTTGCTGATCTTGCGAAGCGCTTTGGCCCCATGGGCGGGGCGGATCGCATGGCGACCATCATCAAGGCGATCAGGGCAGAGCGCCCTGGGCGCTGCTTACTGCTAGATGGCGGCGATACCTGGCAAGGCGCCTGGACAAATTTGCAAACGAAGGCCGCCGATATGGTCGCGGTGCAAAAGGCCTTGGGCGTAGATGCCATGGTCGGCCATTGGGATTTCACCTATGGCGCGAACCGCGTGACGGAATTGGCCAAGGGGCTCGGCTTTCCTTTTCTGGCCAGCAATATCCAGGACCGCGACTGGAATGAGGATGTCTTCCCGACGCATGCCATGTTTGACCGCGGCGGCGTGAAGATTGCGGTGATCGGCCAGGCCTTTCCTTATACGCCAATCGCCAATCCGGCCTGGATGTTTCCGGACTGGGAATTCGGCATCAAGGAAGAAAAGCTTGCCGCCCGCGTGCAGGCCACGCGGGATGAGGGCGCGGCCCTGGTTGTGCTGCTATCGCATAATGGGTTTGAGGTGGACCGGAAGCTCGCGGCGCGCGTGCCGGGGATTGATGTGATCCTGACCGGCCATACGCATGATGCGCTGCCGCGCCCCGTGCAAATTGGGCATACGCTGCTGATTGCGACAGGTGCCTCCGGCAAATTTATCAGCCGGCTTGATCTTGATGTGCAAGGCGGGCGCGTAGCCGGATATCGCCATGCACTGATCCCGGTTTTCAGCAATACAATTGCGCCCGATGCCGACATGGCGGCTTTGGTGCGCGGCCTGCGTGAACCCTATGCCGCGGATTTGGCCCGCGTGGTGGGGCGCACGGAAAGCTTGCTATGGCGGCGCGGCAATACGGCGGGCACCTGGGACGATGTGATCTGCGATGCGCTGCTTGAACAACGCGATTGCGAAATTGCGCTTTCGCCTGGCTTTCGCTGGGGCACGAGCTTGCTGCCCGATACCGATATCACCGCCGAGGATGTCTGGGCGCAAACCGCCATCACCTATCCAGCCGCATATCGCAAGGTGATGAAAGGCGCGGCGATCAAGGCCTTGCTTGAGGATATTGCCGATAACCTTTTTCACCCCGATCCCTTTTACCAACAGGGCGGGGATATGGTGCGGAGTGGCGGAGTCACCTTCACCCTTGATGTTGCGGCGGCTTCAGGACAGCGTATTTCGGATGTGCGGCTGAAGCGCAATGGTGAGGTCATTCAAGCGTCCCGCGATTATGTTGTGGCCGGTTGGGCCAGCATCAATGAGGCGGTGGAAGGTCCGCCGATCTGGGATTTGGTGTTTCGCCATTTTGCCAAGGGGCCGCTCAATGTAACGCCGCGCAATGACATTGCCTTGCGCGGGGTGTAAAGCGCGAACGCGGGTTTGGCGTAGTAGGCGCAGACGGCAACCGGCGGCAGGCGCGCGATCAGCATTTCTGCCTGCTGCCAGAACCAGAGTTCACCGCCATAGCCCCTGAAACGCCCAATTTCCTGCTGATTGACGATTAGGATGAAGGTGGGGGTCACGCGCCAATTCTGGATATGCTGTAAATCCTCTGGCAGGCAACGGGTGGTGTCCACGCGCCAAAGCGGCGCGCGTCGCCCGAGATCGGAGTGGTTCCAAGCCTATTCGCCCACTTCGGCGAGCCAGCGGTGACACCAAATGCAATCATGCCGGCCCATCATGACAAGCGTGGCATGTTGCGCCGCGACCGCGCGTGCAGGATGGAGGCGAACCCCCAGCAGTAGCGCGCCGCGGCGCTTCAACATCAATTGGCGCCCGCGGCGCGGCGCAGATAGGCGATCAGATCATTCAATTGCTGTTCATTGCGCAGCCCAGCAAAGGCCATGGACCCGGCCGGCACCACCGCCTTCGGATTGGTGATGTAGGCGCGCAGATTCGCCTCATTCCAGGTGAGCCCTTCTTCCGCCTTGGCGCGCATGGGGGCGGAGTAACGGAAGCCCTCAACAGCACCCGCGCGGCGATCAAAAACGCCGTAAAGATTGGGGCCGACGCCGTTGCGCCCGCCCTGTTCCACCGAATGGCAGGCGCGGCATTGGTTGAAGACGCGCTGACCAGCGTCAGCGTCCTGCGCGAAGGCGCTGGGGGTACTGAAGACGAACGGAGCCGCCAGCAATAGCAAACGCAATGTCATTGTATTTCTCCCGGTCATGTGGGGTGGTTCGCAAACTTTGGGGTAAAAATTCTTATTGACCACCCGATGGTTAAGTGGTTAGATTCTGATAATTGTCAATGAAGAACCTTCGCGCAAGATGTCCAGGGGGATGGCGTTCATGAAAATCAGGATTGCACTTTGTGCTTTGTTTTTGTCGGGCGGCGTGGTTAATGCCCCGGCTTTTGCGCAAGCGACAGATACGGCCCTGCTGATTGGTGGCTGCCAGGGCTGCCATGGTGTATCGGGCCAAGGGGGCCATGGCATTCCCTCCATCAAGGCCACCCATAGCCGTGATGAATTCGCCGCACTGATGCGCGCCTTCAGCGCTAATGAACGGCCCGGCACGATCATGGGGCGCATCAGCCGCGGTTATACGCCGGAACAGATCGCGCTTTTGGCCGCCCATTATGCGCGCCCGCAATAAGCCGGAGGAAAACATCATGGCCCTTTCCCGCCGCGCCTTCCTTGCCGCCGCCACGCTTCCCATAACCCTTGCTGCGCCGCGCATTGCCTCTGCCCAGGCTGGCGCCGGGCGCGTTGTGATTATTGGGGGTGGTTTCGGCGGCGCATCCGCCGCACGTTTCGCGCGCGATAATTTCCCAGCGCTTGACATTACGCTGATCGAACGCGGCCGGACCTTCACCACCTGCCCCTATGGCAATCTGGTGCTGGCCGGGCGGCGGGAAATCAACAGCATCACCTTCGGCTACGAAAAACTCGCCGCGCGCGGTGTGCGTGTGGTGCATCAAAGCGTTGTCGCAGTGGATGCCGGCGCGAAGCAGGTGCGCCTCGCGGATGGGGCGCAGGTGCCATATGACCGGCTGATCATGTCGCCTGGCATTGACCTGCGCTGGGGCGCCATTGAAGGCTATGATGAGGCAGCGAGTGAGCGCATGCCGCATGGCTGGGTGCCGTCCTTGCAGCCGATTTCCCTGCTGCGCCGCCAGCTTGAAGCCATGCCGGATGGCGGACGATTTGTGATGGTGATTCCAGACAATCCCTTCCGCTGCCCGCCCGGCCCTTATGAGCGGATCAGCATGGTCGCGGAATTTCTGAAGCGCGCCAAGCCGCGCAGCAAGCTGATTGCGCTTGATGCGAAGAACGGGTTTTCCAAGCAACCGCTGTTTCAGGATGCCTGGGCAGAACTCTACCCCGGCATCATCGAATGGCGCGGCGCTTCCAATGATGGCCGCGTGACGCGCGTCAATTCCGCCGCCATGGAGGTGGAGACGGAATTCGGCGAAAAGCTCAAAGGCGATGTTGTCAATGTGATTTCGCCGCAAATGGCGGCAAAGATCGCGCGCGATGCCGGTCTTGCCAATCAATCCGGCTGGTGTCCGATCAAGCCGGCAACACTGGAAAGCACGCAGGTGGAAGGCATTCATGTCTTGGGCGATGCGACCATCGCTGCCCCCATGCCGAAATCGGGCTTCGTCGCATCTGCGCATGCCAAGCATGCGGTGGCCTGCATCGCGGCATCATTGGCAGGGCGCGCGCCGCCTGCCGCGACCTTCTTCAATACCTGCTACAGCCATGTTGGCGCCGATTACGGCATTTCCATTGTTGGTGTCTTCCGCCCCGGCCCGAATGGCTTTGCCGAGGTTGAAGGCTCGGGCGGTGTCAGCCCGCGCAATGCGGCACTCACTGCCGAACGGCGCAAGGAGCACCGCCAGCAGGAAGCGCTCTATGCCGATGGCTGGTATGACAGCATCACGGATGAGATGTTTGGGTAAATCGCCGCATCGGTAGCAGCCCTGGGCCTTATGCTGATGATCGGCAGGCATTAGGAGGCGCGGGGTTGGCTCAGGGGACATCAAAATGAGTCTTGAAAAAGGGCCGAAATCTTCCCCTCGGCGCGGCTTGTTGCGGGCTGCCGGTGCAGCAAGCCTTGCGAGTGCCAGTGGCATGGCCCAAGCCGCCGGCAATGCCGAAAACCAGCCGCCCAATCTGCCGGAATGGTCACGCAGCCTTGGCCCCGGCGTGATTGAAGAAACCTATGGCACGCGCAGCCGGCATGAAACGGCGCTGCGCCGCTACGTGCCCTGGCTGACGCCGGATCGGGTTTCGTCAGTTTCTTTCACGCCGCTTGCGGATATGCACGGCATCATCACGCCATCCGGTCTGCATTTTGAACGCCATCACGGCGGCGTGCCGGATGTGGACCCCGTGGATTATCGGCTGATGATCCATGGCATGGTGGAACGCCCGCTGATTTTCACGCTGGAAGATCTGAAGCGCCTACCATCCGTCTCACGCATCTATTTCATCGAATGCCCGGCCAATGGCGGCATGGAATGGCGCGGCGCGCAAATGTCGGGCGTGCAATTCACCCATGGCATGCTTTCCTGTTCGGAATGGACTGGCGTACCTTTGAAGGTATTGCTTGCTCAAACCGGTTTGCGCACGGGGGCTTCGTGGTTATTGGCGGAAGCATCGGATGCGGCGCATCTGGCGCGCTCCATTCCCCTGGCCAAGGTTCTGGATGATGCCATCATTGCCTTCGGACAGAATGGCGAAGCGGTGCGCCCGCAACAGGGCTATCCGGCGCGACTGGTTTTGCCTGGCTATGAAGGCAATATGTGGATCAAATGGCTGCGCCGTATTGAGATTGGCGATCGGCCCTGGTTCACGCGCTGGGAAACGCGCACCTATACGGATTTGATGCCTGATGGCCTCGCCCGCCAATTCACTTTTTTGAATGAGGTGAATTCGGTCATCACCGCGCCCTGCCCCGAAAAGCCGCTGCGCGGGCGCCCGGGCTTTGTGGAAATCTCGGGCCTTGCCTGGTCTGGCGCGGGGCGCATCACGCGCGTAGATGTCAGCGTGGATGGCGGCGATCATTGGCGAACTGCGGCGTTGCAGGACCCGGTTCTGCCCAAGGCTCTCACACGGTTTCGAATCCCCTGGGAATGGGCAGAAGGCCAAACCGCCTATCTGCAAAGCCGCGCCATGGATGAAACCGGGCGCGTGCAGCCGACCATTTCGGCACTGAGGCGTGCGCGCGGGGTGGAGAGCATTTATCACAAGAACAGCATTCATACCTGGCTGGTGGATCGCGACGGGACGGTGGTGAATGTCCAGATTGATGCTTAAGGCGGCGGGCTGCGCCGCTGCCATCATGCTAGTTGCCGGGCTTGTTGAGGCGCAGCAGGCACCAAACCCTGCCGCTGCGATTGCTGATCTCTACCAGCCCTTTAAGGCGCCGCCGGGTGACAGAACCCGCGCCGATGTCGGCTGGCCCGCGGCCACGGTGAGGCTGCCCGCGCCCATCCCCGCCATTGGTCGTGCCGCGACAAGTGCCGAGATCGCCGGCTGGGATATCGCCGTGCGTGGCGATGGCCATAACCTGCCGCCCGGCAGCGGCACCGCGAAAGCAGGCGAGGAGCTTTACGTCAATCATTGCGCAGCCTGCCATGGCGATTTCGGTGAGGGGCTGGAACGGTGGCCTGCGCTGATGGGCGGGCGCGGCAGCCTGCGCTCCGACCAGCCAAAGCGGACCATCGGTTCCTTCTGGCAGCATGCGCCGAGTGTTTTCGACTATATTCGCCGCGCCATGCCCTATGCCGCACCGCAGAGCCTATCGAATGACGAATACTACGCCATCACCGCCTATGTGCTGTTCCTGAATGAGCTGATAGGCGAAGACGACAAGATGGATGCCGCAAGCCTCAGCACACTTGCCATGCCCAATCGCGACGGCTTTGTGCTGGAAGCGCGCCCCGATACGGAAGACAATGCCTGCATGATCAATTGCCGGCAGGGGCGCGCGGTGAATGTCGCCATGGATAGCCGGCGTTTTGTTGAACCAGGTTCAGCGTCCGGCACAGATAAGCCGGAATAGGTTCAAGCGCCCTGCGCTGCGCTGCGCAATTCCTCGGCGAAATCGGCGCGTTTCTGGTGGATGGAGGCGATCACCGGCCCCATCGGCACGCCAAGCGACACTAGCGCCGCTTCCGATAAATGCAGGCTGGCTTCAATCGTCTCCGGCACTGTTTCATTCACGCCTTGCGCGTAGAGATGGCGCGCATGCGCCGCATCCCGCGCGCGGGAAATGATGGGAAGATCGGGCCTCAGCCGACGAATGGCGGTGATGATCTGGTCCATCCCCGAAGTGGCATTAATGGTAATGATGACGCTCCGCGCCGCATCCAGCCCGCAAGCCTGCAAAAAGGCCGGGCGGGCGGCATCGCCGAAGAATACATCCTCCGCCGCGCGGCGCGCGCGGGAGACGGTGGCAGGGTCATTATCCACCGCGATGTGGCTGAGCCCATGCTGGCGCAGCAGCGCGGCCACGGTTTTGCCCACACGGCCATAGCCGATGACGATGGCATGGCCCTGCTGCGCGCCCGGCAAAGCCTCAAGCTCAGGGTCCTTGGGCCGCGCTTCTTCCAACAAGGGCGCCAGCCTTCGCGCCAGCGCGGAAAGCAAGGGCAGCATGGCCATGGTCAGGCTGATCGCGGCCAGGATAAAGCCGGCGAGGGCTGGTTCAATTAGTGCCAGCCCACTTGCGAGCCCAATGCCAACAAAGGCGAATTCTCCACCAGGGCCGAGCAGCAGCGCCGACTCCAAGGCCGCTGCCGGCGTAAGCGCGAAATAGCGCGCCAGCCCATAGACAATGCCGGCCTTGAGCAGCACCAAGCCGAAGGCGAGCCCCAGCAGCAGCACCGGTTCCTTCGCCACTTCGCGGAAATCAATGCTCATGCCCACGCTGAAGAAGAAAATACCCAGCAGCAGGCCCTTGAAGGGTTCAATGGTGGCTTGCACCGCGCGGCGATATTCGGTCTCGGCCAGCAAAAGCCCGGCGACAAAGGCGCCAATCGCCATGGAAAGCCCGGCCTTGGCGGCCATGATGCCGGTCGCGACGATCACAAACAGCACGGCGGCGATAAAGAGTTCCTCAGAACGCTGCCCGCCCACCAGGCGGAAAAGCGGGCGAAGCAGCACGCGCCCGACCAGCGCGATCACCGCCAGCACCAGCACGGCCTGGCCCAAGGCCAGGGTAATGCTGAGCAGGACAGAACCACCACCCTTGGCGCCCAGAATCCCGATGAAGATCAGGATGGGCACCACTGCCACATCCTGCGCGAGCAGCACGGAAAAACTGGCGCGGCCGCCGCTGGTGAGCAGCCTTTCCTGCTGCGCCAGCAATTCCAGCACAATCGCCGTGGAAGACAGCGCCAAACACGCCGCCAGCACCGCGGCAATGCCGGGCGAGAGGCCAAAGGTCAGCGCAACCAGGCTGAGGGCGACAAAGCTGATCGCCAATTGCAGCCCGCCCAGGCCCAGCACCAAGCGACGCATCGCCTTCAGGCGTTCAAAGGAAAGCTCCAGCCCAATCAGGAACAGCAGAAACACCACGCCAAGCTCGGCAATGGCGGAGACGCTTTTCGCATCTATCACCGTGAACCAATAAAGCAGCGGGTATTCATTGATGAAGGACCCAAGCGCGAGTGGCCCCAGCACCGCGCCAGCACCGAGATAGCTAAGCACTGGGCTAACACCAACACGGCGCAAAAGCGGCACGATCACGCCCGCCGTACCGAGCACGACCAGCGCATCGCTATAGGCCTGGAAATTGGTCGCCTCAGCCACCCCGGCACCCTTTTTCTTTACACTCATCCCCCTAAAAGCGAGAGATGGTTATTTTGAGGCAGAAAAGGACCCGCGACGGCAATTAACCCAGCAACGTCTTGGTGAAGCGCGCGGGATCGAAGCCGGTCACAAGAAGATTGCCCCGGGTCAGCACCGGCCGCCTGATCATACTGGGTTTGGCCAGCATTAGTGCCATCGCTCGGTCCCCATCCTAATCCTGTTTTTGCGCATCTGAAACTTTGCGAAAGCTGGTGCCGTGGCGGTTCAGGATGGTTCCCCAGCCGCCACGGCGCACCCAGGCCTGCAAAATCTCTGCTTCGATGCCCGAAACCTTGTAGTCATGGAAATCATCGGCGATGCCATTCATGTCGAGCCAATTGCGCGCTTTCTTGGTATCGCAATTCCGGATGCCATGAATGATCACGCGCATTGCGTGAAGTCCCCTCTTCTTTTACGGCCCATCCCGAATGGCCTTTGGTACATCCCGGATCGCCAAGCAGCCTGCTTCTCGTGATCGGCCTTACGCTGGTTCTTCCCGCCCCCGGAACACCTTCGCGCACCACAAGCTTGTTGTAAGGCCAGCCGATGGACGCTGCTGTTGGGAACCAAAGCAGAAATCAAACCACAAATGCAGACAAGCTGCTAGCCGGCGGCGGCCCCATTGCGCGGCGCGCGCTGCCGATTGGCCTTGTTGGTGCCACTGCGATTCTGCCGATTGGCCTTCTGGCCCTGCGACGTGCTGCGGTTGCGCGTGGATTGGTTGCGCTGCGTGGTGCTGGTGGTCGCTTCCGTACCATTAGCGGCACGGCGCGGCGCCGCATCAGCCGGCCCGGTGCTGGTCGCGACCATCAAGCCACCAAGAGCGGCCAGGAACAAAATATTTTTCATCATGGGGTCAACCTTCCTAAACGATTCGCGACTCCATGTAGCACGAAACGCCCCGAAGCCGCCCATGAGAATTGCCAAGCAGCGTTGCTGCCGGTCACGCCAGCTGATGAAATTTTCTCCATGATTCAAAGGCAGCGGGCTTATTCGCCACTCGTCCGCACCTTGGCTTCCTCGGCGCTGCCAATGCCGCCATTTGCGTTCGACCATTGCACTGGGTCTTCCAGGAATTTCCGCACTTCCTTGAGCGCGCATTCGCTGAAATAAGGGCGTTCGCGGCAGACCTCCAGCACATCCCACCAGGTGCATAGGTGGTGAAGGTTGAGGCCCATGCCCTTCATCGTCTCAAAGGAACCGGGGAAAACGCCGTAATAGAAAACCACGAAGGTATGGTCACAAATGGCGCCCGCATCACGCAAGGCATTGGCAAAACGGATTTTGGAGGCGCCATCGGTGGTCAAATCCTCCACCAGCAAGGTGCGCTGGCCGACCGGCACCTCGCCTTCAATCAGCGCATTGCGGCCAAAACCCTTGGGCTTCTTCCGCACATAGGCCATAGGCGCCAACATGCGGTCCGCGATCCAGGCACCGAAGGGGATCCCCGCCGTCTCGCCCCCCACCACGACATCAATCGATTCATAGCCAACATGCCGGCCAATCTTTTCCACGCCCAGATCGCAAATCCGGTTGCGCGCCCGCGGGAAGGAGATGATCTTGCGGCAATCAATATAGACGGGGCTCTTCCAACCGCTGGTAAAGGTGTAGGGCTCTTCCGGGCGGAAATTCACCGCCTTGATTTCAAGCAGTATACGCGCGGTGGTGAGCGCCGCGTCGCGGTCCCAATCGGAGGCATGAAGGGCGGACATGAATAGAGCTCCTCTCTTTCGGGGCGTTGGTAATGCGCTGCGGCGGCGGCGTCCATGACCCTGCCTGAGTCGCCCCGGATTTGGGTGCTGGCGGACCCGCGCGCCGGCACGGCAGCGCAGGCTTTGGGCATTGCTGAGCGGCTGGGTGAACCCTTCCGCCGGGTGGATTTGGCCTGGGGGGCTCTGGCGCGGCTGCCTTTGCCCTTCCCTTCACTAGCCGGGCTGACGCCCGAAGCCCGCGCTGCCTTTACACCCCCCTGGCCTGATCTGGTGATATCGGCGGGGCGACGGAGCGCACCGGTGACGCTTTGGCTCAAGCAAAAAAGCGCGCGCTTGGTGCATAGCATGCGCCCCGGCTTTGGCGCGGCACGTTTCGATCTTTTGGTGATAGGCCAGCATGATGCGCCCAAGCCCGCGCCGAATATCCTGCCCATTCTGGGCGCGGCGCATCGGATTTCGCCCGAAAAGTTGGTCGCCGCGCGGTTGGAATTCGCCGCACTTGCCGCCCTACCGTCCCCGCGCGTCGCCTTGCTGATGGGCGGGCCACCGCGCGCCGAGGGCATGGACCCAAGCTTGGCCGCTGCCATCACGGCAAAAGTCGGGGGCTTTACGGGAAGTGTGCTGGCCACCGCATCGCGCCGCACCGGCAGTGCAGCGGAGGATGCCATGGCGGCGGCGTTGGCTGGGCGACCGCATAAGCTATTTCGTTGGGGGGATGCGCCGCCCAACCCCTATGCCGGCTTTCTGGCCTGGGCAGATCAGGTGGTAGTGACGGGGGATTCGGTTTCCATGCTCTCGGAAGCGCTGGCCACCGCAGGGCCGGTTTTTATCGCCGACCCCGGCGGGCTTGGGCAGCGCCATCAACGCTTGGCGCAAAGCCTGATTGAAGCGGGTCAGGCGCGGGACTTGGCCGCCGCCCCCGCGCCTTTTCAGCGTGCGGCGCTTGATGAAAGCGGGCGCGTGGCGGCCGAGATCAGGCGACGCGGTTTGCTGGGCTGACGCCTGCACAATCCGGTCTATGCTGCCCGTAGTTGAGAGGTGCCGCTGTGACCCGCAGCCTGAGCCTTGCGTTTTCGCCCCGCTTCATCTGCCTGACCTTGGCCTTGCTGGCAGCGCTTAGCTTTGCCGTGGCGCTGCTGATCGCGCCTGGTTTCTGGACCGGCCTGGGTTTTGTGCTGGCCGCCGCGCTCAGCGCGTTGGGGTTGCGGGATCTGTTGCACCCAAGCCACGCCATTTTACGCAATTACCCAATCGCCGCGCATCTCCGTTTTATCATGGAAGAAATCCGCCCAGAGATGCGGCAATATTTCTTCGAGGATGAAAAAAAACGGCGCGCCCTTCTGCCGCGACAAGCGCGCCATTGTTTATCAGCACGCCAAGAAGCAATTGGATAAGCGGCCCTTCGGCACGCTATATGATGTCTAAGAAACGGGCTCTGAATGGTTGCAGCATTTGCTCGCAGCCCGCGCACCGGCCAAGGAATTGCCGCGAATTCTGATCGGCGGGCCGGCCTC
This sequence comes from Alphaproteobacteria bacterium, assembly GCA_016869715.1. Taxonomy (GTDB): domain Bacteria; phylum Pseudomonadota; class Alphaproteobacteria; order Acetobacterales; family Acetobacteraceae; genus Neoroseomonas. Next base: position 21,227 of record VGDM01000040.1, read on the forward strand.
TACGCAGCCTTATTCGGCTTCTATATTGAATATCGCGGCCATGAGTTTCGGCTCGCTCTCCGCCAATGCCATTCGCGCGCTGAACCAGGGGGCGAAGCGCGGGGGCTTTGCGCATGATATGGGCAAAGGCGGGCTTAGCCCCTATCACCGCGAAGCGGGTGGCGATCTGATTTGGGAAATCGGTTCCGGCTATGACAGCGCACGCAATCCGGATGGCAGTTTTTCGCCTGAACGCTTTGCCGAGGTGGCCACACTCGACCAGGTGAAAATGGTCGAGCTGAAACTGAGCCAAGGCGCCAAGCCAGGCCATGGCGGCGTGCTGCCGGCGGCCAAGGTCAGCGCGGGAATCGCGGCGATGTGCGGCGTGCCGATGGGGCAGGATTGCGTTTCCCCGCCCGCGCATACGGCGTTTTCTACGCCGGTTGAAATGATGCGCTTCAATGCCGAGATGCGCCGCCTGTCTGGCAGCAAGCCAGCGGGCTTCAAGCTGTGCATCGGTCATCCATGGGAATTCCTCGCTATCTGCAAGGCCATGATCGAAACCGGGATTGCGCCGGATTTCATTGTGATTGATGGCGCGGAAGGTGGCACTGGCGCGGCGCCCTTGGAATTCATGGATCATGTCGGCATGCCGCTGCGCCAAGGCTTAAGCTTCGCGCATAATGCGCTGATTGGCATTGGGCTGCGTAATCAGATCAGGCTTGGTGCCAGTGGTAAGATTACGAGCGCCTTTGACATGGCACGCACACTGGCGCTTCGTGCTGATTGGTGCAACGCGGCGCGCGGCTTCATGTTTTCCATCGGCTGCATTCAATCGCTTTCCTGACATACGGATCTTTGCCCAACCGGTGTGGCGACGCAAGACCCCACACGCCAACGCGCGCTGCGCTTGCCGGACAAGGCGCCGCGCGTGCATCAATTCCATGCAGCGACCTTGGAAGCCTTGAATGAATTGGTGGCCGCCGCCGGGCTTTCCCATCCATCCGAATTGCGCGCCGAACATTTCAGCCGACGCGGCGCGCCGAGCCTCGTGAAAAGCTTTGCCGAGCTTTACCCGACGCTGCCGGCTGGCGCCTTGCTGGCCGGCACGGATGATCCGCGCTTCGCCGAAGCCTGGGCGCTGGCCGATGCGCCTAGCTTTCCGGGCGCGCCTGGCATCACGGTGGATGCCAGGTCTGTTCCCTGAGGATACGCGCTAGCTACCCGGCTTCAATCCGCCTGCACATTCCCCTGCCGCACCACGTCGAACCAGCGCCTGCGTTCGCGTGTCACCAGCGCCGCGTAATCGGCAGGCGGACCACCACGGGGCGTGGTGCCGCGCGCGGCCAATTGCTGGCGCACCGCCGGGTCATTCAGCGCGGCCTGTGCCACTTCCGCCATGCGCGCCACCACAGCGTCTGAGGCCGATTTATGCGCATGCAGGCCAAACCAGGCCTCAGCCTCAAACCCCGCAAGGTTGAACTCGGCGCTTAATTCCGAGACCGCCGGCACATTGGGCAGATCGGGCAGGCGTTCGCGGGATGTCACCGCGAGCGCCACCACATTGCCATTCTGGATTTGCGGCAGCGCGGTCGGCAGATTGTCAATCAGGCTATCAACCTCGCCCCCGATCACCGCGGTCATGGCCGGGCCGGCGCCGCGATAGGGCACGTGCTGCACCCGTACCCCGGCAAGCTGATTGATTACCTCTCCGGTCAGATGGGTGGAGGTGCCATTGCCGGCTGAGGCGAAATTACGCTCACCGGGCTTGGCCTTGGCGTCGCGCAGGAAGGCGCGGAATTCGCCACCCGGCACGCGGCGCGGATTGGCGACCCAGACATTGGGCACGGTCACCACCAACGTGACCGCGCGGAAATCCGTTTCGGGATCATAGGCAAGGTTCCGATACAGCGCCGGGCCAATGGCGTGGGAGGCAATCTGGCTCAGGAACAGCGCGTGATCATCCGCTTCACGGGCAAAGCGCCCGGCGGCGAGCGTGCTGCCGGCGCCGGGCTGGTTTTCGACAAAAACATTGCGCCCGAGCCTGTCGCGCATGGCGGCGGCCACCAGCCGCGCCACTACATCCGTGGTGCCCCCCGGCGGGAAGGGGCACACCAGGCGCAGATCCTTATTCGGCCAAGCGGCTTGAGCGCGGGTCGCCGGCGCGGCGAGCAACCCGGCAGCGGCGGCGATGGTGGTGCGGCGTGTGACGCGGTTCATGTGGTGTAGCCTCCTTCCCGGTGTCCCTCACGCTTTGCCTAAATTGCCGCCCCTGACAAGATGGGGTGATGGAGCACCCAAGCATGACCCCAAAGCCCGAAACCCTGCCGACCCATGATGTCGCCGGCCGCTTCACCGCGCCGATTGACCAGACTGCGCATGAACCCGCGCATTGGGAGAAGGAGGCTGACGCGATCCGCCTGCTGCTGGCAGATAAGAAGCGCCAGATTTTCACCACCGATGAAAGCCGGCGCGTGCAGGAAGCACTCGACGCCGAAACCTACTGGAAGCTGCCCTACTACGAACGCTGGATTCACGGTTTTTCGAGCTTACTCAGGGAAAAGGGCTTGCTTCAGGAAGCCGATCTGGCTGCCGAGGAAGCGCGGCTCTGCGCTGCCGGGGAAGACAAGGTGGAAGACCCGCCCGGCGGCCACGACCACCACCATCACGATCACGACCATGATCACCACCCCTATCAGGAAGATGATGATGCGGGCATTGCCGTGCTATCCCCCCTGCAATTGCGCGGGCGGGCGGTGCGCAATCTGCTGATCGCGCGCGGCATTCTGACCGCGGCTGAAATCCGCGCCCAGATCGAGGCAATGGATAGTCGGGGTCAGCATCTCGGCGCGCGGGTTGTGGTGCGCGCCTGGACCGATCCTGGTTTTGCCGCGCGGCTGGCCGAAGATGCCGGCGCGGCAGTGGAAGAATTGGGACTGTCACGCGGGGAGACTGTGCTGACCGCGCTGTTCAATACGCCTGACGTGCACAACCTGGTCGTCTGCACGCTTTGTTCCTGTTATCCGCGGAGCGTCCTGGGCCGCCCGCCCGCCTGGTATAAAAGCCGCGCCTATCGCGCGCGGGCGGTGCGCAACCCGCGCGGTGTGCTCGCTGAATTCGGCACGCATTTGCCGGAAGGCACCAGCATTCGCGTGCATGATAGCAATGCGGAGCTGCGCTATCTGGTCGTACCGCGCCGGCCCGCTGGCACTGAGGGCTGGGACGCAGCGAAGCTTGAGCAGCTTGTCACGCGCGATGCGATGATTGGGGTGACCGAGGCGCGGCAGCCTTGATTACAGGTCAAGCCTTTGCGCATAACGCGCGCGCCCTTCGGCGTCGCCGATTCTTTGCCACAACCGCACGCAAGATCGGTGCCAGATTGCATGAAGCTAACGGAGCGCCTTCCACGTGCTGCTTTGCCCAAGTGGCGATGGTATGCTCAGAGCTGTTTCGGGAAATCTGAACATCTGGTATAAGTGTATTCTCTACCTGACTGCGGCGTGATGCCGTGAACAGGAGATAGCATGATGAGACGACCCC
>VGDM01000041.1 GCA_016869715.1 Alphaproteobacteria bacterium
GTCCAGAGTGTGCCGACCGGGCCAAAAAATCACTGAAATTGGCTGTGCGTAGGCGCAGGCAGCGTTGAAAACATGCTCACAAGACAAAATGACGATGCTCAATGACAACTTTTCAGCAGCCTGCTAGAGCGGGTTGCGTGAACCCAAGTGAACGCAACATGCTCTAAAACGCTTACGCACCCCGCGGCGCATGCGGATCAAGCAGCGCATCCGGCAAGGCCATGAAGCGCGCGCCGTAAGTCCAGACCAGCGCGCATTCCACAACACGCCCCGGAAAGGCTGCGCGCAGCAGCGCGCGATAGGCTGCCATTTGTCGCAAATAGAGAGGCGCCACATCCGCCACCTGTTCCGGCGGCGGGCGATTGGTCTTGTAATCCAGCACCAGGACGCGGTCGGCTTCTATCTTCAGCCGATCCACCTGGCCTGCGATCAACCGGCCATTTACCTCTCCGGCCAAGGGCGCTTCGGCCAAGCTGCCCGCGCCAAGGGCTTCGCTCATCCAACCCTGGCGCAGCAGGTCCAAAACCTCCTGCAAGGTGGCTTCCTGTTCTGCCGCTGAAAGCCCTGGCGCGCGGCGCGCGAGGAAGCGGCGCGAGAGTTCTTGCCATCCCGCTTCGGGATGTTCGGGCAGGCTTTGCAACAGCGCATGCACCAGGCGCCCGCGCCGGAACCGCAGCCCCAGCGGGTCTTGCGCCGGGCGCGGCACGGCGGCGGGGGTTTCCTGTTCGCCGGGCAGGGCAGAAGGTGCAAGGCTGCCGGCCGGCGCTTCCTCGGCCAGTTTCTGCCAGGCCCAGGCGGGCGGGCGCGCTTCGGCAGCGCTTGCAAGCAAGGGGTCTTCCAGGCGGGGCGGCGCGGTTTGCAGAGCGCTGAGGCTCAGCAGTTTCGGCTCGTCGCCAAAACCATTCGTAATAGTGCCAAAAGCAGCAGGGTCGAAGCTGGATGCCTGATGCCGCGCAAGCCGTGCGAAGCCTTGCGCGACCAGATCATACCAACAGCCTACGGGCAGATTCTTCGCGCTGTTCCAGCCGCAAATGATCAGCCGATCTTCCGCGCGCGTGAGAGCGACATAAAGCAGCCGGTGTTCTTCTTCTGCTTCGCGTGCCTGATCCGCCTGACGCTGCGCGGTCAGCGCTGGCGCTTCAAAGCCTTTTGTTTGCGGCGCCCATACGGGCAGCGGAGTATCGCCATCTTCAAACCAGCGGAGCGTTTTGCTGTCCTGCGTTTTGCGTGTGGTGTCGGGCAGAATGACGATTGGCGCCTGTAAGCCCTTGGCGCCATGCACAGTCATGATGCGCACCACATTGCCCGCGGCTTCCGCTTCGCGCTTGATCTCGGCGCCGCCCTGCCGGAGCCAATGCACAAAGCCCTGCAGCGATGGCGGGTTGAGCGTTTCGTGTTCCAGCGCAGCATTGAGCAATTCATCGAGCGGATCGCCCGCATCCGGCCCAAGCCGCGTCAAGATGCGCGCACGCCCCGCGCGGGGATCAAGCGGGCCAGGCGCGCCGAGCACATCGGCAAACAAACCATAGGGCGTGATGAAATCAAGCTCTGCCGCTTGCGCTGCCAACCAATCCGCGACCCGCCCGACATCTGTCGCGCTGCCACGATGGGCCATCAGCGCCGCATGCAGCGATGATCTGCAGCGCCCATGCGCGAGTTCGAAAAGCGCCTTCTCATCCAGCCCGATCAGCGGCGATTTCAGCAATGCGGCGAGGGTCAAATCATCATCCGGCAGCAACAACCAGCCAGCGAGTGCGAGCATATCCTGCACCGCCAATTCATTCGCCAGCACCATGCGGTCAATGCCGCCAACTGGGATGGAAAGCTTCTTCAATGCGCGCACAAGGGCTGACGCAAAGCCGCCGCGCTGGCGCCCACGCAGTAGTACCAGAATATCGCCGGGGCGAATGCGTCGGCCATTAGGCTGTGTATCTTCCTTGCCCTTTTCGACGCGCGCCGGAAGGGTTTCGTTCTTGATGAGATGTTCAATGCGCGCCGCAATCGCGGCCGCAAGCTGCGGTGCTGCTCCTTGCGCCGCAACGGCTTGTTCCGGCGGCGCCCAATCAGGCGGCGGGCGCGCGTTATCCACTCGCAGAATTGGCCAAAGTTCGACGCTGCCGGCATGGCCCGCGCGATCTGCGTAATGCCGCAAGGGTGCATCCTGCGCGACGCCATCACGCGCTGGCGCATCAGCGAATACGGCATCCACCAGCGCGAGCACGGGTTCTGTGGAGCGGAAGGAAACATCAAGCGGCACAGGGCGAAATTCCTGTCCAGACTCTCTCACAATGCCTTCGTAATGATGCTTCGCTTCCTTGAATCTTTCTACTTCCGCGCCCTGAAAGGCATAGATGGATTGCTTCTGATCGCCGACGGCGAAGATGCTTCGCTGTTCTTCCCGCGCGCCAAGGCCAGCGAAGAATTCCGCTGATAAAGCGTGCACAATGCCCCATTGTTCCGGATTGGAATCCTGCGCCTCATCCAGCAGGATGTGATCCAACCCGTCATCCAGCTTGTACATCACCCAGGCACTGCCGGGATTATCGAGCAATTTACGCGTGCCTGCGATCAGGTCATCGTAATCGAGTAAGCCGGCAATTTCCTTCGCTGCCTGATAGCGCCGCAGCACCGGCGCGCCGATGGCGAAAAGTGCCAGGCTCGCGGCGAGCACGCGCGCGGCGGCGTATTCCTGATCCAAAACTTGCAAGCGCGCGGCCTCATCTTCCATCAATTGCTGGATTTCGGATTGCCGAGGCGCGGCGATGGATTTCGTCGCGAAGCTTTTGCGAATCTCGCCCTTTTCAGTGAAGAAAACGCGGCGCCATTCTGCATAGGCTTCCGCGCGCGCAGTGTGATCCAGCACCAGCCATGCCGCCATGGCGTCGGCAAGTTTTTGGTCATTGGTGCTGCCGCCCTTCAAAGTCTCGGCGGCCTGCCGTAATGCGGTTTCCTGATCCGGGGCGGCGCTTTCTGCCAGAATTTCCACGGTTTCCGAACGTTCGGGGGAGAGCCCAAGCTTCCGCGCCAGCGCTGCCCGCAGCCCTGCCATGCCTTGGCGTTTTTCTTCAGCCTCCAGAAATTTGCCGCTGGCGTCGGCCATGGTGTTGATCACCTCGGCAAAGCGCGTAGGCGCCTGATGTTTCGCTAAAATCGCCAGCGCATCCCGCGCGGCCCCGCCCACCAGCAGCGCGTCGCGTTCGCGCGCCAGCAGCGCGCGGCCATCCTGTTCCTGCATCACCGCGAATTGAGGCGCGAGGCCCGCTTCCAGCGGAAAGCCGCGCAGCAGCGATTGCGCGAAACCATGCAGGGTTGAAATGCGTATGCCGCCTGGCTGTTCCAACACCTCCACAAACAAGCGCCGTGCTGCTGCCAGCCCCTCGCGCCCTGGTGTTGTGCCTGTCAGCTTCTGCACTGTGTCCATGAGCTTTGCATCATCTGCAACCGCCCATTCCCCAAGCCTGAGCGCCACGCGCGTTGCCATTTCCGCCGCTGCTGCCTTGGTAAATGTCAGGCACAGGATGCGCCCCGGCGGCACGCCGGCCACTAACAACCTCAGCAACCTATCCGTCAGCAGCTTGGTTTTGCCCGAACCGGCGGAAGCCTCCACCCAGGCCGATGCGTTCGGATCGGCAGCGCTTGCCTGCGCGTCTTCGGCACGTTTACGGGCCTCGCTCACGGCGCGTGATCCTCGCCAGAGGACCATTCATCCACCCGCGCGAGATGATCATAATCATCGCCAAGCGTGCCGCGTGCGGGGTGCGGGCGGCTTTCAAAGGGCGCGTCGCCCAACAACATGCGCTCCACCAGCGCTGTGATGCGGGTACGGGCAAGATCGGCGTAGGGCACACCATTATCGGTGGTTGCGTCTAATTTCTTTTCCTCACCCGGCTTCTCGCCGCCGCTTAATTTCCAATAGACCAGCGCGGCGGCCTTGGCGTCTGCGTTGATCGTCGGATAGCCGCCGGCTTCCAGAATCATCGCCTCCAACGCCAATTGTGGTGCTGCACCTTCAACAATCTTTTTTTCTGTTGGCACCTGCCCGGTCTTGTAATCCAAAACGCGCCAGCCGCCGCCCGTCAATTCATCCAGCCGATCCGCCTTAGCGAGGATTTCAACCTCTCCGCCCGCCAAGTGCAACAGGACGCTGCCTTCATGTTCCGTCAGGCAACGCAGCAGACCGTTTTGTGCACGGAGCTTTTCTTCCTCCGCAATCACGAATTCGCCCATGCGCGCCATGCGCGGCCCCCAAAAGGCGAGCACGCCGGGACGCACTGCTTCCTTCTGCAAGGCCTCGGCACAGGCTTGCGCCCATAAGGCACGCGCATCGGCAATGCCGGGCCAGCCCGTGCCAAGCCCAGCCAGGAAAAACCGCATGGCGTGATGCACCAGCGTGCCATATGCGCGCGCGCCGATATCCGCATCGAGATCATCAAGCGCCTGCAGGCGCAGGATGCGCTTGGCGTAAAAGGCGTACGGATCAGCGATAAGCTGCGTCGCGTCAGAAACACTCAAGCGACGCGGACGCACTTCAACCGGCGGGCGCGGCGCTGGGCGGCCCCAGGGCCTTGCATCGCCTTCCGGCGCATCCAGGCTTGCGGCCCAGCGCGCGGCATCACTAGCGGTGATTTTAATCTCGCCCTGGCCTTTCAGGAAGGTTTCAAGCCGCGTCAGCCAACGTGTCGGCACGCTTGGCGCGCCACCACGCTTGCGCGCGCTGGACAGCACCAATTCGCCGGCATGGCTTGCGGCATGGAAGAAATCCGCCGCCACACGACCAATGCGTGCTTCCGGCGCGGGCAGGCCAAAACGCGCGCGCATCGGGCGGCTCATCCAGGGGCCGGGTTCGGTTGCCTGTGGCCAGATGTTTTCTTCCAGTGCGCCCAGGATCACGTGATCAAAATGCTGCAAGCGTGCTTCCAAAAGGCCGAGGATCGCAATGCGCGGATGCGCTGCCGCATCACGCCGCGCGCGAAAGGGTGGCGCAATCGGTCCCGCCAGCATGGCGTCAAATGCTGCCGGCCATTCGGCAGGCTTGATCGGCGGCACTTCAACCAGCGCTTCGGCAAGGGCAGCCAAATGCCGCGCCAAGGCTTCCCCTTCCTCACCAGCGTAAAGCCTGAGGCCGCCTGGAATATCCGGTGTCGCGGCAAGCGCTTCCGCTGCCGCCAAATGGAGCGCCAGCAGATCAGCGGGCGGGCGCGCTGGGCTTAGCAGCAAGGCAGTGAAATCGCCAAGCGCCGATTGCAAGGCATCCAACAAGTCAAGCAAGGCGGTATCGCCCGCAGGCAAGGCGGCACGCAGCGCATCAAGCCCTGCTGCCGGGCGCGGCCCGCGCAAGCATTTCCGCTCAAGGGCACGCACGCCTTCAAGCCAGGTGCCGCGTTCCATGCCCGCACCGCACAGCGGATGTTTCAAAACGGCAAGCAGCGCAGCAGGCGCAAAGCCATCCGCCACCATGTGCGCAATCAGGCGCAAAAATGCCGCTGCCGGTGCATCGGCCAAGGGCGCGCCGGCGCTGTCATCGGCGGTGATGCCATGGCGTGCGAGCTCCGCCGCAACGCGCCGCGCCAAATCGCGATCCGGCGTGATCAAGGCGGCGCGTTTGCCGGGGGTTTGCATCGCATCGCGCAGCAAAAGCGCAATGGCTGCGGCTTCCTGCTGCGCATCGGCGGCTTCAAGCCGGCTGACGCCAGTAAGTGCGGCCTGCCAGCGCGGCGCATCGCGTTTGGCCCAAACCTCTAAACCCTCAGCGGGGCGAAGGCTCTGTGCCAGCATCACCGCGCGATCCGTAGGCGCGCCGGCGTGATCCGCAGCATTCCAAGGGCGCGGCGCATTGGGCTCCACGCCAAGATCGGCAAGTAATTTCAATTGACCGGCGAAGGGATGGCTCGGTGCGCGACGCATGGCGTCAGCCAGGCTTGGCGTGATCGGTTCGGCCATGCCTTGCAGCACCAGCGCGCCATTGGGCAGGTTCGCGATGCAGCGGAGCAAAGCGGTCGCGGCGGGAATGGTACCGCCCGCGCCAATGCCGGCGGCGATCAGCTTTTGGCGTTGTGGTGCCGCTTCCAGGGCGCGGCGTTGCGCTATTAGTGCACGCACACGCGCCAGGCCAAGATCCATTAGGCGCTGGTTTTGCAGCCAGCCATTCCAATCGCGCACCACCGCCTGCAATAGTTTCGTGGTGATCTGCCAATGCACGGCCAATTTATCTGGCACCAGGCCATCCAGGCGCGAAAGCCAGCTTGCCGCGAAATCCACCGGGTTTGCGGTTTCAATCAGGTCAAGATCAGCTTCTTCAAGGGCGATTTCATCGAAAAGCGTGGCAAGCTCGCTGGCCAATAGCCAGGCTTGCTCAGCGCCAAGCGGTCCGCCGAAGCGGCGCGGAATGCCAAGCACAATGCGCGACAGCACTGCTTGTCGCGTGAGCGGTGCAACTGCCGGTGGCAGGTCAAGCAAAGCGGGCAGCGCTAATTCATCCGCTTCTTCCACCGAAAGTCCCGGTAGGGCCCGCATGCGTGGCAGCAAAAGCGCGCGGCCATTGGCTGCGGTCAGGAACGCTTCACGCAAGGCACGCGCAGCGCGGCGCGTTGGCAGCAGCAGCGTATAGGATGCGAGCGCAGCAGGATCATCGCAAGCGGTTTGCGCGAGCAGCCCCTCGGCCAGCTCTGGCAGGAAGCGCTGATGTGCGGGGATCAGGAAAACGCGCAACGGCAGTGCTTCAAAACAGCGCGCGGGTCACGCCGCTGCGCAAGACATCTTCCGCATGGTGCAGATCAGCTGGGGTGGAGAGATGAAACCACACGCCATCATGCACCAGCCCATAAAGTCGCCCGGCTTCAATGGCGCGCTTCCAAAGCATGTGTAGGCTGAAGGCGCCGCCTGGTGCGCCTTCAAACAACGCGGGTGAGAGGATTTGCACGCCACCGAAAAGATAGGGCGACACCTCCCCTTCTTCCGGGCGGCGCAGCAGGCCAAGCGGGTCCAGCATGAAATCCCCACGCCCGACCTCGCCCGCGATTTGTGCTGTGCGGATCAGCAACAACAGCCCATCCATGCGTTCAGGATCGAAGGCGGCGGCGAGGCGCTGAAGCGCAGGGTGCGGGCCATCCAGCCAGAAGGCGTCGCCATTCACTACGGCGAAGGGCGCATCGCCCAGCGCGGTCAAGGCGCGCGCCACTCCGCCGCCGGTCTCAAGCAAGGTGTCTTCCCGTTGCAGCGTGATGCGCGGCGCGCTGCGGGCGGCGACACAGGCCGCGACCTGATCGGCCAGCCAATGCGCGTTCACCACCGCATCGGTCACCCCTGAATCCGTCAGCCGATCCAGTGCGTGATCCAGCAGGCTCTGCCCCGCCAAGGGCAGCAGGGGTTTCGGCATGGCGTCAGATAGCGGGCGCATGCGCGTGCCAAGGCCGGCCGCCAGAACCATGGCACGGGAAAGGGTGATCATGCAGGCTCCTTCGCCGGATCGGGATTGCGGCGCAAGTGGCGCGGCAGGGCAGCATCCAACCATAGGCTGAGCGGTGCGGTGGCGGGGTGTTTCAGCGCCTCAGCCAAAAGCCGCCAGCAGCGCGGCCCATGCACAAGGTAATTATGCTTGTTGTCGCGGCGAGAGAGCCGCACCCAAAGCGCCGCCACTCGCAAATGGCGCTGCGCCGCGCAGGCGGCCATGGCGGCGGAGAAATCCTCCCGCACCAGGCCAGGCCGCGCGGCGAAATAGCGTTCAATCACCGCATCACGCGCGGCTGGCGCCACATCGCGCCGCGCATCTTGCACCAACGAAACCAGATCGTACGCTGGGTGCCCCAAGCCGGCATCCTGGAAATCGAGCAAGCCGGTGCGCCGCGCGCCCGCGCGTCCGTCAAGCCGCATCAGATTGGCTGGGAAGTAATCGCGATGTACAAAGCCTTGCGTGCTGGCGAAGGGGATCAGCATGGCGCGCAGCGCATCATCAAGCCCAGCGCGCAGATCATCACCGGGCGGGCTTCCCATCATCGCCGGCCACCACCAATCAAGGAAAGTCGCCGCTGTCGCGCGTGCCATGGCCGCTGCATCCCAGGTGGGCAGGCCGGCCGGTGGCGGTGCTTCATGCAGGGCCGCAAGGGTTTCGGCTGCCTCGGTGTAGAGCATCGGCGCATCCGCCCCGCTATCCAGCAAAGCCGCATGCGTGGCGTCACCGAAATCCTCCAGCAGCACCAGACCCGCCTCGGGGTCGGCGGCGATGATCTCGGGCGTGGAAAGCTCCATGCCCAGGATATGGCTGGCAATGGCAATGAAAGGGCGGGTGTCCTCCGGCGGTGGCGCTTCCATCAACAGCGCCGGGCGCGGCCCGCCCAATAGCCGCGTATAGCGCCGGGCCGAGGCGTCAGACCGCAAGGGGACAAGCTGCGCCGCCCCAAAACCGGCGGCTTGCAAGAAAGCGGCGGTCATGGGCGCAAACCCTCAAGCCTGGCATCCCAACCGCGCAGCACCACATAACGCGCTTCCTCGGCGGCGCCATGAGTCAGGTGGATGTGGAGTGCCTCGGGCGGAGCGAGCCGCCCCAGCCTCTCGGGCCATTCGACCAGCACAATCCCCTCTCTCGCCTCGTCCCATCCCAATTCTGCCAGCCCATCGGGCCCGGACAGGCGATACAGGTCGAAATGATGCGCGGGGCCACATGGCAGATCGTAGCTTTGCACCAAGGTGAAGGTCGGGCTTGGAACTTCAAGCGCGGGGTCGGCTGTGGCGGCGCGCAGCAGGGCGCGGGCAAAGGCGCTTTTGCCGGCGCCAAGGGGCCCGCCCAGCAGCACCGAATCACCAGGGCGAAGCATTGGCGCCAGCCGCGCCGCGAGTGCTTCCGTCGCCGCCAGATCGGGCAGATCCAAGGCAATTTCCACCGGCCCTTGATCCCCCCTCTCAGTCAAAGCTTTGACTAACACGAAGTTCCCTCTATCACGCCCCCCTGGATTCGGGGGAGAGCCCATGTCGGCCGAGATTGAAACCGATGTCGCGATTATTGGCGCGGGCCCAGTTGGGCTTTTCGCGGTGTTTGAATGTGGCATGCTGCGCATGAAATCCGTGGTGATTGACGCGCTGGAAGCGATTGGCGGGCAATGCGCGGCGCTTTATCCGGAAAAGCCGATTTTCGATATTCCCGCCCATCCGCAAATTGCCGCCGCTGATCTGATCGGCCAGTTGGAAGCCCAGGCCGCACCCTTTAAGCCGCAATATCTGTCAAGCCGCCGTGTGGAGACTTTGCGTCAGGAGGGCAGCACTTTGGTGCTCGGCACCTCTGCCGGTGACACCATCCGCGCCAAGGCCGTGATCCTGGCCGCAGGTGCGGGCGCGTTTGGTCCCAATCGTCCACCCTTGGCGGGGCTTGCCGGCTACGAAGCCTCGGGTGCGGTGCGCTATATGGTGGCGAAGCGGGAAGAATTTCGCGGCAAGCGCGTGGTGATTGCGGGCGGCGGTGATTCTGCCGTGGATTGGGCGCTGTCACTCAAAGATATCGCGGCCAAGGTGGTTGTGGTGCATCGCCGCCCCAAATTCCGCGCCGCGCCAGGAACCGCCGCGCAGTTGGAAGCCGCCGCCGCGCGGGGAGAGGTGGAAATGGCCATCCCTTATCAGCTCCATGGCCTGAAGGGCGATGGCGCAACCCTGGAAGCGGTGGAATTGGCGACCCTGCAAGGCGAAACCCGCGACATGCCGGCGGATCACCTGCTGGCGTTTTTCGGGCTTTCGATGGATCTGGGCCCAATCGCCGAATGGGGGCTTGGGCTGGAACGGAGCCATGTCAGCGTGACGCCTTCAACCTGCGAGACCAATATCCCCGGCGTCTATGCCATTGGTGATATCGCCACATATCCCGGCAAGCTGAAGCTGATCTTGCAAGGTTTCTCCGAGGCCGCCATGGCAGCCCATGCCATCCATCCGCGTATCTTCCCCGATACCGCGCTGCATTTCGAATATTCCACGAGCAAGGGGCTGCCGGGCGCGGCATGAGCATCATTTGCTGAAAATGATCCGCATTTTTGCCCTTCTGCTACTCTCGATTCTTGGCGGGTTATGGGGGCTCGCCTGGTATACGCGCGCCCCGAATGAGGCGATGGGCGATGCCTTCCTTCGGCAATTGGCGCAATTTGGGGGCGCGGATATGCCGGCACCCTCGGCAGGGGGCGTGCAATTGCCGCAAGGTATCGCGCTTGGCGGCGCCTTCAGCTTGCAGGACCATGCCGGCCAGCGCGTCACGGAACGCGCCTTCGCGGGCAAGCTTGGCCTGATCTATTTCGGCTTCACCTATTGCCCGGATGTCTGCCCAACCGAATTGGGGCTGATGGCATCAGCGCTTGATTTGCTGGGCCCGGATGCGGCGCGGGTGCTGCCAGTGCTGATCACCATAGACCCAGCACGCGACACGCCCGAAGCCGTGGCCGATTACGTTTCGCGCTTCCATCCAGCCCTAAGGGGTTTTACCGGTACGGATGAGGAAATCGCGACCGCCGCGCGCGCCTTTCGTGTCTATTACCGCAAGGTCAATCCGCCGGGTGCCAGCGATTACCTGATGGATCATTCATCCTTCATCTATCTGGTCGGCTCTGATGGCCGCGTGCGCCAGCTTTTCCGCCCCAATACGCCGCCCGAGACCATCGCCGCAGCGATCAGGGGACAATTGCGCCAGCTTTGACCGCCCCCTGACTTTCAAAGCGAAAATTCTCCTGCTGGCCTTCTATCTCTGTCGATCCGAAAAAAATTCGGAAGCAAAAAGGGACGCTGGATGGAAAACGATTTCAGTGAGCGCGAAGGCAGCGCCGAACGCGGCGCCTCCGGAAATCCGAGACACACCAGAAGATTATCAGACAAGATCCTGATCGCCTTTCACCATGCCTGCGACCAGTCCGATTCTGACGTGGCGAATGAACTTTTGGTCATTCTGGAGAAAATGCTGAAACGGCCAAGCGCTGGTTCCGACAGCAATCGCCGCAAGAGCATCGAAAGCCTTGTCGCCGCGCATGAAAGGCTCTGGCTGCTGCGCCATCCGGAAGCGCGCGAAGGCTAAGCGGCGTCAATCTGCGCCGCGTCACGCAGGATTGCCTCGGCGGCTTCGGTGAAGCGGCCATCGGCTTCGTGCAGCACCAGGCCGGGCAATATTTTCGCCGGGCTACGCGCCCCCTTGCGGGCGCGGAGCAAGACGCGCTTGGCGGCAACGCCCGCGCGTGGCCAAAGTGGCAGCAATTCCACCGCGCCAAAGCCCGCATCGCGCATCGCGGCCACCGCTGCATCAAACCGCGCGGCGGGCAGGATCAGGCTCAGGCTGCCACGTGGCGCAATGGCGGCGGCGAGAAACCCCACCCAATCGGCCAAGCCTGGCCCCGCTTCATGTGTCGCGGCGCGGCGAATGGCGCCGGGTGGCGGCGTGCCGCCCGGCCAATAGGGCGGATTGGCGAAGCCATGCGCCACGGGGCCAAATGCGCGCGCCAAAGCTAAATCCGCAACATCTCCTTGTTCGATCTGCGCTGATAGCCCAGCCCGCGCGGCATTCTCCCGCGCCAGCGCCGCCATGGCGGGTTCGCGTTCCACGGCGCGAATCGCAACCCTCGGCACACGGGTAGCGAGGCACAAAAACGCCGCACCTGTACCGGGGCCGGCTTCCAAAACGGTCTCACCGGGTTTCGCCGGCACAAAGGCGGCCAGCAGCACCGCATCCAGCCCGGCACGAAAACCCTTGGCCGGTTGGCGCAGCGCCACACGACCATTCAGCAGGCGGTCTTCAGTGAAATCGATCACGGGCCCTCGGCCTCCCCCGCGTCACGCAGGATACGCTCGGCCGCCACAGCATCTTCACTGCGCACGGCAAGGCGCTGCGGAAAGGCGCCGATGCCGCCTTCAACCGCGCTGATATGCTGATCCAGCAGCACGGCTTCGATGCCGGCATCCTTCAGCAAGGCTTGCAGGAAGCTGAGCCGGATCGGGTTAGTACTGCGGATCAGAACGCGCATGGGAAGCCCTCTCCACCAGTTCTTTCGCTTGCCGGTCCGGCATGTGGCGCCTATGGTGCGCCGCGCATTCGAAAGTGAGCAAGAGTGGATTTGGCGCCGCAGCACATGCCTGGCGAGGATCGGGGGCGGGGGGAAGATGCCCTGACCGCCTTGACGGCGCTTGTCCAGGCGGATCTGGAAGCCTGCAACCGCCTGATCGTGGAGCGGATGCAAAGCCCGGTGGCGCTGATCCCGCAATTGGCCGCGCATCTGGTGGCCGCTGGCGGAAAACGGCTGCGCCCATTGCTGACCCTGGCGGCGGCGAAGCTTTGCGGCTACCAGGGCGAGCGGCATGTCTCCTTGGCAGCCTGTGTGGAGTTCATCCATACCGCGACGCTGCTGCATGATGACGTGGTGGATGAAAGCGCGCTCCGGCGCGGGCAGGCCAGTGCCAATGCGCTGTTCGGCAATAAGGCTTCCGTGCTGGTCGGCGATTTTCTGTTCGCCCGCGCCTTTCAATTGATGGTGGCGGATGGGTCGCTTGAGGTGCTGCGCATCCTCTCCACCGCCGCGGCCACGATTGCCGAGGGTGAGGTTCTGCAATTGATGACGCAGAATGATACCGCGACCACGGAAGACCAGTATCTGGCGGTGATTGAGGGCAAGACCGCCGCGCTATTTGCCGCCGCGACCGAAGTGGGCGCGGTGATTGCGGATGGGCCCCGCGCGGAACAGGCAGCCCTTTGCGATTATGGCGGCGCGCTTGGCATCGCGTTTCAATTGGTTGATGACGCGCTGGATTATGCTGCCGATCAGGAAGCGCTTGGCAAGTCAGTTGGCGATGACTTCCGCGAGGGGAAGATCACCCTGCCGGTATTGCTCGCTTTCGCGCGCGGGAGCGAAGAAGAACGCGGTTTTTGGCGTCGCGTTCTGGAAGAAGGCGACCAGCAGGACGCTGATCTCGCGATCGCCATGGCGCTGATGACGAAATACGACACGATTGGTGAGACAATCGCTCGTGCGCGGCGCTATGGCGACAAGGCGATTGCGGCTTTGGATGTTTTCCCGGACACCATCGAACGTCGCGCCATGGTGGAAGTGGTGCGCTTTTGTATTGATCGGGCGCGGTAGGGCGCCAAGCGTTACGGTGCTCGCTGCATCAGCGCTGCCACATCGCGGTCCCGCGCATCTTCGCTATTGCCCAAGCCTTCCACGACGCCGTGCCTATCCTGTTCCGGCCGGTTTTGGCTGAGTTTGCGCTTGCCGATCAGCATTGCGATTTCCATGCGCAGCCCAACAATACCCTTGAGCTGGGAGGCAATGAAATCCCGCGGCGCATCATCCACTGCCCAAGGTGTTGCGCGCGGCGCTTCGTGATGATTGGTCAGCCGATCCACAAGCGCATGCAGCCGCGCGGCATCTTCAAACACCTCAACCGCGCCAATGGCGTGTACGGCGACGTAATTCCAGGTGGGCACGACCTTTCCATGCTCCTTCTTGGAGCCATAAAAAGACGGCGAGACATAAGCCTCCGGCCCCATGAAAATCGCCCGCGCGCGGCCTGCGGCAGCAAGCGCGCGCCAGTGGGGGTTGGCCTTGGCCAGATGGCCGAACAGCGTACCATGCGGCCCTTCACCGGCGGCGAATTGCAGCGGCAAATGGGTCGCCTCCGGCACGCCATCCGTCCCCGCGCTCACCAGAATTGCAAGCCGCGCCTCACGCAGAATGGCGTGCAGGATTTCGGGGCGGTCTTCGCGAAACAAAGGCGGGTTATACATGACGGGCCTTCTTCTGAGAAGAATTTCTGATAGCCTATTCCGTAATTGGGGGAAAGCCAAATGTCCGAAGAACTGATCCGCCTGAGCGCCACGGAAGCCGCCGCCAAACTGAAAGCGCGCGAGATCACGCCGCTTGACCTGATTGACGCCGCCGAGGCGCGCATTGCCGCTATGGATGGCGCGGTAAATGCGCTCCCCACACTCTGCCTTAATCGGGCCCGCGACCATGCCCGCGCACTGATGGCAGGCAAGCGCCGCGAAGCGGAAAATGAGGCCGGCTGGCTTGGCGGTATCCCCGTTGCCATCAAGGATCTCGCGGAAGTGGCTGGCGTGCGCACCACCTATGGCAGCCCAATCTTCGCCGATTACGTGCCGCGCGAAAGCCATCCGCTGGTGGAACGGATCGAACGCAAGGGCGGCATTGTCATTGCCAAATCCAATACCCCCGAATTTGGCGCCGGTGGTTCGACTTTCAATGAGGTGTTTGGGCGTACGCGCAATCCTTGGAATACGTCGCTCACCTGCGGCGGCTCGACCGGCGGCGGGGCGGTTGCCCTGGCAACGGGGCAAGTTTGGTTGGCGCATGGGTCAGATCATGGCGGGTCTTTGCGCCGCCCCGCGACTTATTGTTCCGTGGTGGGGCTGCGCCCTTCACCGGGGCGGGTCAGCCGGGGGACGGCGGATGATCTCTATTCGCCATTATCCGTACAGGGACCGATGGCGCGCAATATCCCCGATCTGGCGCTGTTTCTGGACGCCATGGCGGGCTGGGATTTGGCCGATCCGCTCACCTGGGAAGCGCCCGCGCGGCCCTATGCCGCAGCAGTCGTGGCAGCAGAGGCCGAGGCACCGAAGCGCATTGCCTTCACCGCGCGCTTCGGCGGCGCGATTTCTATGGACCGTGAGACTGAGGCGATTTGCGCGCGCGAAGTGCGCCGCTTTGAAGCGCCTGGTGCTGTGGTGGAAGAAGCCTACCCCGAGATTGGCGATTTAAACGAGGCGTTTCTGGTGCTGCGCAGCCAGCATTTTGTCGTGGACCGCGAAAAAATGCTGCAGGAGCATCGGGACAAAATCAAGCCCGACATCATCTGGCAAACCGAACGCGGCTTGAAGGAAACCGCATCTCGCCTGGCTTGGGCGGAACATGAACGCCGGCGCTTTTTCATCAACATGCGCGATCTGTTCAAGCGCTATGACGTGCTGATCACGCCAGGCGCGGCGACACCGGCCTTTGATGTGATGCTGCGCGCGCCCGAGAGCATTGGCGGCAAGAAGCTCGAAAATTACATGGGCGGTTCTTTGATCAATGCCTTCGCGACACTGGCAGGTTGCCCCGCTGTCGCGGTACCTTGCGGTTTTGACCAATATGGCCGGCCCGTTGGACTGCATATTGTGGCCCCACCGCGGCAGGATGCGCGCGCCTTGCAGGTGGCAGCGCTGTTCGAGAAAATGACCGGCCTTGATAGGCTTTTGCCGATTACGCCACGGCCTGGGGCCGTGCCACCGGCTGAGGGAGGATGACGACGCAGCGGCGTTCCCTATTGCTTGCGTCTGGCCTTCTAGCCGCACCGAGTTTGGCCCGCGCACAGGATTTCCCGGCGCGGCCCATTCGCGTCGTGGTGCCCTACGCGCCCCTCATCCAGACCGACCGCGCCCGTGGCATTGCACTGACCAGCGGAAAACGCCGCGGCAGCTTGGCGCATTTGCCGACGCTCGCCGAAAGTGGCTTTCCCGTTTTCGATCTGACAAGTTGGAACGGCCTGTTTGCACCCGCGGCGACGTCGGCACCCATCCGCGCCCGCCTGGGAGCCGCCTTGCACCACGCCACCACGGATGAGGCCACCCGCAAAAGGCTGGCCGCTTCCGGCAATGATGTGGTCACGGAAAGCGCCGAGGCCTTTGGCGAGCGTATCAGAAAAGACTGGGAACTCGTCCGGCCATTGATCCGCGAAACGGGCCTCAAGATCGAATAGGGGCGCCTTTACCTTTGGCGCGGTTCGGGCCAGCCTTTGGCCATGACCCTTGCCGCCGCCATCATCCCCGTCACACCCTTTCAACAAAATTGTGCCCTGATCTGGGATCAGGACAGCAAGCGCGCCGTGGTGATAGACCCGGGCGGCGATGTCGCGCGCATTGAAGGTGCCATTGCCGAAGCGGGCATCACCATAGACCGTATTTTGTTGACGCATGGCCATATGGACCACGCCGGCGGTGCCGCAGAATTGGCGGAAGTGCTGGGCAATATCCCGATTGAAGGCCCGCATCGCGCCGATGCTTTTCTGTTGGATGGTCTGGTGGAACAAGGTGCGAAATATGGCCTTGCCTGCCGCGCCGTCACCCCCAGCCGCTGGCTTGAAGAAGGCGAACAGGTTAAGGTCGCCGGCATTGCTTTTAATGTGCTGCATTGTCCAGGCCATACGCCGGGGCATGTGGTTTTCGTGAACCCGGATATGGGTATCGCGATTGTGGGCGATGTACTGTTTCAGGGTTCCATCGGGCGTACCGATTTTCCCTATGGGGACACGGCAGCCTTAATGAGTGCCATTCACACGAAACTATTTCCGCTTGGTGATCACATCCAATTCCTCTGCGGCCATGGGCCGGCATCGAGCTTTGGTGCGGAACGGCAGAGCAATCCTTTTGTCGGCGAAAACGCGCCATGACTCCGGTGATTGAAACCGATGCGCCGCCTTTGCCGGTTGTACAGCCGGAATTGGTCGGCATGTCCGCCGCCAGGCTCGCGCGTATTCGCCTGGCGATAGAACGCGAAATGGTGGCGGGCAGGCTGCCGGGCTGCGTTGTGGCTATCGCGCGTGATGGCAAGCTTGTTCATCTGGAAGCGATTGGCGCGCGCGACCCCGTCTCCGGCGCACCGATGCAGGCGGATGCGATATTCTCCATCGCCTCCATGACCAAGCCTGTCACCGGCGTGGTGGCGCTTTCCCTCATTGAAGAAGGCCGGCTGTTGGCAACGGACCCGGTCGGGGCTTGGCTTCCGCCATTGATGCAGATGCAGGTCGCAAAACCAACGCCCGCGATGCTGTCTGGCCAAGGCGCGATTGAAACCGAAGCGGCGAAGCGCCCCATGACGGTACAGGATGCCATGCGCCATACCACCGGCTTGGTTTATGGTGGGCGCGATGGATCAGCCGTGCATGCTATGGCACCGCCTGGTTCCTTCTGGGTTGCCGAGAATATGGATGCGGAGGGCTTTGCGCAGGCATTGGGCAAGCTACCGCTCCGCCACCACCCCGGCACGGTTTGGGAATATGGGCTTTCCACTGATGTACTGGGCGTGGTTGCTGAACGCGCGGGCGGAGCCTCACTTGGCGCGCTGATGCGGGAACGCGTTTTTGCACGCCTTGGCATGGCGGAAACCGGCTATGTGCTGCCGGCAGAGAAACTCTCCCGGTTTGCCCGGCCCTTTGCGAAAGACCCCATTACCGGCGCGCCGCAATCTGTCGAAGCGCCGCTCAGCGCACCAAAGATGGAAACCGGCGGCGCGGGCTTGGTTTCAACCGCTGCCGATTATCTCCGCTTTGCTGAAATGCTGCGCGCCGGCGGCGTTTTGAAAGGCGTGCGTGTGCTGGCACCGCAGACGGTCGCCTGGATGGCATCAGATCATTTGCAGGGCATCGAAAATCGCGTGGCTGGCATGGACCCGGCCTTGGATGGTTATGGCTTTGGCCTGACAGTCGCGGTGCGGCTTTCGCGCGGAGGATCGGGCCTTATGGGCGCGCCCGGTGCCTTTGGCTGGTCCGGCGTTTGGGGCACCTATTTTTGGGCCGATCCTGCGGAACGGCTGAGCGTTGTCTTCATGGCCCATGCACCAGGTGAATTGCGCCAACACTATCGCCGCCTGATCAATATGCTGACCTATCAGGCGATTGAGGCGTGAACCGAAACGAAGCTGTGACATACGGGCCGCCTCACGCCCCAACCAGCCCGCGTTTGCGCAGCAGCGCATCCACCTCTGGCCTGCGGCCACGAAACGCCGTGTATAGCGCCATGGGGTCCGCAGTATCGCCGGCTTCAAAAATGCCCTTCAGCTTTGCAGCGAGTTCCGGATGGAAGGGATCGCCCGCTTCCTCAAACGCCTCAAACCCATCGGCATCCAGCACTTCCGCCCAAAGATAGAAGTAATAACCGGCGGCGTAACCATCGCCAGAAAACAAATGCCCGAAATGAATCGGACGATGGCGAAGCGCCATGCCTTCCGGCATGCCGATTTCGGCCAGGAAGGTATTTTCAAATTCTTCCAGGACCAAATCTTGCGGTGCGTTATGCCGATGCAGCGCAAGGTCAATCAGCGCGCAGGATAGGTATTCCACCATCGCAAACCCCTGCCCATCATTGCGCGCGGCGAGCACGCGGGCGAGCAATGCCTCATCCAAGGCAGCGCCGGTTTCGTGATGGCGCGCATGGGTTTGCAAGGTCTCTGGCAGGCGCAGCCAATTTTCCATGACCTGCGAGGGAAATTCGACAAAATCGCCAAGCACGGCGGTGCCGGATTGCGATGGGTAGCGCGCGCGGCTCATCAACCCGTGCAGCGCATGGCCGAATTCATGAAACAGCGTGCGTGCCTCATCAAAGGATAATAGCGTTGGCGTGGCGCGGGCGAGATTATTGTTGATGATGATGATGGGCGCGGTGCGATCATTCAGGCCATCTGCGACGCGAAAGCTGCTCATCCAGGCGCCGGAACGCTTGCCGGGGCGGGCGTAATTATCCAGCAGCAGCAGGCCAACATGATTGCCGGCCTTATCCAATGTTTCAAAGCCGCGCAAATCGGCATGGTAGCGCGGGATATCGGTGCGTTCTTCGAAAACCAGGCCAAACAGCCGTCGCGCGGTATCGAAAATGGCACGCAGCATGGCTTCCAATTCGAAATGTGGCTTTACCGCAGCGCCGTCGAAATTATGCTTTACCTGCCGCGCGCGTTCGGCCCAGTGACGCCAATCCCACGGCTCAATCGGGCCGTTGTGGCCGGCAGTGCGGGCGAAATCCTCAAGCTCGGCCTTTTCAACTGCAATGCGGCGCTTGGCCGGTTCCCAACAGGCGCGGAGCAATGCCTCGGCAGCGTCAGGCGAACCCGCCATGGTGTCGCGCAGGCGGAAGGAAGCGAAATCCGCCTCCCCCAGCAATTGCGCGCGTTCCCGCCGCAGCATCAGAATTTCGCGGATCAGCGGCGCGTTTTTGCGGCCTTCGGTCAGCGCCCCGCGCGCCGCAAAACCGCGCCAGAGTTTTTCGCGCAAATCACGCCGCGCGGAGAAGGTCAGAAAGGGTTCGGCAGAAGACCGCGACAGCGTAAAGACATAGCCATCAAGCCCGGCAGCAGCGGCGGCTTCCCGCGCAGCCTGGCGCGCGAAGCTAGGCAGGCCATCAAGATCAGCCTCGGTCAGCGCCATGCGCCATTCATTCTCATCCGCCAGCACATTCTGCCCGAAGCTGGTGTGTAGCGTCGCAAGGCGGGTTGAGACCTCGGCAAGCCGCGCGCGTGCCTTGGGATCAAGGCCAGCGCCAGCGCGCGTCAAGCGCAGATAAAGCCGTTCCAACAGGCGGCGCTGATCGGGCGCCAGGTCAAGGCTGTCGCGCGCCTCATGCAAGGCGGAGACGCGAAGGAACAGCGCCGGGTCAAGCGCAATCGCCATGCGATGCGCGGCAAGCTTGGGGGCGATGTCGCGCTCCACCTGTTGCAATTCGGTGGTGGCGTAGCTCGCGGCTAGGTTGAAAAACGTCGCGCCGACGCGGCTGAGCAAACGCCCTGCTTCTTCCAGCGCTTCCACCGTATTGGCGAAGCCTGGTGAGGCGGGATTGGCGCCGATGGCGCCGACCTCAGTGCGGTGCGCGGCCATGGCGGCTTCAAAGGCGGGCGGGAAATGCGCTGGCTCAATGGCGCCAAAGGGCGGCAGGCCAAAGGGCGTGGTCCAGGGGGTCAGCAGCGGGTTTTCGGTCATTTCCCGAGGATGGGGCGGCGGGCGCGCCGCGTCGAGGGGTTTTCGCTATTCTCCGAAGACGCGGTTTCGGCTAATGACACGCAACTAAGACTGAATAGCCGGGAAAAACAGGTCTTGGGCGCGAACCGCGTCCTGGCGGCAACAGGGAGAAAAGCAACCATGATGCAACGCAGAACAGCGCTGAGACTGGCCCTGGCGGCCGGGCTTGCCCCGAATGTGGCGCGCGCCCAGGCGTGGCGCCCGACACGTCCCGTGCGCCTGGTAGTGCCCTTCGCGCCGGGCGGGTCAAACGACATTGTGGGCCGCATCATCGCCGAAGCCGCCGGCAATATTCTGGGCCAGCCCGTGGTTGTGGAAAACCGCGCCGGCGCGGGCGGTGTGATCGGTGCGGAACATGCCGCGCGGTCACCCGCAGATGGTTATACCGTGCTGATCAATAGCGCGCATGCTTCAGTGCCGGCGCTGGTCGCACGTGTGCCTTATGATACCGTCAATGATTTCGTCGGTATCGCGGTGGCTGGGTTTTCGCCGCACGTGCTGGTGTCTAATCCGCGCACAGCCGCGACGAATGCGGCGGAGCTGATCGCGCTGCTGCGCGCCAATCCGGGGCGCTTGAATTTCGCTTCTGCCGGGATTGGCAGCGGCGTGCATCTGGCCGGCGAGATCTTCCGCGGCATCAGCAATACACAATTCGAAATGGTGCATTATCGTGGCGGCGGACCTGGTGTGGCTGCGCTGGTGAGTGGTGAGGCGCAATTCGGCACGCCCACCATGGCATCATCCTTGGGGCAGGTGCGCGGCGGCGGCCTGCGGGCGCTTGCCGTAGCATCAAGCCAGCGCAGCCCGGCCTTGCCGGATGTGCCAAGCGCGACGGAAGCCGGCATCCGCGGTTTCATCTTTGAGGAATTCTTCCCGATGCTGGCGCCCGCCGGCACGCCGGCCCCGATTGTGGCCGTCTTGGGGGCAGCGTTTCAGACTGCCATTCAGCAAAGCGCGCCGCGGCTCAATGAATTGGCCGGCGTAGTGCCACGCGCCGGTTATGAAACGTCGGATCAGGTGATGAATCTGGTGCGCGAAGGGGTGAAGACCTACACGGATGTCCTCCGCGCCGCCGGTGTGAAGCCGGAATAGGTGGCACCATTCGCTTGGTGTGATCCGAGCAATGTGGATCATGCCGGGGGCGACGCAAGGCTTTGATTGGTGCGCTGACGCCGCGGCGTGGTGCTGTTGGAGAGGATTGAACTCTCGACCCCTCCCTTACCAATAAAAAGCTCCCGTTTTTCCGCTAGTATATACTACATTTTTTTGACCCCTTTCCACCTGTAATATTTTTTCGTATATTTGTAATACGATTTATTTGCCATTTTTCATCTGTTATTCCCGTCTATGTCCCTATAACTGGATACGCGCCTCAAACAAAGGAGACGCGAAAATGAGCTTTCTTAAAGACCTCAAGCTAACCGCACTCACACCATCAAAAGCCGGTCCCCCTTTTTCGTCGCCGCGGTGCACTTGTTAGTCGCTTACAGGATCAGCTGGAACGACTCTCAAACCCGCATCATGCACGCCTCAAACACAGCTGGATCAAGATCAGCGGGGAGCGCAGATCGCGCGATAGGCATATTCCTGTTCGTCCATGGTGGCGGCAGCAGCGCGACGGCAGCGTGGTTTTCACGCTCAAAGTGGGCATGAGGTGGATCGAGCTAGAGAAGGGTAAGGCAGGCATCGTGCTCCCCACCGCAAGAAGAACTTCTATTCATCTTTGCCTGCGATCCATAACCAGTTGGTTCCCAGCCAAGCTCCGGCTTCGCCACCGTCTATTTGTATGTCTAGGGACGGATAATCGACTACCTCTGAATTCTATCCAATCTCGACAGGTTTTGCTGTAGGTCACTCAATGCTCTTTCCAACGCTACTTGAGCCGCCTTGAAGTCTTCATCCGATTGTACGCGCGGCAGCTGGGTGGGCGTATTGCCTTGCGCTCCCCTGCCACTCAATGCAGTTTCAGTCGAAGGCGCCCCGCTTATCCTTGCGGTCTCGCTGTTCTGCGTAGCGCGGCGCCTCAAACGCACAAGATCTTCGAATAGTCGCTGCTGAGTCGTACGATTGCTCGCGTCATTGTTGAGTAATTCTAATGCGCGAAGAAGGTCGAGGATAGCATTGTTGAAATCCATTGTCCGCTCACGCGCAAGACCGCGCAGACGAAAGCTGTCCCACTCGTCTGGCGACAACTGGATGGCGCGATCTAAATTCAGAATAGCGTCTCGGAAATTCTCGTGCCGCGAAAATATATTAGCGCGTGCCCTATAAGCAAGCGCAAAGTTAGGATCGAGCCGAATAGCAGTATCGCAATCGGCTATTGCGCGATCAAGGTTTCCTTTTTTACTCCAAGCATTACCCCGATTGTTATATGCGAGCGCATAATTAGGATTCAGCCGAATAGCAGTATCGTAATCGGCTATTGCGCGATCAAGGTTTCCTTTTTTACTCCAAGCATTACCCCGATTGTTATATGCGAGCGCATCATTAGGATTGAGCCGAATAGCAGTATCGTAATCGGCTATTGCGCAATCAAGGTCTCCTTTTTTACTCCAAGCATTACCCCGATTGTTATATGCGAGCGCATCATTAGGATTGAGCCGAATAGCAGTATCGTAATCGGCTATTGCGCAATCAAGGTTCCCTTTTTTACTCCAAGCATTACCCCGATTGTTATATGCGAGCGCATCATTAGGATTGAGCCGAATGGCATCATTTAGGTCAATGAGTGCTCCATCAAGATCTCCACGGCGACTCTTTATAAGTCCGCGATTACTTCGAGGATTTGCGTAGGCGGGATCGATCCAAATTGCAGTATTATAGTCGCGAAGCGCTTCATCTAAATTCTCCCGCCCCAACCATACATTACCGCGCGTATTATAAGCGCGGGCATAGTTGGGATTAATCTGAAGAGCCTCCGCAACATCGCTGAATGCGCGATCCAGCTCGCTTTTTCCTATAAAAGCAACAGCACGTCGCTCCAGCGCAGTACTATTTCTTGGGTTTTCCCGAAGCACGCGAGTACACGCTTCGATCGCGACATCACCAGTCTCTCTCTCGCATCGCTCCATCATCAGAAGCAGAGCGGATGCCGATTGCGCTACTGACGCCGTAGGCGCCAAGGACACGAACGATACCTGTAAAAATAAAAGCGCTACCAGGCGTTTCATGCGTGCGGGTCCGAGCAAGGGCGAGTTCGGAGCTTAATAATACCATGATCTTTCTTTCTGTAAACCATCGGATGCCAATATATGTTCGGACAATATAGAGGGCACGGAGCGTGATAAAAAATCGCCCTAAGAGACGGTTTTCATGCGGAAAAACGACGCCACCGCCGATTACTAAATAAAATCTGCATACAGATCGTGAAGCACAAGCTTCACCGGAAAGGCGGAAAGAATGGGAGTAAAGCGCATGGGCAAGCTGACACCGAACCAAGAGAAAGAGGTACTCGGTAATCTGCTATCAGATCCCGACGATTATATCAGCTTCCGCCTCCTGCAGATCCATTATCAAACATGACAGGAGCTAGAGAATGAAGAAAATATATCACCGACACACAATCAATTTCAAAGTGCCACAAGAGCTAGCACTCAGAGCATCAGAAGCAGCGCAGGATCTCGGCATGACGCGCTCTGATTTCATAAGACAAGCCATCATCCGTAATCTTGAAGTCTATTCGCTATATGAGCGCGATCTTTTGTCGCGCGCACATGCGTTTCGTAGCGGTGCTGTGTCGCCATGAGGTTCGCGCAGCATCGAATGATGACCAAAGTACCGATGCAGGATGATGGCTTCCTGTCCGACGCCGCACCTCCATCCGTGACAACACTCGCGTATGAGATCGCATCCCAAATCCGGCACGCACGAGCACAGCTACTATCTGCGCGTGATGGAAAGCAGCAAGCGGATCGCTTAGCCACTGTTTTACTGAGTACAAGCGCGGCGTCGTTTCTTGCTATTGCGGTGGCGACAGATGATCCACAGATGCTGAACCTCTGTCGACTACTGGTGCATTCATGACGCTGTCATCGACCGAGCGGCGCGAGCTAGCGTCACAGATGGAGAAGCGTGCCACCGCGCGCTATCGGCTCACGGCAGGCAGCGAGCCTAAGCTCGACCACGTCAGGACGATGCTCAACGTCTACCGGGAGGTCTACCTCGCGCGGACAAGCCAGACCGGAAAGGCGCTTAAAGGCATCAAGCTACTGGATGCGATCCGCAGCTACAGAGATGCGGCTAAGAAGAAGGACAGGAACCTCGATTGGGTTGATCGTGAGCGGAATGAGGCAGACGACAACAGGCAGCTTCGGAACGCTCGACGCTACATCCAGAAAGCCGAGGCAATCGTCTTGAATGTCGCGAAGGGTGAGTTTCCAGGCAGCTACTGATCGCACAACCGAATCGCCTTCGGTGAGTGAGCTCGATAGCCGTCCTATGGCTCTGTTTGCTTAGCCTCCGGACACCGTGTTGGCGCTTCCAATCGACCGATTGACGACGACGGAGAAACTAGCCGGCTATGTTCATGCGAGGACACACTCTGCTGTATACTCTCAAGCGAATGCGCGAGTTATATTTCTGGCATAAAGGGAGAGCGCCATGAGCACAAAGCTACGACAGGGATTCAAGAAAAAAGAATATTCGCCCGAATGGTCGATAGACAAAGACTATCTTTACTGGAAAAACCCCCCAAAAGAAAAAATATCTCTCGCTGATATCAAAACTATGCACTTCAGAGA
>VGDM01000042.1 GCA_016869715.1 Alphaproteobacteria bacterium
CAGAGCCTTGGCCTGACGGGTGATGAGAAGATTGACATCCTGGGCGTGGAAAAGCTTTCGCCGCGCATGATGATGGATGTTGTCATCACCCGCGCCGATGGGTCCACGGTGAAGACCCAGGTGCTGTGCCGCGTGGATACCGCCGATGAGGTGGAATACTACAAGAATGGCGGCATCCTGCATTACGTGCTGCGCGGGATGGCGAAGGCGGCGTGATTTAACCTCACCAGTACAAAACGCGTTGCCGTTAGAGCATGTCTTCCGCACATAAGCGGCAGACATGCTCTATTTTTTGTTTGATCGCATTTTCCGAATCGCCAAGTGTCTCCAACTTGGCTTGAAAATGCTCCACGCCCGCGCCTTTTTTGTGCCTAGTCGGCCAGCCAATCGCGCATCGCCGCATTCACCGCTTCCGGCACTTCCATGCTCGGCAAATGGCCCGAACCGGCGAAGCGGATCAGGCGCGCACCCGGAATGGCAGCGGCCATTTCCTCGGCGAGGTAAGGCGGCGTCATCAGATCATCCTCGCCCACCGCGACCAGCGTCTTGGCGCGGACCCTGGGCAGGTGGGGTCTGGAATCCATGCGCCTGGTAAGCGCAGTTTGCTGGCGGAGGAAGGCATCGCGCCCAACCCGTTCCGCCATGGCCATCACCTCAGTCGCCAAGGGGCTTTCCAGGCGGGAAGGATGCACCAGCATCGGCAAAAGGCGTGGCGTCACGCCGCGAAAACGCCCGGTCTGGGCAAGGGTGAGCAATCCGCGCCGGTATTCGGTCTGTTCCGGCGTATCACCGCGGGCCGAGTTGTCGAATAGCGCCAATCGGGTGACTTGGCTCGGCGCGCGGCGGATCACTTCCAGCGCCACATGACCCCCCATGGAAAGCCCCGCGACCGCCAATGGCCCATCGAGCCCGGCAAGGGCGGCCTCCGCCATGGCGGCGATGCTGTCACACCCGGTCAGGCAAGCGAGCACCACACGCCGGGAGGCGCTGAAGGCTTCGATTTGGTCGCGCCAGAGCCGGGAATCGCAGAGCATGCCGGGGAGCAATAAAAGCGTTTCGTTCTGAGCCATGGACGGAAACTATCCCCGCAGCGGCGCAACCGTCCAGGCAAGCGCCACCCAAGGCTGCGGAAGTCCTTGATTCCCGCGCGGTATGGGCGCATAGGGAGCGCGCTCGCGATAAGGCGGGCCGGTTCCGTTGGCCCCGGCATACGCGCCCCGCCGGGGCTCGGCCTTTCCCGCACCCACCGCCAAGCGCCAATAGCGCGGGCCTAGAAAGCGATTGAAGTTGAACGAAAATACTGAAGTGACCGCCGCGGAGGCTGTCCCAAGCGAACCGCAAACCCTTCCCCTGGCGTCCGCAATGTCTGAAGCCGCGCCAGCCGAAGAACCCCCGATGGCCGACGCGCCGGCCGCGGAAGCCGCCCCGGAAGCGGAAGAATCCGCGCCCGAGGCACTACCCATCCCGGAAGAAGACCGCGCCACTTTCGATTCCATTGGCTTGTCTGAGGAAATCGTGAAAGCTGTCGTGGAATCGGGCTATCGCCACCCAACACCCATTCAGGAACAGGCCATCCCGCATGTGCTGATGGGCCGCGATGTGCTGGGCTGCGCGCAAACCGGCACGGGCAAGACCGCGTCCTTCGTGCTGCCCATGCTCGACATCCTGACCGGTTCACGCGCCAAGGCGCGCATGCCGCGCAGCCTGATCCTGGAACCGACGCGCGAATTGGCGTTGCAGGTTGCTGAGAATTTCGAGAAATACGGCAAATACCTGAAGCTCAACCACGCGCTGCTGATTGGCGGCGAGAGCATGAATGACCAGCGCGATGTACTGGAAAAGGGCGTGGATGTACTGATCGCGACTCCTGGCCGCTTGCTTGATCTGTTTGATCGTGGCCGCGTTTTGCTCGCCGATTGCAAGGTGCTAGTGATTGATGAAGCGGACCGGATGCTCGATATGGGTTTCATTCCAGATGTAGAACGCATTGTTTCCATGCTGCCATTACTCCGCCAAACCCTGTTCTTCAGCGCGACAATGGCGCCGGAAATCAGGCGCCTCGCGGATGCTTTCCTGTCCAATCCAAAGGAAATCACGGTCGCCCGCCCGGCTTCGGTCGCAACCACGATCACGACGGGCCTCGCTTACGTGCAGCCTTTTGATAAGCGCGAGGCGTTGCGCCGGCTGATCCGGCGCGAACAGGTCACTAATGCGCTGATTTTTTGCAACCGCAAGATCGACGTGGATATCCTGTACAAATCGCTGAAGAAGCATGGATTCAGCGTGGGCGCACTGCATGGCGATATGGATCAATCGCAGCGCTTCGCGACACTCAACGCCTTCAAGGCGGGCGAATTGCAGCTGCTGGTCTGTTCCGATGTCGCCGCACGCGGGCTTGACATCGGCGGGCTTTCGCATGTGTTCAATTTCGATGTCCCCTTCCATTCGGAAGATTACGTGCATCGCATTGGCCGCACCGGTCGCGCGGGGCGAGAAGGCCATGCCTACACGATCGCGACCGCCGATGATGCGAGGAATGTCGCCGCCATCGAAAAACTGACCGGCAAACCGATCCCGCTTCTGGGTATCGTAGGGCTGGAGCCGGTGACGGATGCGGAGATTCAGGAAGCGCTGACCTCCACCAGGCGGGGCCGTGGCCGCGCTAGCCTCGCGCGTCGGCCGGATCGCCGCGATGGCGGGCGGGGGCGGCCGGAACGTGGCCGGCGTGATGCGCCGGACCGCGCGCCGCGCCCGGAAGGGCCGGAAGAAATTGTGGCTGAGGCGCCCGCCCGGCGGGAGCGCCCAGAACGTCGCCCGCGCTCCGAAGCGCAGGAAGGCCGCGATGCAAATAGGCGTGATCGCGCGCCGCGGGGCGACCGTGATGCGCAGCCAAGCGAATTTGCGCTGCGTGAAGCCGCGATGCGTGACCTGCCGCCCCGTGAGCGTGAGGCACCGCGCCCGGATCGCGATTATCGCAACCGCGACCGGCGTGATGAACTTGGCCCGCCCGTGCAGGGGTTCGGTGATTTGGTGCCGGCCTTCATGCTGATCCCGATCCCGCGCCCTCGTCGCGCCGCCGCGCCGGCGGCGGTGGAGGCAGCGCCCGAGGTTGACGCCGCCTGACGCGCCCGCAAACTTCATTTTATCCTGCAAAGCAAAGCCAGAGTTGAGGATAGCCACATGAATGTCGTGACCCCCACGAAGAAGACCGCCATCGCGCCCTTCACCTGGGAAGACCCCTTGCTGCTTGAAGAAGCGCTGACGGAAGACGAACGCATGATCCGCGACAGCGCCCGGCAATTCTGCCAAGAACGCCTGATGCCGCGTGTGCTGGAAGCCAATCGGCATGAGCGTTTTGATCGCGACATCATGAATGAATTCGGCGAAATGGGTTTCCTGGGTGCGACGCTGGATGGCTATGGCTGCGCCGGCGTTTCCTATGTTTCCTATGGGCTGATGGCGCGCGAAGTGGAACGCGTCGATTCCGGCTATCGCAGCGCGTTTAGCGTGCAATCCTCATTGGTCATGTTTCCGATCCATGCCTATGGCTCGGAAGAACAGAAGCAAAAATACCTGCCGAAGCTGCGCACCGGTGAATGGGTGGGCTGCTTTGGGCTGACCGAGCCCGATGCGGGGTCTGATCCTTCTTCCATGCGCACACGCGCGACCAAGGTGGATGGCGGCTGGATGCTCTCGGGCTCTAAAACCTGGATTTCCAATTCACCCATCGCCGATGTCTGCCTGGTTTGGGCCAAGGATGATGACGGCATTCTGCGCGGCTTTTTGCTGGATCGCGGCATGAAGGGGCTCACCACGCCCAAGATCCAAGGTAAGTTCAGCCTGCGCGCTTCCGTCACCGGCATGATCATGATGGATGAGGTGTTTGTGCCGGAAGAAAACCGCTTGCCGGGCGTGCGGTCTCTGGCCGGTCCATTCTCCTGCCTCAATCGTGCGCGTTATGGCATTGCCTGGGGCGCTATGGGGGCGGCAGAATTCTGCTGGCATGCGGCGCGAGAATACACGCTGAACCGCATCATGTTCGGCAAGCCGCTGGCGGCGACACAGCTCGTGCAGAAGAAGCTGGCTGATATACAAACCGAAATCACGCTCGGCCTGCATGCGGTGCTGCGCGTGGGGCGCCTGTTTGACGAACACAAGGCCGCGCCCGAGATGATCAGCCTGGTCAAGCGCAATAATTGCGGCAAGGCCTTGGATATCGCCCGCGTTGCGCGCGACATGCATGGCGGCAATGGCATTGTGGATGAGTATCACGTCATTCGCCACGTCATGAACCTGGAGACGGTCAATACCTATGAAGGCACACATGATGTGCATGCGCTGATCCTGGGCCGGGCGCAGACTGGGTTGAACGCCTTCGGCTGATCTCGCCGAAGCGCCAGCCGTGGAAGTCCTAATTGGGAGTATGGGCGCGGGCGGCGATGGTATCGCCCCCGGCCCGATCTATGTGCCGCATGCGCTTCCCGGCGAAAGGCTGAATGTCACCATCACCGGCAAGCGCGGTGATGGGGCCCTGGCCGCCATTCAGCACATCATCACTCCAAGCGCGGATCGCATCGCGCCTGATTGCGCGCATTTCACGGCGGGTTGCGGCGGCTGCGCGCTGCAGCATTGGGCGCCGGCGCCGCAAGCGGCCTGGAAGCGCGAAAAGCTGCGCGTGGCCCTGGTGCGGGGTGGCTTTGCCGAGGCGCCGATTGCCGAGACCATCATCACGCAAGCTGGCGCGCGTCGGCGGGCTGATTTCGCCATACGGCGCGGGACGGATGGGCTCCGGCTTGGCTTTCACGCCGCCGGCAGTGCGACCATTTTGGATATCGCCGGCTGCCCAGTGCTGCATCCGCGCCTGGTGGCGCTGCTCGGGCCGCTGCGGGATTTGCTGCCGCGCTTGCCGGCGTTGAAGCGCGATGGGTCGGCGGTGCTGAATCTGCTCGATACCGGGCCGGATTTGCTGCTGCGTACCGATGGCACTTTGAATGCGGCGGGGCGGGCGCTGCTGGCGGGGTTTGCGGCGGCGCAGGGTCTTGCGCGAATCGCTTGGGCGCGCGGCAATGGCCCGGCCGAGGTCGCGGCCCAGCTTGGGCCGGTGGCCATCACGCTGAGCGGTGTGGCGGTCACACCCGCCCCCGGCGCCTTCCTGCAAGCCAGCGCGGAGGGCGAGCAAGCCATCATCGCTGCCATGCTGGCCGGTCTGCCCGGCAAACTCGCTGGGCGGGGGCGGATTGCTGATCTGCATGCGGGCTATGGCACACTCAGCTTGGCCTTGGCGCAGCGGGGCAGGGTCACGGCCTTCGAATCGGATGGGGCGGCGGTGGCGGCGCTGGCCAATGCGGCGGCCAAGGCAGGGCTGCCCCTGGCCGCGACGCGGCGGGATTTGGTGCGCCAGCCACTCACGGTGGCGGAATTGGCGCCCTTTGCCGCGGTGGTGCTGGACCCGCCCTTTGCGGGGGCCGAGGAACAGGCAGCATTGCTGGCACGCTCTGCCGTGCCGGCGGTGATTTACGTGTCCTGCAACCCTCAGGCGCTGGCACGGGATGCGCGTTTTTTTGCCGATCAGGGCTGGCGGGTGGATGCCGCCACGCCGATTGATCAATTCCTTTGGTCCGGCCAGTTGGAGGCAGTTGTCGTGCTTAGATCTCGTCCGCCGCGCGGTCGCGCGTCAGAAAAGCTCGAAAATAATATTTTGTCGCATTTTCCGAGTCGCCAAGCGTTACCACTTGGCCCGAAAATGCTCTGGCCGGCCGGGTAAGGGCAAGAATTAGGGCTGGTTACTCCGCCTTGATGCCAAGGCTGCGCACTTCGGGTTCCCAGAAGGCGATTTCATTATGCACATAGGCCGCGAATCGCTCGGGCGTGTAGCCACGCATGGCGGGGGTCCCCATTTCCTGAAAGCGCTGATTGACCGTCTGATCGGACAGCGCCTGTTCGGTCGCCGCCGCCAGGCGATTCACAATGGTGGCCGGCGTGCCGCGCGGAGCGAAAAAACCATACCAGGAATGGGATTTATAACCGGCGATGCCGGCTTCGGCCGCGGTGGGCACATTGGGCAACAGCGAAGACCGCTGATCGGTCGCGACAAACAACACCCGCGCCGTGCCCGCATCCTGAAACCCTTTCAAGAGGGAGGGGATATCGCAGCAGAATTGAATTTCAGCCGCGGTGAGTGCCGCAAAAACCTGCCCGCCACCGCGATAGGGCACGTGAACGGCATCGGTCCCCGTGCGCACGCAGAAACTGGCCGAGGCGATATGCCCCGAAGTGCCAATGCCCGACGAGCCATATTGATAGCGCCCCGGCGCGGCCTTCAGGGTTGCGATGAACTCGGCTGCCGTGATGGGCGCGAAATTGCGTGTGGTGACGGCAAGCGCGATGGGCACAAAGACAGTCGGCGCCACCGCCACCAGATCGGTCCGCGCATCAAAGGGCACCGGGGCGGGCAGGCCGCGGGCGAGGGCGATGGGCGAAAGGGTGGAGAGCACAAAAACATCGCCATTCGGCGGCTGCTTCGCGACGTAATCCGTGCCGACAACACCACCCGCGCCGGGGCGATTTTCCAGCACCACGGGCTGGCCCAGGATTTCCGCCATTTTCGGGGCCAAAAGACGCGTGGTGATATCCGTCCCGCCGCCGGTGCCGAAGGGAATCACAATGCGGATGGGCCGGGTTGGCCAGGGCGCCTGGGCATAGGCGGGGCAGGCAAGCGGGCCGAGCGCCAGCGGGGCGGCAATCAGGCTGCGGCGGGTCAGTTTGGCCAAGGGGGCTCCTTCCTCTAGACAACATACTGTTTTTGCGCTATCTCTTAGGCTGCACTCCATTTGTGAGCCAGCCCTGCCCGGAAGGGAAGGGCATGGGGGCGAAACGGGAACAAAACCGCGCTGCCCCAAGTGCCACCTGTTTTGCAAGCCCAGAATCACGCACCGCATCTAGTGGTATTGCGACTGTGGCAAGACTACATCTTGTAGTCAGACTGTAACTTGGGGCATGATCCAATCGTGGGGGAGTTCTCAGGGGGTTATCCGTGTTTGACGCTATTCAGCTTGAAGGCCATGGCCAGGTTCGCATTGATCGGTCGCGCGATGGGCTGCTGACCGATTTCGGCAAGGCGACGCTTGATGATCGCTATTTGCTGCCGGGCGAATCCTATCAGGATTTGTTTGCACGTGTCGCATCCGCTTACGGCGATGATGCGGCGCATGCGCAGCGGATTTATGACTATATCTCGCGGCTGTGGTTCATGCCGGCGACACCTGTGCTGTCCAATGGCGGCACAACGCGCGGCTTGCCGATTTCCTGCTTCCTGAACGAAGCCTCTGACAGCCTTGATGGCATTGTCGGTCTTTGGAATGAGAATGTGTGGCTCGCGGCCAAGGGCGGTGGCATCGGTTCCTATTGGGGGAATCTGCGAGGCATCGGCGAAAAGGTCGGCCGCAACGGCAAGACCTCGGGCGTTATTCCCTTCATTCGCGTGATGGATAGCCTGACGCTAGCGATTTCGCAGGGCTCACTCCGTCGCGGTTCGGCGGCGTGCTACCTGCCCGTCAATCACCCGGAAATCGAAGAGTTTCTGGAAATGCGCCGCCCGACCGGTGGTGATCCGAACCGCAAGGCGCTCAATCTGCATCACGGCGTGCTGATCCCCGATGCCTTCATGCGCGCCGTGGAAGCGGATGAGGAATGGGCGCTGGTCTCGCCCAAGGATGGCGCGATGATGAAGAAGGTCTCCGCGCGGGGCCTTTGGATTCGCATCTTGACCGCGCGCATCGAAACCGGTGAGCCCTACATCATCTATTCCGACCACGTGAATAATGCGCGGCCTGAGCATCAAAAGCTGGCGGGGCTTGAGGTCAAGACCTCGAACCTCTGTTCTGAAATCACGCTGCCGACCGGGATTGACCAGCATGGCGAA
Source organism: Alphaproteobacteria bacterium (assembly GCA_016869715.1). Classification (GTDB taxonomy): domain Bacteria; phylum Pseudomonadota; class Alphaproteobacteria; order Acetobacterales; family Acetobacteraceae; genus Neoroseomonas. Next base: position 7,922 of record VGDM01000042.1, read on the forward strand.
CAGCGCACGGCGGTGTGCTGCCTGTCTTCGCTCAATCTCGAGACCTGGTTTGAATGGAAGGATGAGGCGCAATTCATCCCGGATGTGATGCGCTTCTTGGATAATGTGCTGCAATCCTTCATTGATACGGCACCCGATTCCATGGCGCGGGCACGCTATAGCGCGATGCGTGAACGCTCGGTCGGGCTTGGGGTGATGGGCTACCATTCCTTCCTGCAGGCGCTGAATGTGCCGTTTGAAAGCGTGGTGGCGAAGGTGTGGAATATGCGGATGTTCAAGCATATTCGCGCTCAGGCTGACACCGCTTCTCGCCTGCTGGCCGAAGAACGCGGCCCCTGCCCGGATGCCGCTGAGTACGGCTTCATGGAGCGGTTTTCGAACAAGATCGCGATTGCGCCGACCGCTTCCATCAGCATCATTTGCGGTGGCGCGAGCCCGGGGATCGAACCGATCGCGGCCAATGTCTATAATCACAAGACGCTGTCCGGGTCTTTCATTGTGCGCAACCCGTTCCTGAAGAAGGTACTGGCGAAGCATGGCCGGGATGATGACGATACCTGGACCACCATCACGGTGAATAAGGGCAGCGTGCAGCATCTGGATTTCCTGACCGAGCAGGAAAAATCCACCTTCAAGACAGCGTTTGAATTGGATCAGCGCTGGGTGGTGGAACATGCCGCTGATCGCACGCCCTATATCTGCCAGTCGCAATCGGTGAACCTGTTCCTGCCGGCAAATGTGCATAAGCGGGATTTGCACCAGATCCACATGACGGCGTGGAAGAAGGGTGTGAAGTCGCTCTATTATTGCCGGAGCCTGTCGATCCAGCGCGCGGATGCCATCAGCGAGAAGGTTGCGCCGCAGGAAGCGCTAGGTGTGGCGGCGCCGGCCAATGATCAGGCGCAATTGCCGCTGGTGGCAGCCGTGCCGGCGACCAACAATAATTACGAAGAATGTTTGGCCTGCCAGTAACGCTGGGCTAAAACTCCCCTAGCCCACCCCCACCTCCGGGGGTGGCGATTCCGAAATGGGCGCGGAAGGAAGTTAGGGATGTTCAAGCGTCGCAGCCTGTTGGTCGCTGGGGTGGCCAGCACGATCATTACCAAAGCCAAGGCGCAGTCGAGCCCTTGGCCGGATCGTCCGATACGGATGATCATTGGCTATCCTGCCGGCGGCCCAACGGATTTTCCTGGGCGGCTCTTGCAGGATCCGCTGCAGCGGCTTTGGGGCCAGCCCATCGTCATAGAAAATCGGCCCGGCGCAAGCCAGATGATCGCCTCTGAGGCGGTTGCTCGTGCGGCACCTGACGGCTACACGATATTCCTGGCGGCGAGCACGCATACCAGCAATGCCGCCGTGCAAGCGAGAATGCCCTACGACACGATCAATGATTTCACCCCGATCGTGAACATCTATGCTTCACCCACGGTCCTGTTCACGGGTGGAGGGCAGCCCTTCCGTACGGCGCAGGAATTGGTTGCGGCGGCACGGCAGCAACCGGGGATGGCCTTTGCGACTTCCGGTAACGGCTCCTCGGGGCATTTCGCAACTGAACTGTTCCGCCGGAAAATGGGCATTGATCTCACCATTGTTGCTTATCGCGGCGCGGTGCCGGCACTTCAGGATGTTGTGGCCGGGCGTGTGCCCGGGACTTTCAGCACCCTGGCCGGCGCTTTTCCCCTTGCGAGGGAAGGCAAGCTGCGTGCCCTCGCAATCGCCGGAGCGCAGCGCACGGCGGTATTGCCCGATGTGCTCACCCTTGATGAGCTTGGCATGGGCATTCCCGATACCAGCCCCTGGTATGGCTTCGTCGCGCCAAAAGGTCTCGCGCGCGATATCGTTGATCGAATCGCGCGCGACGTGCAGGGGGTGTTGCGTGATCCAGCGATCCGCCAAAGGCTGATTGACCAGGGGGGTATCATCCTTGGTGAGGGTCCTGATGTTTTCGCGGCGCGTATCGCTACTGAATTGGCAGAGAATATCGTTGTCGCGCGGGAGGCCAATATCCGAGTTGAGTAATTCGACACAACATCTTGCGGTTGGCGATTGCATGACCCACACATTGTGGTAAAAGCCTCGCGAATCAGACAACATGAGGTGAGTTAAAATGGCTGATGGTATGGTGCGCGATGAATTGCCGGTGAAATTCGATCTTTTGACTTCGAACCCTGTCTATAAGCCCTTCCGCTATCCTTGGGCTTATGAAGCCTGGTTGCAGCAGCAGCGCATCCATTGGCTGCCGGAAGAAGTGCCACTCGCGGATGATGTGAAGGATTGGCAGAAGAACCTTACGCAATCCGAGCGCAATCTGCTGACGCAGATCTTCCGCTTCTTCACCCAGGCGGATGTTGAAGTGAATAATTGCTACATGAAGCACTATTCTCAGGTGTTCAAGCCAACAGAAGTGCTGATGATGCTCTCGGCCTTTTCGAACATCGAAACGGTGCATATCGCGGCCTATAGCCATCTGCTCGATACCATCGGCATGCCCGAGATCGAATACACGGCCTTCCTCAAATACAAGGAGATGAAGGACAAATACGATTACATGCAGGGCTTCAGCGTTGCGAACAAGACGGAAATCGCGAAGACTCTGGCGGCTTTTGGTGCGTTTACCGAAGGCTTGCAGCTTTTTGCCTCCTTCGCGATTCTCATGAATTTCCCGCGCTTCAACAAGATGAAGGGCATGGGCCAGATCGTGAGCTGGTCGGTGCGCGATGAAACGCTGCATTGCCTTTCCGTGATCCGGCTGTTCCGCACCTTCGTGCAGGAAAACCCGGAAATCTGGACCGTGGAATTCCGCCGCGATCTATATTTAATCTGCGCCACCATTGTGGATCATGAAGACGCCTTCATTGATCTGGCGTTTGAATTGGGTGGGGTGCAGGGTCTCGATGCCTCGCTCACCAAGCAATATATACGCTTCATCGCGGATCGCCGCTTGCAGCAATTGGGGCTTGAGCCGCTCTACAAGATTGAGAAGAATCCGCTGCCGTGGCTGGATGAAATGCTGAATGCGGTGGAGCACGCGAATTTCTTCGAAAATCGCGCCACCGAATATTCCAAGGCGAGCACAGCCGGTTCCTGGGAAGAAGCCTTCGCCGATAGCGCGTTTTCTTCACCGCAGCCAGAAGGTGAGATCGAAATCGCGCGGCATTAACGCTCTGTGTTCAGCTTCCCTGAATTAGAAGCGGCAGCGCAACTGGTTCATGATGCCTTCGCGCCAACACCGCAATATGCCTGGCCCTTACTAGCGGAACGTGCCGGGGCTGAGGTTTGGGTGAAGCATGAAAACCATACGCCGACCGGCGCCTTCAAAGTGCGCGGTGGCTTGGTTTTCATGGCAAGGCTGAAGCGTGAAAACCCGGATGTGCCCGGCGTGGTGAGTGCGACGCGCGGCAATCATGGGCAATCCCTGGCCTATGCGGGCGCGCGGCATGGGATACCGGTGACCATTCTGGTGCCGCGTGGCAATAGCGCGGAAAAGAACAATGCCATGCGTGCGCAGGGTGCGCGATTGATTGAACATGGCGCGGATTTTGACGAAGCACGAGAAGAAGCCGCGCGGCTGGCCAAGGCAGAGGGCCTGCTGTTTGCGCCATCCTTCGCGCGCGATCTGGTAATGGGTGTGGCCACTTATGCGCTGGAATTATTGCGCGCGGCGCCGCCACTCGCGGCACTTTATGTGCCAATCGGCCTTGGGTCCGGCATGTGCGGCTGCATTCTGGCGCGTGATCTTTTGGGCCTTTCCACCGAAATCATTGGTGTGCAAAGCACCGAAGCGCCGGCCTATGCGCTTTCCTTCGCTGCCGGCCATGTGGTGACAACGCCAACCGCCAATACGCGTGCGGATGGCATGGCAACGCGCATCCCCGATCCCGGGGCGCTGGAGATCATCCGCAAGGGTGCGGCGCGCATTGTGACCGTGACAGATGATGAAGTGGCCGCGGCCATGCGTGCCTATTGGCAGGATACGCATAATCTGGCGGAGGGCGCGGGCGCCGCACCGCTCGCTGCGCTGATGCAGGAACGTGCTGCCATGCGTGGCAAGCGTGTGGGTGTTGTGCTGTGCGGTGGCAATATTGACCTGGCGCTGTTCCACGATTGGGTGATGGCGGGCGGCTGATAGGCGTTCTGTATCAGAGCGCGAAAAGTCGTCCCGCGCCCTTGATCGTGGCAGGACTGCGCCCTGCGGCGCGGATGGCGCCCCATAGCGCGACCGCGATGGAATCGAGGATCGGGATGCCGGTTTCGGCTTCGATCCCGACCGCGCCGGGCAGGCCGCGGAAATTGGTGCAATGGATCACAATGGCATCGGGCTTCGCAGCAGCGGCTTCGCGCACCAGCGCATCCACCTTGCCAGCGCTATGTTCGGCGAAGCTGTAATTGCCGGGGTCTTCCAGATGCCGTTCCACCACGGTTTCAATGCCAAGACCTCTGAAGTTTTTAATAATGGCGGTCTGCACCGTGTTCAAATAGGGCGTTACCAACCCGATACGTTTTGCCCCAAGCGCTGGTAAGGCATCGCATAGTGCGAGGGTCGCCGTTGTGCAGGGCAGCCCGGTTTCGCGCGCGATGGTGGCGCAAAGCGCGCGATCACTTTCAAGCCCCAACCAGGCGCCAGAAGTGCCGTTCCAGCAAAGCGCGTGCACTTTTGCATCCGCGAGCAGCGCCGCCGCATCAGCCATCGGGCACGGGTCAAATTGGCTGGTGGCATCCGCGCCGAGATTGATCGCCAATACGCGCAAGCGTTGGAAATGCGCTGTGATCCACGGGGTTTGCGCCAAGAGCGCAGCCGTGATGGGTTCCAACACGGTGTTGGAACTTGGCGTCATCATGCCAAGCCGAAGCGGCGCATCTGTCATGTTTTCAGCCCCCGGCTGCGAGGCGCGGGTCCTGCTGGCCGCGCGTGGCCCACCCGGTGGTGCGTTCTTCAATCGTCACCGCGACCCAATACATCGCCACGCCCATGACGCCGGTGATGATGAGCCCCGCGAAAACCAACGGCACATCAAAGCGGGAGGATGCGACCAGCATCAAATGCCCAATGCCTTCATTGGCGGCGACTGTTTCGCTTATAATGGAACCGACGAAAGCCACCGTGATGGCCACCTTCAAGGAGGCGAAGAAATAGGGCATGGCGCGCGGCAGCCCGACTTTGCGGATGATATCTATGGGCTTCGCACCAAGCGCACGCAGTACATCGCGCAATTCGGGCTCTACCGTGGCGATGCCAGTCGCGACATTCACCACAATCGGAAAGAAGGAAATCAGAAAGGCGGTCAGCACCGCGGGCCAGAAGCCGGCACCGAACCAGATCACCAAAATCGGCACCACGGCCACTTTGGGCACGGAATTGAAGGCGATCAGCAGCGGATAAAGCCCGCGATAGACCAGCATCGAAGACCCGATCATCACGCCCAACAGCAACCCAAACACAATCGCCATCGCGAAGCCAATCACGGTGGTGAGCAGCGTTGCCCAGGAATTGGCGAGCAAGGGCTGCCACCATTTCATCATGCTGGCCGCAATGGCTGAAGGTGCGGGCAGGATGAAGGGCTGGATAGTGTAGGCCCAGACCGCAACCTCCCAAATCAGGAACATGCCGGCGATCACCATCCAGGGAAGCGAGGCTTCCAGGCGGCGTCGGCTGCGCGCGGCAGCGGCCAAGGCTTCCGGGCTGCGGAGCGTTTTACGAGGCATCGGCAATTTCCTCGGTATCGCGGGCATCGCTGATGCGATCACGCAATTCATGCACCAAATCCTGGAAGTCGGTGGTGTAGGTGGTCTCCATGGTCCGCTCTCGCGGAAAATCCACGCGGCGTTCGGCAATGATGCGCCCGGGGCGGGATGACATGACCAGTACGCGATCCGCGAGATAGGCCGCTTCGCGCAAATCATGCGTCACCAGAATGATGGTGGGCCGGCGCGCGAGCCAGAGTTTTTGTAGGACAGCCCAAAGGTCTTCGCGCGTGAAGATATCAAGCGCGCCGAAAGGCTCATCTAGCATCAGCAAGCGCGGCTGATGGATCAAAGCCCGGCAGAGCGAGGCGCGCTGCTGCATGCCCCCCGAAAGCTGCCAGGGGAATTTCGCTTCAAACCCATCCAGGCCAACAAGGGCGAGTAATTCGCGCGCTTGCCGTTCATACTCGGCCCGCTTGGCGCGAAGCTGCCCGCGATGCGGCTGCACCACTTCCAAAGGCAGCATCACATTGTCGAGGATATTTCGCCATGGCAGCAAGGTGGCATTCTGGAAGGCCATGCCGGCGATGGAAAGCGGGCCATCCACTTCCTGGCCATCCACAAAAACCCGGCCTTCCGTTGGCGGCCAAAGCCCTGTTACCAGGCGCATCAGCGTGGATTTGCCGCAGCCCGATGGCCCGACCACGGCAACAAATTCGCCTTCTGCCACCGCAAGGCTGGTGCCTTTCAGCGCAAGCGTTCCCTCAACGCCGCCATAGCGCATGGCGACATTGGCGATATCCACAAAACCCTGCGCCATGGCGCGGGATCAGATTGCGCGATCAGCGCCAGGGGGCAGGAAATCGGCCGTGTAGATTTGCGCTGCCTGTACGCGAGGCGGCAGGCTGTAGGCTTCCTCCACCGCGCGAATGCCGGTTTGCAGCCGGCCCATATCCACCGATGAAAGCCCATTGGCGCGCACATGATCTGAGATGATCACACGCGCGACATTCATCTCATGCCGCTCACGTTCCAGCGCCACATCGGTCAGCGGTTCCACGCGGCGAAGGTTATCCAGCATCTCCTGCCCATTGCGGAGCGTATCGCGGAAGCCGCGCACCAGCGCTGCTGTCGCGCCGCGTACCACGGCAGGGTTGCGTTCAATGAAGGCGCGCGTTGTCAGAATTGCGCCGCCATAAAGGTTCAGCCCGTGATCGTAATACATCATCACGCGCTGCGCCGGGTGATCGAGCCCGATGCCCTTCAGCGCGAGCGCAGAAGTAGTGACGAAACCCGTCACGCCATCGGCTTCGCGGCGCACCAACATGGGCTCGCGCAGGGCGGGCGAGACCGACAGGAAGGTCACCTTGGCCGCGTCAATGCCGGCGGATTTGGCAAAAGCCGGGAAAAGCTGACGCCCGGCATCGAAATCCGGCGCGGCCAGGCGCTTGCCTTCAAGGTCTTTCGGCGTGCGAATGGCGCTATCGGCGCGCACAATGGCGCAAAGCGGGCTGCGATCATGCAGCACCGCCACCGCGACAATGCCGCGATCCGGATTTTCGGCGACGAATTTGATGGCCGGGTTCAAATCCGCATAGCCCATGTCATAGGACCCGCCGGCAAGTGCCACCGGCACGCCGCCCGAACCCTGGCCGCGGTCAATTTGCACATCAATGCCGGCATTGCGGAAATAGCCCTTGTCACGCGCGAGGAGCGCAAAGGCATTCGGTGCCTGGAAGGCCCAATCGAGCGTGAAACGCAGCCGCGCCTGCTGGGCGCGCGCGACCATCGGGGCCGCGAGGATTGCCGTACCGGCAGTGAGCGCGCCGCGGCGCGAAATTCCATGAGCCATTGGTGATCTCCCTTTATCCCCGTGACCTGGGTTTTCTGCGCCCTTGGTCCGATGGGGGCAAGGCTTACCCGCTGCGGGCGGGAGCTGCAAAGGCTGATTCGAACCGGTTTTGCCTGGAGTGCGGGCTTGGCTGGCGTTTTATTGGGCAAATCAGCCCTTGCGCCGCCGCCCGCCCTTGCCTTTGGCCGGGTCATAGCCGCCGCCACCCGGCCCCATGGGCTTTGGCTTCCAATCCGCCTTGGCCTTTGGCTTGGCTTCCTGCAAGGACCGACCCGCAAGGTTTGGCGAAAGGCCAAGGTCCAGGCTTTCCAGCCGCTTGATCTCATCACGCAATCTGGCCGCCGTTTCGAATTCCAGATCGGCCGCTGCCGCGCGCATCTTGCGTTCAAGCTCCGCGATGGTGGCCTTCAGGTCCTTGCCGACAAATTCGGCGGTTTCCTCACCTTCCAGCGCCTCAACCGTCACGTAATCCTGTTCATAGATGGATTGCAGCGCGGATGAGATATCGCGGCGGATGGTTTGCGGCGTAATGCCGTGTTCCTTGTTCCAGGCTTCCTGCTTTGAGCGCCGGCGGGCGGTTTCCTCCAACGCGCGGCGGAGACTATCGGTCATCACGTCGGCATAGAGCACCACACGGCCGTCCACGTTGCGCGCAGCGCGGCCAATGGTTTGAATGAGCGATGTGGTGCTGCGCAAAAACCCTTCCTTATCGGCATCCAGGATAGCGACCAGCGCGCATTCCGGAATATCCAAGCCTTCGCGCAGCAGATTGATGCCGACCAGCACATCAAAAACGCCCTTGCGCAAATCGCGGATGATTTCGATTCGTTCGAGCGTGTCAATATCGGAATGCAAATAGCGCACGCGAATGCCGGCTTCGGTCATGTATTCGGTCAAATCTTCGGCCATGCGCTTCGTCAGTGTCGTGACCAGCACGCGCCCGCCATGCTTCGTGACCTCACGGCATTCGGCCAGCAGATCATCCACCTGCCTTTCTACCGGGCGGATTTCGGTCACTGGATCAACCAGGCCGGTTGGGCGAATGACCTGTTCGGCAAAGGCGCCGCCGGTGCGCTCCATCTCCCACGGGCCAGGCGTGGCGCTGACAAAGATGGAAGGCGGGCGATAGGTATCCCATTCCTCAAACTTGAGGGGGCGGTTATCCGTGCAGCTTGGCAGGCGAAAGCCATATTCGGACAGCACGGTCTTGCGCGCATAGTCACCACGATACATGCCGCCGATTTGCGGTACGGTGACATGGCTTTCATCCACCACCAGCAAAGCGTTTTCCGGGAGGTATTCGAAAACCGTCGGCGGCGGTTCGCCGGGACTGCGGCCTGTCAGATAGCGGCTGTAATTCTCAATTCCCTTGCAGGAACCGGTGGTTTCCATCATTTCGATATCGAAGATGGTGCGCTGTTCTAGCCGCTGCGCTTCCAGCAATTTGCCTTCCGCATGCAGCTTCGCCAGATGTTCCTTCAATTCATCCTTGATGCAGGTGATGGCCTGCGTCAGTGTTGGGCGCGGCGTGACATAGTGGCTATTGGCGTAGATGGAAACGCGTTCCATCTCGGTGGTGATTTCACCGGTCAAAGGGTCAAATTCGCGGATCGCCTCGATCTCATCACCAAAGAGCGAGACACGCCAGGCGCGGTCTTCCAAATGACTCGGCCACAGGTCAACGGTTTCGCCGCGAATACGGAAAGTGCCGCGGGCGAAGAAATTATCATTGCGGCGATATTGCTGCTCCACCAGGCCCTTCACCAGCACATCGCGGTCAATCTGCCCACCGGCTTCCAGCTTCACCACCATGCGCGAATAGGTCTCGACCGGCCCGATACCGTAAATGCAGGAAACCGAGGCGACGATCACTACATCATTGCGTTCCAGCAGCGCCTGAGTCGCGGAATGCCGCATGCGGTCTATCTGATCGTTGATCTGCGCGTCTTTTTCGATATAGGTATCGGTGCGCGGCACATAGGCTTCCGGTTGGTAGTAATCATAATAGGAAACGAAATATTCCACCGCATTTTCCGGGAAGAAGCTTTTCATCTCGCCATAAAGCTGTGCGGCCAATGTCTTGTTCGGCGCCAGGATCAGGGTTGGTCGCTGCACGGCTTCGATCACCTTGGCCATGGTGAAGGTCTTGCCGGAACCTGTGACACCCAGCAGCACCTGGTCGCGTTCGGCGGCTTGCAGGCCAGCGACAAGCTCCGCAATGGCGCGCGGCTGGTCGCCATTCGGTTCATAAGGCGCGGTCACGGTAAGCCGCCGCGTGGCCGGGCGCGCGGGGCGCTTTTCCGGCATGAACAGCACGGGGCCGGGTGCGATGACATTCATGCCCCTGAGATGGCGCCGGAGCGGCCTTAGCGCCAGGGTGGGGCTTGTCGGGCCGGGGCGAATTATGAGAGGGCAGCGCCATGTCCAAGCACCCCATCCCGCGCCCGGCCCTGCTGCTGGGCGCCGCCGGCCTGCTGCCGAGCCTTGCCATGCCCGTAATGCTGGCCGCGGGCGATGGCGTGGCGGCCTTCGTGCTGGATGCCGGCCCGGCCTATGGCGCCCTGATCGCGAGTTTTATCGGTGGCGCCTGGTGGGGCTTGGCGGCGAATAAGGCCGGTGGGGCAGCGCTGATGCGCTGGCTGGTGCTGTCTGTCCTGCCCATGCTGGCGGCCTGGGTGGCGTTGCTATTGCCGCCGCAGGCGGGGCTTTTGTTGCTTGCGGTGATCTTCGCGTTGCTGCCCCTGGCAGATCGCGCAGCGCAGTCGGGCGCAATGGCGCCCGATTGGTGGTGGCGGCTGCGCTTGCCGCTTTCGCTATTGATGGCCTGCCTGCATGGCGTTTCCGCCGGCATGGTGAGGTAGTTCAGCTTCAGCCTTCTAGCCGCACATTCCCGGAGCGCGCCACTTCGCGCCATTTGGCGACTTCCGCGCGGACGAATGTGCCGAATTGCTCCGGTGTCAACGGGTCCGCAACCGCGCCCATATCCTCGATCCTTTTGGTCACGGCGGGATCGCGCAGCACGGCCACCACATCGGCATTGATGCGATTGACGATTTCGGCGGGCGTTCCCGAAGGCGCCACCAAACCGGACCAGCCGGTGGCTTCATACCCAGGCACCAGGCTTTCCGCGATGGTCGGCACATCCGGCAATTGCGGCACGCGCCGCGCGCTGCAAAGCGCGATGGGGCGCACGCGGCCCGATTGGATATGCGGAAGGGCAGAGGCAACGGAATCCGTCATCAGCTTCACATTGCCTGCCATGACATCGGCAATGGCGGGACCGCTGCCGCGATAATGCACGATGTTGAAGCGAATGCCGGCGCGCAGCATCAGCAATTCGGCAGCCATATGTTGGCTGGTGGCAGGACCGGCCGAGGCCATGTCCAATTGCCCGGGCCGTGCCTTGGCGCTGGCGGCCAATTCCTGAATGGTGCGCTCAGAAACCGAAGGATGCGCAATCACAAGCAAGGGAGCCATCACCACATTACTGATGAAGGCGAAATCCTTTTCGACATCATAAGGCAGGCGCGGCAGCACAGAAGGATTAACGCCAAGCGGACCGGATGTGCCGGTCAGTAGCGTATAGCCATCAGCCGGCGCGCGCGCGACGGATTCAACGCCGGGGACCGAAGCACCGCCGGCGCGATTTTCCACCACCACGCGCTGCGGCCAGCGCTTGGAAAGCTCATCGGCCAGCAGGCGGGTGAAAATATCGGCGGCCTGACCAGGCGGGAAAGGCACCACAATGCGCACGGGACGATTGGGCCAATCCGACTGTGCCTGCGCGGAAAAGGGGGTGAGCACGGCAGCGCTCATCATGGTGCGGCGGGTGATGCTATGGTTCATGACCTTCCTCCCGATTAGTTGGATTCAGTATAACCACAATGGGGCCGCGCCTGGCAAGGCTTCTCAATAGGTATCAAGGCCCAGAATGCCATCCACGCTGCCCGCATCGGCCAAAATGCGCTTGCCGATCAGATCACGCAGCGATTCGGACGACCCACCACCGAGCGAGCCGTAACGCGCACCGCGATAAAGCCTTGAGACGGGATATTCATCGGTAAAGCCATAACCGCCATGCACCTGCACCGCTTCACTGGTGACGCGGAGCGACATTTCATTGCAGAACACCTTGGCGGTGGCTGCCATGAAGGGATCAGGAAAGGGATTGGCGGTGAGGCAAGCGCGGTAGAGCAAGCCTCGCCCGGCTTCGATATCCTTGAACATATCGGCGAATTTCCAACGAATGCCCTGGAAATCCGCGATGGATTTGCTGAACAGCTTGCGATCATTTACATAGCGCACGGCTTCATCAAAGGCGCCTTCCGCCAAGCCAAGCGATATGCTGGGGTTGAGGCAGCGCTGCGTATTGAATGCAGTCAACAATTTCTTGAAGCCATCGGTTTCAATCACCAGGTTTTCCGGCGGCAATTCGCAATCATTGAATTGTACTTCATGCAGATTCTCACCCCCCATGGTGTGAAAGGTGCCGGTGACAGAAAGCCCCGGCGTGCCCTGTTCCACCAATACGCAGCCAATCCCTTCGCGCCCTGGTTTGCCATCCACGCGGGTGAAGACCACAAACATGCCGGCTTCAGCCGCGCGAGAGATCAGTGTCTTGGTGCCATTCAGCACCAGATGATTGCCATGCCGCTTGGTGTTGGTGCGGTAATTGGCGACATCCGTGCCGGCATGCGGTTCCGTCATGCAAATCGCAAGAATGCAATCACCTGAAATCACGCGGGGCAAAATGCGTTCCTTGATGCCCTTCGGCGCGTAATGGGAAATGACGCGGGTTTGCACGCCCGCTTCCCCCAGCACCGCCATGGCCGTGACATAATCCACCTTGGCGATTTCTTCGAGGATCAGGGCAGAATCAAGAATGGAAAGGCCAAGCCCGCCATATTCCTCCGGCACTGACATGCCGAGTACGCCAAGCCCGGCGAGCTTTTTGATATTTGGCCAGGGAAAGGTGCCATCCATCCATTTCGGCGCATCCTGCTTGAATTCGTTTTGCGCCAATTGCCTGACGGCGGCGATCATTTCGCGCTGTTCAGTGCCGATCTTGAATTCCATACCTGTCTTCCGATTTTCCGTGATGCACCTTCAGCCCGCTTCGCCCTTCAGCGTATCCAAAGCGCCCTTCAGGGCGGATTGGAAAACGCTGACATCAGCTCCATAACACAGGCAGCGAAATCCCTTGGCGCGCCAACCGCGCACCATCTCCAGCCCCGCCCCCAAAACACCAGCGGGCTTGCCCGCCGCTTTGCAGGCTTTCAGGAAGTGGGTGAGTGCGGCCTGGAATGTCGGGTGATCGAATTGCGCGGTGATGCCAAGCGAATCACTCAAATCATAATGACCGAACCAGCCGAGATCGACGCCAGGCACCGCCATGATCGCTTCCACATTCTCGATCCCCTTCGCCGTTTCGATCAGGGGAATGACCATGACGCGGTCGTTTTCGGCCTTCATGCCGGCGATTACATCCTGGCCCTGGTAATCATCATGCGCATAGCCAAAGCCAACGCCGCGCCTGCCTTCCGGGCGATAGCGGCACCAGGCGGCCAATTCCTCCGCCTGTTGGCGCGTTTCCACCATGGGTTCCATGATGCCCATGGCGCCAGCATCCAAGACCGGCGCGATCAGATGATATTGATGGCCCGTGACACGCACCAATGGCACCACACCAGCATGGCGCGCGAAGGCGCATTGCGCCTTGATCGCATCAATGCCCATGCCGCCATGTTCCATATCGAAGATAACATAGTCTGAACCTGCATTACCGAGGATTTGGCAAAGCCCCGGTGTGAGAAACTCTGTTGCCATAATGCCATGTGCCATGCGGCCCTGGCGGAGTGCGGTGCGGACAGGGTTTTGGCGCATGCTGTGTTCCTCAGCTCAGTGTCATGCCGGCATAGCCTTGCGCGGCCACCGCATCACATTTTTCGCGATAGGCCGGCGCGCCGCCCTGATATTGCAAAATGCGCCGCTGATCACGCCCTTCAACATTGCGGTTGATGCCCGTGGCCCAGGAATCGATCTGGGTATAAAGCAAGCCCTCGGCCAGGGTTTCGATATGGTGTGACCATTCGGCTTCGGCCGCTTCAGTTGCCTCGAAACGTGTGATGCCCCTATCACGCACATGGCGCATCAAATCCGTCACCCATTCCACATTTTGTTCAATGCAGCGCGGGATATTGCAGCGCGTGGAGGCATTATGCGGCCCGACAATGGTCAGCATATTGGGAAAGCCCGCCGATTGCAGGCCGAGATAGGTCTTGGGCCCATCCGCCCATTTGTCCTTCAGAAGCCGGCTGCCCACACCCCGGAAGTCAATCCGATCAAAAGCGCCGGTGATGGCATCAAAGCCTGTGGCATAGATGATCATGTCGAATTCATATTCGGCAGCGCTGGTCTTGATGCCGTTGCGCATAATACTCTCAATCGGCGTATCGTTGATATCCACCAACCGCACATTCTCACGATTATAGGCTTCAAAGTAGCGGGTTTCTAGCGGGACGCGGCGCGTACCGAAGCCATGATTTTTGGGGATCAGCTTTTCCGCAACGGCAGGGTCTTTCACGCGCTGGCGGATTTTACGCGCGATGAAATCGCTGATCAGCGCGTTAGCCTTGGGATCGGTCAGGATATCGCGGTAATTCGCCTGCCAAATGCCAAAGCCAGGTTCAGCATAGCGCTGTTCCCAAAAGGCTTCGCGTTCCTCGGGCGTCACTTCAAACACGCTGCGCGGATCGGCATTGTGAATATAGCAGCCAGGTGTGGTGCGCAGTAGCGCGAAAAGTGCTGGGTAATTGCCCTTGATCTGGCGCTGTTCTTCTTCCGTGATCGGGCGATTATGCAAGGGCGCGCACCAATTGGGTGTACGCTGAAACACAGTCAGCGACCCAACCTCAGACGCAATGGTCTGGATCACCTGCACGCCGGTCGCCCCCGTGCCAATCACCGCCACGCGCTTGCCCGCGAAGCTGATGGGTTCATGCGGCCAGCGATAGGTATGGAAGGATTGGCCGGCGAAGCTCTCCACACCCGGGATGCGCGGCATTGTATCGGCGGAAAGTGGTCCGAGTGCAGTGATCAGAAAGCGGCACCGGTGCTGCGCGCCACTATCAAGCGTCACGGTCCAGCGCAGGCTCGCCTCATCAAACTGCGCGCTGACCACACGGCTATTAAATTGGATATGGCGGCGCAGATCGAATTTTTGCGCGACATGCTGCAAGTAGCGCAGCGTTTCCGGCTGCGGGGCGAAATGCTCGCTCCAGCTCCATTCCTGCAACAGTTCATCGGAAAAGGAATAGCCGTAGGTGTAGCTTTCCGAATCAAACCGCGCGCCGGGGTAGCGGTTCCAATACCAGGTGCCGCCCAGATCGCTGCCGGTTTCAAACACTTGGACGGAATAACCAAGCTCTCGCAGGCGATAGAGTTGATAAAGGCCGGAAATGCCAGCGCCGATGATGATCACATCCGGGTCCGTCAAAGCCGGCCACGTGCTTGCCGGTATGGTCCGCCACATTTCATTCATCGCCTCTACCCCTTCCGACGGGGCTCGGCGCCGCGCCGCATCACAGGAACGTCATGAACCCAACCCCAGGGCTTGCGCGCCGGATGGGACGGGGGTGAGTATTCCCCCAAAAGAGGAAACCGCCAATGCCAAGCCAGTTTTTTCGCCATGCACCTTGCGCGGGTCATTGCCATCAGAAGGACACCCCTACGCGCTGCACCAAGCCCTTGACTGAAAGCGCATTCGGGCGGAGCCTTACCAGCAAATAATAGCGCGGGCCATGCAAGCCCAGCGCAAAGGTAATAAGGAATGTCATGAAGCTTGGTTTCATCGGCCTTGGCAATATTGGTGGCGTCATGGCGCGGCGGCTTGTGAAAGCCGGTCACGCGCTGGTGGTGCATGATCTTGATACGAAGGCCTTGGCGTCACTCACCGCCATGGGCGCCAAGGCCGCTACCAGCGCGCGCGATGTC
>VGDM01000043.1 GCA_016869715.1 Alphaproteobacteria bacterium
CCAAAACACTCCCCTATGACACAACAATAGCGCCTCAACTTTAGGGGGATAAGACAACGGGGCCTTTTTACAGCACCGGTCCATTGGCCTTTGTTTCCCTGGTTTGCCTGGCTCTTTATGTCGCCTTTCTATTTGTACAAACCAACCGGCATCGGGAGTACTTCCTACCGGAGGAGAGCGCCGTAGGTGAGGGGGATGATCGGCCGAGTGAGCGGCTTGCGTCATTTTCCTTCGTCCTATTGTGCTTGTCTTTGCTATCCGTTGTGATGCTTGCCAAATGTCTGGCGCCAGCGCTGGAAGATGGGGTTGAAGCGGCAGGCGCGCCGATTGCCATTGTTGGCGTGATCGTCGCCGCCATAGTGCTTTTGCCCGAATCGGATGCAGCGCTGAGAGCGGCGGCGCATAACCGCATGCAATCTGCCATTAATCTTGCACTTGGCAGCGGCGTGGCTTCGATTGGACTGACCGTGCCAACTGTCGCAGCGGTGACCTGGTTTTTTGGCCAACCCTTGACCCTTGGCATTTCTGCCGGGCACTCGGTGCTACTGGCACTCGGCTTCGCGGTGGCCATGCTGACCTATGGCACGGGACGGACCAATATCCTTTCGGGAATTGTGCATTTGGTTTTGGCGGCGACGTTCGTTTTTACGATTTTTGCGCCTTGAGCGAGGCTTCGCCTGCTGCCTTGCCACTGGCCAGCGGTTGCCTGAGGCCGCCCCGCGCCCTATAGCCGCCAGGTTATATTCACAGCCATCAAGGTTCCCCCGCACGTGGCCACCATCACCGCCCCCGACGCGCCCAACCTCGCGCTCGCCGCCCAGGCGGCCATCCTCGCCCGCCCGCTTGATGATTCCCGCCGCATGGCCAATGCCATAAGGGCGCTGGCGATTGACGCGGTGGAGCAGGCCAAATCCGGGCATCCCGGCATGCCGATGGGCATGGCCGATGCCGCGACCGCGCTGTTTGCCGGCTTCCTGAAATGCGATGCCGCCGACCCGCGCTGGCCGGATCGGGACCGTTTTGTCCTTTCCGCCGGCCATGGGTCCATGTTGCTCTATGCCTTGCTGCATCTGACGGGGCATGAGGGCATGGCGGCGGATGAGCTTCGCCGCTTTCGCCAGCTCCATTCCCCCGCTGCAGGCCATCCTGAATTCGGTGAGCATCCGGGGATTGAGACTACCACCGGCCCGCTCGGCCAGGGGATTTCCACCGCCGTCGGCATGGCGATGGCGGAACGCATGATGGCGGCGCGATTCGGTGCCTCCCTGGTGGATCACCGGACCTGGGTGATCGCGTCCGATGGCGATTTGCAGGAAGGCGTCGCGCATGAAGCGGCTGCCCTGGCTGGGCATTACGGGCTTTCCAAACTGACCGTGCTTTGGGATGACAATCATATCTCGATTGATGGCGATACCGCGCTGTCATTTTCCGAAGATGTGCTGAAGCGCTTCCAGGCCTATGGCTGGGCTGTGCGGCGCGTGGATGGGCATGATGCGGGCGAATTGGCCGCCGCCATGTCCTGGGCCATGCGCAACCGGAAGCCCACCTTGATCGCCTGCCGCACCATCATCGGCCTTGGCGCACCGACCAAGGCGGGCACGGCGGGCAGCCATGGCTCGCCTTTGGGCGCCGCTGAGGCCACTGCCGCGAAGCAGGCTTTGGGTTGGACAGCCGCGCCCTTTGACGTGCCGGCGGATATCAAGGCGCTATGGGAGGCTGCCGGGCGACGCGGCGCGGGCGCGCGGCGTTCCTGGCTGAAGCGCATCGCCAAGCACCCGCAGCGTGCCGAGTTTGAACGCGCCATGGCCGGCCGCCTGCCGGAAGCCTGGAATGAGGCGCTATCCGCACTCCGCGCCCAGATGGCGACCGACAAGCCGAAGCTTGCCACCCGTGTCTCTAGCCAAAAGGCGCTGGAGGCTTTGGTGCCATCCGTGCCGGAAATGGTTGGCGGTTCGGCGGATTTGACCGGTTCCAACAATACCAATGTGAAGGGCGTGCCGGCGATTGCGCCAGGCAATTTCGGCGGGCGCTTCGTGCATTGGGGCGTGCGCGAACATGGCATGGCAGCGGCGATGAATGGCATGGCACTGCATGGCGGTATCATTCCCTATAGCGGCACGTTTTTGGTGTTCAGTGATTATTTGCGCCCCGCCGTGCGGTTGGCCGCGCTGATGCGCCAACGCGTCATCCATGTGCTGACGCATGATTCAATCGGCCTTGGCGAAGATGGGCCGACGCATCAGCCGGTGGAACACCTCGCTTCCTTCCGTGCCATGCCGAATGTGCATGTCTTCCGGCCCGCGGATGCGATGGAAACAGCCGAATGCTGGGAATTGGCTTTGCGCCGCGCCGATGGGCCTTCCTTGCTCGCCTTGTCGCGCCAGAACCTGCCGACGCTACGCACCGATACGACGGAGAATCGCTCGGCGCGCGGCGGTTATGTGCTCGCGGAAGCCGATGGCGCACGCCAGGCGACGCTGATTGCGACTGGCAGCGAAGTCTCGCTCGCCATGACCGCGCGCGATGCTTTGAAGGCGGCGGGCATTGCAACCGCTGTGGTGTCGCTGCCCTGTTGGGAATTGTTTGCCGCGCAGGATGATGCCTATCGCACCAGCGTGCTGGGCAGCGCGCCGCGTTTTGGCATTGAAGCCGCGGTCGGCTTTGGCTGGGAAGCGTGGCTGGGCGCGGATGGCATTTTCATTGGCATGGCGGGCTTCGGTGCCTCAGCGCCCGCTGATGATCTGTTCAAGCATTTTGGCATTACGCCGGATGCGGTGGTTCAGGCCGTGCGCAAGCGGTTTAGGGTTTGATTTCAGCTCTACTGGGGAAGGAAAATATCATGGCCGTCAAGGTTGCCATCAATGGGTTTGGGCGCATCGGGCGCCTTGTTCTGCGCGCGATGATCGAAAGCAATCGCCGCGATGTAGAATGCGTCGCCATCAATGACCTTGGCAGTGTTGAAGCGAATGCGCATCTGTTCCGGTATGACAGCGTGCATGGCCGCTTCCCCGGCGAAGTCGTGGTGGATGGCGACAAGATCGTCATTACCGCCAATGGCCGCACCTATGCGCCGATCATCGTCAGCGCCGAACGCGACCCAACCGAGGTGCCCTTCCAGGACGTTGATGTCGCCATGGAATGCACCGGCGTTTTCACCAGCAAGGAAAAGGCTTCCGCGCTGATCACAGCCGGCGCGCGCAAGGTGGTGATCTCGGCCCCTGGCGACAATGCGGATGCGACGATTGTCTATGGCGTCAATCACAAGACGCTGACCAAGGACATGACGGTGATTTCCAACGCGTCCTGCACCACCAATTGCCTGGCACCTGTGGCAAAGGTGCTGCATGAGAATTTCGGCATTCTGCGCGGCTATATGGTGACGATCCACGCCTATACGGGTGATCAGAACACGGTGGATACGCTGCACAAGGATCTGCACCGCGCCCGCGCCGCGGCGGTTTCCGCCATCCCGACCTCGACCGGCGCGGCCAAGGCTGTCGGCCTTGTCATGCCGGAATTGAAGGGCAAGCTGGATGGCACGGCCATTCGTATCCCAACGCCCAATGTTTCGCTCGTGTCGCTTGATTTCGTGCCCGCCAAGGAAGGTGTGACGAAGGAGGCTGTGAATGCCGCGATGAAGGCAGCGGCTGAGCGCGAATTGAAGGGCATACTTGGCTATAATACCGAACGGCTGGTCAGCATTGATTTCAACCACAACCCGGCATCTTCCACCTTTGACGCGACGCAGACTGAGGTGGTGGATGGCGGCCTGGTGCGCGTGCTGTCCTGGTATGACAATGAATGGGGCTTTTCGAACCGCATGAGCGATACTGCCGCGCTGTTCGGTTCCCTCTGACCCAGTATCAAGGGGGCAGCAAGCCACGTACTGACGGTTCCATCATGGCTTTCAAGACGATTGATGCGTTGCCTGCCAAGGGTCAGCGCGTATTGCTGCGCGCCGATTTGAATGTGCCGGTCAAGGATGGCCGCATCACGGATCGCACACGCATCGAACGGCTCTGCCCGACCATCGCCGAATTGGCGCAGAAAGGTGCCCGCGTTGTGGTGCTGAGCCATTTTGATCGGCCCAAGGGCAAACGCGTGACGGAAATGTCGCTCAGGCCGATGCAGGAAGCGCTCGCCGCCGCGCTGCATCGCCCGGTCGCCTGGTGTGATGATTGCATGGGTGAAGCCGCAGAAGCCGCAGTCGCAGCGCTGCCCGAAGGTGGCGTGCTGCTGTTGGAAAACACGCGCTTTCATGCCGGCGAGGAAAAGAATGATTACGCCATGGCGGCAGCGCTCGCCAAGCTCGGCGATGCTTTTGTGAATGATGCGTTTTCGGCGGCGCATCGCGCCCATGCCAGCACGGGAGGTGTGGCGCGGCTGCTTCCGGCCTATGCCGGGCGGCTGATGGAAGCGGAATTGAAGGCGCTGGATGCGGCGCTGGGTAATCCCGCGCGGCCCGTGGTGGCGATTGTGGGTGGCGCCAAGGTTTCGACCAAGCTTGAATTGCTTGGCAATCTTTGCAGCAAGGTTGATGTACTGGTGATTGGAGGCGCTATGGCCAATACCTTCCTGGCCGCACAGGGGCATGGCATGGGCAAATCCCTCCAGGAAGCGGAAATGCACGCCACGGCGCGCCAGATTATGAAGCAGGCCAAGGCCGCGAATTGCGACATCCTGCTGCCGGTTGATCTGGTGGTGGCCGAGGAATTCCGCGCCAATCCGCCAACCCGCACCGTTGCCGTGAATGCCGTGCCCGCGACCATGATGGCATTGGATGTCGGGCCGGAGACTGAGGCCGCCTTGGAAGCGCGGCTTCGCACCGCATCC
The DNA here is from genome assembly GCA_016869715.1 of Alphaproteobacteria bacterium. Classification (GTDB taxonomy): domain Bacteria; phylum Pseudomonadota; class Alphaproteobacteria; order Acetobacterales; family Acetobacteraceae; genus Neoroseomonas. The sequence goes on from VGDM01000043.1 coordinate 4,834, forward strand.
ACCCTGGTCTGGAATGGTCCGCTCGGCGCATTCGAAACCGCGCCCTTTGATGCCGCAACAGTGGCGGCGGCGCAGACCGTGGCGGCACTCACACAATCGGGCGCGCTGAAATCCATCGCGGGGGGCGGCGATACGGTGGCGGCTCTCCGCCACGCCGGCGTGCTGGAAGGCATGAGCTATGTCTCAACCGCCGGCGGCGCCTTCCTGGAGTGGCTGGAAGGCAAGGAATTGCCGGGGGTCACAGCACTCGGCTGAGTACAAGGTAAGGGCAGGTTGACGCTGCCCGCCAAGGTGCAAAACTGTTTTTACTCAAAGGGTAGGAACAGGCCATGCGGCAAATGCATCTTGTCGGCTTCATGCAGGCGCAGAACTGCACCAATTACGCGAGCTCCTGGCGGCATCCGCTCTCACGCACGGATTTCCTCACTGCCGATTTCTATCAGGAAATCGCGCGCATCCTGGAAGCCGGCAAATTCGACCTGGGCTTTTTCGATGACCGGCTTTCGATGCCGGATCGCTATGGCAATGACCATCACCACACGGTGGAAAACGGCATTCGCTGCGTGAAGCTTGATCCCATCGTGACACTGACGATGATGGCTGCGGTGACATCCCGCCTCGGCCTTGGTTCTACCGCATCCACCACCTACTACGAGCCCTTCCATGTGGCGCGCACCATGCAGACGCTCGATCTGATGAGTGCAGGGCGCGCGGCCTGGAATGTGGTGACGTCACTCAATGACGGCGAAGCGGCCAATATGGGCCATGATGAGATGATGGAACATGACCGGCGCTATGACCGCGCGGATGAATTCGTCGAAATCGTGCTCGGCCATTGGGATGCCTGGGATACCGATGCGCTGATTGTGGACAAGGCCTCTGGCCGTTTCGCCGATGGCAATAAGGTGCGACGGCTGGATTATCGCGGCCGATTTCTGAAATCGCGCGGGCCCTTCACCGTGCCGCGCAGCCCGCAGGGCCGCCCCGTTGTGATCCAGGCCGGCAGCAGCGGGCGCGGCAAGCGCTTTTCCGCGCGCTGGGCAGAGCTTGTCTTTGTCGCCTATCACGATGTTGCCTCTGGCGCGAAGGAATATGCCGAATTCAAGCACATGATCGCGGATGCTGGGCGCAATCCGGATCATGTGAAAGTGGCGACGCTGATTTCTCCCATCTGCGCCGCGACCAAGGCCGAGGCTGAAGACAAGGCCGCGCTGATCGCAAGCCTGCCCTTGGAAATTGATGCGCTGTCCTTGCTGTCAGAAGCGCTGAATTTCGATTTCTCGACCAAAGGCATGGATGAGCCGTTCAGCGATGAGGAAATGGCTGGCATGCAGGGGCTGCAAGCCATTCGTGACCGGGTGGTGAAAAACACCGGCAAGAAGAACCCAACCGTGCGGGAATTCATCACCGGCAGTGGCCGAGGCCGCCCCAATATGAATATGGTGGGTGGCCCCAAGGAAATTGCCGATAAGATGGAAGAATGGTTCACCAAACCCGCTAGCGATGGCTTTGTGGTGGCGGCGACCTATGTGCCCGATGGCTACCGCGATTTCGTGACGCATGTGGTGCCGGAATTGCAGCGCCGCGGGCTGTTCCGCAAGGAATACGCCGGGACGACGCTGCGAGATCATCTGGGCCTGGCGAAATCCACCATTGGCGATTGGCGGCCCGCCGCAGCGCAATAGGCGTTGATTTTTGGCGCCTGTCTGCGCCATCCTGACGCCAAGGCAGGGCAAGACCCCGCCAAAGCCAGGGGAAGGAACTACCATGCGCGCTGCCATTTTCCGCCGGGGAGAATTTGTGCTCGGCAATGTGCCGGACCCGCAACCCCAGCCGGGCCAGGTGCTGGTGCGCACGAAATCCTGCGGCATTTGCGGTACGGATTTGCACGCCGCACGCTTCACCAAGGATTTCGTCTCCCTCGCGAGCCGTACTGGCGGGCGCTGGACCATGGATACGGAACGCGATGTGGTCTTCGGCCATGAATTCGTGGGCGAAGTCGTGGCGAATGGTCCAGGCACTGAAGGCAAATTCAAACCTGGCCAATTGGTAACTTCCATGCCGCTCACCCTCGCCGGCAATACAGTAATTGGCCTTGGCTACAATCCGGACATGGCCGGCGGTTTCGCGGAATATATGCCGCTTGCGGAACGCATGCTGCTGCCGCTGCCTACGGGGATGGAACCCGACCATGCGGCGCTGACCGAACCCATGGCAGTCGGCATTCATGCGGTGGAACATTTCGGTGTGAACAATGCAGAAGTGCCGCTAGTGATTGGCTGCGGCCCGATTGGGCTTGCGACTATCGGCGCGCTCAAGCTGCATGGCCATGCGCCGATCATTGCGGCGGATTTCTCGGCAGGGCGCCGCGCCTTGGCCCGGAAAATGGGCGCGGATATCGTGGTGGACCCTGCGGCTGAATCGCCCTACCAGGCGTTGGAACGCGCCATCACGCCGGATGGCTATGATGCCAGCCGCTACGCAGCACTTTTCGGCCTTGGGCAGAAGCGCCGCCCCGCCGTGTTGTTTGAATGCGTCGGCGTCCCTGGCGTGATGACCGCAATGATGGAGGGCGCACCCCCAGGCGCGCGCATTGTGGTGGTTGGTGTTTGCATGCAGCCAGATGAAATCGAACCCTATTTCGGTATCGTCAAGCAATTATCCCTGCATTTTGTGCTGGCCTATAACGCGCAGGAATTCGCCGCGACCCTTAGCCATATCGGCGCCGGGCGGCTGGATGTGCGGCCCCTGATCACCGGGCGCATTGGATTGGCGGAGGTTGGGCAGGCCTTCAAGGACCTCGCCAATCCCGAAACCCATGCCAAGATTTTGGTGGAACCCTGGCGCTAAGGCGCCAGTTTCGGCTGTATCTGTCAGTCAAACCGGTTTAGTCTGACTGTCATGGCTTCGGAGCATAAACGGGAGGGGGCAGCCGCCGCCGCGCTAATGGCGCGAGAAGCAAAGGCACTGAGGGGCCGGCTTTATGGGCCGGTACTGCTCGGCCTTGCGCTTGCCTTAGCGAGTGTCGCACAGGCGCTGCTGATCGCCCGCCTGCTTGCTGCGCTTTTGGCCGGCACTACAGCATCTTGGGCCGATTTCATCGGTGCCGGCGCGTTGGCATTGATCATGGCAGCGCTTGGTATCGCACAGGAACGCGCCCAGACAGCTGCCGGGGAAGAAGCCAAAGCCAGCCTCCGCGCCCGCATCTTCGCGCGATTGCTGGCGCAAGGCTCGGCAGACCAGCGCCCGGTTGGCGAGAAAAGCGCGCTGGTCGTGGAACGTGTCGAAGCGATGGAAGGTTATTTCGCGCGCTGGATGCCGGCCGCCATCATCGCTGTTGCCGCGCCGCTGCTGATTGCTGGCTCTGCGGCATTATTCGATCCGGTGAGTGGGCTTATCCTGCTAGTTGCGGGCTTGATGGTGCCGGCAGCGCAGGCCGCATCAGGCATTGGCGCCGCGCAAGCAAGCCGCCGGCAATTCGCTGCCCTGCAAAGGCTTTCCGGGCGCTTTCTGGACCGCATGCGCGGCCTGCCCGTGCTCGTGTTGTTCAACCAGCAATGCGCAGAAACGCAAAGGCTGGCCGCAGCCGCCGAGGAATTGCGCCAGCGCACCATGCGCGTGCTGCGGGTCGCGTTCATCTCCTCAGGGGCGATGGAATTGATCGCGGCAGCGGCACTGGCCTGTCTTGCCATTCGCCATGGCGCGGTGCTTACCGGCGCACATCCCGATCCGGTGACGGCGTTTTTCGTTGTGCTCCTCGTGCCGGTGTTTTTCGTGCCGCTGCGGTCCTTCGCCGCCGCCTATCATGAACAGCTTGGCGCGCGCGGTGCGGCGGCGGATTTGGCGCCGCTGCTGGAGCAACCGGAAGAAACTGGGCTGCTGCTGGAAGAAGTGCCGCCGAAAGTCACCATCACCTTTCAGGATGTGCAGCTTTCCTATGATCCATCACGCCCGCCTGCCTTGGATGGGCTTTCCTTTCGCGTGCTGGCCGGTGAGACACTTTTGCTCACGGGTGCATCGGGTGCGGGCAAGACAAGCGCGCTGCGCATTCTGATGGGTTTCGCGCGACCCGATGCCGGGCGGGTTGCGATCAATGGCCGTGACGCGATGCTGCTGAAACCTTCCGAATTACGCCGCCTGTCATCCTATGTCGGGCAGCGGGCGCATGTGTTCCGCGCGACATTGTGGGAGAATATTCGCCTAGCGCGGCCTGATGCGGATGATGCCGCGGTGCTTGCCGCCGCAGACGCCGCGCAGGTGATGGATTTTGCGCGTGATTTGCCGCAGGGGCTAGATACGCTGATTGGCGAGGGCGGCTTCGGGCTTTCCGGCGGTCAGGCGCAGCGCGTGGCGCTCGCGCGAGCGTTTTTGCGCGACACGCCCTTGGTGCTGTTGGATGAACCCACCGCGCATCTTGATCCGGGCACCGAAGCCTCCGTCTTGGATGCTTTGCGCCGGCTTTGCGTGGGACGCACCGCGATTATCGCAACCCACGCGAAGGCAGCGCGTTCCTATTTCGGCCAAAGGCTGGAAATGGCGGATGGGCGCGCGCAGGGCAGCCGACTCGCGGGGAATGATTAGGCCATGACCGCTGATCTTTTCCGGGTGCTGAGACTTTGGATGGAACGGTCCGGCTGGTTGGTGGCAGGGATCATAGTGACGGTGATCTCAGCACTGGCCGGCGTTGCCTTGCTGGCTTTCGCGGGCAAGCTGGTGGCGGCATCCGTGGGCGGGGCGGGAAGCGCGGCGCTGGCAGCAGCGGGCGTGCTGGCGTTGCTGTGGTTGCGGCCCTTGATTCTGCTCAGGCCCATCATGCGCTATCTGGAACGGCTCGCGACGCATGAAGCGACCTTCCGCGTTCTGGCCGAAATGCGTGTGTGGTTTTTTGGGCGCCTTGCGCAACGTTTGCCAGCCGGGCTTGGCTTGCGGCGCGCGGGGGATTTGCTCGGGCGGCTCGTCTCAGATGTGGAAGCGCTTGATGGGCTTTACTTGCGCGCGCTGGTGCCGGCGGCGGCTTCCATTGCGGTGGTGCTGGCGATTGCGTTGATCCTGGGCGCGGCGGACCCTTGGTTGGCCGCGCTGGTGGCGCTGCCGCTGACGGCGGCGCTCGTGCTGCCCTTGCTGCTGGCCCCCGATGCGGCGCGCGCGGCCGAGGCAACGTCGCGCGCCCAAGGGGCACTCCGCGCCGCGACCGTTGATCCGCTGACCGGCATTGAAGACACGCTGGCGGCGAATGGCGAAAAGCGTGCGCTGGCGCGAGTGGCTGAGGAAGATCGGGCGCTTTCCGGCGCGCAACGCGCCCTGGCGCGGCGTGCGGCCTGGGGCGGGGCAGCGGGCGCCGTGCTCACGCAATTAGCACTTTTGGCTGCGCTGGCTTGGTCCATGTTGGCCGGCCAGCCCGGCATGGCCGCAAGCGTTTTGGCAGTGTTTCTGGCGATTGCGGCGGCCGAGGCTTTGGGGCTGATGCCGCGCGCCGGCGCGGCGGTAGCGGCAGCGGCAGCCGGTGCGCGGCGCCTGTTTGAAGCGGCAGATGCGGCGGAGCCCGTGCCCGATCCGGCTGCGCCAAGTGCGGCTCCTTCGGGCCATGCTTTGGTGTTACGGCGTATCGTTTTTTCCTGGGCGCCGGATCGCCCGTTGGTTTTTGATGGGCTTGATCTTGATGTGCCGGAAGGGGCGCGCATTGCGCTACTCGGGCCATCGGGCACCGGCAAATCCACGCTTGCGGCGCTGCTACTGAAATTCGCGGCGCCGCAGCAGGGTAGCATCACCTTGGGAGGCGTTGATATCGCGACCTTGCCCGTCGCCGTGTTGCGCGATCGCATTGCCTGGCTGACGCAGGATGCGCGATTATTTGATGACAGCATCGCTGGCAATCTGCGGCTTGCTGCGCCGGATTCCGATGATGCCGCGCTGTGGCGCGCGCTTGATCGCGCGCGCATTGGTGATGTGGTGCGCGCTTTGCCCGATGGGCTTGAAACGCAATGCGGCGAAGCGGGCGCGCGGTTTTCCGGTGGTCAGGTGCGGCGCATTGCGCTTGCCCGCGCGCTGCTCTCACCAGCGCCGGTGCTGATTTTGGACGAACCGGCTGAGGGGTTGGATGCCGCGATGGAACGCGCCTTCATGGAAACGCTGGATGAAGCCACAGCGGGACGCAGCGTGATCCTGATTCTGCACCGCCTGACCGGCGTGGAACGACCAAGCCGTATTCTGCGCCTCGTGGGCGGCAAGGCGATTGCGGCAGCCGGATAGACAAGGCCATAGGATACGGGTCCATGGATCATCACCCAAGCCCCGACCCGCGCAAATTCTGCGATCCATTCTTGACCGCGAAAGGCAACCCGCGCGCAGGTTTGTCTGACCGCGCTGGAGACGCTTTGGATCAATACAAGCACGCTCTGCAACATCACCTGCGCTCATTGCTATATTAAAAGCAGCCCGCGCAATGATGCGCTTGCCTATATCAGCGCTGGCGAAGTAGCGATTTTTTCGAATGAGGCCGAGGCATCTAAACCTCCCCTGCGTGAAGTCGGATTCACGGGCGGTGAGCCCTTCATGAATCCTGATTTCCTGACAATGCTGGCAGACACGCTGCGTCGCGGTTTTGAGGCACTGGTGCTGACCAATGCCATGAAGCCCATGATGAACCAGGCTGCTGGCCTTCAGGCATTGCAAGCGCAGTATGGTGAGAGACTCACCATCCGCGTATCGCTCGATCATCCCGATCCCGCCATTCACGAAGCCGAACGCGGTGCAGGGGGTTTTGAACGCACGCTGGAAGGCTTGTGCTTTCTGGCGACGCATGGCTTCCGGCTGCATATCGCCGGGCGCGTGGCTATTGGCGCAGGCGATCAGGCGAAGCTGCGCGCCGATTTTGCTGCGCTTTTTGCAGCCAACGGCATTCCCGTGGACGCCACCGATCCCGTGGCGCTGATGCTGTTTCCGGAAATGGATGCCAATGCCGATGTACCGGAAATCGCCACCGCCTGCTGGGGCATTCTGGGCAAATCGCCGGGTAGCCTGATGTGCGCCGCCGCACTCATGGTTGTGAAGCGCAAGGGGTCCGTGCGTCCCGCCGTGCTGGCCTGCACGCTGCTCGCTTATGACCCGCAATTCGAATTGGGGCTAAGCCTTGCCGAAGCATCCCGCCCCGTTGCCCTGAACCATCGGCATTGCGCCTAATTCAACGTTTTTGGTGGGGCGGCTTGCTCCCGCTGACGCGCTGACAATTGACGGGGCGCGCCGGGCGCGCGACCAAAGGGAAACGCCGAATCGGAACCCCTTGTGACGAGCCGCCGCCCGCATGAACGCCATGCATGATGCCCCGCGAGAGACTCTGCAACGCGTCTTCGGCTATGGCGCCTTTCGTGGTCGTCAGGAAGACGTCATTCGCCATGTGACGGCGGGGGGCTCCGGCCTAGTGCTGATGCCAACCGGCGGCGGCAAAAGCCTCTGCTTCCAGGTCCCCGCTTTGTGCCGCCCAGGGATTGGCGTAGTTGTCTCGCCCTTGATTGCGCTGATGGAAGATCAGGTGGCGGCACTCCGCCAGCAAGGTGTCGCGGCCGCTGCGCTGCATTCCGACCTGCCGGGCGATCAGGCGCGCGCGGTGCTGCGCGATTTGCACAATGGGGCACTGAAGCTGCTTTACATCTCACCGGAACGCCTGACGCTTGAGACGATGCAGGCGCGGCTGGATGGAATGGATATCGCGCTATTCGCCGTGGATGAAGCGCATTGCGTCAGCCAATGGGGCCATCATTTTCGACCGGAATATCGCGGCCTTGGCGTATTGGGCGCGCTCTTTCCGCACGTGCCGCGCGTGGCACTGACCGCGACCGCTGATCCGCGGACGGTGGAAGATATCCGCCTGCAATTGGGTTTGCAGGAAGCGCCGGTGTTTCGTGCTTCCCTCGATCGGCCCAATATCCTGATTGAAGCCGCGCCGAGGGAGAATGAACGCAGCCAAATCCGCGCCCTGATCCGTGAAGCCGGCGGCACCGGCATTATCTATTGCGGCAGCCGCGCCAAGACCGAAAGCACTGCTGCCTGGCTGCGGGATGATGGGCTGGAAGCGATTTCCTTTCATGCCGGCATGGAAGCCAGCGCCAAGCGAGAAGCGCATCGGCGCTTTTCGCGCGGTGAGCAAATGGTAATGACCGCGACCATCGCCTTTGGCATGGGTATAGATCGGCCTGATTTGCGTTGGGTCGCGCATCTCGATCTGCCGCGCTCACCGGAAAGTTGGTATCAGGAAATTGGTCGCGCCGGGCGCGATGGTCTGCCGGCACGCGCCTTGTTGCTCTATGGCGCAGGCGATATTGCGCTGGCGCGCCACCGCATTGCCGAAAGCCCCGCGAATGAGGACCAAAAGCGCGTGGAGCGTGCGCGGCTTGAAGGAATGGTGGGTATTGCCGAAGCCGCGACCTGCCGACGCGCGCTATTGCTGCGTTGCTTTGGGGAAGAACCGGAACGCGAAGTCTGCGGGCATTGCGATATTTGCCTGAGGCCGCTTAGGCTTTTTGATGGCACCATCGCCGCACAGAAAATGATTTCCGCGGTGCTCCGCACCGGACAGCGCTTTGGCGTGATGCATGTGGTAGATGTGCTGCGCGGGCGGCTCACGGATAAGGTCGCGCAATTCGCCCATGACAAGCTGCCGACTTTCGGTGTGGGCAAGGATTTGCCCGATACCGCCTGGCGCGGCGTGGCACGGCAATTGGTGGGCCGAGGCGCCTTGGATATGGCGGTGGAAAACCACGGAGAGCTTGTCGCGACTGAAGCCGCGCGGCCTATTCTGCGTGGTGAGGATGTGGTGATGCTGCGCGAAGATGTATTGCAAAGCGGCAAGAAAACGCCAGCGCTCGAGGGGTCGGAACCTTCGGGCGTTGGTTCGGATGATCCAGTGTTTGAAGCACTGCGCGCGTGGCGCCGCGGCATCGCCCAGGCGCAATCCATTCCGGCCTATGTGGTGGCGGATGATCGCACCTTGGCCGGGCTTGCCGCGCGGCGCCCTGCAAGCAAAGACGAATTGCTGGAAGTGCCCGGCATGGGGCGTTCGCGCGTGGAACGCTATGGCGCCGACATTTTGCGCATTATTGGCAAAGCCACGCCTGCGCCATAAGGCGGCGCGCGCTTCACCGCTGCACCACTTCGACCAGCCGTCCATTTTCCATGCGCAGCACCCTATCATGAAACCGCGCCACGGCAGGGCGATGCGCAATGGTGAGCATGGTCAGTGCCGGCAGGGCGCGCTTCAACCTTTCGTGCAATTCCTCCTCCGCTTCCGGATCAAGGCTTGCGGTTGCTTCATCCAGAAACAACCAATCTGGACGCAGCAGAAGGGCGCGCGCGAAGGAAAGCCGTTGCTGTTCACCTCCGGAAAGTCTTTGCCCCCAGCTATCACTATCGGCGAGGCGCGGCGCAAGGTGACCAAGCCCTGCTTCGCTGAGCGCCGCCACAACATCAGCACCAGAAAACCGCGCTTCATCCTCCGGGTAGCAAACGGCGCGCTTCAGCGTACCAAGCGGCAGATAGGGGCGCTGCGGCAGGAACAGCGCGCGCCCATCCTGCGGCCGGGAAATAGCACCGCTGCCAAAGGGCCAAATACCAGCAATGGCACGAAACAGCGTGGATTTGCCGGAACCCGATGGGCCATTGATCAACACTGCCTCGCCAGGGGCAACATCCATCTGCGCGGCATTCACCAGCACGCACCCATCCGGCAGCGTGAGCGTGACATCACGGAGCGCAAGCCCTTTTCAGTGGTGCCCATGCCCACTTTCGGCCCCTCACCGGTGGCACGCGCTTTTGCCGCGGCTTGGGTGAAGCCTGACAGGCGTTCCACCGTTGCGTGCCATTCCGTGAGCTTCCCGTAATTATCCACGAACCAGGAAAGCGCGCCCTGCACCTGGCCGAAGGCGCTGCTGGTCTGGATCAGGCCACCAAGCGGCAGGCGCCCCGCGAAGTAGGCAGGTGCGGCGACCACAATCGGGAAAATGGAAGCCACCTGCCCATAGCCCGCGGTGAAAAAAGTCAGGCGCTTGGTGGCGCGCATGATGTCCCACCAATTCACCATCACCTTACTGAAGCGTTGCGTGAGCCCGCGCTTTTCATCCGCCTCACCACCATAAAGCACGATGCCTTCGGTATTTTCGCGCAGCCGCACCAGCGCATAACGAAAATCCGCTTCCAGCCTTTGCTGCGAGAAATTAAGCGCAATCAAGGGCCGCCCGATCAGATGCGCCAGCCAAGTGCCAAGCAGCGCATAGATCAGCGCGACCCAGACCATATAGCCCGGAATTTCAATACCAAGGATGGTGACCGGACCGGAAAGCGACCAAAGCACCAAAATGAAAGACCCAAGGGTCACAATGGAATTGAGCAGGCCAATGCCAAGCGAGAGTGTGTCTTCCACAAAAAGCCGTGCATCATCGGCAATGCGTTGATCCGGATTATCCGTGTAGGGATCGGTCAAGGCCATGCGATAGTAGGCGCGATCAGACAGCCATTGCGCCAGATAGACATCCGTCAACCAACAACGCCAGCGTATTTGCAAAGCCTGACGCAGATAAAGCTGATAAACGGCAATCACAATATAGAGTGCCGTGACAAGAACAAAGCCCGGCAATAGCCCCTCCGCTTCCGAATGATGCCAGGTGAACAGAAGCGCAATGAAGCCATCCCAATCCTTGCTTTCCAGAGTGTTGTAAAAGGCGCGTTGCCAATAGGTCAGCAGTACCGTCATGCCAACCAGCGATAGATTGAGCGCGATCACCACCGCCAGCAGCAGGCGCGCGCGCCACCGTTCCTCACTTCGCCAATAAGATGCGGTCAATGCCCAGGCTTCAGCGATAAAGGTGATGATCCAGCGCACCGGCTAGCCTCCGCGCAACGCCGCTTCCAGCGCTGCGAGCCATGCCATCACGCGCGCGCGATTGACCCCAAGATCAGAATAGCCAATCAGGCTGCAGGAATAGAGCCAGAGCCCGGTGCCACCTGCAACCGGCGCGGCTTCCGCCACCACGATATCCGGGTAATTCATCAGCGTACTGCGCACTACCCATTGTGCCTGGTTGCGTCCCGGAAAACGCGCGAGCGGGAAGGTGCGCGGCATGCCGCCCGCCACACGACCCAAGGCCGCAATCACCGCTTCGGGCGAGGCAGGCAGTGGATCCCGCTGCAAATGCCCCTGTCCTGGTGCCACACTCGGCGTCAGTAGGCAGGTATTTGGCGAAGCCGGCAATTGCAGCGTCGCGAAATCGAGCGGTGCCGGTGCGGGAATACCCTCAGCACCGCGCGAAAACAGGGCAGAGATCATGATGTGGCCCTCAAACGAATGACGCCGCGCAATTCATCGGGCCTGATCGGCTTGCCCTTGCGCAGGATTTCAATTTTGCCCTGGCGCGCAAGTTCTGCCGCCACTTGCCATACTGCGCCCAATAATGGGCGCCAATTCTCGGCAGAGACAGCGCGCGCCACATCGGTGGGGCATAGGCTTTTCTGCGGTCCGCGTTCGGCAGCGATGCGCAGCATGGCGGTAGTAATGGCTTCGATATTCATGGCGCGATCCAATCGGAAGAAAGATGGCCCGCTTCATCCCAGATGAAGCGCGCGCGTTGATGCCCGGCAGCAGCCAGCCAAAGCCATTCCAGCCTGTGAAAGCCAATCACCACGGCTGCGAAATGCGGGCGGCCAATATCACTATTCTTCGGCGCGGCGGGTGGCGCCACCACCAAGGTGCCAGAGGCATCGGGGGCAGCGTAGCACATCCTGCTGCTGCATTGGCTGGCTTCCCAGGCAGCATCCGCTACCGCATCATCCAAATGCAGCGTCGCGCGGCCCGCCACGCGCAGTTGGATATGCAGGGCAGCATCGTAGAAATGCATCATGACGCGCGGATCACGCGCAATGCCGCGCGCCTTGTCACTGCGGCGATCCGTGTGAAAGCGCAGGCGGCGCGCCTCGGCATCAAAGCCACGCAGCACAACGGTGCGAAGACTTGGTGCGCCGGTCCCATCCAGGCTCGCGATGGTTGGTGTGTGCAAGGGGTTGCGCCTATTCGGCACCGCATCCGCCAGCAGGCGAAAGGCTTCCTGCAGGCTTGCACTGATATCATCAGCGAAAGCGGGACGACCGGGCTTCATGCCAAGACCCTCGCGGCAAGTGCCGTACCGCTTTGCCAGGCCGCTTCGGCACGCCCGCCAATGCAGCCATCACTGGCATAGCCAATGCGCGCTGTGCTATCCCACAGACAGGGCTCGCCCAATGGCGCTTGCAGCAGCGAATAACGCCAGCGATGCGCCGCCGCCATGAAGGGCGCTGGCAAGGGCGCAGCGCTGAAACTTGCCAGTGCTGCCAACAATCGTTGCGTGATGTCTTCCGCAGGCAATTCCAGATGCGCCCTCGTCCAGGCCGGTGCAGATTGGATCACCCAATTTTCCTGCTGCACATTACGGCCCGGCTTGCCAGAATCCCGTGCGGCCCAGCCAATTGCGTGCGCTTCGGGACGCAGCGTTTCCGGCAAGGTCAGCCGCGCATCGAAGGATGCCATCACGGTCCAACAGGGCGCGTAGCGAATGGCGGCAAGCGCTTCATGCAGGACCGGCGCGTTCTGCCCTAGAACCTTTCGCGCTTGTGGTGCCGGCATCGTCAGCAACACCGCAGCAAAAGGCCCGGCTTCTTCCGGCGCGGTATCCGGCAGGGGCTTGCCTGGGCGCACCAGTCTTGCATCCCAATGACGCAGCATCCAGGCACCGGGGCGCCCAGTGATTTGCCCAACATGGCGCGCGCCAATGCAGGGAATTGCGCCTAGCAAGGCGCGCGGCACAGAAGACATGGAAGGCACGCCAACGCGCCGCGCCGCATCCGGCCAGGGCGCGGTTCCCACTTCAGCGAGAGCAGCGGCAAAATCCGCACTCTCGGCGCGCAGATATTGCGCGCCATGATCAAATTGCAGCTTGCGCCCTGCGGCTTCGATCCGCCGTGTCGCGAGCCGCCCACCAGGGCTGCGTCCCTTATCGAAAATTATCACCGAAACGCCGCGCGCGATCAAGGCACGCGCTGCTGAGATGCCCGCAAGCCCCACGCCCAAAATAGCAATCGGCAGCGCCATCAAAAGCCTCCGCCGGCAGCAAGCCAGGCCTGTTCCGCCAACGTTGAAACCCGCCCGAGTGCGGCATTGCGATGCGGAAAGCGCCCGAATTCCTGGATCACGACGCGATGCCGTCAAGCATAGTCAATCGCACCTTTTCCCAGGACGTGGTCTGGAATGTCGCGCAAACCTTCAAATAATGCGACAGACACATCCTGATCCGCTTTTGCTTCACTGTGTTCAAAGGTTAGATAGAGAAGGGGCTTCTCGTACGGCCCAAGCTGAAAATCAAAGCGCTTTTCCAGCACAACGGCACGCGCATTGGGGCGGGCATGCGTATCACTCGTGAAGGCGTCTGCGCTACCGCGAAATATATTGCGCGGGAATTGATCGAGCAGGATCAGCAGAGACAATGCGCCCTCAGGAGAGTCTGCCCAGGAATCGAAAACCCCTTCCCGCGCAGGGCGGATCAGCGCGCCGAAACGCACGCGGATTTCCGCGTCAAATTGATCATTCTTCTGGAACCAGGTCGGGCGATAGGTGTCGCGCCCTTCGGCATACCAAAAGGCACGGATGGCTTCGGCGTCGGTCACGACAGGGCGCGGTCCAAAAGCCGCACGGAGTGAATCGCCCCTCGCCCGCCCAAATCACCAATCTGGTGCCGGCAGGATGTGCCATCAGCGACGATAAGATCCTCGGCAGCAGCAGCACGCACTGTCGGCAGCAGCGACAATTCTGCCATGGCCTTAGATGCTTCAAGGCTTTCGGCCTGATAACCAAACGCCCCGGCCATGCCGCAGCAGGAAGAGGTGATGGGCTTCACGGTCACCCCTGGGATGCGCTTCAACAGCGCCACCGCCGCCGGAAAGGCACCAAATGCCTTTTGGTGGCAATGGCCATGGATATGCACCGTGGCTTCAACGGGTTTGAAGGCCAGCGCCGGCTTGTCACGCTCCAGCAATTCACTGAGCAACAGGGCACGCTTCGCCAAGGCGCGGCTTTCTTCACCCGGTAGCAGCACCAGGAATTCATCCCGTAAGGTCGTGAGTGATGAAGGTTCAATGCCCACCACTGGCGACGCAAATGGCTTTAGCGCTTCCATCACGCGGCGCGCTTCTACACGCGCTTCCTCCACCATCCCGGCGGCCAGCAGTGTGCGGCCTTCATCGAGCGGACGCATACCGCGTGGCGGCCGCGCCACAGCAGGATCATAGCCGGCAGCATGCAAAACGCGGATGGCGGCGCGCAAATTTTCCGGCTCAAAATACCGGTTAAAGGCATCGGGCAGCAGGATCACCTCATGCGGCCTGCCATCCGGCGCGCGCAATTCCCAATCATGAAAGACATCACCGCGAAAACGCGGCAGCGGCCTGTCTGCCGCTAGGCCCAGCATGCTTTGCGTCAGCGCCGGCAGGCCGGGGATCATATCGCGCAGATTGAACAGGAAGGGCGCCGTGGAAGCGAAGCGCGCTATGCGCGGCAGGCGGGCGATCAGGCGTTCGCGCAGGGGCACGCCATGGCGCTTGGCGCGTGCGGCCAAAGCCTCGATCTTCATACGCGCCATATCCACGCCGGTTGGGCATTCGCGCTTGCATCCCTTGCAGGAAACGCAGAGCGCCATGGCGTCGGCGACCTCATCGCCCGCCAGCGCATCCGGCCCCAATTGGCCCGTGAGTGCCAAGCGGAGCGTATTCGCCCGCCCGCGCGTCAAGTGCTGTTCATCGCGCGTCGCGCGATAGGATGGACACATGACATTGGCGTCAAATTTCTGGCAGGTGCCGTTGTTGTTGCACATCTCCACCGCGCTTAGCAGACCGCCGAGCGGGCCGGGATACTCAGACCAGTCCAGCGCCGGCGTTATCGCGGCATCTGCTGCATAGTCAGGCCCATAGCGAAACAGGCTGCGGTCATCCATGCGCGGCGGGCGCGTGATGCGATTGGGGTTCAGCACGGCGCGCGGGTCAAACGCGTCTTTCACCTCCTCAAAAGCCGTGACAATCCTATCGCCGAACATCGGGCGATGGAATTCAGACCGCACAATGCCATCGCCATGTTCGCCGGAATGGCTGCCCTTGTATGCGCGCACCAACGCAAAGCATTCCTCGGCAATGGCACGCATCTTCGCGACTTCAGCGCCATCCTTCATATTCAGCACAGGGCGCACATGCAGGCAGCCGACGGACGCATGCGCATACCAGGTGCCCTTGGTGCCGCGCCTCGCGAAAACCTCATTCAGCTTTTCGGTGTAATCGGCCAGATCATCCAAACCGACAGCGCAATCTTCAATGAAGGAAACCGGCTTACCATCGCCCTTCATGGACATCATGATATTGAGGCCAGCTTCACGCACCTCAGCAATCGCGGCCTGAAAGCCCGCATCGGTCGCGCGCACCACCTGGCCTGGATGGCCAAGATCGGCCATCATTTCTTCCAGCCGCGCCAAATCGCGCAGCAGGGGGCCATCTTCCTGGCCGTGGAATTCCACGATCAACAGGCTATCCGGTTCGCCGATCAGCATCTTGTCAATTGTGGCGCGATAAATCGGGATGGAACGCCCCAGATCAATCATGGTGCGATCCACCAATTCCACCGCTTCCGGCATCAGTGATACCAATTGCTTCGATGCTTCCATTGCCTTGCGGAAGCTCGGGAATTGACAAATGCCGAAAACCTTACGCGGCTTGATCGGCCATAGCTTCAAATCAAGCGCGGCAGAGAAAGCCAAAGTGCCTTCCGATCCCACCAGCAGCCGCGCCAGATTGCCGCGCCCCGCTGCCCGGGCTGCGGGGGTCAACGCTTCGATATTGTATCCACCCACGCGGCGGAGTTGTTCGGGAAAGCGCGCGGCGATTTCCTCCGCTTCCCGCGCGCCCAAAGCACGCAGGCGCTGGATCAGATCAGCAATCCCGCCCGGCACTTCGGCGCCGAGATCGTCCGGCAGATCGCCAAAGCGAAACCGCGTGCCATCCGCGAGCAGCGCATCAATCGCCAGCACATTATCGGCCATCAGCCCGTAACGGATGGATTTGGACCCGCAGGAATTATTCCCGGCCATGCCGCCAATGGTGCAGCGCTGCCAAGTGGAAGGATCAACCGGGTAAAACAGCCCCTGGGCCTTCAGCGCATCATTCAAGGCGCCCAAGGTAATGCCTGGTTCCACCCGCGCCACGCCGGCCTTGGCATCAAACTCCAGCACGCGCCTTAGATATTTTGTGCAATCCAGCACCACAGCGCGGTTGACAGTCTGCCCGCATTGGCTGGTGCCGCCGCCCCGGGGCAGGATCGGCACGCCCTCTTCGCGGCAAATCGCCAAAGCCGCTTCCACATCCGCCAATGACCGCGGGACCACCACGCCAATGGGTTCCTGCTGATAGATGGAGGCATCAGTCGCATAGCGGCCGCGATCCGCGGGGCGGAACAGCACCTCGGCCCTGGTCTCACGGCTGAGGCGCAGGGCCAGGCGGGGGTCTCCGGGGCTGATCCGGCCAGGGGGCAGGGCATTCATACGGGGCGGTCCTATACATCTTATGCGGAATTGGTCTTGGCACGGATGGGGGGATTCGCCCATGTATGGGCCACAAACAAGGACTCCATTATGGCCTATTTCCAGCCGAAGCCCACTGCCGGGCGCCATTTCCTACAAATCCCGGGGCCGAGCAATGTGCCGGACCGGGTGCTGCGTGCGATGGATAACCCCACAATGGACCATCGCGGGCCGGATTTTGGCATCTTCGGCAAGGGCGTGCTGAAGAAAATCTGCCGCATTTTCAAGACGCAAGGCCCGGTGCTGATCTACCCCGCCAGCGGCACCGGGGCCTGGGAAGCGGCGCTGGCCAATACGCTTTCGCCTGGCGACCGGGTGCTGATGTGCGAAACCGGCTGGTTCGCGCATCTTTGGCACGAAATGGCATCACGCCTTGGCATTGTGACCGATTACGTGCGGACCGATTGGCGCCGTGGCGCGGATGTGGATGCGATTGAAGCGCGCCTTCGTGAAGACAAGGCCCATACCATCAAGGCCGTGGCCGTAGTGCATAATGAAACCAGCACAGGTGCCACTTCGCGGATTGGCGAAGTGCGTCGTGCGATGGATGCCGCCGGCCACCCGGCGCTGTTGCTGGTGGATACCATTTCCTCGCTCGGGTCCATGGATTTCCGGCATGATGAATGGGGCGTGGATGTCACGGTATCGGGTTCACAAAAGGGGCTGATGCTTCCGCCAGGGCTGTCCTTCAATGCGATCAGCGCCAAGGCACTGAAGGCGAGTGAAACCGCCAAGCTGCCGCGCAGCTTCTGGGATTGGCAGCCGATGATCGCTTCCAATGCGACGGGCTACTTCCCTTACACCCCCGCGACCAATCTTCTGTATGGGCTGGATGCGGCGGTGGATATGCTGCTGGAAGAAGGCTTGGATAATGTCTTCGCCCGGCATGATCGCCATGCAGAGGCCGCGCGCCGCGCCGTGCGTCATTGGGGTTTTGAGATTCAATGCGCCGATCCGCGCCATTATTCATCCGTGCTGACGGCGGTGCGCCTGCCCGAAGGCCATAGCGCCAATGCGCTGCGCGCCACCATCCTGGAACGCTTCAACATGAGCCTCGGGAATGGGCTTGGCCAATTGAATGATCGCGTTTTCCGCATCGGCCATTTGGGCGATTTCGGTGACCTGCAATTGATCGGCACCTTGGGCGGGGTCGAGATGGGCCTGCGCGCTGCCGGCGTGCCGCATCAATCGGGCGGCGTTCAGACGGCGATGGCTTATCTGAGTGGGAATGCCTGATCTTCGAAGCGTGCAGAGAAGGCTTCCATTTCTTCGGATTGGAAGCTTTCCAGCCGCGCTATAATCACGTCAAAACGCCAGTTCCACCAGGCAATCGCTTGCAGACGCCGAGCAATGTGGCGCGGGCAGCATTCTGTCCAGCGCCCTCCTTATGTACCAGTGGTTTGTGGGTTTACTAAGCATGTTCCGGGTGCCGGCGGCCGCATGCCGCATGACAGCGAACCATTCGCCCATATAACGCCCAGCATCAAAGCCCGTCACGGCATCAACGCCTCTGGGTGGGCCCAGGCACCCTCCCAGCAGCAGCAGGGCAAGTAAGGTGAAGTGCCGCATTTGTTGCTTCATTTCAGCTCAACGCTCCCGCCGACGCGCACGCCAGTCCCAGGGCATTTCAAAAGTACCCTCCCAGAGCCCACGACGGGCATGCCGCGCCCGCTCTTCATCTTCAGCGTAATCCAAGGAGAAGCGCCGAAAGGCAACCGCCCAGCCGTTAGCAACCATCCATCTGGAGATATCCTCGCTCCCCTTCAGGCAGGTTGCGATGATACGGCCATATCGGTCCCGAT
>VGDM01000044.1 GCA_016869715.1 Alphaproteobacteria bacterium
GCAGCAGCCCCGCCACCAGTGATGGCACAATGAACAGGAATAAGTCCCAGGCATGCCAAAGCGCGGCCATGAAGGCAGCGGCGCCCCTTAGCTGCCAGGCCACAAACCCGGCGGTGACGGCAATCAGGGATGTGACCACGAGGGAGGCGTGGCGGCGGAGCGCATGCAACACGCAGTCAACCTGCAAGAGAGGGGCGCGGCGCGCAAGAGAGTTCGGGGGAAGGGCGGCCCTTCCCCCGAACTCGCCGGGTTGGCGCGGCAAAATGGGGATCCGACTACGCCTAACAGGAACATAACAAGAACTATCACTGGGCGCCTGTCGATGCAAGTCCCGCATGGCAACATTCCCGCACGGCGCTATAAGCGGCGCAGCATGATCGATACCTCCACCCGTGGGCTGACGTTTCGGCTTTGGCATTCCTACGTCCGTCAGCACGGCAAGGGCATCCTGCTTGCCTTGGCCTGCACGCTTGGCGTTTCGGGCTGCACGGCGCTTTACCCGATTGTCATTCAGCAGGCCTTTGACCTGTTCACCTTGGGCGATCAGCACGTGGTCTGGCTGATCCCGATTGTGATTGTGGCCGTCACCTCATCCAAGGCCTTGGCGCATTTCGGCCAGGCGGTGGCCATTCAATCCGTCGTGCTGTGCGTGGTGGAAAACCTACAGCGCGATTTGTTCAAGGCGCTGACACGTGCTGATTTGGCAAACGTGGCGCGAGACGCGCCGGCGCGCCATGCCGCACGCTTCACCACCGATGCCGGGCTGATCCGCGAAGCGCTGCAAAGATCCATCAATGCCATCGCCGATGTGCTTACGCTGATCGGCCTGATCGGGTCCATGCTGTGGCTTGACTGGAAGATGTCGCTGATCGCCGCACTGCTTTACCCGATTGCCGTGGTGCCGATCCTGAAGCTTGGCAAGCGCATTCGCCGTGCCTCGGGCGGCATGCAGGAACGCGTGGGCGATGCGGCCTCGCGCCTCACGGAAAGCTTTGGTGCGGCGCGGGTGGTGCGCAGCTATCGGCTGGAAGCGGCCGAAGAAGCGCGCGCCAATACGCTGTTTACGCGGCTGCGAGAGGCAATTTTCACCATTCAACGCACACGCGCTTCGCTTGATCCTATGCTGGAAGTGCTGGGCGGCATCGCCGTGGCGACAGTGCTGGCCGTGGTTGGCTATCGTGTCGCGAGTGGCCAGGGCACCATCGGCGAATTCACTGGCTTTGTTGCCGCCGTGCTGATCGCCGCGCGGCCCGTGCGCGCGCTTGGGTCCTTGAATGTCGCCTTGCAGGAAGGGCTCGCGGGCCTCGCGCGCGTCTTTGCGGTAATGGATACGCCGCGCCAGATCATGAGCCCCGCGAGCCCCGCAGCACTGCCGGCAGGCGGTGGGCGCATTGCCTTTGAAGCGGTCGGCTTTCGCTATGAAGGCGTGCCGGATGCAGCACTTGCCGGCCTGAGTTTCGCCGCCGAACCAGGTCAGACGGTCGCCCTTGTTGGCCCATCAGGTGCCGGGAAATCCACGGCGCTCGCTCTCGTGCCGCGACTTTACGATGTGACCGAAGGGCGCGTCGTGCTGGATGGCGTGAATATCCGCGCCATCAGCCTGGAAAGCTTGCGCGATTCGCTCGCCTATGTCGGCCAGGATGCGGTGATTTTTGAAGATACGGCCTTTGCCAATATCGCCTGTGGCCGACCCGGCGCGACCGCCGAGCAGGTTGAAGCCGCCGCGCGCGCTGCTGCCGCGCATGAATTCATCAGCGCCTTGCCGGCGGGCTATGAGACGGAACTCGGCCCTGGCGGCAATCGGCTCTCGGGTGGGCAGCGTCAGCGCCTGGCGCTTGCGCGTGCGCTGCTGCGTGATCCGCGCGTGCTGTTGCTGGATGAAGCTACCAGCGCCTTGGATGCGGAAAATGAGGCTCTGGTGCAGGAAGCGCTGGCGCGGCTTCGGCAGGGGCGCACCACGCTGGTGATTGCGCATCGTCTGGCAACCGTGCGCGATGCGGATTGCATTGTGGTGATGGATGGCGGGCGCGCGGTGGAACAGGGCACACACCAGGCGCTGACGGAAGCCGATGGGCTTTATGCGCGGCTGGTGCGTACCCAGGCTTTTGCTGGGTAGCGCGCCTCACGCATCCAAGGCTTCGGCAGCGATATGCCCGGCATTCTCCTGAATGAATCGAAAGCGCCATTCCGGGCGGCGGCCCATCAATTCCTCCACTCTTTCACTGGTGAAGGAACGATCTTCTGGCGCGAGCATCACGCGGAGCAGCGTGCGCTTCTTCGGGTCCATGGTGGTTTCCTTGAGCGCGGCGGGCGGCATTTCACCAAGTCCCTTAAAGCGGCTGACTTCAACCTTCTGGTTGGATTTGAACCGCGCCTTGAGCACACGTTCGCGGTCCGCATCATCCATCGCATAAACTGAAACGCCACTGGCCTGCAGGCGATACAGCGGTGGCTGCGCCAGAAATACGCGGCCCTGCCGCACCAATTCCGGCAGTTCGCGATAGAAGAAGGTCAGCAGCAGGGCAGCGATATGCGCGCCGTCCACATCCGCATCGGTCATGATCACAATGCGCCCATAGCGCAGCTTGGCGAAATCGAATCGTTCTCCAATACCACACCCCAGGGCTTCGATCAAATCCTTCAATTCCTGATTCTGGCGCAGCTTTTCCACACTGGCGCTGGCAACATTGAGGATCTTGCCGCGCAGCGGCAAGACCGCTTGGGTTTCGCGGTCGCGCGCCTGTTTGGCCGAACCGCCGGCGGAATCACCCTCCACCAGGAAAAGCTCTGTCCCCTCGGCGCTTTCGCGCGCGCAGTCGGAAAGCTTACCGGGCAGGCGGAGCTTGCGCGTTGCCGTCTTGCGCGGCGTGTCTTTCTCCGCACGCCGCCGAAGCCTATCCTCCGCCCGTTCAATCGCGAAGGCCAACAGGTTATCGGCGTTGGCCGGATCACCCGCCAGCCAATGATCGAAGTGATCGCGCAACGCCATTTCAACCAACCGCGCCGCTTCTGGGCTGGTGAGCTTGTCCTTCGTCTGGCCCTGGAATTGCGGCTCGCGGATGAAGACCGAAAGCATGCCCGCAATGGGGCCGAGCAAATCTTCCGTGGTCACATTGGCGGCGCGCTTTTCCTTTTTGAGCTCACCATAGGCGCGCAAGCCCTTCACCAATGCGGCGCGAAATCCGGCTTCATGCGTGCCGCCCTGCGGCGTTGGGATGGTATTGGCATAGGTGTTCAAAAACCCATCGCCGCGTTCCACCCAGCTTGCCGCCCATTCAACCCGGCCTACGCCTTCGGGAAATTCCGCATCACCCGACCAGGCGGCGGGCACCACGGTGGGGCGGCCTTCCAGCGCAGCGGCCAAAAAGTCAGAAAGCCCGCCCGGAAAATGCAGCACGGCTTGCGCCGGCGTTTCATCCTTGATCTGCGCAGGATGGCAGGCCCAGCGGATTTCAACGCCGCGATAGAGATACGCCTTGGACTGACAAAAGCGATACAGCCGTTCCGGGCGAAAACTGTGCTTGCCAAAAATCTCCGGATCCGGCTTGAAGCGAATGGTCGTGCCGCGCCGGTTTTGCACCGTGCCGGCATCCTTCAGCTTCGTGATCGCCTTGCCGCGTGAATAGACCTGGGTAAAGAGTGTTCGGTCACGCGCGACCTCCACCTCCATTAGTTCCGACAACGCATTCACCACCGATGAACCGACACCATGCAACCCGCCCGAGGTGTCATAGGCCCTGCCGGAGAATTTGCCCCCCGAATGCAGCGTGGTCAGGATCACTTCAAGTGCGCTGAGCTTTGGGAATTTCGGATGCGGGTCCACCGGAATGCCGCGACCATTATCGCGCACCACCAGCCAATTATCGGCTTCCAGCATTACCTCGATCCGGTCGGCATGGCCGGCAACGGCTTCATCCATCGCATTATCAATGATCTCGGACGCCAAATGATGCAGCGCGTTTTCATCCGTGCCGCCAATATACATGCCGGGGCGGCGGCGGACGGGCTCCAGCCCTTCCAGCACCTCAATATCCTTGGCCGAATAACCATCCTGTTGCCCGGTGCCCCCCTTCGGAGGACCCCGGCGATCAAAAAGATCATTCATGTCTTGTTCCCTAACTGATGGGGACCATACCGGTGGGCACGCCTGGAAACAATGAGGCCGGCGATTCGCGTGCAGAAGTTGGGGATTTGTCTTGATGGGGCGACGGATGATAAGCCGTGAGCGTCTAAGCAGAGGAAGCAAGGCGCCTGATGCGCAAACCGAATCGCTACGTCAAAGCCCCCCGGACCGCACCGACGGCCCGCGCCAAGCCCGCTAACCCCACCGATCTGGCCCGGAGTGAAGAAGATCTGCGCGCCCGCGTCGCGAGCAAGCCAGATGACAAAGCAGCTTGGCAGCAATTGGCCGGCATTCTGGCCAATAGCCGCCGCCCGAAGGAGGCAGTGGAGGTTTTCGCCAAGGCAGTGGCACTCGGCGCCCCGGTGGCGCCCATCTGCACGCCCTACGCCATTGCGCTTTCCACGCTCGGCCGCCATCAGGAAGCGGCGAAACTTGTGGCGCCTATCCAGGCGCGCAAACCCAAGGATTTCGCGTTGGCGAATCTGCTCGGCGTCATCTTCGAGCGCGTCGGACGCTATGATGAGGCATCGGCGATGCTGAAGGTTGCTTAGCGGCTGGACCCGAAAAGCGCCTCCCCCTGGCAGAACCTCGGCAATGTTGAGGAAGCGCGCGGCAGTTTGGCTGCCGCGGTGGAGGCCTTTCGGGAAGGTGTGCGGCTTGATCCCCGCAATGGCGAGATTTGGCGCCTGCTTGGGCGCATGCAACGCGCGATTGGCGATATGGCGGGCGCGCGAACAAGCTTTGAAAAGGCTTCCGAATTCCAGCCCAAGGATCGCAATACCCTGAATGACCTTATGGGGTTGCTGATTGACCAGGGTGACATTGCAGGCGCGGTGCCGGTGGTGGAACGCGCGCGCGAGTTAAACACTGGCGATCGCGGGCTTGATGTGATGCATGCACGCATGCTGTTGCGCCTGGGGCGCCGTGAAGATTCCCGCGCGGTGATTGATGGCGTTCTGGCGGAGGGCCCGGGTGGCGGGCAGGCCAATCTTTTCCTGTCCCGCATGGCGGGCGACGGTAATCGGCGCCTGGCGCATGAGGCGCTGAAACGCGCACATGAGGCCAACCCCGATGCGGCTGAGATTCAATCGGCCTATATCGAAAGGCTCTCACGCAGCCGCTATGACAGTGAAGTGGGCCATTTGGAGGAATCCTATCGGCTCTCGCTCGATTTCATACGACGGCATCCGGATAAGGTGGCGCGAGAGTCGCATTCTTTGCGCACCGTGTTTCAGCGCGTGATGGATCTGGAACAATTGGACGCAACAGGTGCCATTCCAGACCTGCTGCCTTTGTGGCAGGCGGAAGGGCGGCATTCGTCCGTCCATAACGAATTTGGCCAAGTGCATAGCCTTGAAGAGCGTGTGGCGATTGTGGAATGGCATCGAAATTGGGGGCGCAATGTGCAGCGGCGCATCTAGGCGCTGCGGCTCGTGCCTGCGCTGCACATGCCGCGCAAATGGCGTGTTGGCTTCCTGTCGAGTGATTTGCGCAATCACCCTGTCACCTATTTTTGCATGCCTTTGCTTGAGGAATATGATCGCGACCGCTTCTAGGTTTTCTGCTATTCCTTCTACGAACGAGAGCGCGATGTGATCCAGGCGGAGATCGAAAAATCTACCAAATACCGCTGGTGGCCCTATCACCCGGATGATCAGGTGGCAGCCGATATTGCCAAGGATAATCCTGATCTGGTGTTTGAATTGGGCGGCAGCCCGGCAATGAACAAGCTGGAAGTCAGGCCTATCGCCCCGCGCGGCCCGGCGCCGTTTCCCGGCATGGCAATCCGCGCTACAGCAGGCTTGATGACGCGCGAAGCCCATCCCCGATGTTCAAGCGGCTGATCCGCCATCCTGCCGCCCAGGCGCTAATGGCCTGGCTGATCGGGCTATATTTGCGGCTGATCTGGGCGACCACGCGCTGGCAGCTTGAAGGCGCTGAATACGCCAAGGTGAGCCGTGGGGAGCCCTTGATCCTCGCCTTTTGGCATGAATGCCTGCCTCTCGCGGCGCAGGGCTGGCGATTGATGGGGGAGCAGATTCCGACCGTTTCGGGGCTTCGCGCGCAGGCGCTGATTTCGCGACACCGGGATGGCCGGCTCATTGCTCGTGCGGCAGCACCTTTTGATGTTGAGGTTGTGCATGCCTCATCCTCAAAAGGTGGGGCGGCGGGGCTCCGCCAGCTTTTGCGGGTGCTGGAAGGCGGCGGGGTTGCGGTGATCACGCCCGATGGCCCGCGCGGCCCGGCACGACAAGCCGCCCCAGGCATCGTCCAGCTTGCCGCGCTGGCGGGGCTGCCGGTGCTGGCCTGTGGGGCAGCGTCTTCACGCATGCGCCGAGCGCGTTCCTGGGACCGGATGCGCTTTCCGCTGCCCTTTGCCCTTGCCGTGGTGGTGATCGAGGCACCCATCACCGTGCCGCGTGATGACCCGGCCAGCGCCTTGCCGGCCGTCACGGCAGCGCTCAACCGCGCGACAGAACGCGCCGATCAGGCGGTGGAGCGATGACGCCCCAAGGATTTTCGGCCCGTATCCTGGCCGGCGCTTGGGCGCTCATCGCGGGCGCTTTGGCGCCCTTGCTGCCGCTTTACCTCCGGCGCCGTGTCGCCAAGGGCAAGGAAATCGCCGAGCGTCTGCCCGAACGCCAGGGCCATGCTGCCGCGCGCCCGCCGGGCCGGTTGGTCTGGTGCCATGTCGCCAGCAATGGGGAGACACTGTCCCTCCTGCCGCTGCTGCAAGCCTTGGCGAAGCAGGACGCGGCGCTGTCCTTCCTGGTGACCACCGGCACGGTCACTTCGGCGCGCTTGCTGGCGCAAAGGCTGTCGCCCGCTTTGGTGCCGCGCACGCAGCATCGCTTCCTGCCCTTAGATGTGCCGCGCTGGGTAGCGCGGTTTCTGGAGGGCTGGCGGCCTGATCTGGCCGTGATCGTGGAATCCGAACTCTGGCCCAATATGCTGGCGGCGGCCGCGGCAGCGCGCGTGCCGATCGCGCTGATCAATGCGCGCATGTCGGCGCGCTCGGCCAAGATTTGGAGCTGGGCGCCGGGTTTTGCGCAGGGCTTGCTCACGCGTTTCGGGCTGATTCTGGCGCAGACCGAGGCCGATGCCGCGCGGTTTTCGGCGCTGGCCGGGCGAGATGTGCCCTGCTGGGGGAACCTGAAATATGCCGCGCTGCCCTTGCCGGCTGATCCCGCCGAATTGGCACGGCTCAGCGCTGCCTGGGCGGGGCGGCCGGTTTGGCTCGCCGCCAGTACCCATCCGGGGGAGGATGAAATCATCCTGGCCGCGCATCGGCTGCTGGCGCCGGCGCATCCCGGCTTGCTCACGGTGATTGTGCCGCGCCATCCCCCGCGCGGGCCGGATATCGCGGCCTTGGCATGGGATTTGCCGGTGGCGCGGCGCGGCGCAGGGCAGGAAGCCGGGGCAGTGGTGGCGGTATATGTCGCTGATACGCTGGGCGAATTGGGGCTGTTCTATCGTCTGGCACAGGTTGCGCTGATTGGCGGGTCATTGGTGCCGCATGGCGGGCAGAACCCGCTGGAAGCCGCGCGGCTGGGCTGCCCTATCATCACCGGCCCGCATCACTTCAATTTCAGCGAAATCATCGTGCGGCTGAGCGCTGCCCATGGTTTGATTGAAACGCCGGATGGGCCGGGGGCGGCGGAAGCGCTGGCCGCCCATGTCGCGCCCTTCTTAGCCGATCCTGCCGCTGGGCAGACGATGGCGGGGGCAGCGGCGACCCTCGCCCAGGGGCAGGCGGACCTGCCGGGGCGCATCGCGACAAGCCTGTTGCCCTTGATCCGCCCGGCGCGGTAGCA
Source organism: Alphaproteobacteria bacterium (assembly GCA_016869715.1). GTDB lineage: Bacteria > Pseudomonadota > Alphaproteobacteria > Acetobacterales > Acetobacteraceae > Neoroseomonas. The sequence continues at coordinate 7,939 of VGDM01000044.1, forward strand.
TCCCTGGACCGGGAAGCACCGAACCGAAGAGGATTTGCTCTGGCCCTTACCGCAAAGACGGCGAAGCCGCGCGGAACAGGAAGCCACAGGAGAAGTGACCCCAGCCGCGCGCGCCGCTTGAGCGATGCTGGCATTGCGGAAGGTTTGAACGGTTTCAACTGATGCGAGCGCCTGAATTCTGGACCGGTAAGCCTGGTGTGGCGGCAGTCCTGCTCTCGCCCATTGCTGCGCTTTATGCCGCAACCACCGCGCGGCGCATGACGCGCCATGGGCAGAAGCTTGCCCTGCCGGTGATCTGCTGCGGCAATGCGACGGCAGGCGGCGCCGGCAAAACCACCGTCGCACTTGATCTGGGCGAAAGGCTCAAGGCTCGTGGGCTCGCGGCCCATTTCCTGCTGCGCGGCTATGGCGGCAAGCTGAAAGGCCCGGCCCGTGTTGACCCGGCAGCACATGACAGCCGCGCCGTGGGCGATGAGGCGCTGCTGCTGGCGGCCCTTGCGCCGACTTGGGTTTCGGCAGACCGCGCGGCGGGTGGCGCGGCGGCGGAAGGGGCGGGCGCTCAGGCGATCATCATGGATGATGGGCTGCAGAACCCGACCCTCGAAAAATCGCTCTCGCTGCTGATCATTGATGGGTCATACGGCTTTGGTAATGGCTGGGTGATCCCTTCTGGCCCCCTGCGCGAACCCGTGGCCGCCGCCGCCGCGCGCTGCCAGGCCGCCGTATTGATCGGAGAGGATGAGACCGGCGCGCTGGCCCAGCTTCCGCCCGGCTTGCCAGTGCTGAGCGCCCGGCTGTTGCCGGGGCCGGAAGCAGCGGCGCTGTCCGGCAAGCCGGTTGTCGTGTTTTGCGGCATCGCAAATCCGCGAAAATTTTTCTCAACGCTGCAGGAAGCCGGCGCCGTTTTGGCCGCGCGCCACCCCTTCGCGGATCACTACCCCTTCGATAACCAGGAAATCCGCGACATCTTGGCCGAGGCGGAAAAGCTCCGCGCCACCCCAGTGACCACGCGCAAGGATATTGTGCGCATTCCCCCGGCGCTGCGCGTGGGCATTCAGGTGGTGAGCATCGCGCTGGCCTGGGATGATCCGGCGCAGATCGAGGCGCTGCTGGATAGGGTTTTGCTGAGTCAGCCTTGAAAAACCGTCCGGACGGTATAGTCTTGGGAGATGGATGGAACTTCCCCAAGCGCTGATGCGCCCACACGTATCCTGGATGCGGCTGAAAACCTGATCATCGCCCGCGGTGTCGGCGCGATGACGCTCGAGGCCGTCGCGCGCGAAGCCGGGGTGTCCAAGGGCGGTTTGCTCTACCACTTTGCCTCCAAGGAGGCGCTGTTGGAAGCGCTGCTCGGCCGGCTTGCTGGCTTAATCGCGCAGGAATTCGCGGCCTGCGTCGCCGCCCAGCCGGAAGGGCCGGGGCGGGTGGCACGGTCCATGCTCGAATGGGGTTTTGGCGAGGGCGAGATGGCGTGCAATGAACGCCATCAGCGCGCCGGCGCGGTGTTTCTGGCGGCCTTTCATCATGACCCCGCGCTTTTGGCGCCGATGCGCGCCGTGATTGCGGAAATGCGCGCGGCTGTCGCCGCTGATGGCCTGCCGCCCGGCCATGGCGCGGCCATCATGGCTGCGGGTGATGGGCTATTCATGGCGCGGCTATTCAGCCTCTACACACCAAGTTCTGAAGAGTTGGCACAAATGCGCGCGGCGCTTTCCGGGCTTTTGGGGGTGCGACCATGACACGGCGCGGCAAGATCATCGCAGGGCTGTTATTGCTGGCGATTGGTGGCGCGGGTTTTTGGCAATTGCGGGCAAGCCCGCCGCCGCCCGCACCCGCGGCACCTGCGGCGACAGGCCCGATTGGTGTTGGTGCCTTGGGGCGCGTTGAACCTGCCTCACGCATTCGCCGGCTCAATCAACCAGGCGGCATGGCGGTGACGCGGCTTGATCGCCTGCTGGTCGCTGAAGGCGCTGAGGTGACGCAGGGCCAATTGCTCGCGGAATTTGCCGATTCCGCGATGAAGGATGCCGCCGCCGCCCAGGCCGAAGCTGCCTTGGCCGAGGCCGAGGCGCAGCTTGCGCGGCTCCGCGCTGCCGGGCGGCCTTCAGAGATCGAAGCACAGCGCGCGCGCATTGAAGCCATCACCGCGCAGGAAGAAATTGCGCTGCGTGATGCCGAGCGCGCCGAACGTCTGGTGCCGACCGGCGCGGGCGCCATCGCCACCGCGGATCGCAGCCGCGCCATCGCAACACGGCTTGCGGCTGAAAAGCGCGAAGCCATGGCTGCCTTGGACACGCTGCTATCCTCGCGGCCGGAGGATATCGCCCTGGCTGAGGCGCGTGTTGCCGGTGCGCGGGCGGCAGCGGCCAAGGCGCGCGTGGATGCGGAATTGGCCCGGGTGCGTGCGCCGATTGTGGGTACGGTGCTCCGGATATTCGTGCGTCCCGGTGATCAGGTGGGCGCGGATGGCGTCTTGGAAATCGCTGATTTGTCGAGGCTTGAAATCGTGGCCGATGTCTATGAAACCGATCTGCCGCGCGTGCGCATGGGCGCCCCAGCTGAGATCGTGGTGCCCGGCGAAGCGCAGCGCTTTGCCGCTGAGGTCAGCGCCATTGGTTGGACCGTGCGGCGCCAGACCCAGGCCAGCAATGACCCCGTGGCGGCAGTGGATGCGCGGACCGTCGAAGTGCGCCTGAGCTTGGATGAAGCCGGCTCGGCTGCCTTGCGTCGGCGGTCCAATATGCAGGTACAGGTCGGAATCCGGCCGTGAATGCGCTGACGGAAAATCTGCCCGCGCCGCCGGTGGCTTCCGCGCCCGCGCCGATCAGCAAGGGGCGGCTTTCGCCCTTTGATTGGTTCTTCCTGCCCGCGCGCTTGGCAGCGCGGCAGCTTTTCTTTGAACGCGCGCGGCTGTTTTCCGCCATTGCGGGCGTGATGTTCGCTGCCGTTTTAGTCTTTATGCAGCTCGGCTTTCGCGCTGCCTTGTTTGACAGCGCCACCCGCCTTTACGCCGCCATGGAAGCGGAATTATTCCTGATGAATCCGCTCACCATGGCAAGCTTCCGGCCAGAGGCCATGCCACGCATCCGCGCCCATCAGGCACTGGCCCTGCCGGAAGTAGCGCAGGCCGTGCCGGTGTATCTGACACAAGCTGCCTGGCGCAGTCCGGAAACCGGCGCCAAGCGCGCCATTCAATTGATCGGCTTTGATGTTGAAGCGGGTGCCATGCGCTTTCCCGGCCTGGACAGGATTTCGGATGCGTTGCGACAGGTGGATGCGGTTGGTTTTGATGTGCGTTCCCGCCCAGAATTTGGTGATATCGCCAAGAAACTCGCCGAAGGTGGTCCGTTTGAGGTGCAAATCGGCAATCGCATGATGCGCCTTGTGGGGCTTGTGGAAATTGGCCCTTCCTTCGGTGCCGATGGCAATCTGGTGATGAGTGAGGTGAATTTCCGCCGCGTGGTACGCGGGCGCGATCCGGCCAATGTGGATCTGATTGCCATTCGTCTGAAGTCCGGTGCTGATATTCAGGCCGCCAAGGAAAGGCTCAAGGCTCTGTTGCCCGGTGATGTTAGGGTGCTGGCGCAAAGCGAATTGGTGGCACACGAACGGCATTACTGGGAAACTGCGACGGCCATTGGCTTCATCTTCGGCTTTGGCAGCATCATGGGGCTGATTGTCGGCATGGTGATTGTCTATCAGATCCTGTTCAGCGACATCGCCAATCACTTGCGCGAATATGCGACGCTGAAGGCGATTGGCTATTCCGACTTCTATCTGGCGCGGGTGGTCATGGCATCCGCCCTTATCCTGGCGGTGCTTGGGTTTCTGCCAGGGTTTGTGGCATCGATTTGGATGTATGAATTCGTCGGCGCCGCCACCTTCCTGCCGCTTGGCATGACCTGGGATCGCACCGTCATCGTATTTTTGATGATCTTTGGCATGTGCGCGCTGGCGGGCCTGCTTGCGATGCGCAAGCTCCGAGATGCCAATCCCGCCGATATGTTTTCCTGATGCAGGCGGAACCCATCCGGATTGAGGCGCTGAACTACGCCTATGGCGAAGGTGAATTACGCCGCCCCGTGCTGCGCGATGTTGTTCTGCAGGTGGGTGCGGGGGAGGTGCTGTTGCTCACTGGCCCATCCGGTTCCGGCAAGACCACCTTGCTCACGCTGATCGGCGCTTTGCGTGCGCTACAGCAAGGCTCCTGCACGGTTTTGGGTCAGGAGTTGCTTGGCGCATCCGAAAGGGCGCGGGTGTCGCTCCGCCAACGTATCGGCTTCATTTTCCAGAACCATAATCTGCTGGGCGCGCTGGCGGCGCGGCAGAATGTGGCCATGGCTCTAGAGGTAGCGCCGCAGCTTTCAGAATCCCAACGCCTGGCGCGCGCTGGTGAGATGCTGGCCGCGGTGGGTTTGGCTGAACATGCGGACCGCCTGCCGGCCAAGCTTTCCGGCGGGCAGCGCCAGCGTGTGGCGATTGCCCGCGCGCTGGTGGGCGACCCTGGCCTTGTTCTGGCCGATGAACCAACCGCCGCGCTCGATAAGGTCTCAGGCGCTGAGGTTGCGCATCTGCTGCGCGATTTGGCGAAGTCGCGCGGTGTGCCGATTCTGATGGTGACGCATGATCCGCGTATTCTGGATATCGCGGACCGCGTGGTGACGATGGAGGACGGGCGCATTGTGGAGAAATCGTAATCTTGTCCTGGGTCACATAGTTTTGATTGACACGGCCAGGATGGGGCAGTGAACTGGCGCCTCTCCAACAGGAAAGAAGAGGCCCCCATGCGTAAATTCGGCTTGAAAGCCGCCCTTGCTGCGCTTTTCGCGACCTTCACTGGCCCAAGCTATGCCCAACCTTCCGCCAGCCCAACGCTGGACGCGATCAAGGCGCGCGGCAATTTAAATTGCGGCATTGGCACCGGCGTTGCCCGGTTTGCTCTGCCCGATAGCCGGGGCATTTGGCAGGGCTTGGATGCTGATCTTTGCCGTGGCCTGGCGGTCGCAATTTTCAATGACCCGTCCAAGGTGCGTTTCGTGCCGCTGTCATCCTCCACCCGCTTCACTGCGCTTGGATCGGGGGAAGTGGATCTACTGTTCCGCACCTCCACCCAGACCATGCTGCGTGACACTACGCTCGGCCTGCGCCACGCCACGACCTATTTTTATGATGGTCACGGCTTCATGGTGAAGGCAGATGCGGGTGTGCAGAAAGTGGCCGAAATGCGCGGCGCCACCATCTGCTTGATCCAGGGCACGACGAATTAACAGGTGACAGCGGATTACTTCCGCAGCATCAATATGCCTTTTCAGCCTGTTGTGTTTGAACGCACCGATCAGGCCGTGGCCGCTTTGCAGGCCGGGCGTTGCGACAGCTTCGGCACGGATGCCTCCCAGCTTGCCGGTGTGCGGTCTTCCATGCCACGCCCTGCCGATTGGACCATCCTGCCCGAGCGTTTTTCGAAGGAACCTTATGGAGCCTATATCCGCCGCGGTGATGATCAATGGTTCGATGTCGTGCGCTGGTACACCTATGCCATTATTGAAGCGGAAGAACAGGGCGTGACGCAGGCCAATGCCGAACAGCAGCGCCGCACAAGCACCAACCCGAATACGCGCCGCTTGCTGGGTGTGACGCCGGAACTTGGTCAATCGCTGAAGCTTGATCCCGCCTGGGCCTATAATGTCGTGCGCGCCATCGGCAATTATGGGGAGTTGTATGAGCGTACCATGGGCGACAAGAGCCAGGTGCAATTGCCGCGCGGCCCGAACCATCTTTGGACCACGCCGGGTGGCTTGATGTACGCGCTGCCGATGCGTTGATCAGTTCACGCGTCGCGGATTAAGGGGGGCCTTGCGGGCCCCCTTCTCATTTCAGTCGTCTGAACGGCTGGGCGCGCCGGCCAGCACACCGCCATCAATCACAATCGTCTGCCCGGTCATGAAGGACCCGGCGGCGGAGCCCAAAAACACCGCCGCACCCGCGATTTCATCGGGCTCCCCAATGCGCTTCAGCGGCGTGTCCTTGGTGCGCTTGGCGTAAATGCCGGGATCTTCCCACAGCGCGCGGGCGAAATCCGTCCGTACCAGGCCGGGCGCGATGGCATTGGCGCGCACGTTTCTGGGGCCCCATTCCACCGCCAGATTGCGCACCAATTGCATATCGGCCGCCTTCGAAATGGCATAGGCGCCTAGCACCGGCGAACCGCGGAAGCCCCCGATGGAGGAGATGAGGATGATGGAACCACCACCGCGTTCCGCCATGCCCGGCGCGGTCATATGCGAAAGCCAGAGATTCGATTTGATATTGGACGCCATGATCTTGTCAAAAATCTCATCCGGCATGGTGATGGCGGGGCCGAAATGCGGGTTGATCGCCGCATTGCAAACCATGATATCAACCTGGCCCCAGGCAGCGATGGTTTGGTCTATCAGCGCCTGACATTCATTCTTGCGCCCGATATTGCAGGCAATGGCCATGGCTTGCCCGCCCTTGGCCTTGATGGCGTCTTCAACCGCCTGGCAGGCATCGAGCTTGCGGGAAGATACCACGACCCGGGCGCCCTGTTCGGCCATTCTTTCGCAAATCGCCCGGCCAATGCCGCGGCTGCCGCCCGTCACCACGGCGACCTTGCCGGTCAGATCGAATAGGGACATGGCGCTTTCTCCTGTGAGCCTGTTACTATTCAGCGCAGCATGATCGGAGCCTTCCCGCAACCGGGTGCTTGCCCTTGGGCGCAGAGTGCCGGAAACTACCTCCCCAGAGGGGTCGTCAGACCCTGCCTGGATGAGGGAGAGACGCTTTGGCTGAGACTCAATTCGTGCAGCATGTGGCGATGGGGGAGGTGCATTTGCTGCGCCTGGCCAATCCGCCGGTGAATACGCTGCGCACCGAAATCCGCGCCGGGCTTTATGATGGCATGAAGGCTGCGCGCGCTGACGGTGCCAAGGCCGTGGTGGTTATCGGCACCGGGCGCATGTTCTGCGCGGGCGCCGAGATGACTGAATTCGGCAAGCCGCGTGTGCCGCCATCGCTCACTGAAGTGTTTGAACAGTTTGAAAGCTTCCCTGGCCTGACGGTCGCTGCCATTCATGGCTCGGCGCTTGGGGGTGGTTTGGAAGTGGCGCTTGCCTGCCATGCGCGCGTGGCGGTGGCGGACGCAAATCTCGGCCTGCCGGAAGTGAAGCGCGGCTTTGTGCCGGGGGCGGGCGGGACGCAGCGCCTTCCGCGCCTGATCGGGCCAGAAGCGGCGCTGAAAATCATCGTGCCCGGAGACCCGGTAAAGGCGACCGAAGCACTCGAGCTTGGCTTTGTAGATGCGATCATTGACGGCGATCTGGAAGCCGGCGCCATCGCCTTCGCGCGCGCCAATCTCGGCAAGAGTTTCACGCTGGCGCGCAGACGCACAGACAAGATCGCAGGCCAGGATATGGCGGCGTTTGATGCCGCGGCGGGGGCTTTGCTGAAGCGCGCGCGGGGCCAGGAAAGCCCAAAGGGCTGCGTGGAGGCGGTGCGCGCTTCATTCACGCTGCCATTCGAGGAAGGCTTGCAGAAGGAACGCCATCTATTCGCGACCCTGGTGGCGGGCGAGCAGTCCAAGGCGCTGCGGCATGTCTTCTTTGGTGAACGCGAAGCGCAGCGCGTGCCGGGCCTACCTGCCGACACTGAAGTGCTGCCGGTTGGCAAGCTGGTGGTGATTGGCGGCGGCACCATGGGCGGCGGTATCGCCATGAGCGCGGCAAACTTCGGCGTGCCAGTGACGATTGTTGAAATGACAGAAGAAGCCCTCGCCAAGAGCTTGCAGCGTTGTGAAGCGAATTGGCAGCGCACGGTCGCTTCCGGGCGTTTGTCGCAGGCCGAATATGAAAAGCGCCGCGCGCTGCTGACCGGTTCGACCGATTTCGAAAAGGCCGTGGGCGCAGCCGATCTGGTGATCGAAGCGGTGTTCGAGAATATGGAGGTGAAGAAGCAGGTCTTCGCGCGGTTGGATAAGGCGGCGCGGCCGGGGATTGTGCTGGCTTCCAATACCTCGACGCTCGATATTGACCAGATCGCGAGTGCGACATCGCGGCCCGAATGGGTGATGGGCATGCATTTCTTCAGCCCGGCGAATGTGATGCGCCTGCTTGAGAATGTACGCGGGTCTAAGACCAATCCGGTCGCCATCGCAACGGCGACCGAGTTTGGCAAAAAGATCGGCAAGCTGCCGGTGCTGGTGGGCAATTGCGATGGCTTTGTCGGTAATCGCATGACCGGCAAGCGCACGCTGCAGGTGGAAAAGCTGCTGCTAGAAGGCTGCCTGCCGCAGGATATTGACCGCGCGATGGAAGGCTATGGCATGGCCATGGGGCCGCTCGCGACCGGTGACCTGGCTGGCTTGGATATTGGTGCAGCGGTGCGCAAGGCGCGTGGCACGGTGGCGCCCATTGCGGATGCCGTGGTGGCGGCGGGGCGTTTTGGTCAGAAAACCAGCAAGGGCTGGTATATGTATGACGAGAAGCGTAACCGCCTGCCGGACCCGGAAGTGGAGCGCATCATTCTGGATGTCGCGGAGAAAATGCAGGTGCGTCGCCGTAAAATTGACGCGGATGAAATCCTGGAACGCCTGCTATTGCCCATGGTGAATGAAGGTGCGCGCATTCAGGAAGAAGGCATCGCGTCGCGCCCGATTGATATTGATGTGATCTTCACCAATGGTTTTGGATGGCCAGCCTGGCGTGGTGGGCCGATGTTCTGGGCGGATACGCTTGGCCTCAAGGCCGTGCGCGACAAGCTCAATCAATACGCTGAGGCGACGGGGGATAAAAATCTGCGCCCGACAGCGCTGATCGAAAAACTCGCCGATGAGGGCGGCAGCTTCGCCGGCATGTGCAAATCCAAGGTTTGATGCCGCAGCGCGGCAGGCAGGAATGAAGGGAAAGAATAATGGATCTACGCTTCACGGATGAGGAACGCGCCTTCCGCCAGGAAGTGCGGGATTGGATTGATGCCAACCTGCCCGCCGATACGCGGGAACGCATGGCGGCGGGCCGCACCCCCACCAAGCAGATGCAGCTTGATTGGCAGAAAAAGCTGAATGCCAAGGGCTGGTGCGTGCCGCATTGGCCAGCGGAATGGGGCGGGCAGAAGGCTTGGTCCGCGATCAAGCGCTTTATCCTGCTGGAGGAATTGCAGGGTACGCCGGCGCCGATTCCGCTTGGCTTCAATTGCAATATGTTGGGCCCGGTGCTGATTGCGTTCGGCACTGAAGAACAGAAGAAGTTCTTCCTGCCGAAACTCGCCAATCTCGATCTTTGGTTCTGTCAGGGGTTTTCGGAACCCGGTGCAGGGTCTGACCTTGCGTCGCTCAAAACGCGCGCGGTGCGCGATGACGATCACTACATCGTCAATGGGCAAAAGACCTGGACGACGCTCGCGCAATATGCCGATTGGATTTTCCTTTTGGTGCGCACCAATCCGGAAGCGGTGAAGCAACAGGAGGGCATTTCCTTCCTGGTTGTGGACATGAAGACGCCGGGCATCACCGTGCGCCCCATTATCACCATTGATGGCGCGCATGAGGTGAATGAGGTGTTCTTTGATGATGTGAAAGTGCCGGTCGCCAATCTGGTTGGTACGGAGCATCGCGGCTGGGATTGCGCCAAATTCCTGCTGTCCAATGAACGCACCGGCCAGGCACGGGTTGGCGCTTCCAAGGATCGTATCCGGCGCCTCAAGCTCATTGCGCAAAATGCGCCGGGTGGTGAACGCCCGATGATCGAAGATGGGCGCTTCCGTGAACGTTTGGTGGAAGTGGAAGTACAGTTGAAGGCGCTTGAGATGACGACCATGCGCGTGCTGGCTGATGAGAACCGTCAGCTTAGCGAACGCAAGCCCAACCCGGCGTCTTCGGTGCTGAAAATTCGCGGCACGGAAATCCAGCAGGCGATTAGTGATCTTTATGTCATGGCCGCCGGCCCCTATGGCATGGTCGGTGCCGATCCCGATGGTGATCGCTGGAATGAACCGGAATTGGCGCCGGAATGGGCCACGCTGGCGCAACCCACCTACTTCAATTGGCGCAAGCAAAGCATTTATGGTGGATCGAATGAGATCCAGAAGAACATCATGGCAAAAGCGTTTTTGGGGCTCTGAGACATGGATTTCGACCTTTCCGAAGACCAGCGGCTGTTGCAGGACAGCCTGACCAAGCTGCTGGCCGATAAATACAAGTTTGAAGACCGCAAGCGCTTCATGAAATCGGCCAATGGCTGGTCGCAGGAAATGTGGGAAGCCTATACTGATCTCGGCCTGTTTGGTCTGCCCTTTGCGGAAGAGGATGGCGGCTACGGTGCCGGCCCGGTTGAGGTGATGCTCATGGCGGAAGCCATGGGCGGCGCCATCACCTTGGAACCCTGGCTCGCAACTGTCGTGATGGGTGTGGCTTCATTCGCCACGGTGCATCGGCTGCGCAGCGTGCCGCCATAGTGCCTGAGATTGGAGCCGGTAAGCTGAAACTCGCCTTTGGCTATACTGAACCGCAATCGCGCCATGATTTGCACGATGTCGCGACCACGGCGAAGAAGGATGGCGCGGGCTGGGTGCTGGAAGGCCGCAAGGGTGTGGTGCTGCATGGTGATGTTGCGGACCAGATCGTGGTCACCGCACGCATCGGCGGCGTGCGGCGCGACAAATCCGGCATAGGCGTTTTTCTGGTGCCGGCGAATGCCAGGGGTGTGACGCGCCGAGGCTACCCCACCACGGATGGCTTGCGCGGGGCGGAAATCACGCTTGATCGCGTGAGCCTGCCCGCCGAGGCGCTGCTGGGTGATGCCGGCAATGGCCTCGCGCTGGTGGATCGCGTGGTGGATGAAACCATCGCGGCGCTGGCCGGTGAGGCGGTGGGGGCGATGGATGCGCTGCATAAGCTGACGCTGGATTACCTGCGCACGCGCAAGCAATTCGGCCGGCCGATCGGGTCCTTCCAATCGCTGCAGCATCGCGCCGCCGAGATGATGGTCTCGCTCGAAGAAGCGCGTTCCATGGCCATGCTGGCGGCGATGTTGGCGCGGGAATCCGATGCAACGGAACGGCGACGGCAAATGTCGGCAGTGAAGGTGCAGATCGGGCGTTCCGGCAAATTCCTCGGCCAGAGTGCGATCCAATTGCATGGTGGTATTGCCATGACGAAGGAATATTTGGGCGGGCATTACTTCAAGCGCCTGACCACCATAGACACCATGTTTGGCGATTCGGACCATCACGTGACGCAGCTTATGGCGATGGGTGGCTTGAATCAGGCGGCGTAGACTGGATAAGTCTTCTGCTTTTCCGTCATGGTCGTAAAGATTTGTTGACACGACCATGACGGCGCTTCCCCGAAGTCTCAACAAGCGCTACCGGAAACATGAATGACTGGGGAGAATTCACCATGGCAAATTCTGACGATCCGCGCTTGCAGGGATTGGCCGATCTGATTGATGGCAAGGGCCATGGCCGTTATGGGCTGCATGATGTGACGCAGCGCCAGCACGCGCTGCAAGCCGCCTGGCAAGCAGAGCGTGAGGGGTGTTCCTCATCACTGATAGCCGCTGCGCTTCTGCATGATATCGGCCATATGATGAAGCATCCGGGTGTGCGTTTCGTGACACTGGAGAAAATGACAGCGGATTTCCGCAAGCGCTTTCCGCGGAAAGCTGCTGCCAAGGGCAAGAAGGGCAAGTGATGCTGGTTGGTGTTGATGTTGGTGGTACCTTCACCGATTTGGTGCTGATGGATACCGCAACCGGCAGCGTTTCCATCCACAAGGTCTCAACAACGCCAGCCGATCCCTCGGTTGGCGTTGTTAAGGGCATTCTTGGCCTTTGCGCCAAGGCAGGCGTAGCACCGGCGGCGATTGATCATGTGCTGCATGGCACCACCATTGCCACCAATGCCGCGCTGGAATATCGCGGCGCCGAATGCGGTATGATCACCACGCGCGGCTATCGGGATATCGTGCATATTGGCCGGCATCAACGCCCTGAGCATTATTCCATTCAGCAGCGCATCCCTTGGCAGGCGACGCCGCTTGTCAAGCGGCGCCATCGCCTGGTGGTAAGCGAGAGGCTAATCCCACCGCGCGGTGACGTGCTTGTTCCGCTGTCGGAACAGGAGGTGCGTGAGGCAGCGCGCCATTTTAATGAAATTGGCATAGCCTCGATCGCCATCTGCTTCCTGTTTTCCTACCTGAACCCCGACCATGAACGCCGCGCACGCGATATTGTGGTGGAAGAATTTCCCGAGGCGTTTGTCACCATTTCATCCGATGTAGCACCGCAATTCCGCGAATTTGAACGCTTCACCACGACGGCGATGAATGCCTTTGTCGGGCCGGCCGTCAGGGATTATGTGGCGCGGCTCGAAGGGCGCATGCGCGCGGGCGGGCTGCAGGCTGATTTGCACATCATGGGATCCAATGGTGGTGTTGCGACCGCAAAAATGGTCGCGGATCGCCCGGTGATCACCATGCTCTCTGGCCCGGCCGCTGGCGTTCTGGGCGGCATCTGGGCGGGCGCGCTTTCGGGGCGTGATAATCTGATTACCTTCGATATAGGAGGCACCTCCGCCGATATCGGTATTGTGACCGCAGGGCGCTTTGCTGAAGCAACAGCGCGCGATACCTGGATTGCGGGTTTTCCTTTGCTGACGCCGATGATTGATATCCACACCATCGGCGCCGGCGGCGGTTCCATCGCGCGGCTTGATGCGGGCGGGGCGTTCCGCGTAGGTCCGCAATCCGCCGGCGCCATGCCTGGCCCTGCCGGCTATGGGCGTGGCGGCACACTGCCCACGGTGACGGATGCGAATATCGTTTTAGGTCGGCTTGACCCCAAGAATTTTCTTGGTGGCGCCATGGCGCTTGATGTTGCGGCCGCCAGGGGCGTGATTGAACGCTTTGCGGCCGAGACGGCCTTGCCCATGGCCCAGACTGCGCTCGGCATTCTGACGATCATTAACGCCAATATGGCCAATGCCATTCGCAGCCGTACCGTCCAAAAGGGCATTGACCCCAGAGGCTATGCGCTGGTTGCGTTTGGTGGCGCTGGGCCTTTGCATGCTGTGGAGGTCGCGCGGACGCTCGGCATCAACGAGGTCATCATCCCCCCGGCACCCGGCATTACCTCGGCGATGGGTTTGCTCACCACTGATCTGAAATATGATGTGGTTCGTACCTGCTTTCAGCTTTCGAATGCGCCAGACCTGCCGCGCATGACCGAAGCTTTCACCGAAATGGAAGCCGAGATCGCCGTGCAATTCGCGGCTGATGGGCTTGATCCGACCTTGGCCCATTACGAGCGCGCTGGCGATTTGCGCTATGTCGGCCAGGGTTATGAGTTACGCGTAGCCTTCAACGCGGGCGCGGTTGATGAAACCATACTGGCTGAGGCGCTCATACGCTTTCATGAGCAGCATCGCGCGGAATATGGCCATGCTTTTGCCGATAGCGTCATTGAAATCGTCAATCTGCGCGTCACGGGTTTCGGGCCACGACCCAAGCTTGGCAAGCCGCCAGCGTCACAGAAAAGCGGTAGTCTCGAAGACGCTTTGGTGCATCGAAGCGCGGTTATTTTCATGGCCGCGGATGGCAAGCCCGTTGCACCGGACACGCCCTTCTTTCGCCGAGACCTTCTTCCCACAGATGCGCCTATTCCTGGGCCGGTGATTATCCTACAGACTGATAGTACCACGGTTGTCCCACCCGGCTGCACCATCACCGCTGATGTTGGCGGCAATCTGATCATTGCGGTTTGAGGATAAGCCATGAACCAGCAGGTAGACCCCGTCACCGCCAGCGTCATTCAGGGCGCGCTTGAAAACATTGCTGTTGAAATCGGCTATAAGCTGATGCGCATGTCCTATTCTTCCATCATTCGTGAAAGTGAGGATTTTGGCGCAGCGCTGGTGGATGAACAGGGCAGGGGTTTGGCCGAATCCGCGCAATCCACGCCGCTGCAATCTGGCCCCATTCCAGGCTACGTGAAGCATATCCTGAAAACGCTTCAGGCACGCGGTGATATGGTGCGGCCTGGCGATGTGATCATGCATAATGATCCCTATGGTGGCGCCTCCCACGGGCCGGATGTCGCTTTCATTGTACCGGTATTCCATGAATGGGAATTGGTCGGGTTTTCCTGCACTACCGCGCATCATTTGGATATTGGCGCTCTGACACCAGGGTCTTGCGGCATTGTGGATGCGATTGATGCCTATGCTGAAGGTCTGCAATTCAAGGCCATCAAGGTCTATGATCGCGGCCAGCGCAATGATGCAGTCTGGCAAATCCTGCGCGACAATATACGCGCATCCGATCTTGTGGTGGGCGATATGGAAGCGCAGGTGGCCGCAAGCCGTATTGGTGCGGAGCGTATGGAAGCGCTGATTGCGCATTATGGACTTCCAACCTTCCGTGCTGCCTGCCAATCGCTGATGGATCACGCGGAACGCCTTATGCGCCAGGCCATCCAGCGCTTGCCCGAAGGGTCTTGGCGCGCTAAGACCTTCATTGATGGCTATGCCGATAGCCCTGACCCGGCCAAGCGCGACCTCCCGATTGTGGCCACAGTCACAAAACAGGGTGATCGTCTGATTGTGGACCTGACGGGCACCGCGCCACAGGTGAAGGATCGTCCCATCAATATGCCCTTCACCGGTACGGTGGATGTCGCGATTTGGCTCACGGTGCGCTCAGTGCTGTTGGATACCGCCGTGCATGGCCATATTCCGGTGAATGAGGGTCTGACACGGCCGATTGACATCATCGCGCCAAAAGGCTGCCTTGCTAACCCGGAATTTCCCGCACCGACCATTGCACGTTTTTGTCCAGGCAATCAGGTGGCCGATACGGTGATGCGCGCCTTGGCGCAGGCGGTGCCTGATCAGGTGTGTGCCGGTATCGGTAACCTCAAGGTCATCGCCTTTTCCGGTATCGAGGGAAATGCCCATTGGGTGCATATGGAAATTTTTGAAGGCAGCTATGGTGGTCGGCTGGGTGCAGATGGCATGGATGCCGTTGATACGCTTTATGCCAATACACGCAACAATCCGATCGAGGATATCGAGAGTCATTTGCCCTTGCGCGTGGAACGCTATGAGTTGCGCGAAGATACGGCCGGGGCAGGCCAGTGGCGCGGCGGCCTTGGCAGCGTGCGTGAATTTCGCTTGTTGAGTGACGGCGGCGCTAGTGTTGAAGGCGAGGGGCATAACTTCAAACCCTGGGGCTTGTTTGGTGGGCGAGATG
>VGDM01000045.1 GCA_016869715.1 Alphaproteobacteria bacterium
AGCGCGAAAACCGGCGCCCGCAGGGAAAGAATGCCAAGCGCCAAAGCCGCTGCGCAAAAGGCTTGCGGTAAATCCGTCGGTATCCTGATGTGCGTAACTGCCTGTCGCGCGGCCTGAACATCATCACGCTGTGGTATCGCGGATTTCATCCACTTCGCGCTTTGCTGCGGAAAGTTGACCTGGAATGCCAAGCGATCAGAAAGCGCTTCCGCGACCTGTTCTTCTGCCGACGCGCCTTCATCCAAAGCGATCACGGCAAAGCGTGTTGCCTCGGCGAAGGCTACCCCTTCCCGCGCGACATTGACCGCGCCTTGATCCAGCACCGCCGCAATACGCGCGATGGTCTGGCCTTCCACCCGTTCCGCCATTGGGAGAATGACAACGCCACCATCACTTTCTGAGAGCAAACCCCGTTGTGCGATGGGCCGCCCGCTGCTGAGGCTTGCGGTGAGATCAAGACCACCCAGCAAACGGCTATCGGCAATACCAATCGGCACGCGCCGCCAAGGTGCGCCCTGCGGCATTATTTTGCGCAGCGCTTCAAGCCATTCATCCCTGAGCGGATCGGCAGGCCCGCGCAACACTGCGCCGCCCAGCCCATTTGGGTCAACCGCAAGCAACGCCGCAACCTTGAAGGCCAACACATTGATGCTGTCTTCAAGGGTTTTAGCTTCTGCTGTAGGCGGTGCTCTCATAGCTGTGACCTATGCCGTATTTTTCACGGCCCAAAAACGTCTTCGAGCGCTTTTTCTACACGCGTGGTTGCCACCGATTCATCCAGGGGATTGCGCCGCAATCGATGCCGCAATGCCGAGGGTGCCACACGGCGCAAATGCTCCTTGCTGACTTCACGCTCCCCTTCCAACGCCGCGAGTGCACGCGCTGCCCTGACGAGCGTAAGCTCACCACGCAAACCATCAGTGCCGAGCGTCATGCATAATGTCGCCGCCTGCTCAATCGTCCCAAGTGGCAGCGTCACGGCAGACAGGCGCTTCCGCCCTGCCAAAATAGCGTCCCGCGTTTGTGCCTCTTCCTTGGACCAATGCTTGATGAAACCACTGGCGTCGCGGTCATAGGCATCGCGCCGACAGACAACTTCAACGCGAGTGGCGAGATCTTTTGGCGTGGAGACGTCCACCGAAAGCCCAAAGCGATCCAGCAATTGGGGGCGTAATTCCCCTTCCTCAGGGTTACCACTTCCTATCAACACAAAGCGCGCGGGATGGCGAAGGCTGATGCCCTCACGCTCCACCACATTCTCACCCGATGCGGCAACATCGAGAAGAAGATCAACCAAATGATCTTCAAGCAGATTGACCTCATCAATATAGAGGAAGCCACGATGCGCGGCGGCGAGCAGCCCCGGTTCAAAGGCTTTCACGCCCTGTGCCAAAGCCCTTTCGATATCGAGGGCGCCGGCCAGGCGATCTTCCGTTGTGCCAAGCGGCAAATCAACGACGGGAACGGGTACCATGCGCTTTTCCGGCTTTCTTCCCTTGGGCAAATTGCCACAATGGGAGCAGCTTGATTGCGGCGCGGCAGGGTCACAGGCGAAGGGACAACCAGCAACGACGGGCATTTCTGGCAGCAGTGCCGCCAATGAACGCACGGCGGTGGATTTGCCCGTGCCACGATCCCCAAACACCAGGACGCCACCAATGCTTGGATCAACGGCGGCAATCATCAGCGCACGCTTCATTTCCGCCTGCCCGACAATCGCGCTGAAGGGATAGGCGTTGCGCGCAACCGGCGCGGCTAAGCGGCTTGTGTTGTAAGATGGCGCGCGTGGCGCTTGGCGACGCGAAACCTGCCCTTCCTGGCCAGACCGATTGGCCGGCCGGAAGCTAGTGAGTGCACCATCCATTACGCGGCCCGCCGTAAGCGGAATTGCGACCAAACCTGTTCAAGCGATCGGACGAGGTGATCCATATCGGCATCCGAATGCACAGGCGATGGCGTGATGCGCAGCCTCTCCGTCCCGCGCGGTACGGTCGGATAATTGATGGGCTGCACGTAAATCCCATGCTCATCCAACAGCGTATCGCTGAGTTTCTTGCAGAGCGTCGGATCACCCACCATGACCGGCACGATATGGCTGAGGTTATCCAGATGCGGCACGCCAATCGCGTCCAAGCGCTGCCTCAAGGTTGCGGCACGTTCATGCAGCCGTTCGCGTTCATCATTGCTTTGCCGCAAATGACGAATGGCAGCGCGTGCGCCGGCCGCTATGGCTGGCGGCAGGGCCGTTGAGAAGATGAAGCCGGATGCGAAGGAACGCACAAAATCACACATGGCCGTGCTGCCAGCGATATAGCCACCAATGACACCGAATGCCTTGGCGAGTGTGCCTTCAATGACCGTCACACGCTCCGCGACGCCATCACGTTGCGTGATACCACCACCATTTGCGCCATAAAGGCCGACCGCATGAACCTCATCGCAATAGGTCATGGCACCGTGATCGTCGGCAACATCGCAGATATCGCTGATCGGCGCGATATCGCCATCCATGGAATAGACGCTTTCGAAGGCCACCAGTCTCGGCGCTGATTTCGGGAGCTCCGCCAATACCCGCCGCAAATCCGCAACATCATTATGCCTAAACAGAACGCGCTTGGCCTTGCTATGGCGCATGCCCTCAATCATGGAGGCATGGTTCATCTCATCAGAGACAATGATGCACCCCGGCAGCTTGGAACCCAGCGTCGAAAGCGATGCCCAATTCGACATGTAACCCGAATTGAACAGCAGCGCCGCCTCGCGACCATGCAGTGCCGCAAGGTCTCTTTCCAACAACACATGCTCATGATTGGTGCCCGAGATGTTGCGCGTGCCGCCCGCCCCGGCGCCGCAGCGATCCAGCGCTTCATGCATGGCGCTCAGCACATCAGGGTGCTGACCCATGCCGAGATAATCATTTGAGCACCAAACAGTCACTTCACCGCGCACGCCCTTATCGTGACGGGTGGCGCGCGGAAATTGTCCGCGGCGCCGTTCCAGATCAGCGAATACCCGGTACCGGCCTTCACGACGAAGGCCATCAAGCTGACTTTGGAAGAATTCTTCGTAATTCATGTCACACTCTCCTCGCCCAGAATGATTGTCCAGGTCTTGCGATTGCGCGAAGGTCGCTTTCGGCCAAATTTGCCGAAACAAGGCCCCTCGCCATGCCTTGGGTGATCTGCTTCATGCGCCATGCCTCAGCGCATAATTTTCGAACTCGGCTCGTATGCCGCGCATATCCAGGAGCCGCCCGGTGATGATGATGCCCGTACGCGTCGTCTCAGGCACTGCCTCGCGCCGTAGGTTCATGGTGCCATCAGCAAAATCGAGCGTAAGCCAACCCTCTGGCGCGCGGATGGACCCACGCAGACTCTCAACCGAACCGAATGCGCCAGCGGTGATGCGTGTGAGCAAGGCATTCAAGGGTCGCGTATCAAAGGGACCATTCCTATCGGTCGACCAGCTTCCGATTTGCTCTGGTGATTCCTGATCCGTAGGGCCCCAACGCCAAAGCGCTTCAAGCGGCAGGGGCAGCATCAAGAACCAATGCTCAATCACAGCCAGGGAGGCCATTGTGGCCACCAGCATGAACCCTGTCGCCTGATGCGGATCGGCATCAGCCGCAAAAGCCTTGTGGAAAAGCAGGGCGCTGAGGATCGTGCCGAGGGTGATCGAAAAAGGGAAAAGCAGATTCATCGGCCGATGCGCGAAATAGCTGCTCATGTAGCGCAGATGCGCCGGCAAGAGCCGCTCGCCCGTGTTGCGCACCCCAAGATAAAGATTGAGCTTCGCGCTAAGGCGCATCAGCCAGAGAATGCCATAGGTCAGCAATCCGATCTGGTTCGGCCCCTGCGCGAAAGTGATGATAAGCAGAAAGCCCAGTCCCAGGATGAATAATTCGTGCCAAAGCACGACGCGGGTTGCGGACCAGAAGCGCCGCAACCCAGTGAATTGTGCTGGCATTTCAGAACGATTCGGCCCCGTAATCAGCCCGCCCAGAAAGCTGATCTCCACCGCGCCCCAGATCGCCAATGCCGCCACAAATGATAGATAGGCGCCATTCGCTGTCACGTCCTCGGAGACTGCATGCAGCATCACCAGCCCAATAGCGAGCAAGCCCGCAGATGCCGCGCCAAGCGCCAGACGATGTCCCGCAAGCCTGGTGACCGCAAAAAGAATCGCACCCGTCGTCAGCCACCAAAGAAAGATGGCAATCAGGGCCGCGGTCACGCTTTCGGGCATGGCGCTTCGCCTACCACACCGGTGAGAGGCGAATTTCGCTGGGCAGCGGATGCTTGCGCGGCTGACGGAAGAACAGCTTGGCGAAGGTGGTCGCTGCAGACAGGCTCAACCCCATCCGCCGCAGCCTGCCGCCAATACCACCCTGGCGCCGCGCTTCACTCATTTTCTCAGAGATCTGCCAGAGGCGGTCCATATCTTCCATGAAGCCTGGGCCATCCACATCGAGCGTGACGGGGAATACTTGGCGACAAATCTCCTCAGTGATCTTGAAGACCTGCCGGTCATATTCCGTCGGTGTCATGCCAAGTGCCTTGTGGAATTCAGGCCGACCATGATCGCGCACATACATGGTCGCGAAAACCGCTAATTGGAAAAAGCGGCACCACAGCGCATTGACACCACTCAGCAGCTTCGGATTGGCGCGCATCAGCAGCGCAAAAGCCTCGCCATGGCGGAATTCATCATTGCACCACTTCTCAAACCACAGAAAGATCGGGTGAAAGCGCAATTCCGGGTGGCGTTCGAATTGGCGGAAAATGGTGATGTAGCGGGCATAGCCGATCTTCTCGCTCAAATAGGTCGCGTAGAAGATGAATTTTGGCTGGAAGTAATGATACTTCTTGGCGCGCGTCAGAAAGCCCAGATCAACGCCAATCCCCAGATCCTTCAGCGCATCATTGATGAAGCCCGCATGGCGGCTTTCATCGCGTGCCATCACGGAAAACAACTCGCGCATATCTGGGTTTTTCACGCGCTTCTTGATTTCGGCGTAAAGGACACAGCCGGAAAACTCCGCGGTCACACTGCTCACCAGGAAATCTACGAGCTCTGTCTGCAGCCCCTCAGGCAAATCTTCAAGCCGAAACGCGTCGAAACGCTCATCCCGAATGAAATGGCCCTTGTTCGGATCGCGGTGGAATTCCTCCATCAGTCGGTCCCATTCGGCCCGCACTGGCTCCACATCAATCGCGTCCATTGCCGTGAAATCAGTTGTATAAAAGCGCGGTGAAAGGACCGTCTCGGTCAGCGCGAGTTCCGTGGTCTCACGCGAGAGCTTATCGCGCATGGCGTGGGTCACGGCGTTCATGCGGCCTCCTTCGGCTCAAAGCCCACATGATAGAGTTCGGTCAATTCCAGGATCGAACGGAGCTGAGTCCAATGCCGCATAAAAAACCCAGCGCGGATGATGGTGGCTGAGGTTTCGAAGCTGTACTTCTCACCAAAGGCAACCTGTGCTGGCACGCCATGGACAATCACCTGATCGCCAGGCCGCAGCACCACATCTTCCGGCACCGCATAGGCATGAAAACTATCAAAGCTGCGTTCGATTTCGACGGTGCAGGGCACATCAAAGCGCCTGCCTCGCCGCGTATTGCTTGTTCGGGTCATTTGCCTTCCTCATTTTTTTTGAACAATAGTTCAGCAAAGCTCTGCAGATTTGTCGCACCAAAGGCGCGCAAATCCGTCCAGCGACCACTTGCCGGGTCTTCCAGAATAATGGCGCCACTCTGTAGCGCCGCGAGCCTTAAGGGGCTCTCCGCGCCGGGATTCTCGAGGCGCCTATCACGCGTGAAACCGCGCAAGGCGCCGCGCACAAAGCCGCCCTCACCTGGCTGAATTTGGCCGATCAACTGGCCTGTGGTCGCATCGCGAATGGAAATACCGCCATCCATGCGATCACTAAACAGGATATCACGCGCAAAAAGCACCTCATGTGGCTGATGTCGTGCTTGTTGCTTCTCGCCCGCATTGAACACCACAAATGCAAGCACGCCAGCCAATACCAACCCAAGGCCAAAGCCCAAATAATCCTTGCGTGGAGGTATGGCCTTGGCCTGCATCTTCCTTCCCCTATGCCATCGCCGTTGCGCCACGCGGCATTTCGGCTTCCGACCTATTCTGACCACGGTTGATGGCAGCACCGCCCGCATTGGCGACCGCCTCACCCAAAATCCTGGCGACCTCCGTGGCATCCGCCACACCACGAAGCATCGGCTTTGGCCGTCCGACGCCCCATCCGGCGCAGTGGGGCCATAGGGCAATCCAGGAAATCCGGTGGCTTGGCAGCAACTCCAACACAATATCGCCATGACCATCTCTGCGATTCCGCAAATCTGCGCCAGCGATCGCGACAAAGGGGATATTGATCGTGATGGGCAAGGCAACGCCCACACGCAGCACCAAGCGCCGAGTGGTGATGGAATAGACACTTGTCTTTGCTGCCACCTTGGCAAGCAGCGTCAGAATGCCGACCGCGATGCTCCCAACCAGCAGCAATATCGCGGCTGATCCGATGGCAGCGGTCATGGAGGCGCCCCAAAGCGCTGCGTTCAGAATATCCCAGCCGGCCAGGAGCAGAAAATACGCCATGACCCAGCGGATCAGGAACACCCGCTGGGCGATTTCAGTCCAAGCCGGCGCCCCCTGCCACAGCAAAACCTCACCTGCCGGAAGCGCTTCCGGTAGGCCCGGTATCGGTTCCAGCCCGTGTTCGGTCAGGCGTGCGGGGGCTGACTTGGTCACAGGCATGGCTCACTGCGTTCCGGAGTCGCATAGAAGTGGCCGCCGCCAAAATAGGCAGAGATGCGATCTTCCTCCAACAAGGTAATTTGTTCGGGCTGCGCGATGCCGGGTGCTGCGGCGAATTGCGCGGCGGTGACGGAAATCACCCGCGCCGTGCCGTCATCGGTGAAGGTGCACAGGAACATCGGCACCAGAACGCGCCGACCACCAGATACCTCAACCTCCAGGTAGCGCAGGATGTATTCAGAACGATCCACCCAAAGATCAACCGTGGTTCCTGCAACTTCGCCATCAAGGGTGATCACCGACTGACCGCGCGGATCGGGATCCTCATGTGCGACGTGCCAGCCTGGTGCAGCGCGCAGAGGAACAATCTTTGGCTTATGGTCGTCAAAGGCCAGATCCGGTTCATCAGCACGATCCGCATAGGCGGCTGGGCCGACACCATCACGCATGGCATCACCCGTCGGCACAAAGGCCGTGCCGGGATAGGGGTATTCCGGAATCAGATGGGCGCTCACATCGCGTTCAGGCCGCACGCCTTGCACCACGGTCGCGCCCTCAGGATAATGCAGCCGAAACACCTTGGGTGGCGGTGTTTCAAGAAGACCGTTCGCGATGGCGAAGGCGGGACGATCCGGCAATTCATTCACCATCGGAAAGCCTTCGCGCTTACCTTCGCGCGCCAAGTAGTAAACCAGGGCAGCGAAGAACGCGAAGAAGATATAGAGAGAAAGAGCAGCCGCGTCCAAAAAGACCGGCGTTGCGGGTGTTGTCATGGCAATGCTCCATGTTGGTTATGCAGCCCGGTGAGAATCTGCCGGCCTGCATGACGTTGAGGGCGTGAGGAAACAGAATCATTGGCGCGCAACAATGGGCCAACCACTGCAAGCATCATGAACAGCAGCATGATTTCAACGATATAGACACCGACATAGCCGGTGCTCGGCGCATCCAGCCCAGTGCCCAAAATGCCGGCTGATGCGAGCGAGGAAATGACATCACGAATAACGCCGCCGAGTGCCACCGCGGCACCGCCGGCTGTCGCCGTTACCGCGCCCCACACACCAAGCGTCAGTCCAATCTGGCCTTCCGGCGCAGCCTGCATGCATCCGGTCAGCGTTGCATGCGCAAACAGGCCAGCGCCAAAACCAATGGCGGCGGTTCCTGCCGCGAAGACGAGCGTTGATTCCAGCGGCGAGGCAAAGATCACCATCACAAAGCCAGAGATACCAACAATGGCACCGGCGCTGGCAACGCGTTGTGCATGCATGCCGCGTCCCAGCAAGGGCGCAGCGCGCAAAAAGCCCAGGATAGCACCGCTCGCGAACAGGGCCGTCAAGGCTGTTGTGGCACCAACACCTAGCGATAGTATTTGCCCGCCATAGGGTTCCAACAAAACATCCTGCATCCCGAAGGCGGCGGTACCCAGCGCCGCCGCCAGCAAACGCCGATCCCATGGTCCCGCCTTGCGCAAGAGCTTGAGACTCTCACGGAAACCCGGGTCACCGGGGGCGCGACCCACCGTCAATTCCGGTCGCCTTAGCTCCTGCTTCCAAGCAGCAATCAGATTGATCATCAGCGTCGCGGCAGCCATGCCTTGCACAAGCTGGATCAGCTTGATCTGGGAGAAATCTGCGAGGAAAGCACCAAAGGCAATGGCAGAAATCACCATGCCAATCAATTGCATGAGCGAAAGCAGCGTGACGACATTCGGCTGCGCTTCATGCGGGACTATATCAGTGGCCAGGGCGAGACCCACGGTCTGCACCGTATGCATGCCGGCGCCAACCATAAGAAACGCGAGCCCTGCGGCAAGCTGCGCGACCCAAGGCGGTGCCCAAGTATCGCCCGATAAGATGATCAGGGCGAAGGGCATCATTGCGAGCCCACCGAATTGAATGATGCTGCCGAGCCAGAGATAGGGCAAACGCCGCCACCCAAGCACTGAACGATGGGAATCGGATCGGAACCCAATCAAGGCACGCAACGGCGCGAATAGTAGCGGCAGCGCCACCATGATGGCCACCAAGCTGGCGGCTACACCCATTTCTACAATCATGACGCGATTAAGCGTGCCCACCATCAGAACGGCGGTCATGCCGCAGGAAATCTGGAACAGGGAAAGGCGCAATAGGCGCTTGATCGGCAAAGGACCGCTGCTGGCATCGGCGAAGGGCAGCAGATTCACGCTGATCCCCGTCCAAACTCGTGCCAAACGGTCATTCACCTCGCTCATTTCCGGGTCAACTCCAGCGCATGAGAGGTATAGAAGCCACGCGAAATGCGCCGATCCTGGCCAAGCTTCCAGGACATGAGATGTCTTTCGCCTGTGATGCGCGCCTTCAGGCTACGTTCTGCCACGGGTTCAATTGCCGGAGCACGATCACCACGCGGGAAAGCGCACCCAACAAAATGCATCGCCGCAAGCAATGGCGTCTTCGGCGCAAAGGTAACCAGCATGGAGCTGCGGATGCGGGGCGCAAGGCTCGCCAGGCTCCGCACCATATCATCCGGGTGATAATGGATCAGGCTATCCATGGCGACGACGTGATCGAAAATCCCATATTGGCCATCCAGCATGTCACCCACTTCGTGGATGATGCTGCCCTCGGGCGCCTGGCCTTCGCTACGTTGGCGTGCGATTTTGATCAGGGAGGGCGATACATCAATCGCTAAAACCTGCGCACCACGCCGCGCGGCTTCGATGGCGAAAGTGCCCGTACCACAACCGGCATCAAGAAGACGCTTACCGGTCAAATCATCTGGCAGCCAAGCCAGAAGTGTCTGACGCATTTTATCACGCCCGGCACGTACCGTCGCGCGAATGCCGCTGACCGGCGCATCTGATGTCAGCCGAGCCCAGGCATCTGCGGCCGTACGATCGAAATAGGTTTCGATCTGGCTGCGGCGATGCTGATAAGTGGCCGTCTGCATCAGTCAAACCCCAACAGATCAAAAATATCGCGATCCTTCATCGGTGCCGCTTCGAGCTCATCTGAACCGGCCCAAAGCGCTTCCGCGAGGCGGATATACTCAGCCTGCACCGCCTCCAATTCCGCCGAGCCCTCCATCTCAAAGAGTGTTGCCTTCTTCAATCGTGACCGGCGAATGACATCAAGGTCAGGAAAATGTGCGAGGGTGCGCATGCCACTCGCGGCGTTAAAGCGATCAATCTGATCGGTCCCGGCGCTGCGATTACAGATCACGCCGCCAAGGCGCACAGGGTAGTTCTTTGACTTCGCCTTGATGGCGGCGATGATGCGGTTCATGGCGAAGATGCTGTCAAAATCATTCGCAGCAACTACCAGGCCGCGTTCCGCATGGAGCAAGGGGGCGGCAAAACCGCCACACACCACATCACCCAATACGTCGAAGATCACCACATCCGTATCATCAAGCAGATGATGTTCCTTGAGCAGCTTAACGGTTTGCCCAACGACATAGCCACCACAGCCAGTGCCGGCTGGTGGGCCGCCCGCTTCAACACACATCACACCATTATAGCCTTCAAAGACAAAGTCCTCAGCGCGCAATTCTTCAGCGTGGAATTGCACGGATTCCAATACGTCAATGACGGTCGGGATCAGGCGCTTGGTGAGCGTAAAGGTACTGTCATGCTTTGGGTCACAACCGATTTGCAGTACCTTCTTGCCGATTTTGGAGAACGCGACAGAAAGGTTTGAGGAAGTCGTGCTTTTCCCAATACCGCCCTTGCCATAAATGGCGAATACCTTGGCCGTTGTGCCGGATACCGCCTCATCCATATGAACCTGGACACTACCCTCACCATCTCCCTGACGGGGGCGAGCGGTCAGGCGGGGCGGCTCTCTCATCAACACGGTCATGCCGCGACTCCTTCACTGATGCCTTCGATACGATCTTCAAGCTCATCACCCGCCTGCCGCAATGCAGCCAAAACATCGGCACTTGGATTCCAGTAGCGACGTTCCTGGGCTTCAATCAGACGATTGGCAATTTTGGCCGATGCTGTTGGATTAAGCTGCGCCAACCGGTCGCGCATTTCCGCGTCCAACACATAGATATCGGCGATGCGTTCATAAACCCATGGTGCGACATGGCCCGTGGTCGCCGACCAGCCCATGGTATTCGTCACATGGGCTTCAATTTCGCGCACGCCTTCATAACCATACTTCAACAGGCCCTCATACCATTTCGGATTCAGCGCACGGGTGCGCGTTTCCAGCGTCACTTGTTCAGCCAGTGTCCTGATCTTACCTTCACCGCGGGTCTGATCGCTGATGTAAATGGCGGAGGCCCGACCACCACGCGCGACTTGCACAGCGCGGCTTACACCACCCAGCATATCAAAATACTGGTCAATGCTGGTGACACCGACCTCGACGCTATCAAGGTTCTGGTAGGTGATCTCCACACTCGCCAAAACCTGCTGCAACACCTTATCGGCACGGGCGGGCTTGCCATCCATGCCATAGGCGAAGCCCTTGCGGCGGACGAAGCTTGTCGCCAATTCGTCTTCGTCGTTCCAGGCGCTGTCATGGATCATGGAATTCACATGCGCGCCATAGGTGCCATCAGTATTGCCAAAGACGCGGAGCGCCGCCTGTTCCATGCAGCCGCCATGTTGGGCGATATGCTGCAAGGCGTGTTTGCGGATGAAGTTCTGCTCCGCCGGCTCCTCGGCCTGTGCGGCCAACAGCGCAGCCTCAGCGAGTAGCTTCATTTGCAACGGCAAAAGATCACGGAAAATACCAGATAGCGTCATCACCACATCAATGCGTGGGCGCCCCAATTCCGCGAGTGGCACCAAAGACGCGCCAGCCAAACGTCCATAGCTGTCATAGCGCGGTCTGGCGCCCATAAGCGCAAGCGCCTGGGCAATCGGGCCACCCTCGGTTTTCAGATTATCCGTGCCCCACAATACCATCGCGACGGTCTCGGGCACTTGATTACCCTCGGCCAAATGGCGTTCCAGCAGGCGGCTGGCCTGCCGCATGCCATCCTGCACGGCGAAGGCACTCGGCAGCTTGAAGGGATCGAAGCCATGCAGGTTCCGACCCGTCGGTAATACATCCAGGCTGCGCAACAAATCGCCACCCGGCGCAGGCAGAATGTAGCGTCCTTCCAAGGCACGCAGGATGGAGGGGATTTCGTGATCCTCGGCCAGAAGCGCATCATAGTGCGCCTTGGCGCTGCCTTCCGCAACACCAGCTGCGGTCAGCATTTCCGCGCGCTGTTCGGCATTAGGCGGTTCGCCCACCACATGCATGCCATGCGGGATCAGCGTGTATTCCAATTCCAGCAGGCTGGCGCTGAGCTTCACAATCTCCGGCGCGGGATCGGCCCAGACGGGTTCTTCCGTTGCCAAATCCACGGCGCTTGCCTGCGCCTGGATCAAACCGGCCAAGGCAGCGCGCTGATTTGGATCAGCCTCAGGATCAAGCGCACGCCAACGATCAATCGAAGCCTTCAGGTCAAGCAGGCCACGATAAAGCCCCGCAGAAGCAATTGGTGGCGTCAAATAGCTGATCAGCGTGGCGCCGGCGCGGCGCTTGGCCAACATGCCCTCTGACGGGTTGTTCGAGGCATAGAGGTAGTAATTCGGCAAATCGCCAATCAACCGATCGGGCCAGCATTGCCCAGACATGCCGGCTTGCTTACCCGGCATGAATTCCAGGGCGCCATGCGTGCCGAAATGTAGCACGGCATCCGCACCAAAATCCTGCCGCAGCCATTGATAGAAGGCGCTGAAGGCGTGGGTTGGCGCGAAATCCCGCTCAAACAGCAACCGCATCGGGTCGCCTTCATAGCCAAAGCCTGGCTGCACGCCGACGAATACATTACCGAGCTGCACGCCCAGAATGAAGATATCCCGCCCATCAGTCTGAATGCGCCCAGGCGCAGGGCCCCAGCTTTTTTCAATCTCGGCAAGCCAAGGCGTGCGACGCAAATGCTGATCAGCGGATACGCGCGCTGCAAGATTGGCGGTGGTGCCGTAACGGTCACGATTGCCGTTGATCACCATCTCCCTCAAAACATCAGCACTTTCTGGCAGTTCAACGTGATAGCCCGCTGCCTTCATCGCTTTCAGCGTGTTGAACAGCGATGGGAAGACGCCAAGATAGGCCGCAGTGCCCGTGGTGCCGGCATTGGGCGGGAAATTGAACAGCACGGTTGCGATTTTGCGTTCGGCGCGTTCTGTCCGGCGCAACGCCACCAGGCGCGCGACACGATCCGCGAGCGTGCCGGCGCGTTCCGGATGCGGCACCATATCCCGGGCGCAAGAAACGCCATCACATCCGGCGCAGCGTTCAGTGGCATCACCGCCTGCGCCGCAACGACCACCAAAAGTCATCGGCCAAATACCGCCATCCAATTCGGGAATTGCGACCATCATGGTGGCTTCCACGGGCAAAAGACCGCGCGCATTGCCGGCCCATTGCTTCATGGTTTGGAATTCGAGCGGATGCGCGGCGATATAAGGCACGTCCAGCTTGGCGAGCGCTGCTTCGGCCGCGCGGGCGTCGTTATACGCAGGGCCGCCGACCAGCGAAAAACCAGTCAAGGACACCAGCGCATCAATTGCCGGGGCGCCATCCTTGGTGAAGAAGGCGTCCATGGCGGGGCGACCATCAAGCCCGGCGGCAAAAGCTGGAATGACGTTCAACCCGCGCGCTTCCAGCGCTTCGATCATGCCGTCATAATGCTTGGCATTGGCTGCCAATACATAGGAACGCAACAGCAAAAGCCCAACCGTACCGCGCGTGCCCGAACGCGGCAGGGCAGCGAGCTTCTCACCAAACCTGCCCTTCATGCGCGGATGATAAAGCCCCGTTTCCGGATATTCGACAGGTGCAGCAACCGAAAGCCTCTGCTTGCCCTTGGCGTAACGCTGCACCAGCATTGCCACCATATTCGCGAGGTTATCTGCCGATCCCGCGAGCCAATATTGCAACGTCAGGAAATAGGCGCGCAAATCCTGCGCAGTGCCGGGAATGAAGCGCAGCAGCTTTGGCAATTCGCGCAGCATGCGCATTTGCCCCTTGCCGCTCGCCCCATTACCATGCTTCTTCCCGCGCAACCGCTTCAAAAGGCCCATCAGACCTTTGGCTTCGGCTGACATATCCAGCCGGCCCATGCGCGTCAGGCGCGTGATTTCGGGCGCGGAAAGGCAGCACACAAGCGCGTCACAGTCCGCTCGGCGCGCTGCAATGGCATCCTGCACTAGGCGGAAGTGATCTTCCATAAACAGCATGCCGGCAATGATGATATCAGCGCGCGCAATATCCGCATGGCACGCCGCCAGCGCTGCTTCGTCGCCGGCGAATTCATCCGCGGCATGCAGGTTCAATTCCAGCCCCGGAATTTGCTGGCGCAGTATGGCGCGTGCCTTATCCACCGCACCACCGAAATGGCTATCCATCGTCACAATGACGATACGGGGGGCGGATGCCTCAGCGGGAGAAATGGGCTTTAGCATCGTAAAGCGTTTCAAGAGTGATCAGGGCGATGCCGCGTTCTTCGGCAAAGCGTTCGGTATTACGGCGTGCCTTGCCACGCACGAAGAAGGGGATTTTGCGCAATTCCGCCTCAGCCTCATGCGCCCAGCTTGCCGGGCCGATGGCAATCGGCACGGCGTGTGTTTCGGCTTGCGGACCATGGCCCAGATGGGAAGGCGCCACACCATCACGGAATTCGAAGTCTTCGCGGAACATGCCAAGCAGATGTTCCTCAAGCCCCATCATCAGCGGGTGCACCCAAGTATCGAAGATCACATTGGCACCTTCGAAACCCATTTGCGGCGCATAGCGCGCGGGGAAATCCTGCACATGCACAGGCGCGGAGATCACCGCGCAGGGAACGCCAAGCTTCTTCGCGATATGGCGTTCCATCTGCGTGCCCAGCACCAATTCGGGTTGCAGGGCGGCGATACATTCTTCGACTTCCAGATAATCATCGGAAATCAGCGCCTCGCAGCCATATTTTTCGGCGGCAGCGCGAATTTCGCGGCCAAATTCACGGCTATACGTGCCAAGGCCAACAACGGCAAAGCCCAATTCTTCCTGCGCGATACGCGCGGCGGCAATGGTGTGGGTGGCATCACCAAAAATGAAAACGCGCTTGCCGGTCAAATAATTCGAGTCGACGGACCGCGCATACCAAGGCAGGCGCAGCGCATCACCACCATCGGCATCAGGCGCTGACAGGCCTGCAAGGGCTGCAACTTCCGCCATGAAATCCCGAGTCGCACCAACGCCAATCGGCACAATGCGCGTGAAGGGCTGGCCCAGATGGCGCTGCAAATACCCCGCCGCGACCTGCGCGATTTCCGGATAAAGCACAACATTGAAATCGGCCTCATGCAGGCGTGTCAGATCAGCAGGCGAGGCACCCATCGGCGCCGCAACCACGATTTCAATGCCCATGCTGCGCAACAGTTTGGTGATTTCCGCAACATCATCGCGATGCCGGAAACCAAGCGCTGTCGGCCCCAGAATATTACAGCGCGGCGCACGGGCCGCATCGCGTGGCGCGCGGGTTTGCGCCGGGCCGGCAAAGGCGCGCACCAGGCGATAAAACGTCTCCGCCGCGCCCCAGTTTTCCTTGCGCTGATAGGCCGGCAATTCCAGCGGCACAACAGGCACCGGCAGGCCAAGCGTCTTCGCCAAGCCGCCCGGATCATCCTGAATAAGCTCGGCCGTGCAAGACGCGCCCACCAATACGGCTTCCGGCTTGAAGCGCGCATAGGCATCGCGCGCCGCTTCCATGAAAAGCTCAGCGGTATCGCCGCCCAAATCGCGCGCCTGGAAAGTTGTCCATGTCACCGGCGGGCGCTTTTCCCGCCTTTCGATCATGGTGAAAAGCAGATCCGCATAGGTATCGCCCTGCGGCGCGTGCAGCACGTAATGCACACCCTGCATGGCAGTTGCGATGCGCATCGCCCCCACATGCGGCGGCCCCTCATAGGTCCAGACGGCGAGCTGCATGGCTAGACCATCAGCTTTTCGCGCCGGACCAAAGGCCGCGCGAAAAGTCCTGCAAGGTCACCTGCCTGATCATATCCCTGGATGGGCGAGAAGACGAGTTCAATGGACCATTTCGTGGTCAACCCCTCGGCTTCCAGAGGATTCGCAAGACCAAGACCGCACACGGTCATATCGGGCCGCGCTTCGCGGCAGCGATCCAATTGCTTGTCCACATGCTGGCCTTCCACCAGCTTCGCCGCTGCCGGCAGCAGCGCCAATTCATGCGCTAGATGCTGCCGATGCAAATAAGGCGTGCCGATTTCAATCGGCTTGATGCCCAATTCGCGCGACAGGAAACGCGCGAGCGGCACTTCAAGCTGCGAATCGGGAAAGAAGAAAATGCTTTTGCCATCGAGCGTCGCGCGATGATTGGCGAGCGCCGCCCGGGCGCGTTCGCGTCCCTGCGCGGTCGCTTGCGCGAAGCGTTCTTCGCCTACGCCCCAAACCTCAGCCGCCGCCCGCAACCAGGCGGTGGTGCCTTCCTCGCCCAAGGGAAAGGGTGCAGGGATGTGGCGCGCGCCGCGCGCTTCCAAGGCGCGCGCTGTCCCGGCAAGGAAGGGCTGCGCCAACAGGAACCGCGTGCCCTCACCCACTGCGGGCAATTCCGATGCGCGGCGTGATGGCAGGAAGCGCACCGGCCCCACACCAAGCGCTGCGAAGAGCCGGATGAATTGATCTTCGACCACTTCCGCCAGCGCGCCCACCACAAGCAGGGAACGCGCTGTACCTGGCTCGGCTGGCATCTCCGGGACCAGCGCGGCCAAACAAGCATCCTCACCTTCGGTGAAGGTGGTTTCAATGCCGCTGCCCGAGTAATTCAGCACGCGCACGCTGGGTGAGAAGCGTTGCGAAAGTCGCTGTGCAGCGCGGGAAAGATCGAGCTTGATCACTTCCGATGGGCAGGACCCCACGAGGAACAACATGCGGATGTCCGGGCGGCGCTGGATCAGCCGCGTCACAACGCGGTCCAGCTCCTCATTCGCATCTGCAAGCCCGGCCAGGTCGCGTTCTTCGATGATGGCGGTGGCGAAGCGCGGTTCGGCGAAGATCATGACGCCGGCAGCGGATTGCAGCAGATGCGCGCAGGTGCGGCTGCCAACCACCAGAAAAAAAGCATCCTGAATCTTGCGGTGCAGCCAGATAATGCCGGTCAGACCACAAAAAACCTCGCGCTGACCACGTTCACGCAATATGGGCGTATCGGCGCAACCGCCGGTACCGGGCGCCATGCCTTCGGGTTCGCGTGGCGCGCCGGGATGGGTCATGTCATCTGGCCCGCATTGCCGCCGCGCCAGCCGGCTTCCTCGCGGCGCGCGGTACGCAGCTTCAGCAGGAATTGCGCGGCATTGACGACATACGCAGCATAGGCCGCCAGCGCCAGCATCATCTGCCCGCGGCCATCACCAATGCCTAGCACCAGCACCAGTAAATACGCCGTGTGCAGCGCCAGCACCAACATGCTGAAGACATCTTCCCAGAAGAAGGCCGGCGCAAATAACCAACGGCCAAACACCACCTTTTCCCAGATCGAGCCAGTCACCATGATCAGAGAGAGAATCGCGGTTTTGGTGATGATCGAAACCGTTGCGATAACGTAACCGTGACCGGTCGCCAGATAGTTCACCACCAGGCCAAGGCTCACCAAAAAGACCAGGAATTGCACTGGCGCCAGGATGCCCTGCACCAGGGTCCAGGGGGTCGAATCCCGCCGCCGGCGCTCCTCCAGGGTATAAAGGGGCGTCGCCACCCCCCGCCTGATGCTCGCCTGGCGCTTCCCCACGCGCCCTGTGGCGGCGTTCCATGGGCTGGCATCCAAGGCCTTGAAAATACCGGTAAAGCGGTCTGCTGTCAGCATTTCTTGACACTCCCGGAGACTGAGACGATTCGACTGGCACGGCTTGGGGCAGCGTCCATCACGGGCCCTTTCTGGCCTTTTTCGGCAAGAATTCCTCGAATTTCCGTGACTTCCAGGGTCATTCGGACCCCCTTCCCAGTCATCTGCGTCCTGAAACCTACCGGGGCGGGACGGGGAGTGTCAAGGAAGATTGACGTATTTTTTGATTGACATTAAGCGCCGCAGAGGACGAAGCTACCCGCACAAGGGGGTCTATCATGAAGCCGACCACGGATGAGGAGCGTCAGGCCCGAACGGAATATGTGGAAGCTGATCACGGTTTCACGCTATATTCTCGATCGGATATGGCAGACCCAGACCCCGATCGCAGGGATGGGCCCGCCGAGGCAGTCTGGCGCGGCTACCCTCAAAGTAGTGCCCTGCCGCTGAAGCGGGTGATCGAGACCGAGGTGATCCCTCGACTCGTGCTTGCGCAGCGCGCCCTTGGCGCAACGACGCCCGAAACACCGGCATCGCATCCGGCCGCTCCGACAGACGGCGATCTGGAGGCTTTCACCGCGCTTGCAAGGCTCGGCAATGTTGAAAATGCGCTGACTTTCATTGATGCCTTTTGCGCGCGCGGTCTGCCGCTTGCGCAGGTTTATCTTGGCTTGCTCGCGCCCGCGGCGCGGATTCTTGGCGTTTGCTGGGAAAAGGATACCGCCGACTTCACTGAAGTCACGATTGGGCTGCGGTGCCTGCATGCGGTCTGCCATGCGCTGGAGCCGCGCTTCGCCCCGCTTGGCACCGCGCAGCGGCCTGGCCGCAGCATCATACTTGCCCCCGCACCGGGCGAACAGCACGGCTTCGGCCTGATGATGGTGGAACAATTCTTTCGCCGCGCCGGCTGGGAAACTTGGACTGACAGCAGCGCCGATGCGGATGCGCTGATCGCTATGGTTGCCGAAAAGCATTTCGGTCTGATCGGTTTTTCGATCAGCGGTGAAACCCATTTCGAAAGCCTGGGCCAGCTGATCCAGGATATCCGCCGCGCGTCGCGCAATGCTGATCTTGGCGTGCTGGTCGGTGGCGCGCTGATCCTGAAGGAACCTTTGCTGGTCAAGCGCCTTGGCGCTGATGCCACTGCGCGGGATGCGGAAGAAGCGATTCTGCAGGCAGAGGCCCTGCTTGCCCTACAAGGACGAGGAAGTGAGGGGCTGCCGAGTTAGGCCGCCCCGCCATGCGACCCATCACGTCGCTGCTTGATTTCCTCAGGGGCCGCCCCTCAAGGGCGGTCGGCGCGTTAAAAGGTCCTGCTTTCCCGTGAAAACCTTTCTGGCCCCTCGCAAATCACTCGGAGATTTGGATGCTGATGCTGCAGCCTCATTGGTCTCGGCGGCGGCGGATATGGCGCTGGTGGTGGATGACCAGGGTGTCATTCGCGATATTGCCCTCAGCAATCAGGAGTTATCCAAGGCTCTGAGCGGGCATCAGGCATGGCTTGGTCGCCCCTGGGCAGAAACCGTCACCACCGAAAGTCGCCCCAAGGTGGAAGCGCTATTGAGCGGTGCGCCGGCGGAATCGAAATGGCGCAATATCAATCAGGTCGTCGAAGGTGGCGAAGCGGTGCCACTACTTTTCGCGGCCGTGCCCTTGCAACGCGGCAATCGGCGCGTGGTGTTTGGTCGCGATTTGAGTGCGCAATCACGCCTGCAACAAAGATTGCTGGAAACCCAGCAATCCATGGAACGCGATTACGCAAAGCTGCGCCAGGCCGAGACACGTTATCGCCTGCTGTTCCAGCTTTCCGCTGATGCAACGCTGATCATTGATGGCGCGACAGGGCGCGTGACGGAAGCCAATCCCGCTGCCGAACAGCTGTTTGGCCGACAGTCTCGCCGCGTTATTGGCCGACCCTTGATGGATGCCTTTGCGCCGGAAAGCCGCCAGGCGGTGCAATCCTTGCTTGCTTCCGTGCGTATTGCGGGCCGTGGTGATGAGGTTGGCGCGCAGCTTGCCGATACGGGGCGCGAGGTCACCATCGCCGCCACCAGCTTCCGACAGGATGGCGCATCGGTATTGCTGGTACGGCTTTCGCTCGCGGGCGGCGAACAGCCGGCCGGGCTGTCACCGGCCAAGGCGCAAATGCTGAAAGTGGCAGAAAACCTGCCCGATGCCTTTGTGATCACGGATCAGAATGGCATGGTGATGTCGGCCAATGGCGCCTTTCTGGACCTG
This sequence comes from Alphaproteobacteria bacterium, assembly GCA_016869715.1. Classification (GTDB taxonomy): domain Bacteria; phylum Pseudomonadota; class Alphaproteobacteria; order Acetobacterales; family Acetobacteraceae; genus Neoroseomonas. Next base: position 19,849 of record VGDM01000045.1, read on the forward strand.
GCCGAGCTTGGTTCGGAAGAACAGGCGCGCGGCGAGTCGCTGGAACGCTGGCTCGGTGGCCAGGGCATCGAAATTGAAGTGCTGCTTTCCAATCTCCGCAATCGCGGTGCGGTCAGGCTTTATACCACTACGCTGCGCGGTGCCATGGGTTCGCGGGTTGAGGTGGAAGTCTCCGCCGTCACCGTCACGCATGGCGGGCAGGAGGTTTTCGGCTTTTCGATGCGCGATATCGGCGCACGCGTGGCGGAACCGCGCCAGACCGGCGCGCATGCCACGCGGTCCGTTGAACAGCTCACGGAATTGATCGGGCGCGTGCCGTTGAAGGACCTTGTGCGCGACGCGACCGATGCAATCGAACGGCTGTGCATCGAAGCCGCCTTGCAGCTTTCCGGCGATAATCGCGCTTCGGCCGCGGAAATGCTCGGGCTCAGTCGCCAGAGCCTTTATGTGAAACTGCATCGCTACGGCCTTGGTGATCTGGGCGCCGATAGCGGTGAGCAGGGATAAGGGCTGCGCTGTGGCGGCCCCCGTTGCAACACCGGCGACCGCCCCTGCCCCGCGGTTGAAGCCATCCGCGATTTTGGAATTATTGAAGCCCCTCACCTGGTTCCCGCCGATGTGGGCCTTTGGCTGCGGCGTTGCTTCCGCCCATGCGGGCTTCGCCGAGCATTGGCCGCTCGCATTACTGGGCGTGCTGCTAGCCGGGCCTTTGGTGTGCGCCATGAGTCAGGCGGCAAATGATTGGTATGATCGCCATGTGGATGCGATCAATGAACCGCAACGGCCTATTCCTTCAGGGCGGATTCCCGGCCGCTGGGGTTTCTATATTGCGCTGTTCTGGACTGGGCTTTCGCTCATCGCGGCGCTACCGCTTGGCGCTTGGGGATTTGGCGCGACGATTATCGCCATCGCCCTCGCCTGGGCCTATAGCGCGCCGCCCTTGCGGCTGAAGGCGAATGGCTGGTCCGGCAATCTTGCCTGTGGCCTGGCCTATGAAACCTTGCCTTGGATAACAGCGGCGGCCATCATGTCTGGCGGAGCGCCGGATTGGCGCGTGCTGCTGGTCGCGCTGCTTTATGGTCTTGGCGCGCATGGCATCATGACGCTAAATGATTTCAAGGCGATTGAAGGTGATCGCCGCATGGGCGTTCTGTCCCTGCCCGTGCAATTGGGTGCGGAACGCGCCGGCTTGTTCGCCTGCATTTTCATGGCGGTGCCGCAAGTATTGGTGGCGGCGCTTCTCGCTTTCTGGGATGCGCCCTGGCACGCAGCGGCGGTTGCACTTTCGCTGCTCATCCAACTCGGCCTGATGCGGCGCATGTTGCGCGATCCGCGCGCACTCGCACCTTGGTATAACGGCACCGGCGTATTGCTTTATGTGATTGGCATGCTGATCAGCGCCTTTGCGCTGGCCGCCTTGACAGGAGGCTCGGCATGAACCCCGCCCCGCTTGGTTGGCTTGGCATTATTCGTCTGGGATTGGTGCAAACCGCTCTCGGCGCGATCGTCGTGCTGACAACCTCCGCCCTCAATCGCGTCATGGTGGTGGAGCTTGCCTTGCCCGCCACGCTGCCGGGGCTTTTGGTTGGGCTGCATTACGCACTGCAAATGCTGCGCCCGCGCATGGGCTACGGTTCGGACATGGGTGGGCGGCGCACGCCGTGGATCATTGGCGGCATGGCAGTGCTGGCGTTTGGCGGTGTTTTGGCCGCAGCGGGCACGGCGCTGATGGCGGAATCACTTTGGGCAGGTATTGCGCTTGCCGTCATCGCTTTCCTGCTGATTGGTGCAGGCGTTGGCGCGGCCGGAACATCATTGCTTGTCTTGCTCGCAGCACGCACCGCACCGGCACGCCGCGCCGCAGCGGCATCCCTGGTCTGGATCATGATGATCGCAGGCTTCGTGGTGACCACGGCAATTGCGGGGCGGCTGCTCGATCCCTATTCGCCCATGCGATTGATTGCTGTCGCCGGCGGTATTTCCGCCATTGCCTTTACGCTGGCGACACTCGCGGTCTGGGGCATGGAAGGCCCGCGCGCCGCGCGTCCGGAAGCGAGCGATGCCGCCAAGCCGCCCTTCCGTCAGGCTGTACGCGAAGTCTGGGCGGAACCCGAAGCGCGGCGCTTCACCATTTTCATTTTCGTTTCCATGCTGGCCTATAGCGCTCAGGATCTGATCCTGGAGCCTTTCGCCGGCGCAGTTTTTAATCGCAGCCTTGGCGAGACAACGCGCATTTCATCGCTGCAACATGCGGGCGTTCTGGTTGGCATGATCGCAATTGCGCTGATTGGCAGCGCGCGCGGTGGGCGCTGGGCGGGGACACTGCGCTTCTGGACCATTGCGGGATGTCTCGCGGCAGCGGCGATGATGCTGGCACTTTCCGTCGCCGGACAATTCGGCGCGGCCTGGCCGCTCAAGACCAGCTTCTTCGCGCTTGGCATGGCGAATGGTGTTTTTGCCGCGGCGGCGATTGCTTCCATGATGCAAATGGTCGCGCGCGGGCATGAATCGCGCGAAGGCACGCGCATGGGGCTTTGGGGCGCCGCGCAGGCAGTCGCTTTTGGGCTTGGCGGGTTGGCCGGTGCGGCAGCCGTGGATGTGGCGCGCCTGGCACTTGGTCAGGCAGAGGCCGCCTATGCAACCGTATTTATTATTGACGCGGCGCTCTTCATCGCCTCGGCCATGTTGGCCGCGCGCACCAATCGTCCAAGAATCAGCAAGACCGACGGCTTCGGCCCAATGATACCGGCAAGGTAGAGGAAAATCGCTATGCAAACATATGATGTGATCGTGGTGGGCGGCGGGCCATCCGGGGCCACCGCTGCCGATGATCTGGCGCGCTGCGGGCGCAGTGTTTTGCTGTTGGATCGCGCCGGGCGAATCAAACCCTGTGGTGGTGCGATTCCGCCGCGCCTGATCCAAGACTTCGCCAT
>VGDM01000046.1 GCA_016869715.1 Alphaproteobacteria bacterium
CGGTATCCAATTCCTGGATATGCATCAAAAGGCTGCCATCGCCTTCAATCAGCAGCACCTTGCCATCCTTGCGTGCGGCGGCGACACCAATCGCCGCCGGCAGGCCATTGCCGATGGCGCCGAAATCACTGACGACATGATAGCGTTCGGCGGCGCGGCCCTTCAGATAGGTCATGGCAAAGCCAAGGTAATGCCCGCCGCCAATCACCACATCCCAATCCTTGGGCACAATCGCGTCCAGTTCCATGATCGCCTTGCGCGGATCAACTGTGCCAGGCGCGATCGAGAATTCCTTGCGGTCCGGGACATCGGCGGCAATCAGCGCGGCCAGATCATCACTGCGGAAGCGCTTGCCACCTGCATTACAGCGTTTGATCGCCGCCGTCACCGCTTCCGCCGCTGCCTTGGCATCGGCGCGGATATGCAAATCAGCGGTGCGCAGCCCCTGCCATAGCCCGCGCGGGCCGATATCAATCTGCACGGTTCGCGCACCGGGATAAAGGTAACCGCTTTCCGTCGTATAGCCGCCAAGCCCAACGCCAATGCCAATCACCAGATCAGCCTCGGCAAAGCGTTCGCGGGCGAAATCGCTTGCATAGGCGCCCGAGATATCCATGGCGAAGCGATTGCCGGTGAACAGCCCCTTGGCTTGCAGCGATGTGGTGAGCAGCGCGCCCATGGCTTCCGCCATTTCCTCAATCGCTTCACGCGCCTTGGAAAGCTTGGCACCACGGCCGGCGATGATGATGGGCTTTTCGGCCGCCGCGATCATCTCCATCAGTTTTTCAACCAGCAGCGGATCAGGCTGTGGGCGCTGCACCGCAGGCAGATAATCCGCGGATGGAATGTAATCCACCATATGCGGATAGGCCTGCTTTTGCAGGTCCATCGGAATGCTAATCACGACAGGGCGGCGTTCCAATGCAGCGAAGTGAAAGGCTTCCCGCACATTATCCAAAGCGCGATCCATGGTCTTCACCGAGATATGATGCGCGCCAGTTGCTTGCGTGAGCGGCGCCATATCAATCTGCTGAATGTAATAGGGGGCGGCAATCGGTGAATCGCCCGCGAACACCACCATCGGCGTATTGGCGCGCGCGGCAATCGCAAGCCCGGTCATGATTTGCGTAAAGCCTGGCCCGCAAGTCGTGGAAGCCACCCCCACCTTGCCAGTGGCGCGCGCATAAGCATCCGCCATCGCAACCGCACAATGTTCATGCCTTGCATGGATGATGTTCATCCCTGGCTGGCGCTGCATTGCCTCGGTCCAATACATATTCGCATCACCCATCAAGGTGAAAAGCATATCGCAGTCTTCTTGCGCGAAGACATTTGCCAGAACATCAGAAAGCTTGGGGGCTGCCATGGTTATTTATTCCCTTTACCGAAAAGACTGCTGATCCAGGATAGAAAGGCCCGCCAGAGCAGGCCAAAAGCATTGAGCTCCGCCGCCGGTGCGGGCGGTGGTGGTGGCGGCGGCGCTGGTGCGGCAGGTGCCGTCGCTGCCGGCGCCTCAGGCCTAGACTGTTCCACGACGGGTGTCGCAGCGGGCAAGGCGGCCATGGCGCGGTTCGCCATACTGTTTGCGAATTCCGCCAAAAGCGCGCGCGCCACATGCACGCCGCCGGCATTGGCGAAGGTCTCCAAGGGCCCGGTCACGGTGAAGCTGCCATTGACCGTGAGCCGCGTCGCATCCCCTTCCGCTGCCGCCAGCACATCGCCATTCGCCAGCGCGCGTGATGCACCGCGCTGATCAATCCCGCGCCCTTCAATGCGGCAGCGATGCGCATCGTGATCGTAATCAAGCTTCGCCTCACCCCGAAACGCCGCCGTGGTCGGGCCGAATTTCACCTTGATGGAACCGCGCCAGAGCCCATCACCTGTGGAAGGCGCAAGCTGCGCGCCAGGGATACAGGCCGCGACCTCGGCCGGGTCACTAAGTAAGGGCCAAACCACGCCAAGCGGCGCGGGGATCAGGGTTTGTTCCGAAATATCGGGCATGGTGCGGCGTGGCATCCTGCAAGAAGCTCGTAGCCTGCGCAAAGCCGGCGCCGGGCGCAAGCCCGGGCGGCGCCTCCCCTAAACGGTCAAGAGTTTCAGGACATTCTCGCGCGGCAAATCGGCCGTGGCGCCGGCCAGCGCGACCTCGCCCCGCACCATGACGGAAATGGAATCGGCCAATTCCCTGGCGAAGTCGAAATACTGCTCAACCAGGATCACCCCCATGCCGCGTTGCTTGGCAAGCAGCGCGATCACGCGGGCGATGTCCTTGATGACATTGGGCTGAATACCCTCGGTCGGTTCATCCAGGATCAGCAGGCGGGGCCGCGCCGTCAGCGCGCGGGCGATGGGAAGCTGCTGCTGCCCGCCGGAAAGATCGCCCCCGCGCCGCTTGAGGAAATTCTTCAGGATCGGGAAAAGGTCAAACACGTCATCGGGCATGCGCGCAAGCTTGCCATCGGACAGCGCCTGCAACATCGGCAGTGCGCGCGGATCACCTATCACGCCGAGTTTCTCGACCGCTTCTGCCTGTTCGCCAAAGCTGCCACCAAGGCGGAGCGCGGTTGCGCTAAAATCGTCCTGTGCCCGGGCCATGGGCGCCAGGCCCAGCACAAAAACAGCACCAAAACCAGTCTTGTCATGAGAGATTCAGGGCGGTGACCCAGATCACCGCCCCGCTTTCATTCAGCCGCGGCGACGGCTGGCATTCTCCGGAATGAAAGGAGACCATTTTTCGGCCACGATCGGGCCCGGTGTCTTTCAAACGATATTGAACTAGCCGTTTTCCATCACTGCGCCAATCATTACGGGCTTGGACAAGTGATGGTTGCGATGCATCTCGAGCGTATAGCCGCAAGGCGCATCCACCTTCGCCACTTGCAGAAGCTCACGCGCCTTTTCGGCGAAAAGCGGCCAATTGGAAGCGGGGTCCACCACGACGGCTTCCACGCGCCGCCCAAGCAGGCCACCGCGCCTATTGATGCCTTCCACCATCATCAGCACGGTATCGCGGAGCGCCGATTCGCTGATGGCCGTGGTGCCGGAAAGCGAATGCAAAACGCAAACCTTGATCGGCGCAGCCTGCGCGAAGGCGCCACGAATGGTGGGGCTTGCCAAAGCGGCACCCATACCAAGCGGGGTCGCGCGGCGCGTGAGGCGGTGGCCAAGGATATCTGTCATCGCTGATCTCCAGACTTGGGCATGATGCCCCGCGCCCCTTGGCGTGGTGCTGCCTGCCGATGATCGAAGATAGCGAATTGCGTGCCAGCGGTTTTGGCCCAATTCCGGCGCAGCAGCGGCGCATTCGCCCAAAGCCAAAGGCATATCCCAGAAAAGCCCCACCGCTTCTGCGTCAAAAACCAGCAATCAATGCAATATATAAATGAAGTGACGGATTTCTTGCAAAATCTTCACTTGGACTGGTCCGACAGCCCCGCCGGCAGCCCCGCCACCACCACCGAAAGCGCCTCAGGCTGCAACAGCCGCCGCGCCATGCGCACCGCATCATCGCGGCTGACTGCGCGCAGCCTTTCCGACCGACCATCAAGCCAATCAATCGGCCTCTCATTGCGCTGCATCGCCATCAGCGTATTCGCAATCCGCCAACTATCAGTGAATTGCAGCGCGAGTGATCCGGTCAGGAACGCGACCGCTTCCGTCATCTCGGCCTCGGTCGGCCCATCGGCCGCCATGCGCGCCCATTCATCGCGCGTCACCGCCAGCGCCTCAGCGATCTTGCCATTATCGCTCGCGACACTGCCGGCCAGCACGCCGCCGCCAAAGCCGGTATCCAGCCCAACCCCAATGCCATAGGTCAGGCCGCGCTGGACCCGTACCGATTCCGTAAGCCGCGAGGAAAACCCGCCGCCGCCAAAAATGCGCAGCACAATCTGCGCCACTTCAAATTGCGGATCGCGAGCGCCGATTCCCTCATGCCCGAAAATCGCCTGGGATTGCGGGCTATCCATCCCAATCACGCGCTGGCCGAAGCTAGTAAAGCCAGGCAACGAAGGCGGCGTGGGAGGCGCCCCCGCTGGCAGCCCCGCGAAAAGCCGCCCAAGCAAGGTCGCCAGATCATCCGGACGAATGGCTCCCGCCGCGGCAATCGTCAGCCCTTCGCGGCGCAATTGCTGGCCCAATTGGCGGCGCAAATCATCCGGCGTGATGGCCGCAAGGCTTTCCGCCGTGCCGCCCGAAGGCCGCCCCGCCGGATGTGATGGGAAGGCTTCCGCCCAAAAGGCGCGCCGCGCCTGTCCGCGCGGTGTCTCCAGCGCCTGCCGTGCCCCGGCAATGGCCCGCGCCCGCAGCCTTTCAATCGCTGCCTGATCCAAGCGGGGGGCGGTCATCGCAAGTCGCGCCAAACGCTCCGCCTCCGGTAGGGCACCACTGAGGCAGCGAAACCCGCCATCCGCATCATCCCGCCCGGCGCCGAAGGAAAGCCCAATGCCCGTATCGCGCAGCGCATCGGTGAAGGCCGCCGCCGGTAAATCACCCGCGCCTTCGGTCAGCAGCGCTGCCGCAAGGCTCGCCGTGCCCTCCCGTCCCGGCGCATCAAGGGCCGCGCCACCGCGCCAAGACCAGGAAAGCGAGACAACGGGCACGGAATGATCCTCGACCAGCCAGGCGGTGAGACCATGCGCGGCCACGCGCTGAATGGTCAGGCGAAATGGCGTACTCATGCGGCGGGCAGCAGCCAGGCGGCGGAATTGGGCGCGCTGGGCAAAACCGCCCGCGCGGCGGCTTCCACTAGATCCCGCGTAACCGCACTGATCCGCGCCGGCCAGAATTCCACAGCCTCCAGCGGCAGCCCAATCGCGAGCGTGCCGCCAACCATGCGCGGCCCGGCACCAAGGCCATCAAGTGCCAGCATTGCCCCAGCCGTGAGTTGCCGGATGGACCGCGCCACTTCCGCTTCCGTCGGGCCTTGCTGAATGAGGGTTTCAATCACGGCATTCACGGCCTCTTCCACCCGCTCTGGCGTGACACCAGGTCGCGGCATGGCAGAAAGATAAAACTCCGTCATCGCCGCCGCATCGCCATCATACCATGTGCCAGCCGAGACAGCGAGGCCGCTTTCCACCAGCGCCTTATGCAGCCGGCTGCCCTGGCCACCGCCCAGCAAATGGGACAGCACCTCCAGCGGTAGCGCATGCGCGCGCTCACCAGCCGTGAGCGAGGGTGCCATCCAGGCTTTCAGAAACAGCGCATCCCGCGTCATCGGATCGCGCCGGATCAGCCTTGGTTCCACCGCTTGCGCCGGCGCTGGCGCACGATCCCGCCTGGCTGCCTGCCGAGCCGGGATGCCGCCGTAATGCTTGTCCACCAGCCGGCGCACTTCATCTTCCGGCACGGCGCCGCTGATTACCAGCGTCGCATTGGCCGGCGCATAAAACCGCACATGGAAGCCCGCCAAGTCATCACGGGAAATGGCGCGAATCTCATCCTCCCAGCCAATAATCGGGCGCCCCGCCCAATGCTGCCGGCCCCAAAGTGCCGCCGTAAATGCCTCCCGGAACCGCGCCCTTGGGTTGGAATCGGTCGTTTGCTGGCGTTCTTCCAGCACCACGCCGCGCTCACTTTCCATAAATTCCTGAGGGATGAGGGGCGCGGCCATGCGGTCGGCCTCCATCTCCAGGATCATGCCAAGACGCGAAGCCTCCACTGCCTGGTGATAGGCCGTGACATCGCGCGACGTGAAGGCATTGTCATTCCCGCCTTCCCGCGCCACCAGACGCGAGAAATCGCCAACCCCAACCTTCGGGCTGCCCTTGAACATCATATGTTCCAGGAAATGCGCGACCCCTGACCGCCCCCCCGGGTCTTCCGCCCCGCCTGCGGCAAAAAACAGATACTGCGTCACCACCGGCGCCCGGCTGAAGGGGATGAAGGCGACCTGCAGCCCATTGGCCAACCGCCAATGCTGCGCGCCAAATAACGGCCTTTGCAGCGGCGGTGCCGTATTCTGCGCAAATGCTGGGGTTGCCGCGCAAAGCGCAGCGGCGGAGGCAAGGGTCTGGCGACGGGTCAAACGCATCATGACTTCAGAGATGGTATCAGTTAGGCCGGAAACCAGACCAGACCTAAATCAGAGGCCAAGCCGCCGCCAGATGTTCTGCTCCCGCGGCTGCTGGATCGGCGTGTCCCCGGCAGTACCCTCAATCCCAAGCGCAGCATTTTCACGAATCCGCGCCCGCTCACGTGCCGGATCAACAGTAACCCCAGGCGGCGGAGGATCGCGCCAGAAAATCAATCGATCCGCCAAATCGCGTGGTGGACGATCCAGCCTTTGGCTTTCTTCATCCACTTGGCGGCGAATATCGCGCGAAGGCGCGGGGCCGGCCGCCTGCAACAGCGCAATCTCGCCCACACTGCCCCCAGCCGCCCGAGGCTGCTGGCGCGGGTCTCGGAGCGCCAAAGACGGCACCAAGACTGCCTCCGCCTCACCCCGCGCGCTCCGCTCCATCGGGCGCGGCGCACCCGGACGCGGCGGCGGCAAACCCCCCGCCATGTCCGGCGGCATGGAAAGCGGCGCTCGGGTGGTCACGCGGAACTCATCCGGCGCATCGCGGATAAAGCCAAGGGTACGCGCCGTATTCTCCCCACAGCCGACCAGCAGCAGCAGCGAAACAGCAGGCAAAAAGAGGTTGAGCTTCCACATCATAGGCTATCTTTAGGCGCTCGGCGTGGCAGCAACAAGGCGTCCAGGAAAAGCGCCCCTACCCCACACACAATCGCCGCATCGGCAACATTAAACACATACCAATGCCAGCCCCAGGCATGAGCATCCACAAAATCCATCACCGCCCCAAAACGCAACCGATCCAAGACATTGCCAAGGGCGCCACCAATCACCGCCCCCAACGCCAAAGCCACCAGCCGCCCCTCGGCCTGCGCCAGCCAACGGACCAGAAACACGGCAATCCCGGCGGCCAACGCAGCCAAGACCAGGTGATTCCACGGGCCATCACCGGAAAACAGGCCAAAAGTGACACCCCGATTCCAGACCATGGTCAGATCAAGGCCAAAAGGGCCCGCTTCAAACAAGGGGATGTTCTGGACCTCTGGCAACAACAGCACTTCCAACACCAACCACTTTGAAAGCTGGTCAAAAAAGAAGATCAAACCCGCAAAAATCAAACCCAGGCGGAACAAGCCGGGGACGCTGCCCCCGAGCCCCCGCCGGGGAGTGAGTGTCTCCCCGGACCCCGACTTCATTAAAGCGCCTCGACCACTGCGTCGCAACGGCGGCATAACGTGGGGTGGGCACTACAGTCGCCAACTTCGGGCAGGACGCGCCAGCAACGGTCACACTTCAAACCAATAGCAGGGCGGAACACGGCGGCAGCATCGGCAACCCCCTCGGCCACAAAGGCACCCTCAGGCGCCACATCGGACGAAAGCGCAAAGCCCGAAGTGATGCAAAGCTCCGCCCACAACTCAGGCGTCAAAAGCGTCGCATCCTCGGCACCGGCATGCAAAACAGGCGCAGCCTGCAGGGATGAACCAATCTCCTGCGCCACACGCGCACGCTCCAAAGCGGCCGTCACCGCCCGACGCAATTCCCGCAAGCGCGCCCATTTCGCGGCCAAGGCCTGATCCTTCCAACCCTCGGGCACAAAGGGGAAATCGAGCAAATGCACACTACCCCCCTCATCCGGGAAACGCGCCAGCCAGGCTTCCTCAGCCGTGAACACTAAGACCGGCGCAAACCAGGCACAAAGGCAGCGATGCAGAATATCGAGCACCGTCCGCGCGGCACGCCGGCGCAATACATCCGGCGCATCACAGTAAAGGCTATCCTTCCGGATATCGAAATAGAACGCCGAAAGGTCAGTCGCGCAGAATTGATGGATTTCCGGATAAACCCCAGTCCAGTAATGGGTTTCCACTGCCCGCCTGATCTTTGCATCCAATTCCGTCAGCCGATGCAACAACCAGCGCTCCAACTCCGGCAACTCGTCATAAGGAACGATCTCGTCTTCCGAGAAACCATCCAGATTGCCGAGCAGCCAGCGCAGCGTATTCCTGATGCGCCGATACGATTCCGCCTGCTGCTTCAGGATTTCGGGGCCAATACGCAGATCAAGCGCGGTATCGGAATTCGTCACCCAAAGGCGCAGAATATCCGCGCCATATTGCTTCATCACGTCCTGCGGCGCGGTCACATTGCCCATGGATTTGGACATTTTCCGCCCCTGCTCATCCAGCACAAACCCATGCGTCAGCACGGCCTTGAAGGGCGCAACACCATTGGTGCCAACCGATTCCAGCAGCGAGGAATGAAACCAGCCGCGATGCTGATCCGACCCTTCCAAATAAAGATCAGCCGGGAAAGGCAGGCCACGCGGCGGCAGCACAAAGGCATGGGTTGAACCTGATTCAAACCAGACATCCACGATATCCATTACCTGCTCATAAGCCGCCAGATCACGGTCGGGTCCGAGGAAGCGCGCCGCGGCACCTGGCTTATACCAGGCATCCGCCCCTTCCACGGTGAAGGCTTGGATGATGCGTTCCATGATCGCGGGATCACGCAAGGGCTCGCCTGACTGCTTGCTCACGAATACCGGGATCGGCACGCCCCAGGCGCGCTGGCGGCTGATGCACCAATCGGGCCGCGCCGCCACCATGGACCCGATGCGGTTCCGCCCCGCATCCGGCACGAAATGCGTCTTGGCAATCGCCTCCAATGATTTCGCGCGGATCGCATTGGCATTATCCATGGCAATGAACCATTGCGGCGTCGCGCGGAAAATCACTGGCTTCTTGGACCGCCAGCTATGCGGATAGCTATGCGTAAGCGTGCCCGTGGCCGCGAGCGTCCCGGCCGCCTCTATCGCCGCATAAACTGCTGTATGCGCCTTGAAGACATGCAAGCCCACAAACCCCGGCGCGTGATGCGTGAAGGTACCGTCATCATTCACTGTCTCTGGGATCGGCAGGTTATGTGCGCGGCCGAGATTGAAGTCATCCTCACCATGGCCAGGCGCGATATGCACGAAACCCGTGCCTGCTTCAGTGGTGACAAAATCGCCGGGCAGCAAAGGGACTTCGAAGTCATAGCCATGCCCGCGTAGCGGATGCGCCGCCATCGCACTTGCCAGTTCCGCGCCCTTGATCACGCGCTTGATGCTATGTGCGCCAATACCGGCATCCTTTTCGAATTGCGGCAGCAAGGGCAGCGCCACCAGCAGCCGATCGCCCATTTTCAGATAGGATTTCTCGGCCAAGCCTTCGACATGCAAAAGCGCGTAATCAATCTCTGCCCCGTAAGCGACCGCGCGATTGCCCGGCATGGTCCAGGGCGTTGTGGTCCAGATCACGACATCCGCGCCGACCAGATCAGCCGCCCCGGCTTTCAGGATGCGGAACTTCGCATGCAGCGTCGGGCTGACATGATCGTGATATTCAATCTCCGCTTCCGCCAGCGCCGTTTTCTCAACCGGGCTCCACATCACGGGACGCAACCCGCGATAGAGCGACCCATTCGTCAGGAACTTGCCAATCTCAGCGGCGATGGCGGCTTCCGAGGCGAAATCCATCGTCGCATAACGATCCGCCCAATCGCCGGCGACACCAAGGCGAATGAATTCCGCCCGCTGCACTTCAAGCCAATGTTCGGCATAGGCGCGGCATTCGGCGCGGAAATCCAACACCGGCACCGCATCCTTGTCGCGGCCCTTGTTGCGGTATTCTTCCTCGACCTTCCATTCAATCGGCAGGCCGTGGCAATCCCAGCCGGGGACGTAATTCGCGTCATACCCCGCCATTTGCGCGGCGCGATTGATCACATCCTTCAAAATCTTATTCAGCGCATGGCCAATATGCAGATTGCCATTGGCATAGGGCGGGCCGTCATGCAGCACGAATGTCTCACGCCCCTTGGACTGAGCGCGCAGCCTTTCCCACAGTTTCAGGCGCGCCCAGCGCGCCAGCATATCGGGTTCGCGTTTCGGCAAATCGCCGCGCATGGGAAAGCCGGTCTGCGGCAGGAAGACGGTGCCGCGATAATCGCGGGCCTTTTTTGGGCTGTCATTCATGGTTCTTGAGCCTTGCGGGCTGATCTCGGGCCGCCTTGCCGGCGGCAGGGGTGAAATAAGGGCGACGTTTCCCGGTCTTCAGCGGAAGGCCGGGCGGGTAATTCGTATCGAAATCGCCGTGTGTTTCATGCGGCGCTTATGGGCGCGGGCCATGCGGGCGGTCAAGCCAGCGCGGCGCGGGCATTGAGAACATCCTGTTCAATCGCGGCCTTGAGCATTTCCAAGCCATCAAACTTGGCGTCGGGGCGCAGGAACTGCACCAGCCGCACCCCGATTTCCTGGCCGTAAATATCGCCCGCGAAATCGAAGATATAAACCTCAAGCCGCGTCTCCTTGTCGCCGCCCAGCGTCGGCCGCCGCCCGATATTGGCGACGCCCTTGGCCGTCCCGCCGCCTGGCAGCGCTACTGTGACAGCATAGACACCACGCGCCGGTTCCAAGTGCCGATCGAGCCAGATATTGGCCGTGGGCCAGCCCAGCACGCGCCCTATCTTATCCCCATGCACCACCGTGCCGCGAATCTCCCAAGGCCGGCCCAGCTTTTCTGCCGCGCGGTCCGGATAGCCATCCTGCAACAAGCGGCGAATGCGAGTGGAGGATATTGCCTCCCCCCGCTGTTCCACCGGGGGCACGATGGAAAGCCCCATGCCGCGCGAAGCAGCCTCCCGCGCCAGAAAGCGCACATCACCGCCGCGCCGATTGCCGAAGGCGAAATCAGGGCCGCTCGCCAAATGCTTGGCACCCAGCCCCTTCTGCAGCACCTGATCCACAAAGGCTTCCGCCGAAAGGGCTGCGAAATCATCATCAAAGCGCAGCGCATAGACAAAGCGCGCGCCGGCATCGGCCAGATAAACGGCCTTGGCTGGCAGCAAGGTTAGCCGAAACGGCGGATCATCGGGGCGGAAATGCTCGCGCGGATGGGGCTCAAAGGTCAGCACGGCCAGCGGCAAATCAGGCCGTGCCGCTTGGGCTGCCTTCAGCACCTCGACATGCCCCAGATGCACGCCATCAAAATTGCCGAGTGCCACCGTGGCACCACGCGCTTCCTTCGGGATGCCACGCCAATCGGCGAAGATTTGCGCTGCCATCAGGCTTCCCCGGGGTTGAGCCAGCGCGGCACATCGGGCGGCGTATAGCGTGCCAGCGCATCCAACGCCGCCGCGCCATCCCGTGCCAGCATGGCGGCAGCGCGCATTTCCGCTCGCACAAAGCCTTCCGCGACCATGTGATCAAGTGAGCCCATCAGCTGTTGCCAATAGCCAAGCGTATCCACAAACACGATGCCTTTCCGTTGAATGCCAAGCTGCAACCAAGTGAGCGTTTCCACCGCTTCTTCAAGGCTGCCATAGCCGCCGGGCAGCACGATGAAGCCATCGGAAAGCTCGGCCATCAGCGCCTTGCGTTCATGCATGGACCTAACAACGCGCATATCCTTGAGCTGCTTCGCCCCCGCTTCGCGCGCCACCAGCCCATGGGGGATGATGCCAATCACCTCGGCGCCCGCATTTTGGGCGGCGGCGGAAACCGCACCCATCAGGCCAACACCGCCACCGCCGTAGACCAGGCCAAGCCCACGCGCGGCGATCTCCTGCCCCAGCACGGCGGCGGCGGCGACATATTCCGGGCGGGCGCCGGCGGCGGAGCCGGCAAAGACGCAAACGCGGCGCATGGGCTTACTCCGCCGCTTTGGTGATGGGTGCGCGGGTGGGGACGGAGACAAACGCCTCCCCTTCCAGCACTGGTTCACCCTTGACCAGGCAGACGGTTTTCAGCGTCGCGCGGTGCTTTTCGGGATGGAGTGCCGCGACTTCGACAATGGCGGTCACCGTCTCCCCGATTTTGACCGGGGCGCGGAATTTCAGCGTTTGCGACATATAGATCGTGCCCGGCCCGGGAAGCTGCGTGCCCAGCACCTTGGTGATCAAGCCCGCCGCCAGCATCCCATGGGCGATGCGTTCCTTGAAGATGGAGGTTGCAGCATATTCCGCATCCAGATGCATGGGGTTGGTATCGCCGGTGACAGCGGCGAACAGTACGATATCGGCCTCCGTGATGGTTTTGGAGAATTTGGCAGTCAGCCCCACCGTCAGGTCTTCAAAGAAATAGATTTCCGCCATTATCCCAACCCCAGCTTTGCTGCTTTGCTGTCGGGGTGGATAGAGCATTTCACGGACAGATGAAATCGGCGGCGTGAGCGTTTACGGAGAAAGCTTGGGACTTGGGTATAGGGCCGCTGGGTTGGGCAAAGGGGGCTGAGGCCCAGCCAGCCAGGCGACACGCAACCCCGCCCCCATCCCGATAGCCGGGCAGGCAACTTGGCGGTATTGGAATTGTCACTCATAAACGCGAAACCATTTCTGGGCGGTATGGGTGTCCTTGGACAGGTTTGGAGGAGCTTCGGGTTTAATGGGCGCGCCGCGGTTTCTGATACTCTATCGCATCACCCCGGATGATTCCCGGCCGATAGAAGCCCATGCCAAGGATATCTGCCTTGAGCAGACGGTGGAAATCCCAGCCGATTGCGTGCCGGCGCCGATCTGGGGGGCGGGCATTGTCGGCCAAGTGGAGGCCATCTCGCCCTGCACAGCGCCATCACGCGCCTTTAATGTCGCCATCAGCTACCGCGCCGATATCGTCAATAATTCCATTCCCAATCTGCTGAATGTGATTTTCGGCAATGTCTCGATCAGGCGGGGCATTCGGATCATTGATATCCGCCTGACGCCCGAACAGCTCGGCGCCTTTGGTGGGCCGGGCTTTGGGGTTGCAGGGTTACGGGAAAAGCTCGGCGTTTTTGGCCGGCCCTTGGCGGCGACCGCGATCAAGCCGCTCGGGCTTTCCGTGCCGGAATTGGCGCGGCTTGCGGGTGGCTATGCCTTGGGCGGGCTTGATGTGATCAAGGATGATCACGGGCTGATGGACCAGCCCTTCCACGCCTTCGGGGAAAGGGTGCCCCGCCTGCAGGAAGCGATCCGCAGCGCCAATGCCAAAACCGGGCGCAAGACGCTCTATTTTCCGATGGTGTCTGGGCGGTTTAATCAGATCGAAGACCAGATGGCCTTTGCGGCTGCCGAGGGCTGTGCCGGCGCGCTGATCGCGCCTTTCCTGATCGGCCCCGACACGGGCTTTCATTTGGCGCGCAAATACGGCCTCGCGGTCATGGCGCATCCAAGTTTTTCGGGGACGCATTTCCATTACCCGGAACATGGCATGACGCCGGCCATGCTGCTCGGGCGGTTGTTTCGGGTTTTTGGAGCGGATATCTCGGTCTTTCCCAATGCGGGCGGGCGCTTTGCCTTCACCGAACAGGAATGCCGCGATCTGGCCATTGCCATGCAGGAACCCTTGGGCGATGTGCGGCCCGGTTTCCCTTCTCCGGCGGGTGGCATGACGATTGAACGCATAGACAGCATGGTGACGGCCTTTGGCCATGATGCCGTGTTTCTGATCGGTGGTGCGCTGATGCGCCATTCGCCCGATCCCGAAATCGGCGCGCGCGCCTTCGCCGCGGCGATTGAAAATGCTGTTGCCACCGGAAAGGCCGCCGAATGACCGTGCGTCGCTTCAATGCCTTCGGCTGGGAAAACGTGCCCGTCCTATCCTACAAGGAAGGCGGCCCGTATAAGGATGTGACGCGCCAGATCCTGTTCGAAGGTGCCGAAAGCCTGCCCGTTCAGTGGCGCTATTTTGAGGTACAGCCCGGCGGCCATTCCACGCTGGAACGCCATGAGCATATCCATTGGGTGCTGATCCTGCGCGGGCGCGGCGCCTGCCTGGTGGGTGATGAGATCACCGATATCGCCGAACATGATCTGGTCGAAATCGCGCCCCTGCAATGGCATCAGTTTCGCGCCGCAGAAGATGCCCCGCTTGGCTTTCTGTGCCTGGTGGCGGCTGAGCGTGACCGGCCGCAATTGCCGAGTGAAGATGATTTTGCTAGATTGCGGCGTACCGCGAAGATCGCGGATTTTATCAGGATTTAGCGTTTCCGCAGCACCGCTTTGCGCGCCAGCGCCGTCACTGCGGCGCGGGCAATCGCCTGATCCGGCATGCCGGTGGTCTTGGTTTGGCGTTCGGCTTCAAAAAGCGCCTCACCGGCGGCGGCGAGGGCTGGCGCGGACCATAGGCGCAGCGCCTTTTCAAAGGCCGGGCGGCTTTTGAAAAACACTGGTGGGCGCAGCGAAGATAGCGCATCGCCAGGGCTTGATCCCTTCGCCACAGCAAGTGCGGCAAGATGTAACCGCTGCACATGCCTGAGTGCAGCGCGCACCACCTGCACCGCCGCCGCTCCTTCGGCAATGGCCTGATCCAAAGCGCGATCCGTGAGCGCCGCATCACCCGATGTTGCCGCAAGCAGCGTTTGGTCAAGATCAAGCGTTGAACCCTCTGCAATGCAGGCTATGGCGTCTTCTTCTGTTACACGCTTGGCGGGACCGACGTAAAGCGCCAGCTTTTCCACTTCCCGGCGGATTTGCAGCCGATTTTCGCCAAGCCGCGCGGCCATGAAGGCAAGCGCACCGTCATCGGCTGCGACGCCATGTTGCTTCAGCATGCGGCCAATGCTGGCTTCGAGTTCTGCGCCGATTTCGGGATAGCAGGCAATCACCGCTGCCGCGTCATTAGCGCGCTCCAGTGCGGGGCGGAGGCCCTTATTGCGGGCAAGCGCTCCCGCTTCGAGCAACACAATACCAGGTCCAGGACCAGCCAGCGCCGCCTTCGCAGCATTGGCAAGACCATCAGTCGCATCACGCACCCGCACCAGGCGTCGTCCGCCAGTGAGCGCAGGTTGCGCAGCTTCCCCGGCCAGGATGCTGGTGTCACGGCTGGCGGCGTCGCGCGGCACCTCCACTAGGCCGAAAGGATCATCACCCACCACAGCGCGCGTGAGGTGATCCGCCCTCTCGCGCACCAGCCCCAGATCATCGCCATAGATCAGCACAATGCGCGTGGCGGGTGGTGGATCGGAAAGGAAGCCCGCAATGCGCCGCGCATCAATCTTGGCCATGATCAGGCCGGCGCCGTGCCTTGAGGTGCACCGCTGAAATGAATACCCAGCCGTTCCAGGATTTGCTGCGCCAATTTTTCGATTAATTGGCGTTCCATGGTGTCGCGGGCAACGTCGGCGGCGAAGAACTGGTTTTCCGGAATGTCATAGGCGTCGGATGCGCGTTCAGTGCCACGCGCGATTTCCTTCGGTGGTACCGCACGATCAAACAGCAACCAATTGGCCGTTGCAGTGAAGCGCACGCGACTTGGAAAACCATCACGGCGAAACCCCTGCAGCTCAACGCCATAGGCGAGCCCGACGCGCAGATCATATTTTGGCGGAACATCTGCCCAACCCTTGGGTGCTAAGCCCTGTTCCAGGCGTCGGCGTAGCAATTGCCCATGCCGTTCGAGCATCAACCCGACCTTCACGGCTGCAAGCGACTCTGCGACCTTCGCGTCTTCCGGCCCGCTGCCCTGGCCATACATGGGCCGAAAGCCGCAACCCGCTGCCAGCAGCGGCGCAGCAAGCGCAATGAGGGCGCGTCTAGACGACAAAATTCACCACCCTGCCGGGCACATGAATGCGCTTTTTGATCGGCTTGCCGGCGAGCGCGCGCTGCACATTTTCTTCAGCCTCGCCAGCCGCGAAAATCGCTTCCTCGCTCGCACCCACCGGCACTTCGATAGTGGCGCGGAGCTTGCCCAATACCTGCACGGCAAGCGTGACGCTTTCCGCAACCAAGAGCGCGGCATCGGCTTCCGGCCAGGGGAGTTCGGCGACCAGCGCCGCATCATTTGGCCGCAGCAAGGACCAAACTTCTTCGGCCAAATGCGGCATCATGGGAGCAGAAAGCCGCGCCAGCATCTCAAGCGCTTCGCGCTTTGCCCCAGCGGGCGCATCCTTCGCCGCTTCAATGGCATTGGCGAATTCATAAAGCCGCGCGACCGCCACATTGAAGGCGAAAGTCTCCAAAGCCTCGGTCACGGTGGCGATGGCGCGATGGGTTGCGCGCCGGAGTGTCTTGCCGGATGCCTCCGGCGCCGTGCCAGCGGGCGGCAGGCCGGGCAGGGCCGCATCCACAATGCGAAACACGCGCTGCGTGAAGCGATAGGCGCCAGCAACACCGGCTTCGGTCCATTCCATATCGCGTTCGGGCGGATTGTCGGAAAGGATGAACCAACGCGCGGTATCGGCGCCGTATTTCGCAATAATTGCACCCGGATCCACCGTATTGCGCTTGGATTTGGACATGGCCTCAACCCGGCCAATCGTCACAGGTTCCGCGCTGCCCTTTACGGTCGCGCTGCGCATGCCATCGACGGCAACGGCGAAGTCCACTTCTTCAGGATAAAGCCAACGGCCATCAGCGCCCTTGTAGCTTTCATGCTGCACCATGCCTTGCGTAAACAAGCCGGCGAAGGGCTCATCCACGGAAAGATGGCCGGCTTCTTTCATGGCACGGGAGAAGAAGCGGGAATAGAGCAAATGAAGAATCGCATGTTCAATGCCGCCGATATATTGATCCACCGGCAGCCAAGCATCTACCGCGCCCTTGGTCACTGGTTCCGCCGCGCGCGGCGAACAGAAGCGCGCGTAATACCAAGACGAATCAACGAAAGTGTCGCAGGTATCGGTCTCCCGCCGCGCGGGCTTTGCGCATTTTGGGCAGGCGATGTGCTTCCAGCTTGGGTGATTGTCCAAGGGATTGCCAAGCTTCGCGAAATCCACATCATCAGGCAGGCGCACCGGCAATTGATCATCCGGCACCGGCACCACGCCGCAATCATCGCAATGGATGAAGGGGATGGGGCAGCCCCAATAGCGCTGGCGTGAAACACCCCAATCGCGCAGCCGCCAATTCGCAATGCCCTGACCGGCGCCGAGCTTTTCCAGCTCATCAATCACGCGCCGCTTGGCGGCCGCGACACCAAGCCCATCGAGGAAGCCTGAATTATACGCAACGCCATCTTCGGTATGCGCGACATCGCCAACCGTGAAGGTTGCGGCATCCGCGCCGGGTGGCAGCACCACGGGGGTGACGGAAAGCCCATATTTGCGCGCAAAATCCAAATCGCGTTGGTCATGCGCGGGGCAGCCAAAAATAGCACCCGTGCCATATTCCATCAGCACGAAATTCGCGATCCATACCGGGTATTCGCGCCCATTCAGCGGATGCTTGACACGAAAGCCCGTATCAAAACCGCGCTTTTCCGCCTGTTCAATGGCGGCTTCCGAGGTACCCATGCGCCGGCATTCGGCAATGAACTCGGCAGCCTTGGAATCACGCGTACCAGCAGCAACGGCGAGGGGATGTTCGGCTGCCACCGCCAGGAAGGACATACCAAACAGTGTATCCGGGCGTGTCGTGAAAACTTCAACTTCCTTGATATGCGCCTGCGGCGTGCCGGCCTGACTCAGACCCTCGGGCAAAGCCCTCGGATCATCAGGACGGCTGGCGTTCACCGCTTCCGCCAGCTTGAACCGAACCTTCGCCCCTTCGCTTCGCCCGATCCAATTCGATTGCATCAGCTTCACGCGTTCTGGCCAGCGATCCAGCCCGCCGAGCGCCTCCAATAAATCAGGCGCAAATTTCGTGATGCTAAAAAACCATTGGCTGAGCTGCTTCTTTTCCACCAAAGCACCAGACCGCCAACCGCGCCCATCGATCACCTGTTCATTGGCGAGCACGGTGCCATCCACCGGGTCCCAATTCACCCAGGATTCCTTGCGCTCCACCAGGCCGGCGCGCCAGAAATCCAAGAGCAATTTCTGTTGCCGACCGTAATATTCTACATCGCAGGTCGCGAATTCCCTCGCCCATTCGAGCGATAGCCCCATGCGCTGCAATTCCGCGCGCATATTGGCGATATTCTCATAGGTCCATTTGGCCGGGTGAATGCCGCGTTCGCGCGCCGCGTTTTCCGCCGGCAGACCAAAAGCATCCCAGCCCATGGGATGCATCACCAAATGCCCGCGCGCCCGCTTGTAGCGCGCCACCACATCGCCCAGCGTATAATTGCGCACGTGCCCCATATGGATCTTGCCGCTGGGGTAGGGGAACATTTCCAGCACATAGTATTTCCGCGCGCCTTCAGGCGGCACATCGGGCACCACGAAACAGGCGCGATCCTGCCAGGCCTGCTGCCAGCGCGGCTCGGCATGGGTGAAATCATAACGCGGCGCGGCTTTCTCAGCCGCTGCTAGGGTAGTGTTCATGTGAGGCGAAAGCCAATACAGAGAGGGAGACTATTCATGTTTAGAACAGAAACCGGCTTGGGGAAATCGGCCCCGATCTTCCCGCCTGGGTCCGGGCGTGGCATGAAGCACTCATGCCTTACCTTGTCATGTTCCTAGTCCTCAGCTTCCTGACGCTGCTTGCCACCTGTGTCATGCTATGATGCGCCGATCATTTGCGGGTTTAGCGCTTTTGGCGCTGGCGGCCTGTGGCGATCTGCCGCAGCCCTTCCGCGGCAATCCGGGTGGCATGGCTGGTCGGTTGGCGGTGCCGCCACCCTATCGCATGGTGGTCCCGCCGCCCGAAGCCGCCATGCTCACCGCCACCGAATCGGAAGCCTTTGCCAAGGCCGTGGCGGCGGCGCTACTCAAGCGCGAAGTGCCGGCGGTGGCGGATGCGCCCCTACCGCTCGATTGGCGCTTGGCCATGGATATGCGGCTTGAAGGCAACCGCGTGGTGCCGCGTTACGCCCTGTTTGACCCCGATGGCGCCCCGCAAGGGGTGGCCGAGGGCAGCGCCATCCCGGCCCGCGATTGGGCGCGCCCCAGCACGGCCCTACTCGCTGAGGTGGCCAATGATGCGTCCCGCCGCGCGACGGATTTGCTGCTCCGGGCCGAAGCGGCGCGGAAATCCACCAAGCCGGCAGCGCTGGCCTCCGCAGGGCCACCGCGGCTTTATTTGCTGCCAGTAAGGGGCGCCCCCGGTGACGGTAATGATAGCCTGACGGTGCGCATGCGTGATTCCCTGGGCGATAACGGCATTCTGGCGCAGGAAGTGGCGGATGATGCGGGCTTTGCCGCCGATGGGCGAGTCAATGTCGTGTCTTTCGGACGGGGCATGCAAAGGGTGGAAATCCTTTGGATCATCTCCCGCCGCGATGGGCAGGAATTGGGCCGCGTGCTGCAAATGAACGAAATCCCATCCGGGCTTTTGGACCGGCATTGGGGCGATGTCGCCTTCGCCGCGGCGGCCGAGGCGGCGGGCGGTGTGCAGCGCGTGATCGAAAACGCCGGCGGCATGCCGACGCGTGAGGGAGCAACGGGCCAGGAGGCGCAAGCCGGCGCGGCACCGGGGGGGCTCGCCCTGCCGCCGCGCGCGGCGGCGCTCCCCCGGCCCGGCGCGGCACCGTGACACGCCAGCGCATCCTGCTTTTGGGGGCAGGGGGGCATGGCAAGGCCATTGCTGATCTGCTGCTGGCGGGTGGCAACTACGTCATTGCGGGCTTCGTAGATGCGGCGCCCAAGGCCAGCCAGGTCCTCGGCCTGCCGGTGCTGGGGGGATGAAAGCCAGCTTGCCGCGCTGGCCGGGCAGGGCGTTAGCCTTGCCCATGCTGCGTTTGGCGATAATGCCCAACGCCTTGCCGCTGCGGGTCGCCTCCGCGTTGCCGGCTTTGCCCTGCCAAGCCTGATCCACCCTGCGGCGCTGATCGGCCATCGCGCGATGATTGCGGAGGGCGCTGCCATCCTCGCCCGCACCGTGATCGGGCCGGATGCCGAGATCGGCCCCTTTGCCCTGATCAATACCGGCGCGATTGTGGAACATGATTGCGTGGTGGCCGAGGCCACGCATATCGGCCCCGGCGCCGTGCTGGCAGGCGGGGTGCGGATTGGGGCGGGTGCCTTAATCGGCGCGGGTGCGGTGCTGCGCCCTGGTATCTCCATTGGCGCCGGCGCGGTGATTGCCGCCGGTGCGGCGGTGGTCGAAGATATCCCCAGTGGCGCGGGAGTGGCAGGCGTACCGGCCAGGCCGATTTAGCAGCGTCACAGCGCCGCGCCCCTCCCCCAACACGGCTATGGCGCGATCCGCCGAAATGGATCAGGTTACGGCATCAAACAAGCAAAGCCGGAGGAAGCTCGCATGACCTATCCCGATGTCCAATTGCACGTGAATGGCGAATGGCGCGCCGCGCGCAGTGGCAAGACCATCAATGTGCTGAACCCAGCCAATGAGGAAGCGATCGGCACCGTCGCCCATGCCGAAAAGCCCGATCTGGATGAGGCTTTGGCCGCTGCCGAGAAAGGCTTTACGGTCTGGAAGAAGGTTTCCACCTACGAACGCGCAAAACTGATGCGCAAGGCCGCTGATCTGGTGCGCACGCGCGCTGATGAGATTGCGCGGCTGATGACGCTGGAACAGGGCAAGCCGCTTGGTGAATCCAAGATGGAAATCATGGCCGCCGCCGATATTATTGATTGGTTCGCCGAAGAAGCCCGCCGCGCCTATGGCCGCGTGGTGCCCGCGCGTGCCGAGGGGATTTATCAGCTTGTGGTGAAGGAACCGGTCGGCCCCGTTGCTGCCTTCACGCCGTGGAATTTCCCGATCAATCAGGTGGTGCGGAAGCTTTCTGCCGCGGTTGCCACGGGCTGTTCCATCATTGTGAAGGCGCCGGAAGAAACCCCCGCTTCGCCTGCCGAACTCGTTCGCGCCTTCATTGATGCCGGGCTGCCGGCAGGTGTCGCCAACCTGGTCTATGGGGTGCCGGCGGAGATTTCATCCTACCTAATCGCGCATCCGATCATCCGCAAAGTCACCTTCACTGGCTCCACCCCAGTCGGCAAGCAATTGGCAGCCCTCGCCGGCAAGCACATGAAGCGCGTGACGATGGAATTGGGCGGCCATGCGCCGGCGATTGTCTTCAATGATGCCGATCTTGATCTGGCGGCGAAGACGCTCGCTTTTGCCAAATTCCGCAATGCCGGCCAGGTCTGCGTGAGCCCAACGCGCTTCCTGGTGCAGGAAGAATTGTATGATGGCTTTGTCGAAAAATTCGTGGCCCACGCCAAGACCCTGAAGGTGGGCGATGGCTTGGCCGCCGATACGAATATGGGGCCGCTCGCGCATGATCGCCGCGTGCCTTGGGTCGAGATGATGGTGCAGGACGCGCAATCCAAGGGCGGCAAGGTTCATACCGGCGGCAAGCGCATCGGCAATAAGGGCTACTTTTATGAACCCACCGTCATGACCGATGTGCCCAAGGATGCGCGGGCGATGAATGAGGAACCCTTCGGCCCCATGGCCATGATCTCCCGCTTCAAGGATTTGGATGAGGTGGTGGAAGAAGCCAATCGCCTGCCCTATGGCCTCGCTTCCTATGCCTTCACCCGTTCGGCAAAAACCGCGAATGCGGTCGCAGCCCGCGTTGAAAGCGGCATGATGACGATCAATCATCTGGGCCTTGCTTTGCCGGAAGTGCCCTTCGGCGGCATCAAGGATTCCGGCTATGGCTCGGAAGGTGGGCTTGAGGCGATTGAGGCCTATCTCAACACCAAATTCGTCTCCCAGGCTGGTTTGTGACATTGCCGGCCGGTCAGGTTTTTCCTGACCGGGCTTGCATCAATCGTGGGGCGCCGTGGCGCTGACCGACACCCATTGGCGAAGCCTGTTCCAGGAGCGCGACTTCCGTCGGCTCTGGATGGTGGGGTTTTCAATTTTTGTCGTGCGCTGGCTGGAAACGCTGGCGGTGGGTGTTTTCGCCTATAACGCCACGGGCTCAGCCTTCATCGTCGCCATGCTGACCATGCTGCGCCTTTTGCCCATGGGCTTGTTCGGCGCCTTTCTGGGCGCAGCAGCCGAGCGGATGGATCTGC
>VGDM01000047.1 GCA_016869715.1 Alphaproteobacteria bacterium
GCGCTTCTTCCCGATCATGCGTGACATAGACAGCGGCTATGCCAAGCCGGCGCTGCAATTGCCGAATCTCGCCCCGCATCTCCTCACGCAACTTTGCATCAAGATTGGAAAGTGGCTCGTCAAAAAGTAGCACGCGGGGATTGCCCACAATCGCACGCGCCAAGGCCACACGCTGCTGCTGGCCGCCTGACAGCTGTGATGGATGCCGATCAGCAAGGTGGCCCATACTAACGCGACCAAGTGCTTTTTGAACTTCCTGTTCTATTCTTGCCTTATCAGCGCCGCGGATGGTCAGCGGAAAGGCGACATTTTCACGCACGGTCATATGCGGCCAGACCGCATAGGATTGAAAGACCATGCCCACCTGCCGTTCATGGGTTGGCACCAAAACACCCTGTGCCGGCGCTGAAACAATGCGACCATCCAGCGCAATCGAACCCGCTGTCGGGTCTTCAAGCCCGGCAATGCACCGAAGCGTGGTGGTCTTGCCGCAGCCCGAAGGGCCAAGCAGGGAGACAAATTCCCCATCAGCAATGTCAAAAGACACCCCATCAATCGCGCGCACCGCACCATAATGCCGTACGAGATTGGCAATCGAGATACCCACCCCATACATCCTTTCAGAAACGTCGCCCGGCCGGGACAAGCCAACCAATAACCAGAAGTGACATGAATATGATGAGTGTCGCCGCAACCGAAAGCGCACTGGCCTGACCCCAATTGGCCTGTTCGAAGAATGCCCAGATCGAGACCGATATGATTTTGGTATCTGCTGCATAAAGCAAAATCGCGGCGGATATCTCCCTGAAGAATGCCATGAACAGCAAAAAATAAGCCCCCTGTACCGAAGGTGCGACCAGGGGGAGCATGATCCGCCGCGCAGCAGAAAGCCGCGTCGCACCTGCGACCCAGGCAGCCTCTTCAAGTGAACGATCAATTTGCACCATCTGGCCGCCCACGGTTTCCACCGCATAGGGCAAGAAACGCGTCACGAAGGCGATAATGATCACAGCCAAAGTGCCGTAAAGCGGTATGGGCAAATACGCATATGCCCAGAGAAGCCCGAGGCCGATGACGATGCCAGGCACACCGAAAGGCAGGACAGTAATAAAATCCAGCACAGAATGGCCGGCGGGCTTAAGGCGCACGGTGAAGTATGAACATAGTAGCCCAAGCGCCACCCCAATGGCCGCACCGATACCCGAAACCAGAAGCGTATTCCAAAAACTGGACCAGGTGGAAGCGCTTTCCCACATAAAGATGTAATTGCGCCACGTATAAATGCCGTTGAACGGGTTGGCGGTAAACCAGCGCAATACCGAAGTATAAAGCAAAATAGCCATCGGCAACAGCAGTGCTAAGGCAATGAAGCCAAAGCAGAAAAAATTCGCTGCCCAGCGCCATTTGCCAAGCTTGATGGGTGTCACGCGGCCCGCCTTGCCTGTAACGGTTGTCAGACGCCCTGCCTGCGTGATGCGTCGCTGCGCCCAGATTGCCGCACCGGTAATTGCGCTCAGCGCCAGGCCGATGGCGGCCGCAAGCCCATAATCCACCGGAGAAAATCGTACTAACAAATAAAGCTGTGTCGCCAACATGGTGACCTGCCCAGGAATACCAATCAGCGCTGGTACGGCGAATTGCTCAATCGAAAGTACGAAAACCAGAATGAAGGATGAAGCAATAGAATAACCCAGAAGTGGTAGCGTGATACGGCGCATCACCTTGGCCGGCGTTGCACCGGCGGTACGTGCAGCTTCCTCATATGTGGCATCCATATGAATGATCGGGCCACGGATCGTCAGATAAACAAAGGGAACCTGGTGCAAAATGGTTATGTAGATAATGCCCCAGGGATTGTAGATATCGAATTCAATCCACTCTAGCCCGAGCCCATCGCGCAATATGGCGTTAATGATGCCGCCCGGGGCGCCAATGATGATCCAAGCCATCGCGACGATGAAAGAAGGGAAATAGAAGGCAAGCCCGATAAGGACTGTCAGTGTTCTTGGCCAACGAAAATCCGTGCGATGCACAATAAGCGCCAGCGCGGTACCGATAATGACGCATAGGGCGGACGCCGCTAACCCAATCCAGAGTGTTGTCCAGATTGTCGTTAACACACCGCTGCTGGTGAGGTTGGCGTAATTGACCAATGTCCATTCGCCCACAGGCTGGCCTGGCGCTGTAGTTCTGAGGCTGCCATAAATCAACGCGGAAAGCGGCATAAAGACAAGAAGCAGTACCACAAGAAATGTGGCCTTATAAAGCAGGCTCAGGACAAGATCGGAAGACCAAAGCGGCCTTCCTTGCGCCTGCATATCGGGTACCACGCCCATTCAATTCATGCTTCGCAGAAGAAACGTTCTACACATGATCATCACCGCACGCCGAAGACGGTACGCCAATGGCTCACGATACGGGCTTGTCGCTCTGGCGTCAGGATATCCTCGCCATTCACTACCTTCGGCAATTCGTTGGTAGCCGGAATCTTGGTGAGTGGCGGCGCTCCACGGCGCGTGACCGGCAAACCGCCAAGGCGTTGCAAAGCCTCCTGGCCTGATGCGGTCATTAGCCAATTCACCAATACGCGCGCGGCATTGGGGTTTGGCGCACGCTCTGCCACCATGATAACGCCCGAGGACGTGGTGGTGCCAGATCGCGGATAGACAAAACCGACAGGGGCACCATCATCCAGCAGCGGGTTAAGCGGCAAATCCGTAAGATGCGCCACACGAACATCACCGCGCACAACCGCTTGAATAATGCCGCCCGAGCCTTCAAAAAAACGCACCTGATTGGCGCGCAGCCGTTCGGCTGCGTCACGAATCCCAAGGTCTTCCCAATAGGCGACAATCTGCTGCACAGATACACTGCGCCAAGGCGGATTCATGCCAATCCGCCCACGCCAGCGTGGATCCATCAAATCTTCCCATTCCTTCGGCGCATCCGCATCGCGCACCAAATTACGGTTCCAGATAATGCACTCGCGTGATTGATGCAAGGCAAAGCCAGCACCTTCGCGGATGATGGAGGCGTCAAAATTTGTAAGCTCTGGCGGAGACCACCGTGCGGCCCAACCGCTTCTCAACCCCTCATCAAAACGGTCATCCGGAAAGGTAATCAGCGCATCGCAAAGATTTCGCCCCGCATTGAATTCTGTTTGGAACCGCTCGATCAACGGCGCGCTGCCAAGGCGGATATATTCCGTACGGATACCAGGATTGGCCTCACGGAACGCTTGCAATAACGGCTCAATGCCATTTGGCTGAAGGTTGCAATAGAAAACAACACGGCCTTCACGCCTTGCCGCGGCAATGACGTGGGACCATTCCTGCGGGAATTGTGCTGCTGCGCGGAACGAGGCGGTGGTTCCGACAATCATCCCAAAAGCGCCACGACGCGTAACGCCACACCCGGGCCGCATTGGTTTTGACATGTACTCCCCCTTTTCCGGACGCCGATGCAGTGCCGACACCCAATTGATAGCCATGTATGCCCCATAAAAGGAACGATTTGGCAAGATCCTTGGTTTCTGTATACACTTGTATCCAGCAAAATGTCCAGCGGTTTTGCCGCGAGAGGAACCAACAATGTCCAAGCGCGAGTATGGGCACCGACGCCTATTTTGGGGCCCCATTACCAGTGTAGTAGCAATCGCCCATCCGCTGGTGCGTATGGCATGAATGTGACTCTCACCTTCGCCGATTTTCTTACAGAAGCCGCGAGGCCGAGACTTTCGCTACCTGCTCGTAAAGCAGCTGCACAGCTTTTCTGCGACGGTATTGCTGTTGCCGCATTGGGCGCGAGAGAGGCCGCACCGCAGTTGCTTTATCTTCAAGCGCTCGAATCCAGCGGCACGCCTCACGCAACCCCTATTGCACAAGGTCGGCAATCTTTACCGGCCAGCACTGTCGCGCGCATCAACGGCGCTGCAATGCATGTGCTTGATTATGAGCCAATGTGGAATCCAGCCAATCATTCACTTTCCACAACGCTTCCGGCATTGCTCGCACTGGCCGAGATGCGCGGCGATATTGATGGCACCCGGCTTTTAACCGCATTGACCACAGGCATTGAAGCGCAGGCGCGGCTCCGCACGGCATCCGGCATGTTCGAACCGGGCGAGTTCATTTTCCATCCGCCGGGAATGGTGGGCGCAATCGGTAGTGCCGTGGCATGTGGCACTTTGCTCGGCCTGGACGCTACAAGGCTTTCAATGGCGATTGGCATTGCTGCGTCCCGCGCTGGCGCCTTGATTGTGAATGTTGGCAGCATGACAAAGTGCCTGCATTGCGGCGATGCTGCCGCTGGCGGGCTTGAAGCGGCGCTCCTTTCGGCGCGCGGCTTTACCGCAGATGCAGATGCCATCGGCAATCCAAGGGGGTGGGGCCATGCCTTTGGCGGTGCGCGATTCGACCCGGCAATGCTGACCGCGCCCATGGCAGACTGGCACATCGTTTCACCCGGCCCGGCCTTTAAGCTCTACCCAAGTCAATACGGAACCCATTTTGTGATTACGGCGGCCCTAGACGCGCGTCGCAAATGGCACGGCAAGGGTAGATTGGAACAGGTCATAATCACCGCACCGGCAATGCCCTATGTGGATCGTCCTGTGCCCGCATCAGGATTAGCGGGGAAATTCAGCTTTCAATTCATAGCTGCTGCTGCCTTGCTTGATGGTGACGTCACGGTCGCAAGTTTCACCGATAAGCGCCGTTATGCCCAGGATATGGTCGCATTACTGCCACGCATTCAAGTGTTTCCCGATCCATCACGCAAGGGCCGCTTTGATGAAATGCGCGTTGATGTGACGGTGAAATGTGATGGTGGAGAAGCCTTCTCTGGTTCTTGTGATGGCCCACAAGGTATTTGGGGCCGGCCTGTGCCGATCGAGCGGCTTGAGGCCAAATGGCGGGACTGTCTTGCAGGTGCTTACGGATCGGCACGCGCTAAAACTTTGCTGCAAGACATGATCGAAATCGCAAACAGCGATACGCCATCGCTGCTTCATCTTGTTCGCTCGCTGGCACAAGGTAACGCTGAATGAATCGCAAAGCTTTCGCCTCAGCTGCAGATTTCGCCTATACCAAGCTGCGGCGGGACATCATGGATGGTCGGCTTTCGCCGGGCCATCGCATGCGCGAACAGGAACTCTCCGAAGACCTCGGCATGAGCCGCACGCCGATAAGGGAAGCACTGTCTCGTTTGCAGGCCGACGGCTTACTTGCCATCCAAGGACGTAGCGGCTTGGCCGTTGCTGAATTGGATGACGCGGGCGTTGTTGAGTTATACGAAACACGAGAAGCACTTGAAGGTACCGCGGCCCATTTGGCTGCGCTTCACGCGAATCCGCGTGATATCGCCTTGTTGGAAGCCGAATTGACCGTAGAGGCGGTCGTTGCCGCGGATCCTGTTCAGCAACAACGCCGGAACCGCGCCTTTCATGCCGCCATACTGGCCGCTTCTCATAATCGCTTTTTGGCGAGGAGCCTTTTGACCCTGCATGATGCGCTCGCACTTTTGGGGCCGACTACGCTTTCTGTTGATGGAAGACTTACCAAGGCCCAACAGGAACATCGCCGGATACTTGAAGCGATTATTGCTCGGGATCCCAAGACGGCCGAGACTGAGATGCGTGCCCATGTGCGTGCCGGTGCAGCCATCCGACAGGAACTACGCAGGATTCAAGGAGGACATAAAATATGAACGACTATGACGTTATTGTCGTTGGTGCTGGCAATGCGGCGCTGGCGGCTGCGGTTTCCGCCAAGGAAAACGGTGCAGACCGGGTGATAGTTTTTGAGAAAGCGCCGCGCTCCATGCGCGGCGGCAATACCCATTGGTCTGGCGGTGTTTTGCGCTTTGCCTTCGACGATCCACGTGAGATTGCGCCACTCGTTCCGGATGCGGAGAGGCAGCATGAGGAATTCTACGCTGGCATCGAACCCTATACCAAGGCGGATTACCATGGTGATCTGATGCGCGTAACCAGTGGCAGAACTGACCCGAGTCTTTCCCGTATTTTGGTGGATAATTCGAAAGATACCGTCTTTTGGATGAAGCAGGTGGGCTGCATTGAAATGGAACCTGCCACAACCCTTTCAGCGGTACGGAAGGATAATAAGCTGGTCTGGGCGCGCGGCCTGGTGGTGCGTGCAGCCCATGAAGGTGTAGGGCTTTCGCGGAGCTGGTTCGCCACGGCTGAGCGTATGGGCATTGAAATCCGCTACGGAAGTGCAGTGATAGAGCTCCTGCAGGATGGCCGTGGCCGCGTGAATGGCGTGCGCCTACGCGATGATGCCGGCGTGAGTGATGTCCTGGGCCACGCTGTGGTCCTTGGCTGCGGGGGTTTTGAGGCAAATGTACAAATGCGTACCCAGCATATCGGCCCGCTGGTAGGTGCGGCCAAGGTGCGCGGCACGCCGCATAACCAAGGTGATGGCCTGCGGATGGCCATGGCCATCCACGCTATGCCCTGGGGCCAATGGAGCGGTTGCCACGCCACCCCGATCAGCGCGGATTGGGGCGATTTCGCACCGCGTGAGCTCACTGATAAATCAAATCGCCTCAGCTATATTTATGGCGTCATGCTGAACCGTCAGGGCAAGCGCTTTGTGGATGAAGGCGAAGATGGTGCGCTTTTTACCTATGCCAAATTTGGGCGCGCGATCTTGGCGCAGCCGGGCGCCAAAGCCTGGCAAATTTTCGACAGTCGCGTGCTACATTTACTTGAGCCGCGCTATTCCACCAGCAAGCCGATCATTGGCAATACCTTCGAGGGATTGCTCGACCAGCTCGATATTGATGACAAGAAAACGGCGCTCGCCACCTTGAAAGCCTACAATGATGCGGCCCGGATCAATGAGGATAAATACGATCCTTCGCGAAAGGATGGCGTGCGCACCGAGGGCCTGGAGCTGGACAAAACTAATTGGGCGCGCCGTTTGGATGCGCCGCCCTATCACGCCTATTCCGCGACTGGCGGCATTACCTTCACCTTTGGCGGTTTGCGTGTCACGGAAAAGGCCGAGGTGGTTGGCACTGATTGGCGGCCCATCCCCGGTCTTTTCGCCTGCGGTGAAATGATTGGCGGATTATTCTACGATAACTATCCTGCCGGCACCGGCCTTGTCAGCGGCGCGACTTTCGGTCGCATCGCTGGTCGGGAAGCTGCCCGGCCAGGCAATGCTTGAGGGAGGACTCATAATGGCCCAGATCCAGGATCCAATCACCCTTCGTCTTGCGGATCATGTCAAGGCGATTGGGCGACACAGTCTTTCGCTCCGCGGATTGTCAATGGCGCGCACCGGCATCATTGATACCATTGGGGTGACCCTAGCAGGGGTTCCAGAAAATTGTACCAAAATATTATTGAAGACCCCCGGTGTCGCTACTGCGTCGGGTAAGGCGCTTGTCATGGGTACCGAAAAGCGCACCACCACCCTCGATGCCGCTTTCATCAATGGTACGGCGAGCCACGCGCTGGATTATGATGATTTCAGCAGTGATTTTGGTGGGCACCAATCAGTACCTCTTGTGGCGCCTCTTTTCGCCCTGGCGGAAGAACGCGGCGCAAATGGCATGCAGATCCTGCTGGCCTATGTCGCGGCGATGGAAGCGCTGATACGCCTCGCCCGCGCGGTCAATTTTGTGCATTACGATAAGGGTTGGCATCCGACCTCAACGCTTGGTGTCTTCGGCGCGGCTGCGGCTTGCGGCTATCTGGTCGGCCTTGATCGCGAACGCCTTGCCACTGCCTTTGCGCTTGCTGCCTCCATGTCATCCGGCCTGAAGGCGAATTTCGGCAGCATGACCAAGCCATTTCATGTAGGACATTGCGCGCGCAACGGTTTGCTTGCAGTCCTTATGGCCGAACAGGGATTTGAAGCGCGGCACGGTGTCATGGAACACAAGCAGGGCTTTTTCGATGTCTATAACGGCCCCGGTCTTTACGATGTTGAAAAGCTATTTACCGATTGGGCCAATCCGTTGGAGGTGGAAGGACCCGGTATTGCGCTGAAGCAATTCCCCTGCTGTGGCAGTACGCATCCGGCGATAGCCATGATGCTTAAGCTGGCACAGGAAGAAGGCGTCACACCAGCCAATGTGACAAAGATCGAAATTCTGCCACATGCGCGACGCATGCCGCATACGGATAATCCTTGGCCAGTGACACCATTGCAGGCGAAGTTTAGCGTACAATATGGCGTCGTGCGTGCCCTGCTGTCAGGCGCGCCAAAGATCAATCACTTCGAAGGTACCGCATCGCTGGAGCCGGAGGTTCAAAGGCTGCTTAGCATCACCACCGCCGCGCCACATCCGGATATGCCCCGCGATGGGAAGGATCAATGGGGAGCGGAAGTGATTGTCACCACCCTGGATGGCAGACGCCTGTCGCGGCGCGTCAACCAAATGGTTGGGCGCGGTGGCGACAATCCCATGACGTCCTCCGAATTATGGGAAAAATTCGCCGATTGTGCAGAACGCGGTATCCCAAGGGCCAATATCGCCCCGCTCTTTGATAAGCTCGAATCTTTTGAAGAAATCCACGATGTGCATGAAGTAACGCGTCTGTTGGAATGCCCTGCACCATCGGAGGCGCCGCGCTTCACCGAGGTTGAGCGCGAGGGCGTTCCACTTCAGACCAGTTGGGTGCCTTGAAAGGGTAGTCGCCGCCATGGAGGTTTAAGGAGACGCCTATCTCATCACAGGCGGCGCGAGCCTGATCGGGTCGCATCTGGCTGATGCCTTACTGGTAGCAGGTGCGGCGGAAGTCAGGCTGCTTGTCCGACGTCAGCACCCTTGAGACATACGGAATTGGTTGAGGAGAGGCGGATTTCTGGCTCATCTTCACTCTCCTTGGGGTTACGATGAGCCAGAAATCATTCGTTACTCGAATCGTTAGTTTGGTCCCATAGGTGCTGACGGCGGACAGCGCGTGGCGCGGCTTGATATCAAAATCAGGGATCGCTTCGGCAATCCCGTTGTGTCGCGGGAATGGTTCCTTACCCCGCTTTTCGCGGTGGATGAGGCAGTCAGCCGGATCAAGGACGGCACCATCACCAGCTACATCTGCGACCCCGCCACGGCGCGGCTGCGTAAGCGGTAATCGGATAATGGGAATCAACCGTATCATCGCAGTCACGGATGATGATTGGTTCGAAATGTTGCGCCGCCGTGCAGCACAATAAAGGCCACCTCATCCCAATTATTGATCCGAATACGACCCGCCAGCGCGAGGCCAATCCCGCCCGCGCCAACAACACCAAGCACCGTCGAAGACCGCGCATTGGATTCAAGCGTATAGAGTATCTGGGACAGCATCACCGGCGCCACTTGCGGGATCAAGCCAAGCCGCACCGCCAATACGCGATTGGCCCCGGCGGCACGCACCGATTCCACTTGCCGCCGATCCGCGGATTCAAGCGCCTCACTGAACAGTTTTGATAATGTACCTATGTCGGGTACGGCCAAGGCAAGAATACCGGCAAATGGCCCCATGCCCACAGCCGCCACAAAAATCCGCGCCCAAATCAGCGTATCTATGCCGCGCAACCCATCATAAAGGCGGCGCACGCAAAATCACAACAATACATTGCCAATGACGTTCCCCGCCCCGAGCAGGGCGAGCGGTAGCGCCAGCACGACGGCAAGCACCGTGCCGCGGAATGCCATGGCGAGGCTTTCGAGCAAACTCATCAAAAGTTCCGGCAGCACGCCCCCCGGAGAGGGCGGCCACATCAGCGCGACCAGCCAGCCCAGTTTCGTACGGCCATTGATGATGCGCTCGGGCGAGGCATCCATGCGCCACAAGCCGCCAATCAAAAGCTGGGCGGTGTCGGTGGTATCATTCATCGTGGTCTCCTTCCTGTGGCGCAGGGGTGTTTCACTGCGCCTGAGGGACCATTCACGCTGTAGCGTGGGGTGAGCCAAGAGGATCAGATGACAAACGATTTGAAACTATACCCTTGGATCTGTGATCACCACTACAGTTATGAATCTACGGATCAAGGTTATCCAAAATGGCAAGCCACCAATCCATTCATGCCGTTGGCCTTCAAACGCGGTCGCTCTCCCCGACAAAGCTCTGTCGCTCTTGCACAGCGTGGATGAAAGGCACATCCGGAGGGCGGCGATAGCGGCGATGGCAACTCACCGCGGATGGGCTGGAAGGTCACGCCAATATTCCCATCAATCGAAAGCTTTGGAATACTATCCAGTAACGCTTGAGTGTAAGGGTGCTGCGGCATTGAATAAAGTGAATTGGCATCAGCAATCTCAACGATACGACCAAGATACATCACGGCTACCCGATCACTCACGTGGCGCACCACAGAAAGATCATGGCTGATGAAGATCGTCGTCAGGCCGAATTCGCGACGTAAATCAAGAAAAAGATTGAGAATTTGTGCCTGAATGGAAACGTCAAGCGATGCCACTGGTTCGTCACAGATCAGCACTTCAGGCTGCATGGCCAAGGCACGCGCAATGGCGATACGTTGGCGTTGGCCGCCGGAAAACTGATGCGGGAAACGCGAAACATACGCAGGGTCCAGCCCAACCTTTGTTAGCCAAACGGCAGCAAAACTATCCGCTGCACTACGCGTGATGAGGCCGTGGGTAATGGGGCCCTCGGTAATGGTGTCACCCACACGGCGCCTCGGATTGAGCGAGGCAAAGGGATCCTGAAAGACAGTCTGAATACGCGTTGTGGTTTTGCGCCCAGCTTGCATCGGGGCGGCGCCATTCAGGCGGGTCATACCTTCGCTTGGTTCAAGAATGCCTGCCAGCATGCGGCCAAGGGTTGATTTACCGCAGCCCGATTCACCAACCAGACCAAGCGTCGCACCACGCTGAACGGAAAGCGTCACATCAGTCACCGCCATCACTGGCCGGCGGTCCAGCTTAGCGCCGAATAGGCCGGCAATGCGATCGCCCAGCGTCACATGCGGGCTGAAGCGGCGAGAGACATTCTCTGCTGTCAGGATATCGTTCATGTGGAACCCGCCAGAGGATAATGGCAAAATGCCCCATGGAGATGATCGCCAACTGGCGGTGGGTCAGACCGGCAACGATCATCCGCGTGCCCGCAACGCGGGGCAAAGGGACAGCCGGGTGGCACATGAAGCGGTGACGGTGTGCTGCCAGGAATTTGCCTGAGTTTCTGTCCAGGGTCAGCCATGGCGGGCAGGCTATCCAGCAGCCCGCGCGTGTAAGGATGCAAGGGTGCACGCAATACATCCGCAACCAGCCCAAATTCCATAACGCGACCGAGATAGAGCACAATCACGCGGTCGGCCAGGGAAGACACAATGGCAAGATCATGGCTGATCCAAATCAGCGCCGTACCGCTTTCTTGCGAGAGTGTTTTCATCTCAGCCAGGATTTGCGCCTGGATGGAAACATCCAGCGCGGTGGTCGGTTCATCTGCGATAATCAATTCCGGTCCATGCAGCAGCGCGATGGCAATCGCTACACGCTGGCGCATACCGCCAGAAAATTCATGCGGATAGGCTTTCAGGCGCGTGGCCGCATCCGGAATTCCAACTCGCGTAAGGCTTCGTTCGGCAAGTGCCAAGGCGGCCCCCTGGCCCATGCCGCCATGCGCCTGCACGGCCATCATCATCTGCTGACCAATTGTGAGAACAGGATTCAGCGTCGCTGCGGGATCCTGAAAAATCATCGCGATCCGCTTGCCGCGGAGCTTTCGCATGTCAGCTTGCGGCAGGCCGACCAATTCTTGCCCCTGAAACGTGATTGAACCGCCAGAGATCCGCCCCGGCGGGTCCAGTAGCCCTATCAGGGAAAAGCCTGTCACTGATTTACCGGAACCTGACTCACCAACCAGACCAAGAATTTCGCCGCGTTCGAGTGTGAAGGAAACGCCATCTACTGCCTTGATTGTGCCGGTACGGGTTTCGAAATGCGTACACAGATCGCGCACTTGAAGCAGCGCAGGTTTCATCGGCGCAGCCTTGGATTGAATTGATCGCGTAACTGATCGCCGACAACATTGATGGCGACAATCAGCACAATAAGCGCAATGCCCGGATAGACCGAAATCCAGGTCCGACCGCTCATCATGTATTGGAAGCCATTAGCGATCAGCATGCCAAGCGAAGGTTCCGTCGGCGGCAGGCCAAGCCCAAGGAAGGACAAGGTTGCCTCGAGCGAAATTGCATTGGCGATCTGCACAGTACCAACAACAATCAGCGGCGGCAGGCAATTCGGCAAAAGATGGCGCAGCACAATACTGCGCCCCGGAAGTGGCGTGGCACGCGCGGCTTCAATGTAATCCTTCTGCCTCTCTGCTGTTGCGGCACCATAGGCAGTGCGCGCGAAATACGCGTACTGAGCGGTGACCAAGGCGATGATTAGTGGTACGCGCCCCTGGCCAAGCATCGCAACCAGCACCAGCGCCAGCAGAATCGCGGGGAAGGAAAGCTGCAAATCCACCAGCCGCATGATTCCCTGTTCAATCGCGCCGCCGATATTGGCCGCCATGATGCCAAGCGCGGTACCAATCCCAAATGCCACTGCGCCTGCCGCAATCCCCATCTGCAAAGAAATGCGCAAGCCATAAAGAATGGCCGAGAACAAATCCCGCCCCTGCGCATCCGTACCTAGCCAATGCACATAACCGCCCGACCCGACAAAACCCGGCGGCCGCCGCGCATCCCGCAAATTGAGATTGGCGAGGTCATAAGGGTCCTGCGGCGTGATTAGCGGAGCCGCAAGCGCTGCCACAACAATCAGCACCACTACTACAAGCGCGAGGGTAGCAACCCAATTCTCCCGATAATCGCGCCAGAATGCCGCCATCACACCCGCCTTCCACGCCTGAGACGCGGATCGAGCACAGCATAGGTAAGATCAACCATCAGATTGATGGTTACAAAAAAAAACGCCACCAGCACAAGGTAACCAACCATGACTGGCCGATCAAGCGAAGTGATGGAGTCAATAATCAGCTTGCCAACCCCTGGCCAGGAAAAGATCGTCTCGGTCACCACGGCGAAGGCAAGCGTGGAGCCAAATTCCAAGCCAAAGACTGTCACCAGCGGTATGGAAATCAGCCGCAACACATGCCGGCGCAGAATGGTGAAGTCAGAAAGCCCTGCTGCACGCGCGAATTTCACCGTATCGGATAACATGATTTCACGTGTGCCGGCACGTGACAGGCGGATCAGCATGGCAAGCTTGAACAGGCTAAGGTTAAGCGCTGGCAGTGCCAGAAACCTCAATCCATCCCAGGTCAGGAAGGACCAGCCAATGCCAAATACCTCAATCGTCGTGCCACGATCACCTGCTGGCAGCCAATCGAGATTAACCGCGAAGGTCAGAATGAGAATGAGACCCACCCAAAAGGTGGGTACCGAAAACCCTAAAACGGATGCCGCCATGATGGTTTTGGAAGCGGCGCTATCGGGCCGGTAGCCTGCATAAACGCCCAGTGGAATGCCCACAAAGGCGCCAATCAGCACCGAAGCCAGCGCCAATTCTAATGTTGCTGGCAGTCGGCTCAGCACCAATTGCAGCACTGGGATATTCAGCACGAAGCTGCGCCCCAGATCACCTTGCAGCAGCCTTTCCAGAAAAGCGATATACTGTCGCCAAAGTGGCTGATCCAGGCCGTAATGGCGAATGGTGGCTTCCCGGATATCCTGCGTGGCGTCGGGGGATATCAGCACGTCAATCGGATTGCCGATGGCATAGACACCCAGGAACACAAGCAGGGACATTGCCAGCATGACGAAGCCGGCCTGAATGAGGCGCTGAATGATATACCCAAGCATTACGGGCGATTATCCGGCATTTGACAGCCAGCGCAAGCTGTTCCTAGCATTCAAGGACAGAAGGCTGATGGGAGAAATGATCATGCGTTGGAGTAATCGCCGCTTTGCCCTGGCAACCCTTGGCGTGGCCTGTATGACTGGCGTAGCCTCTGCCCAGACGCTCAATATGGGCGTGATCGCCGGGCCTGAAAGCATTGACCCGCATTTCACCGCAACCGGCACGCACTCCGAAGCACTGAAGCATGTTTTTGATACGCTGACGCATTCCGGTGATAAGCTCCAGATCGAACCGGGTCTGGCGGAATCCTGGCGTATTGTGGATCCCACCACCTGGGAATTCCGGCTTCGTCGCGGCGTGAAGTTCCATGATGGATCGGATATGACGGCGGACGATGTTGCCGCCTCCATCCGCCGAATGCAGCAATTATCGGGGCCGAACCCAACCCGCATCTATGTGCGCCGCGTGCAGGAAATTCGCATTGTTGATCCCCACACCATCCAGATCATCACTGATGGACCGGCGCCGACGCTGCCCAATGATTTCATCCGTCTTTTCATCACCTCGGCCCGCGCCACCGCTGGGTTGACGCCGGAAAATGCCAACGAGGCGTTCAACAGTGGTCGCGCAGCCCTCGGTACCGGGCCGTATCGGTTTTCCTCCTGGACGCCGCGTGAGCAACTCACCGTGGAGCGCAGCGATAATTACTGGGGCAGCCGCCCTGCCTGGGGCCGCGTGGTGCGCCGTGAAATCTCCAACCCTGCCGCGCGCGTAGCGCAGCTGCGTACCGGCCAGGTGGATATGATTGTGCGCGTGCCGGCGGCCGATGTGGCGACCCTGGAACGTGATCGCAACATTAGCGTACTGAAAGCGGAAACGGTTTATGTCTTCAACCTTGCGCTGGACCAACGCGAACCAACGCCACAAGTAACGGCGCGCGATGGCTCGCGCCTCGCCGCTAACCCCTATCGTGATGCGCGGGTACGCGAAGCGATTGACCTTGCCCTTGATCGCCGTGCGCTCGCAGAAATTGCCATGGAAGGGCTTGGTTCCCCGGTCAGCCAAATGGTGACACCCGGTATCTTCGGGTTTAACCCGGCGCTCACGATCCCGGCACCCAATATCAATCGCGCACGGCAGCTTTTGACCGAAGCGGGCTATCCCAATGGCTTTCGCATGGTGCTGAATTTCACCAATAACCGCCTGCCTGGTGACGCCGGTGTTGGTGCGGCGATGACACAAATGCTGGCGCGTATCGGCCTTGAAGTGCAGGCAGCGGGTCAGCCTGCGGCAGTGATCTTCCCGGCGCGCGCCCGGGGCGAGCTTTCGAACATCATGGCCGGCTGGGGCACCCTGACCGGGGAGGCAAATTACTACTACGCCGCCAATGCGCATACCAATAACGCGCAGCTTCGGCTTGGCGCCTTTAATTGGAATGGTGCCTCCGATCCGGAAATTGACCGGCTGATCCAGGCCGCCAATGTGGAGCTGGATGACAAGAAGCGCGAAGCGCTGCTCCAACAGGTCGGCGCGCTTTGGAATGAAAAGCGCGTTGTAATTCCGCTTGCTGCGGTCGCCTCCGCCTGGGCCATGCGGCGTGATCGCGTGACGCTGCGCGTTAGCCGCAGTGATGAGGAAACCTACGCCTGGGATGTAAGCCCAGTCAGCCGCTAGGCGCCAAGCCCTTCTCCATGCGCATCGCGGATATAAATTGGATGCAGGTGGAGGATTACCTGCGCCAGGATGATCGCTGCGTCTTGGCCTTTGGCAGTACCGAACAGCATGCGCAGCTTTCGCTATGCGTGGATGCGATCCTGGCCGAAAGGGTCGCAGTGGAAGCGGCAGAACCCTTAGGCATTCCGGTCTATCCCGCTATGCCTTTTGGGCTGGCGCCCTATTTCGCGTCTTTTCCGGGCAGCATTTCGCTCAAGGTGGAAACACTACTGGCCGTGGCGCGTGATCTAATTGAAAGTGTTGCGCGCGCCGGTTTTCGCCGCATCCTGATTGTCAACGGCCATGGCGGCAATGCGCCTGTCGGTGCACTGGCTTTACAGATGATGACGGAAAATCCAGCGCTTTCGATCAAGTTCCATAATTGGTACAATCAGCCGCAAACCTGGGAAACCGCCATGGCGATTGACCGTTCCGGCAGCCATGGCAATTGGATGGAAAACTTCCCCTGGACACGGCTTGCCAATGCGCCATCGCCTTCTGGTGCCAAGCCGTCGGTTGATATGGCGCTGATGAAGGCAAGCCCGCCAGCCAAGGTGCGCGCCATGCTGGGCGATGGATCCTTCGGTGGCGAATGGCGCAAGCCGGATGAGGATATGCTGCGGCTTTGGCACGCCGGTGTTGCAGAAACCCGCGCCGCTTTGGAGGGACCATGGCCGACCCGTTAGTCATTTGGGGTGCCGGCGCCATTGGCGGCACGCTTGGCGCGCATCTGGCGCGTGCGGGGCATGATGTGCTGCTCGTGGATACAGTGGCCGAACATGTCGAAGCCTGTCGTACCAAAGGGTTGAAGATTTTCGGCCCCGTCACTGAATTCACACACATCATTCCGGCCGCTACGCCGGATGAACTGAAGGGCCGCTATTCGCGCATTGTGCTCGCGGTCAAGGCGCAGGCTACCAAGGCGGCCTTGCCTGTTTTGGCGCCGTATCTTGCAGATGATGGTTTTGTTTTCTCCGCTCAAAATGGCCTAAACGAATTGGAAATTGCGGAAGCCGTGGGCGCCGAACGGACCATGGGATGCTTCGTCAATTTCGGGGCGGATTGGCATGCGCCGGGGGAGATACTTTACGGTAATCGCGGCGCCTTCGTGGTTGGGGAGATTGATGGCAGCATCCGTGATCGTACCCGCGCGATGCACGCACTTTGCCAATCCTTTGAGTCGGATGCGGTTTTGACAAGTGATATCTGGTCCTATCTGTGGGGCAAGCTCGCCTATGGCGCGATGCTTTTCGCCACAGCCTTGAATCATGATTCCATGAGCGAGAATTTCGCCGACACGCGCCGCATGCCCGCCTGGCTTGCCTTGGGGCGAGAGGTTGCAGCAACCGCGCTTGCCCGCGGTGTGACTTCGCGTGGCTTCGGTTCCTTCGATCCCATGGCCTTTGCGCCGGGGCGCGTCGATGCGGATGGTATCAAGATAGTTGAATGGTTGCGCGATTACACCGCCATTGGCGCGAAGACGCATTCGGGCATTTGGCGTGATCTTGCGGTGCGCAAGCGCAAGACCGAAGCCGAGGCGCAACTCATGATCATTCCAAAGCTTGCGGCGCAGAAGGGCATCGCGACGCCTGCACTGAATGCCTTGGGCCGGCTGATCAAGGATATTGAGGAAGGCCGCCGCGAACAATCAGCGGAAAGTTTCAACGCCCTGCTGGATGCCATTGCTTGAGCGACGCGGTTCTAGAAAGACTGCTCGCTGACCGCACGCAATTCATCGCGCGGCTCGCGGAACTCGTCGCTTTTCCTTCCGTTTCGACTGACCCCGCCTATGCGGACGGCATGGCGGCTGCGCGGCATTGGCTGATCGCGCGCCTGACTACGCTCGGCTTTCAGGACGCGCAGGAAATCGCTGCGGGCGGACATCCCGCCGTCACCGCGCGCTGGCATGGCGCGGGGCCTGAGGCACCCACCTTGCTTGTCTATGGCCATTATGATGTGCAGCCGCCTGATCCCGCAGATGCTTGGGCCTCAAGGCCGTTTCAACTTACGGCGCGTGATGGCCGGCTTTATGCGCGTGGTGTTTCTGATGATAAGGGGCCGTTCCTTTTGGCGGTTGAAACCCTCGGCGCTTTTCTCGCCGTTGAAGGCAAACTGCCGGTCAATGTAACGTTACTGTTGGAGGGTGAGGAGGAATGCGGTTCCGCCACACTCGGCGCCCTGCTTACGAAACATCGTGATTCACTCGCGGCAGACGCTGTCCTTTCCGCCGATGGCGCACGCTGGAGGGCAGATTTGCCGACCATGACGGTGGGGACGCGCGGCAATACCGGCATGGAAATCAAGCTGCGGAGCGCGGCGAAGGATCTGCATTCCGGCCGATATGGCGGTGTCGCACCGAATGCACTGCATGCCATGGCGCGTCTGATTGCCACCTTGCATCATGCGAATGGCGATATCGCCGTCGAAGGTTTCTGGGCCGGCGCCAAGGCAGCTTCACCCGAACAGTGCGCGGCATTGGCGCGAATCCCCTTTGATGTCGCGCAGCATGATACGTCCATCGGCATCGCACCAAGCCATCTTGCGCCAGCGCATTTTTTGGAGCGGCTTTGGCTGCGCCCAACACTTGATGTGAATGGCATGTGGGGCGGCTATACTGGTGCGGGCGGCAAGACCGTCATTCCTGCTTTAGCCCATGCCAAGCTTTCCATGCGCCTGATACCGGGACAGGCCCCAATGGAGGCGCGTGAGGCCGTGGCGCGGCATTTGCGCGCACATTGCCCCAAGGGCGTTGAGCTTTCCATCAATCATACGCGTGATGGCACTTACGCCTATTCGCTGCCCGCCTCGCATCCCATACTGCTGGCGGCAGAGGCTGCGCTGGAACGCACCACGGGCCGAAAGCCGCTCAGAGTTCGCATGGGTGCGACGCTGCCGCTGGCGGATATTGCGCGCAATGTCGCGGGTATTGATACCATCATGTTTTCTTTCGCGACGGCAGATGAGGATTTTCACGCCCCCAATGAAAATTGGCGCGAGGCTTCCACTGCGGAAGGCTTCGCCGCCTGGGTTGCGCTGCTCCGCGAATTGAATGGTGTGAAGCGCACCGCCTTCCACCCAACCAAATAGGAAAACCGCTCCATGGATATCCGTTTTGACAATGTCACCGTTGCAGTCACGGGTGCCGGGCATGGTTTTGGTCAGGCCATTGCGCGGGGCTTCGCAGCACTCGGCGCTAAAGTCTTTGCCTGCGATCTTTCCGCCGCTGAATTGGCGGAAACCGCCAAGGCGCCGGGGGCCATCACCACCGATGCCTTTGACCTGACCGCGAAGGGCGCTGCTGCGGGCTGGATCAAGCGCATTGAAGATACTATCGGCGGTCCCATTGAAATTCTGATTTCCAATGCCGGCGGAGTGCGCGGCCAGGTGATGCGCCCGATCGAGGCCATTAGCGATGAGGATTGGCACGCAATCATTGACATCAATTTGCATGCCGCCTTTGCACTTGCGCGCGCCGCCGCACCTGGCATGAAGAAGGCAAGCAAGGGGCGCATCGTTACCATCAGTTCCGGTGCTGGGCTGAAGGCAAGCCTCACCGGCATTCAGGCCTATGGTTCGGCGAAGCATGGTCTTGTCGGGCTGACGCGCCAATTGGCGCGCGAATTCGGGCCATACGGCATTACGGTGAATTCCGTCGCGCCTGGCTTCGTGCTTTCCAATCCCTCCAGCATCAAGCAATTCGAAAGCTATGGCGAAGATGGGCAGAAGGCGCTGATCGGGAGGCTGGCTATGCGCCGGCTTGGAGTGGTTGACGATATCGCCAATGCGGTGATGTTCCTTGCGAGCCCTTATGCGGGCTGGGTGACCGGGCAAGTGCTGTCGGTTGATGGGGGCAATGCGTGATTTCTGTTGTTTGATTTATCGACGAGCACTCAGGTCGACCTGTCGGCTTAGGCCATAAGATCAGGGACTTAGTCAGTATTATATTTGCTCGAACCCGTCCAAGAGCGGAAATCCAAGTGCACACCTGAAGGACCTAAGTTTGCACCCAAGTCATTGAATTCTTTTTGTTATAGT
Organism: Alphaproteobacteria bacterium; assembly: GCA_016869715.1. Lineage (GTDB taxonomy): Bacteria > Pseudomonadota > Alphaproteobacteria > Acetobacterales > Acetobacteraceae > Neoroseomonas. The sequence goes on from VGDM01000047.1 coordinate 19,543, forward strand.
GCAAACTGCAACCCATATTTTCGGCCTGACACTAGCGATGTCGAGCGCGTTTGCTCCCCGCACCGCCAGCCAAATCAAGCTCAACCTGACGTAAAATCTTCAGACAATCCTCATCCAAATAGCGCTTCCGAGCCATCCAACACCCTCCCCTATGACACAACAATAGTGCCTCAACTTTAGGGGGATAAGACACGCCCGCGAATCGAAATAACATGAGAGAACCACGTCTAACTCAGGCGACGCAAAGTGTTTTCGGACGGGCTCTTAGGGGTAATACCGGCGGCAATTCTATAGTTCGATATTCAAGCGCCTGAGCAGCGGCGCCCATCGTTCTTGTTCCCGGCCCAAAAACGCCTGAAATTCAGCCGGCGTGCCACCCGCTGTCAAAATGCCTTCATTGAGCAAACGCTCGCGTACCGTTGCATCCGCCACTGCAGTCGCACCCGCTGCGTTTAGCCGCGCGATTGCAGCAGGCGGCGTGCGGGCAGGTGCCAGAAGACCGAACCAGGTTACCGCAACGAGCCCTGGCCAATTCTCATGGAAGGTCGGCTGTTCGGGCAGGTTTGGTAGTCGCGCTTCACCTGTCCAACCAATGATCTTCGCACGACCTGATCGTGCAACTTGCAAGCCAGTCGCACCGCCAACCAGAATGGAATCGAGCGTGCCGGCCAGCAAATCATTCATCTGATGTGCGTCACCGCGATAGCCAATATCGTTCCAATCCAATTGCAGCCGATCTCGAATGAGTTCTCCCGCGATGTGATTGAAGGAACCGCGACCATTATGCCCCCAAGTCACCTTGCCGGGATTGGCACGCACATGGGCTATGAAGCCTTCAAGCGTATCGGGAATGCCCGGCTTCACGGCGATACAAAAAGGGAGCGTGGCAACATGAATGATTGGCGCAAAATCCTCGGGCTTATAGGGCAGGTTACGGCCAATGATCGGATTAATGGTAAGCGTCGTGCCGGATGACATCAGCATTGTGTGCCCATCCGGCGCTGAGCGCGCGACCACTTCGGCGCCAATAACCGTTTGTGCCCCCGGGCGATTATCAATCACCAAATTCTGCCCAAGCAATGAGGCCATCCGCTCCGCTACCATGCGCGCCGTGACATCGGTTGAACCGCCGGGCGGGAAGGGAACGACAATGCTGATAGGCCGCGTTGGATTCCATGGTGCCTGCGCTTCAGCCACGCCGGCTGTCGCCACCATAGCCGCGCCAAAACCACGGCGGGTCATTCGATGTGACAAAGTTCCCTCCTCGCTAGGTAGACCTCAGTTTGCAGATAGGCCTTCACTTAATCTTGCCGCAACAAAATGGTTCATTAGACGTTTTCAACGCGCCTCAGCTCAAACATTGACTTTGAGATGTTACACCAAGGTTCTCGACAAAGCCAGCTGTCCGTCGTCAAATCATTTGAGACCAATTGGCGGTCTTTGTGCCGGAGCATCTGGCTCATCTGGGTTTAAGGTTAGGCTGCCTTTTGGTGATGCATCAAGCGGCGGTGCTGGATGGTTCTGCGCTTGATGCGCACACGGTCCAGCAGGATGGCCTGCCCCCAGCCGAAATAGGCATCGGCGGGG